>NZ_CP081496.1:5053786-5685509 GCF_019774615.1 Streptomyces sp. BHT-5-2 | reverse complement strand
CGCCACCACCTCGTCGCCGTCGATGTACGAGGTGCCGACGAGCAGGGCGCGGACGCCGATGCCGTAGCGGGTGCCGGTGGCGTCGGTCTCCACCCAGCCGAGGTCGACCAGGGTGCGCAGCAGCATGTAGAGGCTGGACTTGGGATAGCCGACGGCTTCCTGGACGGAGGCGAGGTTGTGCATGCCGGGGCGGCCCGCGAAGTACTCCAGCAACTCCACCGTCCGCACCGCGGACTTGACCTGTGCCCCACCGGTCTCGGCAGCCGCCATCGCCCTTGACCCTTCTGTTCGAACAGCCATAGAGTCCCAGGGAGTTCACGATCTGGGACATCGTTCAGCATATAGAACGTCGTCCCGTGTGCGGCAAGGGTTTGCGCGGCAACGACCTCACCCGGGAGGAACGCACATGACGGCGGCGGAAGCAGTACCAGTGTGGAGCGTGGACCCCCGAACCGGGAAGCGCCGGGAGCGGGTTGCGGTGGAGACCGCAGCGGACGCGGTGGACGCCGCGGTCCGCGCCGCGCACGGGACCGGCCGGTGAGCCCCGCCCCGCAGGTCCGCCCCGTGGCCCCCGGCGACCTGGAGCGGATCGCCGCCCTGCACACCGCCGCCCGGGCCGCCTACCTCCGTGGCCGGGTGCCGGACGCGCCGTTCGACGCGCCCGCCGAGTACGCCCGCCGGCGGGACGCCTGGGCCCGGCTGCTGCACCGCGACCGGGCCCCCACCCTCTGCGCCGTCCGGCACGGCACCGTCCTCGGCGTCGCCTCCTACCTCCCCCACACCTCGACGCTGCGGGAGCACGCCCCGGACACCGGTCCCGCGCGCACCGTCGAGCTCCACCAGCTGCACGTCGACCCCGCCCACTGGGGCACCGGCGTGGGCCGCGCGCTGCACGCCGCCTGCCTGCACGCCTGGCGCGCCGCAGGCTTCTCCCGGGCCGTCCTCGACGTGCTCTGGCACAACCGCCGGGCCCGCGCCTTCTACGACCGCCTCGGCTGGCGCCCCGACCCCGACCGCCGCCCCGCCCCCGACGCCACCCACCTCGCGCTCACCCTGCCGCTGGCTCCCCCGGAGCAGCCGCCGGCTCCCGCCGCGTCATGAGCTGGAGCCGCTCGGCGGTGCGGCCGTCCAGCGTCGGCACCACCGTGCGCCGCTCCCGCAGCACCGTGAAGCCCGCCGCCCCCAGCAGTCCCCGCAGCCACTCCGGCGCATGGTGCCGGAACACCCCGCCGTCCTCCGTCCCGAACACCCCGTACGTCCCGTACCGCGCCTCGAACCGCCGGTACCGCTCGAGGTTGAACGGATCGGTCTGCAGCGGCACATCGCTCACGTACAGCACCCCGCCCGGCCGTACCAGCCGCCCCAGCTCCCCGACGATCGCCCGCTGGTCCGCGTCGTCCGGCACGCAGGTCAGCACCGCGAACAGCAGGGCCGCGTCGAAGATCCGGTCCACGAACGGCAGCGGCAGCCCGGTCCAGTGCATCAGCGCCAGCTCCGGGTGCTCCCGCCGCCCCCGCGCGATCAGCGCCGCGGACCGGTCCACCCCGCGCACCGAGCGGTACCCCGCCGCCACCAGCTCCGCGGTGAGCCGCCCGTACCCGCAGCCGTAGTCCAGCACCCGCGCGGTCCGCGGCACGAACTCCGTCAGCAGATCCGGGTCGAGCGGATGGGTGAACGTCTTGGCGGCCCCGGTCGTCTCCCAGAACCCGGCGTTCTCCTGCGGCGATGGCTTGCCCATAGCGGGAAGGTACCGCCTGGCGCCCGACCGTCCGCCGACCCGCCGCCCGCGCGTGGCCCGCGGGAGGGGCCCCGGAATAACCCGCGACCCCGCGTCGTTGCACCCCTCCGTACCACCGGCCGGCCCCGGCCGGTCCCCCCGAGGAGAGCCACCCCCATGCACGTCGAAATCTGGTCGGACATCGCCTGCCCCTGGTGCTACATCGGCAAGGCCCGCTTCGAGGCCGGCCTGGCGGCCTTCGCCGGGCGGGCGGACGTCGAGGTCGTCCACCGGTCCTTCGAGCTGGACCCGGCCGCCCCGCCGGCCACCGACGTCCCGATCCTGGACATGCTCGCGGCGAAGTACGGCGTCAGCCGGGAGCAGGCCGAGGCGATGGAGGCCCGGGTCGCCGAGGCGGCCGCCGGCGAGGGGCTGGACTACCGCTCCGACCGCGTCCACGGCAACACCTTCGACCTGCACCGGCTGCTCCACCTGGCCAAGGCGCACGGCGTCCAGGACGCGCTGCTCACCGCCCTCTACCACGCCAACTTCGCCGAGGCCCGGCCGCTCGGCGACGCCGCGGTGCTCACCGGCATCGCGGTCGCGGCCGGGGTGCCCGAGGAGGAGGCCGCACGGGTCCTCGCCGACCCGACCGCGTACGCCGAGGAGGTCCGCGCCGACGAGCGCGCCGCCGCCGAGCTGGGCGCCACCGGCGTCCCCTTCTTCGTCATCGACCGCCGCTACGGCATCTCCGGCGCCCAGCCCGCCGACGTCTTCCGCCAGGCACTGGAGCGGGCGCAGGCCGACTCCGGCGTTCAGGTCCTGGCCGCCGCCGACGCGGACACCTGCGGCGACGGCGGCTGCGCGATCTAAAGCCGCGGCCCGCCCCGGCGTCCCGCGGCCCCGTGGACGCCGGGGCGGTGACCGAGCAGAGTGGGGCCATGCAGCGACACACGGCACTGGGCGGGGACGAGTTCGCGCCCGAGACGGTCTATCTGAACTCGGCGTCCAGCGGGCTGCTGCCCGCCCGGAGCGCCGCCGCGGTGACCGCCGCCCTGGCGGAGTCGGCCTCGTACGGCACGATGGGCCGCGACTACTTCGAGGCGGCGGCCCGGGCGCGCGGGGCGTTCGCGCGGCTGATGGGGGTGCCCGAGGAGCGGGTGGCGCTGGGCAGTTCGGTCGCGGTGCAGTCGGCGTTCGTCGCCGGCGCACTGCCGCCCGGCAGCGAAGTACTGGTCGCCGAGGGCGACTTCAGCTCCCTGGTGAATCCGCTGGCGGCGCGCGCCGACTGCACGGTGCGGGCGGTCCCGCGGGAGGTGCTCGCCGACGCCGTCCGGCCGCGGACGGCGCTGGTCGCGGTGAGCGCGGTGCACGCGCTGGACGGCAGGCTCACCGATCTGGCCGCCGTCCGGGACGCCGCCCGCGCGCACGGGGCGCTGACGTACGTCGACGCCACACAGGCGGCGGGCTGGCTGCCGCTGCCGGCCGCCGACTTCGACTACGTGGTGTGCGGGGCGTTCAAGTGGCTGCTGTGCCCGCGCGGGACGACGTTCATGGTCTTCGGCGGGGAGCGGGGCGAGCCGGGCGGCCCGGGGTGGCCGGTGCCGGCGCACGCGGGCTGGATCGCCGGGGAGGACCCTGGGGAGTCCAACTACGGCGTGGTGGACCGGCCGGCGGCCACCGCCCGCCGCTACGACGAGCCGTACGCCCACTACTCCTACGTGGCCGCCGAGCACTCCCTCGGACTGCTCGCGGAGCTGGGCGTGGATACCGTCCACGCCCACAACACCGCGCTGGCCGACCGCTACCGGGCGGGCCTCACGGCCGCCGGGTTCGCCCCGCGGCCCGCGCCCGGCTCCGCGATCGTCTCCACCCCGGGGCTGGTCGACGCCGAACCGCGGCTGGCCCGGGCCGGGGTGCGGGTCTCGGTCCGCGGCGGGCTGCTGCGGGCGGCGTTCCACCTCTACAACTCGGCCGCGGACGTGGACCGGGCGCTGTCCCTGCTGGTTCCGTGACGGGGCGGGCGGGGCCCGTTTCCGCAGACCGTACGGGAGGCGGGAGGCGGGAGGCGGGAATGCGGGCCCCGGGACGGCGGCTGATGTAATGGCCAAGCGTCCGGCTCGGCACCCGAGTTGACGTCCCGTGACATCCAGCTGAGAGGCCGTCAGTGACCACCGCGTTCGATCCCATAGAACTCGCCGGCATCCCGCTCGCCAACCGCATCGTCATGGCGCCGATGACCCGCAACCGCGCCACCGCCGAGGGCGTCCCCACCCCGTCCATGGTCGAGTACTACACCCAGCGGGCCTCGGCCGGCCTGATCATCACCGAGGCCACCCAGACCGAGGTGGTCGGCCGCGGCTACCCGCTCACCCCGGGCCTGCACACCGCGGACCAGGTCGCCGGCTGGCGCCGGGTCACCGACTCCGTGCACACGGCCGGCGGCCGGATCTTCGCCCAGCTGTGGCACGGCGGCCGGATCGGCCACCCGGTGCTGCTGCCCGACGGGCTGGTGCCGGTCGGCCCGTCCGCGGTCCGGGCGGCCGGCCGGGGCTTCACCCAGGACGGCCCGACGGACTTCGTCACCCCGCGCGAGCTGACCGGCGAGGAGATCCGCGCGACCGTCGACGGCTTCGCCGCCGCGGCCCGCAACGCCCTCGACGCCGGCTTCGACGGCGTGGAGATCCACGGCGCCAACGGCTACCTCGTCCACCAGTTCCTGGCCCCCAACGCCAACCTGCGCACCGACGAGTGGGGCGGCTCCGACGAGGCCCGCGCCCGCTTCGCGATCGCGGTGGTCGAGGCGGTCGCCGGCGCGGTCGGCGCGCACCGCACCGGTCTGCGGATCTCGCCCGGCAACCCGTTCAACGACATCGCCGAGCCCGCGCCCGAGGCCACCTACACCGCGCTGGTCGAGGCCGTCGCCCCGTTGGGCCTGGCCTATCTGCACACCTGCGACGTGCACGACCCGGAGCTGCTGGACCGGCTGCGGAAGCGGTTCGGCGGCACGTTCCTGCTCAACCCGGCCACCGACGGCCGGCCCACCGGCCCCGAGGAGCTTCCGCTCGTCGAGCGCGGCGAGGCCGATCTGCTGGCGTACGGCGCGCTGTTCCTCGCCAACCCCGACCTGCCGCGCCGCCTGGCCGCCGGCGGCCCGTTCAACACCCCGGACCGGAGCAGCTTCTACGGTGGCGACGACACCGGCTACCTGGACTACCCGGCCCTGGACTGAGGTGAGTTGACGGCACGTCAGCCCTTTCCGGGAGGCCGCCGGTGACGACGACGGCCGCCGCGCCGCACCCCCGTGGTGCGGCGCGGCGGCCGTGTGCGGGGCGTGACCGCCCCGCCTGCGGGTGCCCGAGGCACCCGGCGTACCCCTATTTGACCGGAGTGAACGGAGCGCGCGCCCCGATGTACTCCGGGCGCGGGACCGGGGCCGCGAACGGCTCCACCGCGGTGTTCTCCATGCTGTTGAAGACGATGAAGACATTGCTGCGCGGGTAGGGCGTGATGTTGTCGCCCGAGCCGTGCATGGCGTTGCAGTCGAACCAGGTCGCCGAGCCGGCCCGGCCGGTGAACAGGCGGATGCCGTGCCGGTCCGCCATGCTGGTCAGCACCTCGTCCGAGGGCGTGCCCGCGTCCTGCATCTGTAGCGACTTCTTGTAGTTGTCCTTCGGGGTGGCGCCCTCGCACCCGACGAAGTACCGGTGCGACCCGGGCATGATCATCAGGCCGCCGTTGGTGTCGTAGTTCTCGGTCAGCGCGATCGACACCGACACCGTGCGCATGTTCGGCAGTCCGTCCTCGGCGTGCCAGGTCTCGAAGTCCGAGTGCCAGTAGAACCCGGAGGCCCCGAACCCGGGCTTGACGTTGATCCGCGACTGGTGGACGTAGACGTCCGAGCCGAGGATCTGCCGGGCCCGGCCGACCACCCGCGGGTCGGCGACCAGCCTCGCGAACACCTCGCTGATCCGGTGGATCTCGAAGACCGAGCGGACGTCCTGTGTCGTCGGCTCCACGATCGAGCGCGGGTCGGCGCGCATCGCCGGATCGGTCACCAGCCGGTCCAGCTCGGCGCGGTACACCGCGACCTCGTCCGCGGTGAGCAGTTCCGGCATGGCGAGGAAGCCGTCGCGCTCGAAGTCGCCCAGCTCGGACGCGCCGAACGGGCCCTGCGCTCCGGGCTGCGACCACACCACCGGGTCCTGCCGCGGGGTGATGACCTCGGAGGTCCCACGGGTCGGGTACAGGTCGGCGGTGCGCTCGGGTGCGGTGGTCATGGTGTTGCCTTCCTCTCCTCTCGTACGGAATCTCGCGGTGTCGCGGGGACGCGCGGCGGTGCCGGCTCCGCGATCAGTCCGCCTCGGGCTCGGTGAGCAGCGGGTAGACGCCGTTCTCGTCGTGGTCCTCGCGGCCGGTGACCGGCGGGTTGAAGACGCACAGGCAGCGGAAGTCCTCCTTGATCCGCATGGTGTGCTTCTCGTGCCCGTCGAGCAGGTACATCACGCCGGGCGTGATGAGGTGCTTCTCGCCGGTCTCGTCGTTGGTCAGCTCGGCCACGCCCTCGGTGCAGACCACGGCCTCGATGTGGTTGGCGTACCACATGGAGGTCTCGGTGCCGGCGTAGAGGACCGTCTCGTGGAGCGAGAAGCCGACCCGCTCCTTGGCGAGCACGATGCGCTTGCTCTCCCAGGTGCCGGACTTCGCCTTGACGTGGCGGTCGGTGCCTTCGATGTCCTTGAACGAGCGGACGATCATGTTGCGTTGATGCCTTTCTGTGGAACGGTGCGGGTGTCGGGGGCGGCGGTCAGGCGCAGTCGCGGACCGCGCGGGCGAGCGTACGCAGCCCCTCGTCCAGCTCCTCGGGGGTGGTCGTCAGCGCGGGCAGCAGCTTGACGACCTCGCCCTGCGGGCCGGAGGTCTCGATCAGCAGACCCAGCTCGAAGGCGCGCTTGGCGATCTTTCCGGCGAGCGGCTTGTCGGTGCACTCCAGGCCCCACACCAGACCGCGGCCGCGGTACTCGGCGAAGGCGCCCGGGTGCTCCTCGACGATGGCCTTCAGGTGCGCCTCGACGATCTCGCCGCGGGCCAGCGTCTGCTTCTCCATCTGGCCGTCGGCCCAGTACGTGTCCAGGGCGGCGGCCGCGGTGACGAAGGCGGGGTTGTTGCCGCGGAAGGTGCCGTTGTGCTCGCCGGGCTCCCAGATGTCCAGCTCCGGCTTGAACAGGGTCAGCGCCAGCGGCAGGCCGTAGCCGCTGATGGACTTGGAGACGGTGACGATGTCCGGCACGATGCCCGCCTCCTCGAAGGAGAAGAAGGCGCCGGTGCGGCCGCAGCCCATCTGGATGTCGTCGACGATCAGCAGCATGTCCTGGCGCTCGCACAGCGCGGCCAGGGCGCGCAGCCACTCGGGGCGGGCGACGTTGATGCCGCCCTCGCCCTGCACGGTCTCCACGATCACGGCCGCGGGCTTGTTCAGACCGGAGCCCTGGTCCTCCAGCAGCCGCTCGAACCACAGGAAGTCCGGGGTCTGGCCGTCGAGGTAGTTGTCGAACGGCATCGGGGTGCCGTGCACCAGCGGGATGCCGGCGCCGGCCCGCTTCATGGAGTTGCCGGTGACCGCGAGCGCGCCCAGCGACATGCCGTGGAAGGCGTTGGTGAAGGACACGATCGACTCGCGGCCCTTGACCTTGCGGGCCAGCTTCAGCGCGGCCTCGACGGAGTTGGCGCCCGTCGGCCCCGGGAACATGACCTTGTAGGGCAGGTCGCGCGGCCGCAGGATGATGTTCTGGAGCGACTCCAGGAAGGCCCGCTTGGCCGTGGTGGACATGTCCAGGCCGTGGGTGATGCCGTCCCGCTCGATGTAGTCGATCAGGGCGCGTTTGAGGACCGGGTTGTTGTGCCCGTAGTTGAGCGAGCCGGCGCCGGCGAAGAAGTCCAGGTAGGTGTGGCCGTCCTCGTCGGTGATGTGGCTGCCGTGCGCGCGGTCGAAGACGGTGGGCCAGCCACGGCAGTAGCTGCGCACCTCCGACTCGACGGTTTCGAAGACGCTCAGATCGGGCTGGGTGATGGTCACAGCATGCTCCTGGGAGGCGAGTGCGGGAGGGAGAAGTCTGGGGGCGGCGCCGTGCGCGCGGCCCGGGTCAGCGGCCGCTGCCGGGCGGCGTCTCGAACGGGCCGATGAGATGCAGGACCTCCGGCTCGTGGCCCTGCTCGGGGAAGAGCGCCGCGTCGAAGAGGACCTCGCGCTCGATCGGCACCGAGTGCCGCTCGGCGAAGGACGCGAACAGCCGGTTGGAGGCGGCGTTGCCCGGTGTGATCGTGGTCTCCACGCGGGATATGCCCAGCTCGTCGATGGCGCGGGTGGTCAGCCCGTCCAGCAGGGCGGCGGCCAGGCCCCGTCCGCGGTGCGCCGCGTCGACGGCGACCTGCCAGACGACGAGGGTGTCCGGGCGGTCCGGGCGCAGGTAGCCGGTGACGAACGCGGCCGGCTCGCCGGTCGCGTCGCGGGCGACGGCGGAGGTGGCGGCGAAGTCGCGGCACCACAGGAGGTAGCTGTAGGAGGAGTTCAGGTCCAGCGCCTTCGAGTCGCGGGCGATGCGCCAGATCGCTGCCCCGTCGTCTCGCCGGGGGGTGTCGAGCTTGAAGCCCTCCGGAATTTCTCTGATTTCGCTTCGGGCACCGGCATGGTCTGCTTGTGCGGCGGTCATGGAAATTAAATTTACCGAGGTGAAAAGCAAATTGCATCGCGGGCAGGGGTTACGTGAGGAGCGGTCTTGTGTTATCACGCGGGGGCGCACGGGCGCGCGAATCGGTTGCAAAGTGTCATGATTTGACCCGGTAGTTCGGGGCGAAACGGACACGGTGTGTAGTCGGTCACAGATCGGTAACGCTCTCGTGAAGTGCCTGAATTATGAGACTTGGCGCTAGCGAAATCTTGGCGTTTGAGGCCAGGGAAACCGGGCATAAGAATACGGGAAGCTGTTCTGTCGGGGAATTGGAAATTCGCCCGAGGAGACGCTCGGAGAGGCCCGGAGCCGCTTCTGCAAAGGGGCGTGGGAAGTTCCCGATGGCGCCCTCGATCGCATTGCGGAAGTCCCGCGGGGCGATGCGCGGGCGGCGCGCGACGCGTTTTCCGAATATGCGCCCGCCGGAACGTCGATACGGCCCTCCGGACACCATGGCCGCCGGCTCCGGCCCCCGCATACAGTGCGTGCATGACGTCCATGAGCGAAGGTGCGGTGCTGCACCTCAAGGGGAGGGTCCTCGTCGGGCCGGACGACGTCCGCGACGAGCTGTGGGTCATCGACGGCCGGGTGACCTACGAGCGGCCGGCCCTGGCACGCGATGCCAGGACGGTGGCCGGCTGGGTGCTGCCGGGCCTGGTCGACGCCCACTGCCACGTCGGGCTGGACGCGCACGGCCCGGTGGACGCCGCCACCAGCGAGAAGCAGGCCCTCACCGACCGTGACGCCGGCACGCTGCTGGTCCGGGACGCCGGCTCGCCCTCGGACACCCGCTGGGTCGACGACCGCCCCGACCTGCCGCGGATCATCCGCGCCGGCCGCCACATCGCCCGCACCAGGCGCTACATCCGCAACTACGCGCACGAGATCGAGCCGGCCGACCTGGTCGCCTACGTCGCTCAGGAGGCCCGGCGCGGCGACGGCTGGGTCAAGCTCGTCGGCGACTGGATCGACCGCTCGGTGGGCGATCTGGCCGCCTGCTGGCCGCCCGGCGAGGTCGCCGCCGCCATCGCCGAGGCGCACCGGCTCGGCGCCCGGGTCACCGCCCACTGCTTCGCCGAGGAGACGCTCGCCCCGCTGGTCGAGGCCGGCATCGACTGCATCGAGCACGCCACCGGGCTGACCGAGGACACCATCCCGCTCTTCGCCGAGCGCCAGGTCGCGATCGTCCCGACCCTGGTCAACATCGCCACCTTCCCGCAGCTCGCAGCCGGCGGCGAGGAGAAGTTCCCGCGCTGGGCGGACCACATGCGCCGGCTGCACGAGCGCCGCTACGACACCGTGCGGGCGGCCTACGACGCCGGCGTGCCGATCTACGCCGGCACCGACGCCGGCGGCTCGCTGCCGCACGGCCTGGTCGCCGACGAGGTCGCCGAGCTGATGAAGGCCGGGCTGCCCGTGGAGGCCGCCCTCTCCGCGACCACCTGGGGTGCCCGGGAGTGGCTGGGCCGCCCCGGCCTCACCGAGGGCGCCCCGGCCGACCTGGTCGTCTACGAGGCCGACCCGCGGGCCGACGTCCGGGTGCTGGCGGCGCCGAGCCTGGTGGTGCTGCGCGGCCGCGTCGTGGGCTGAGCGCCCGCTCGCGGCCGGACCGGCGGGTGCGGGTCCGGCTTCGCCGTCCGCGGTGCCCGCCTCCCGTCACCGGCGCGCCCGCCCACGCGGACCGGTGCGGCTGGGGCGCAGGAGGGCCGCCGGGACGGAGGAGTCGGAAGGAATCGAATAAGGGCGCGAAAACCACCCTTTGGGGTGAACTGGCCCAGCGTGGCTGCCCGTTCACCCTCCGTGCGTACACGATGTGCGAGTCGAGGCCGTCGGCCCGCGTGATGTCCCCCATTGGCGCGGCCGGCGGCTCCATCTCTCATGTGGGGGTTCCACACACGTGTCCACCAGTTCCACCAGAGGCGCCGGCGTCACCCGCACCACCCGGCGGATCGGCGCCGCCCTGGCCGCCGCCGCGCTGACCGCCGGTCCCGCCGTCGCCCTCGCCGCCGCGCCGGCCGCGTACGCCACCGGCAACGACGCCCGCGGCCACGGCACTTCGGGGGCGGTGGTGCTGCGCACCGCCCTGGACGTCGGCCTGCTCGACAAGACCCTGAACATCCCCGTCCGGGCCGTCCTCGACGACGTCCACGCCCCGGCCTCGGCCGAGAAGACCGCGCTCACCGTCCGCCTGGACGGCATCGACGGCGACCGGCCGGTCAGCCTGCTGCGCGCCGACGTCGCCACCGCCCGCGCCACCGCCGACGGGCGGACCGCCGAGGGCTACGCCAACCTCGTCCGGGCGAAGGTCCAGCTCCCCGGCCTCCCGGCGCTGCCGCTGGCCGAGGTGCAGCAGGTCACCGCCCGCGCCGTCTGTGCGGCCGGCCGGCGACCGCAGGCCGAGTCCCAGATCCTCGGCGACATCGTGGTGCTGGGCAAGCGGGTCGCGCTCCGCGCGGGCGGCACCACGGAGGTCAAGGTGCCCGGCGTCGGCGACGTCCGGCTCGACCTCTCCCAGAAGAGCACCACCTCGGCGAGCGCCGCCGCCACCGCTCTTCAACTCCGCGTCTCGGTCAACCCGTTGAAGCTCAACGTCGCGGAGGTGCACGGCGACGTCACCCTCGCCCGGGCCACCTGCACCACCCCGCACGGCACTCCGGACGAGCCCAGCAGCCCGCCGCCCTCCGGCGGCCCCCACGCGCCCGGCAGCGGCACCCACGCGAACTCCGGCGGGGCCCGCCCCGCCGCCGGGCAGGACCTCGCCGAGACCGGCGGCAGCGCCGCCACCCCGTACCTCGTCGGCGGCGCGGCCCTGCTGGTCGCCGGCGGCGCCGGCGCCCTCGGCTACGCCCGCCACCGCAGGAACGCCGCGGCCACCGGGCGCGGTTGACGGACCCCGCCCCGTGCCGGTGCCGTGGGGGCGCCGGTGCGGGGACGGGGGTGCGCCGCGTGGGCCCGCGCGGCGCACCCACCCCTCGCCGGGGCCCGCCGGGACGTGGGCCCGGCGCACCGCCCCGGCGAGGGTGCTGCCCCAAAAGGGCCGCGGGCGCGCTCCGTCAGGGCCCGCCGAGCACGTCCGCCAGCGCGGCCGCGAAGCGGTCGGTGGTCGCGCGGTCCCGTACGGCCAGCCGGAGCCAGTCCGGACCCAGGCCCGGGAAGGTGTCGCCGCGGCGCACGGCGAAACCGCGGGCCCGCAGCGCGGCCCGGACCGCCGCCGCGCCGGGCAGCCGCACCAGGACGAACGGTCCGGCCGCCGGTCCGGCCACCGCCACCGAGGGGAACTCCGCCAGCCGGGCCAGCAGATGGGCCCGGTCCGCGGCGATCTCCTCGGCCGCCGCGGCCGCCTCCGCCAGCGCCGCCGGTGCACAGCACGCCTCGGCGGCGGCCAGCGCCGGCGTCGAGACCGGCCACAGCGGCTGCGCCCGCGCCAGCTCCGCCACGGTCTCCTCGCCGGCCAGCACATAGCCGATCCGCAGCCCCGCCAGCCCCCAGGTCTTGGTGAGGCTGCGCAGCACCACCAGCCCCGGCAGCCCGCCCACCCGCCCGGCCAGCGACTCCCGTTCCCCGGGCACCGCGTCCATGAACGCCTCGTCCACCACCAGCGTGCGCCCGGGCCGCGCCAGGGCGGCCAGCGCGCCCGCCGGATGCAGCACCGAGGTGGGATTGGTGGGATTGCCGACGACGACCAGATCCGCGTCGTCCGGCACCGCCGCCGGATCCAGCCGGAAACCGTCCCGCTCCGCCAGCAGCACCCGCCCCACCGCGTACCCGGCGTCCCGCAGCGCCGCCTCCGGCTCGGTGAACTGCGGATGCACCACCACCGGCCGGCGGGCCCGGACCGCCCGCGCCAGCAGCACGAACGCCTCCGCCGCGCCGGCCGTCAACAGCACCCGCTCCGCCGGCAGCCCGTGCCGCACCGCGACCGCCCGACGGGCCGCCCGGCCGTCCGGGTACGCCGCCAGCCCGTCCAGCGACCCGGCGATCCGGGCCTTCAGCCAGGCCGGGGGAGTGCCCGCGCGGACGTTGACCGCCAGGTCCGTCAGATCCGCGCCGCGCACCTCGGCGTCACCGTGGTGCCGCAGATCCACCGCGTCGGACGCCGGACCGCCGCGCGCGGCCGCGGCGGTCGGCGCCGGCCCGGTCACGCCGGGCCCCCGACGGCCGCCGCGGCGCCCACGGCCAGTTCCGGCGCCGCACCGTCCGCCACCGTCGCCCGGTAGCGCTCCATGACCACCTCGGCCAGTTCCGGCGCCGCACCGATCGGCTCCGCGCCCAGCACCTCGATCCCCGGGTGCGCCGCCGCCCAGCCCTCGGTCTGCATCCGCAGCCGCTCCAGAAGATCACCGGCGAAGAAGAAGCCCGGCAGGACCACGATCCGGTCCGCGCCGGGAGCACCGGGCGCCGCCGCGGCCAGCACCCGGCACCGGTCCAGCCCGGCCGGCACGTCCGGCGCCGCCAGCGTCACGAACGCGCTCTCCACGCCCGCGAAGCCACGGCCCTCCCACAACAGCCGTGCGGTGCGGACCACTTCGGCGTTGGCGTGCGGATCGGCCGCGCCCCGGCCCACCAGCAGCACCGTCGTACGGGCCCGGTCCGCGGGCCGCCGCGCCCCGCCGCCCAGCACCGCCTCCAGCCGCCGCTCCAGCACCTCCAGCAGCCGGGGGTGCGGCCCCAGCGCGGGCCCGCAGACGAAGCCGAGGCCGGGGTGGGGGGCGACCGCCCGCGCCACCGCCTCCGGCAGGGTCTCCCGGATCGGCCCGGTGGGCGCCAGCAGCAGCGGCACCGCCACCAGCCGGGTCGCGCCCCGCGCGGCAAGTTCGTCGACCGCGCCGGACAGCGGCAGCGGCGACGCCGGGGCGCCGAAGAAGCCGCCGGCGACCGGCATGTCCGGGTGCCGGTCGGCGAGCATCCCCACCAGGGCGCGCAGGGCGTCGGCCGCCCCTTCGTGACGGGTGCCGTGACCGGCGATGAGCAGTGCGGGTCGGGTGGTCACCTGACCTCCTTCGAGGAAGTCCCCGCCTTCAGGTGGGGAGAGCGGGTAAGGTACGGGACATGCGTGGCAAGAACCAAGCGCGCACGACGCGTTGAGCGAGAACCAAGCCGGCGCAACCCGACGCTTTCGGGCAACCGGGCAGGTTCCATCCCGGCTGGTGTTGCGGGAGTAAGCCCTTTCAGGTCGCTGACCTGCGGGGCTTCCCGAGCCAGGAATCCCCCTGCGGTAGCTGGGGGAGGGGTCGAAACATCTCCTCGACGCCCACCCAGGGTTTCGCTGTCGGGGTGGCGGCCAGCGCACAGGTCGCCGCGCCCGGCCGGCCCTTCGGCGCCGACACCCGCTTCCCCACGACCAGTACGGCCCCCGGCCCCGCGGCCAGCAGCGCCGCCGCCTCCGCCACGCTCGGCGTGCCCACCGCGGCCCGGACGGCGGCGGACGGCCCCGGGACCCGCACCGCCGCCAGCTCCGCCGCCGGGAACGACCACAGCGGCACCCCGAACTCCCGCGCCGCGCCCAGCAGACCGGGCTCGGCCGCCTTGGCCGCCACGGTCGCCAGGCCGACCAGCGCACCGGGCTCCCGGCCCGCCGCCGCCAGCGCGGCCCGGACCAGCTCCCGCACCTCCGCAGCCGACACGCCCCGGCGGGCACCGACGCCCGCGACGAGCCGGCCGCCCGCGTCCGTCATGCGGGCCCGGCCCCCGGCACCGGCACCGCGCCCCGCGCCGCCCCGGCCACCAGCCGCCCGGCCAGGGCCGGTTCGGCCGCCCAGTGCAGATGCAGATACGAGGCGTGCACCCCGCCGGAGGCAAAGCCCTCGACACCGCGCCGGGGGTGCGTCACGCCCCACGCCGGGGACGCGCCGGCGCCCGGCTCCAGCACCGTCCGGTGGAACTCGTGGCCCCGCACCCGGGTCCCGGCCGCGGCCAGCGCGTTGTCGCCCAGTGCCACCGCCTCCCGGTAGCCGAGGGTCAGCCGCTGCGTCATCCGGCCGTCCGCGGGCAGTACCCCGCACATCGGCTTCCCGTCGAGCGAACGGGAGAGATAGAGCAGCCCGGCGCACTCGGCGGCGACCGGCGCGCCCGACGCGGCCAGTTCGGCCACCGCGGCCCGCAGCGGCGCGTTCGCCGACAGCTCCGGCGCGTACACCTCGGGGAAGCCGCCGCCGATCACCAACCCCCGCGTACCGGACGGCAGTCGCTCGTCCCGCAGCGGGTCGAACGGCACCACCTCGGCGCCCGCCGCGGCCAGCAGCTCGGTGTGCTCGGCGTAGGAGAAGGTGAACGCGGGCCCGCCGGCCACCGCCACCACGGGCCGATGGGACCCCGTGGCCCCGCCGGCCACCGCCTCCGCCGGGTCCCACGGCCGGTCCGGCAGCTCCGGCACCGTGCGCGCCAGCGCCAGCAGCGCCTCCAGATCGCAGCCCTCGCGCACCCGCGCGGCCAGCGCCCGCACCGACTCCAGGGCCTCCGCGCGCCGCTCGGCCACCGGCACCAGACCCAGGTGCCGGGACGGCGTACGGGCCTGCTCGGTACGGCGCAGCGCCCCGAGCACCGGCACCCCGGAGGAGCCCATGGCGTCGCGCAGCAGCTCCTCGTGCCGGTCCGAACCGACCTTGTTGAGGATCACCCCGGCCAGCCGCACCTCCGGGTCCCACGACGCGAAGCCGTGCACCAGCGCCGCGACCGACCGGGACTGCGAGGAGGCGTCCACCACCAGCACCACCGGCGCCCGCAGCACCTTCGCCACCTGCGCCGTGGACGCCAACTCGCCCTTCCCGGAGGCCCCGTCGAACAGCCCCATCACGCCCTCGACCACCGCGAGGTCCGCCCCGGCCGCCCCGTGCAGGAACAGCGGCGCGACCTGCTGCGGACCGCACAGGAAGGCGTCCAGATTGCGGCCGGGCCGGCCGGTGGCCAGCGCGTGGTACCCCGGGTCGATGTAGTCGGGCCCCACCTTGTGCGGCGACACCGTGAGCCCCGCCTCGGCGAAGGCCGCCATCAGACCGGTGGCCACCGTCGTCTTCCCGGCGCCCGAGGACGGCGCGGCGATCACCAGGCGGGGCACGGCGCCACCGCTCACGACGTGCTCACCATTCGATGCCCCGCTGGCCCTTCTGCCCCGCGTCCATCGGGTGCTTGACCTTCGTCATGTCCGTCACCAGGTCCGCGAAGTCCAGCAGCGCCTCGGGCGCGTCCCGCCCGGTGATGACGACATGCTGGGTGCCGGGCCGGTCCCGCAGCACCGCCACCACCTCGTCGACGTCCACCCAGCCCCACTTCAGCGGGTAGGCGAACTCGTCCAGCACCAGCAGCCGGTAGGTCTCGGCGGCCAGGTCCCGCTTGACCTGCTCCCAGCCCTCGCGGGCCGCCTCCTCGTTGCTGAACTGGGAGTCGCGCTGCACCCAGGACCAGCCCTCGCCCATCTTGTGCCAGTCGACGGTGCCGCCCTCCCCGGTGGCGCCCAGCACCTTCAGCGCCCGCTCCTCGCCGACCTTCCACTTCGCCGACTTCACGAACTGGAACACCCCGACCGGCCAGCCCTGGTTCCAGGCCCGCAGCGCCAGCCCGAAGGCGGCGGTGGACTTGCCCTTGCCCTTGCCCGTGTGGACCAGGACCAGCGGGCGGTTGCGGCGCTGGCGGGTGGTGAGCCCGTCGTCCGGTACGACGGACGGCTGTCCCTGCGGCATTACGCGGCCTTCTCCCTGTTGACGTGATCGTGATCCCGGCCCCGGCCGGCACTGCTGCCGCCGCGGACGGGCCTGCCCTGCACGGTCCTTACGAGCGCGGAGACGCTGTCCGCGCGCAGCTCGTCGAGGGTGACGGCGGTGCCGCCGAGCTCCCGGGCCAGCTCTCCGGCCAGCCCCAGCCGCACCGGTCCCGCCTCGCAGTCCACCACCACCGACGCGACGCTCCCGCCGGCCAGCAGCCCCGCCGCCCGGTGCGCCCGCCCCAGCGGGTCCGGGCCGCCGGTCGCCCGGCCATCGGTGACCACCACCAGCAGCGGCCGGCGCGACGGGTCCCGCATCCGCTCCACCCGCAGCACCTCGTGGGCCCGCAGCAGCCCCTCCGCCAGCGGCGTCCGGCCGCCGGTCGGCAGCTGCTCCAGCCGCGCCGCGCCCGCCTCGACCGACGACGTCGGCGGCAGCGCCAGCTCGGCACCGGAACCCCGGAAGGTGACCATCCCGATCTTGTCCCGCCGCTGGTACGCGTCGAGCAGCAGCGAGAGCACCGCCCCCTTGACGGCGCCCATCCGCCTCCGCGCCGCCATCGACCCGGACGCGTCCACCACGAACAGCACGAGGTTGCCCTCGCGCCCCTCGCGCACCGCCTCCCGCAGATCGTCCCGGCGCAGCACCAGCCCCGGGCCGCGCCGCCCGCGGGCCCCCTGGTGCGGCGCCGCGGCCTGCACGGTCGCAGCCAAGTGCAGCTTGCCCAGGGCCCCGTGGGGCCGCCGCGCCCCGGTCGTCCGGCCGTGCGCGGTCCGGGCCCGGGACCGCCGTCCGTCCGCGCCCTCGCCCAGTCCCGGCACGTCCAGCCGCCGGGTCCGGAACGGCTCGGCGGCGCCCACCGCGGCCTGCTCCGGGCCGGGACCGGATGCGGCCGGCTCGCCCGCCGGCTCCCGCTCGGGCTCCTCGGGCCGCGCCGGGCGCTCCGGCTCCTGCTGCCGCGGCACCTCGGGGCGCGGCGCGTCCCCCGGCTGCTCCAAGGGCCCGCCGTCCTGCGGCGGCAGCCCACCGGGCCCGCCGTCGGGGCCGCCGTCCGGACCGTCGGGACCGCCGTCCGGGCCCTCCGGCTCCGGATCGTCGTCGCCGTCCGGGTCCTGCCCGCCGGACTCCTCCAGCACCTGGTCGAGCTTGTCCTCGTCGAGCCCGGGCGCGTCGAACGGGGCCCGCCGGCGCCGGTGCGGCAGCGCCAGCAGCGCCGCCTGCCGGACGTCCTCCGGGAGCACCTCGGTCCGTCCGGCCCAGGCCGCCAGCGCGGTCGCGGTGCGGGCCATCACGATGTCCGCCCGCATCCCGTCCACCTCGAACGCCGCACAGGTCGCCGCGATCTGCCGCAGTGCCGAGTCGCCGAGCGCCACCGACGGCAGCAACTCCCGGGCCCGCGCGATCCGTTCGCGCAGCTCCTGCTCCTGCGTCGCCCAGCGCGCCGCGAAGCCCGCCGGGTCGTCGTCGTACGCCAGCCGGCGGCGGACCACCTCCACCCGCTGCTCCGGGTCCCGGGACGCCGCGACCTCCACGGTCAGCCCGAAGCGGTCCAGCAACTGCGGCCGCAGCTCGCCCTCTTCGGGGTTCATCGTCCCGACGAGCAGGAAACGGGCCGCGTGCCGCACGGAGACGCCTTCGCGCTCCACGTAGGAGGCACCCATGGCGGCGGCGTCCAGGAGGACGTCGACCAAGTGGTCGTGGAGCAGGTTGACTTCGTCCACGTAGAGGATGCCTCGGTGGGCGGCCGCGAGCAGTCCCGGCTCGAACGCCTTCACCCCCTCGGCGAGTGCTCGCTCGATGTCGAGCGCGCCGACGAGGCGGTCCTCGGACGCGCCCACCGGAAGCTCGACCATGCGGGCCGGCCGGGACTCGGCGGGGCCGGCGTCGTGCCGACCGTCCGGGCACTGCGGATCGGGGGAGAGCGGGTCGCAGCTGAAGCGGCAGCCCGCCACCACCGGCACCTCGGGCACGAGATCCGCCAGGGCGCGCACGGCGGTGCTCTTGGCGGTGCCCTTCTCGCCACGGACCAGGACACCGCCGACCGCCGGGCTGACGGCGTTCAGCAGCAGCGCCAGCCGCAGGTCGTCCATGCCGACGACGGCGGTGAACGGATACCGGGTGCTCATGTGGTGATCACTCCCTCAAGTGGCTTGCGTCCGTTGCCG
The DNA here is from genome assembly GCF_019774615.1 of Streptomyces sp. BHT-5-2. NCBI lineage: Bacteria > Bacillati > Actinomycetota > Actinomycetes > Kitasatosporales > Streptomycetaceae > Streptomyces > Streptomyces sp. BHT-5-2. Next base: position 5,667,202 of record NZ_CP081496.1, on the reverse strand, counting down.
GTCGAACTGTGTGCGCCGTGCGGCACGTTGGCCCTCACGGCGCCCCCGGAGGAACGAACGGCAGCCCCTCCGGCACCCCCTCCTCGATCAGCCGCAGCAGCGCCTTGGTGTCCGCGTGCTCCTCGATCAGATCGCCCAGCCGGTCCAGTTGCTCCTCGCGCAGCGCGCCGAAGCGGGTGTCCGGCGCCGGCACGAACCGGCGGCCGGCCGCCCGGGCCACCGCCCGCAGGAACGCCCGCCGGAACCCGTCGCTCTCCAGGGAGCCGTGCCAGTGCGTGCCCCACACGGCCCCCACCCGGCACCCGTCCAAGCTGTTTCCTTGGTCATCAGAGATGAACGCCTCGTCGCCCCCGGCCACTTCGGCGACGCCGTGGTGGATCTCGTATCCCTCCACCCGCTCGCCGAGCGCCCGGCCCACCGGCCTCGCGAGGCACTTCTCGCGGGCGAACCGCACCCGGACCGGCAGCAGCCCCAGCCCGTCCACCGTGCCCGCCCGCGACTCGACCTCGTCCTCGATGCGTTCGCCGAGCATCTGGAACCCGCCGCAGATGCCCAGCACCGGACGGCCCTCCGCGGCCCGCCGGACCACCGCGTCCGCCAGCCCGCGCTCGCGCAGCCAGGCCAGCGCGCGGACCGTGCCGCGGGTCCCCGGCAGCACCACCAGGTCCGCGTCGGCCAGCTCCTCCGGCCGGTCCACGAACCGCACCACCACGCCCGGTTCGGCCGCCAGCGCGTCCACGTCGGTGAAGTTGGACATCAGCGGCACCGCGCAGACCGCCACGCGCAGGACGTCCTCGCCGGCCGGCGGCGCCACCACCGACTCGCGGACCGCGCCGCGCAGCGACACCCTCAGTCCGTCCTCCTCGTCGATGCCCAGCCCGTGCGTGTACGGCAGGACGCCGTACGTGGCCCGCCCGGTGAGCCCGCGCAGCATCGCAAGGCCCGGTTCCAGCAGCGTCACATCGCCGCGGAACTTGTTGACGAGGTAGCCGGCGACCAGCTCCTGGTCCTCGGCCGACAGCAGCGCGGTGGTGCCGAAGAACGACGCGAAGACCCCGCCGCGGTCGATGTCGCCGACCACCACGACCGGGATCCGCGCCGCCCGGGCGATGCCCATGTTGACGATGTCGGTGCGCCGCAGGTTGATCTCGGCCGGGCTGCCGGCGCCCTCGCAGATCACCGCGTCGTGGGTACGGCGCAACTCCGCCAGGCAGTCCGTCACGGTGCCCAGCAACTGCTCCTGCCGGCCGGCGTGGTAGCCGCGCGCACTCAGCTCGCCCACCGGCTTCCCCAGCAGCACCACCTGGCTGCTGCGGTCGCTGCCCGGCTTGAGCAGCACCGGGTTCATCAGGGCGGTCGGCTCGATCCGCGCCGCGGCCGCCTGCATCGCCTGCGCCCGGCCGATCTCCGCGCCCTCCCGGGTCACGAACGAGTTCAGCGACATGTTCTGCGCCTTGAAGGGCGCCACCGAGATGCCCTGCCGGACCAGCCAGCGGCAGATGCCGGCGGTCACCACGCTCTTGCCCGCGTCGGATGTCGTCCCGGCCACCAACAGCCCGCCGCCCACGGCCGTCCCGGCCGCCTTCCCCTGCCCGCTCACCGCGTCCCCTTCCCGTTCCCGCGCCGCAGCGCGCCCGCCGCCAGCCGGCCGGCCACCGTGACGCCCAGCGCCAGCAGACCCACCCGCCGGGACAGCCGCACCGCCCGCTCGATGTCGGCCACCGCCGGTGGCCGCGCCCCGCCGTTGAGCACCGGCCGGTGTTCCACCCGCCCGCCGTACGCCAGGGTGCCGCCCAGCCGGACGCCCAGCGCGCCCGCGAACGACGCCTCCACCGGGCCCGCGTTGGGGCTCGGGTGCGCCGCACCGTCCGCCCGCCAGGCCCGCAGCGCACCGCGCCGGTCCGGGCCCACCAGCACCGCCAGCGCCGCGGTCAGCCGCGCGCCCGGCCAGCCGGCCACGTCGTCGAGACGGGCCGCCGCCCAGCCGAACCGCCGGTAGCGCGGCGACCGGTGACCGACCATCGCGTCCAGGGTGTTGACCGCGCGGAACGCCACCAGACCGGGCACCCCGCCCAGCGCGCCCCACACCAGGGCGCCCACCACGGCGTCCGAGGTGTTCTCGGCGACCGACTCCACCACCGCGCGGGCCATCTGCGGCCCGTCCAGCGCCTGCGGATCGCGCCCGCACAGATGCGGCAGCCGCTCCCGCGCCACCTCCAGATCGCCGACGGCCAGCGCCCCGCCCACGGCGCGCGCCTCCCGGCCCAGCGAGGTGCCGCCCAGTACGGCCCACACCGCGGCCGCGGTCAGCGCCGTACGGGCGCCCGGACGGTGTCTCAGGGCGCGCTCCAGCAGTGCGGCGCCGGCGGCCGCGCCGCCCGCGCACAGCACGGTGTGCACCGCCCCGTGGCCCCGGTGGTCGCGCCACAGCCGGCGTTCGACGGCGCTCGCGGCCCGGCCGAACGCGGCCACCGGATGGCCGCGCCGCGGGTCCGCCGCGATCAGGTCACCGAGGAAGCCGAGGGCCGCGCCGCACGCATATCCCGCGTGTTCGCCGCGCATCGGATCAGGCCGCCGGCCGTCCGTGAACGGGTCCTGCGGCAGCGGGAATCGGGGCTCTCGACGGGCAGCCGGGCATGGCGATATGTCCTCACTCAGGGTCCTCGCCCTGGCTCGACGCGACGGCGACCAGAGTCTCCTGGCTCCCGGATCGGCGCCGCCCCCGGCCTTCCCGCCCGTACGGAGTACTACGGACCGTGGCCCTCGCTGGAGGAGCGCTCCCCGGTGACAGTGGCGGGACCGCGCCGGATTCGCACCGGACTTCCTCTGCTGTCGCCGATTGGCCCGGGCAGTCCACCACGGTCCGCGAAGGCCCGTCAACTCGCCCTTGACCTGCTCCGCAGCCCCGCCGCCGGACCTGTGGCCAAGACCACAGGGCGGCCGCCGGCGCACCGGCCCCCGGCCGGACACGCGGACGGGGCGCCCGGCGGCCGCGGCTGCTGCCGCGCCCACCGAACGCCCCGTCCACCGCCGGATCCGCCGGCGCCGGTCTCAGGCGGCGACGATCAGATAGATCCCGTACCCCACCGCCGCCGCGCACAGCGCGAAGGCCGCCAGCGCCCCGGCGCGTGCCCCGGCGGCCGGTGCCGTGGCCGCTCCCTGGCCGTCCGCGGCCGGCTTGCGGGAGGTCCCCACGATCCCGACGGTGAACAGGCCCACGATCCCCACCGTCACCGCGAGGCTGACGCCGAAGACCTGGCCGAGAGCTGCCCAGTCGATGTGCATTCGTAGTCCTTAGGTCCTTTGGAACGGGCGGTCGGCGGTCAGGAGGTGGCCGTCGCGGGCCGGGCGGGGGCCTGGGCGGCAACGGCCGCGCCGTCCGCGTCGGCGGCTGCCGGGGCGGTGGCCACCGCGGCGACCGGGCCCGCAGGGGGAGGGGAGACGGTCTGCAGCGCCGTGGTGACGACCCCGGCCGGCTCCGCCGCCGGACCCTCGTTGACGTTGGTGTGGTCCACCGGCTTGCGCCGGGAGGCCGCCCAGATGCCGCCGCAGATCGCCAGCGCCAGGACGGCGACCGCGGCCACGCCCCAGGTGCCCTGGTCGGCGAGGAACGCGGCCCCCGCGGAGACCAGGCCGGCGGCCGGCAGCGTCAGCCCCCAGGCCACGACCATCCGTCCGGCTGTGGACCAGCGCACCACGCCGCCCTTGCGGCCCAGCCCGGAGCCCATCACGGCGCCCGAGCAGACCTGGGTGGTGGAGAGCGCGAAACCGAGGTGGGAGGAGGCCAGGATGGTGGCCGCCGCGCCCGTCTGGGCGGCGAAGCCCTGCGGCGGCCGGATGTCGGTGATGCCCTTGCCCATCGTGCGGATGATCCGCCAGCCGCCCAGGTAGGTGCCGAGCGCGATGGCCAGGCCGGCGGAGGCGATCACCCACAGCGGCGGGTCGGAGTGCGGGGCGACGACCCCGCCGGTGATCAGCGCGAGGGTGATCACGCCCATCGTCTTCTGCGCGTCGTTGGTGCCGTGGGCCAGCGAGACCAGCGCCGCCGAGGCGATCTGCCCGGCGCGGTAGCCCTTGGCGGTGTCCTCCTCGGCGCGGCCGCGGGTCAGCCGGTAGGTGAGCCGGGTCGCCGCCATCGCGGCGAGCCCCGCGACGAACGGCGCGGCCACCGCCGGGATCAGGACCTTCATCACCACGGCCTGGCCGTGCACCCCGTCGGCGCCCGCGGACACCAGGGTCGCGCCGATCAGACCACCGAAGAGGGCGTGGGACGAGCTGGAGGGGAGACCGGCGAGCCAGGTCAGGAGGTTCCAGATGATCGCGCCGACCAGACCGGCGAAGATCACCTCAGGTCTGACGCCGGCGGTTTCGTCGATGATGCCGCCGGAGATGGTCTTCGCCACCTCCACGGAGAGGAATGCCCCGACGAGATTGAGTCCCGCCGACATCGCCACCGCGACCTTGGGACGCAGAGCCCCGGTGGAGATGGTGGTGGCCATTGCGTTGGCCGTGTCGTGGAAGCCGTTCGTAAAGTCGAACACCAAGGCCGTGACGATCACGATCCCGATGAGAAGCGTGATGTGTTCCATTCACCCAGGCAATCCGTTCGATGGTCAGTGTCGTCGGGAACGTACGGACAGCGGGTGAACGGAAAGTGAACTGGGCCGGGCGTCGCGATGACACCCCCGCAGTGTTCACGCGGAGGTGCCTCAACCGCCACTTCCGCCTCATCCGCCGGCAATTTCCTCGTGCTGGGCCGGGGTACCGTTCCAGCGGTCCTGTCGGCGGGCCGTTGCGCAGATCACCGCGCGCGGCCCGCTCCGCGCCGGACCCCGTCGCCGGACGCCCGTATGCGGCGGGCGGAGCGGTCACAGGTCATGGGTGCCCCCCTGGCGATGCCATGCGAGGAGGTGCGGATCACTCGACGTTAACGGATGATCGGCGCAAGGTGGTCGAACTCCGGCCAATCGCCCGCAGTGGACCGGACATCCCCACGTGGCGGATACCGGGCTTCCGGTGTCGGCGCGTACAGTGCCCCGGCCCGCCCATACGGTGTCGTGCACCGCCCTCGTGCCTTTCCGCACGTCCCGCAGCGTCGCACCGGAGGACACCATGAAGGAGCACCCCGACCACCTCGCCGACGCCTGGCGCGAACTGGTCGCCACCGCCCGCCGGACCGCCGCCGACGGCCTCGTCGTCGGCACCTCGGGCAACGTCTCGGTCCGCGTCAGGGACCTGATCCTCGTCACCCCCAGCGGCATCCCCTACGACCGGCTGGGCCCCGCCGACCTCACCGGGGTGGACATCGAAGGCCGCCCGATCGTCGGCAGACTCCGCCCGACCAGCGAACTCCCGCTCCACCTGGCCGTCTACCGCCACACCCCGGCCACCGCCGTCGTGCACACCCACGCCCCGCACGCCACCGCCGTCTCCACCCTCGTCCCCGAACTCCCGCCCGTCCACTACATGACCGCCGCACTCGGCGGCCCCGTGCGGGTCGCCCCCTACGCCCTCTACGGCAGCGACGAACTCGCCGCCCACATGCTCGAAGCGCTCCGCGACCGCACCGCCGCGCTGCTGCGGAACCACGGCACCGTCGCCTACGGCGACAGCCTCGCCCAGGCCCTGGAACGCACCGCCCAACTGGAGTGGATGTGCCGGGTCTGGCTCCTCGCCGCCGCCGTGCCCGGCCACACCCCCGGCCTGCTCTCGCCCGCCCAGCTCGACGCCGCCGGCGAACGGCTGCGCGGCTACGGCCAGCCCGGCGACGACCCCAGGTAGCGGCCCGCGCGGCACGGCGCCGCCGGTCCGGCCGCCGCTCCCGGCCGTCCGGTGGCCGGGTCCGGCGGCCCTGCGCACACTGGAGGGGTGCGACTGGGTACCGTGGCGGCGGTGACCGCCACCACCGTGGTCGGTGCCGGGGCGGCCGCCGTGGCGGCCGGGCGGTACGCCGGCGACGTTGCCCTGAAACCGTCCCCGGGACACCCCTTCCCGGGCGACTCCCGGCTCACCGTCCACTCCACCGACGGCGACCGCATCGCCCTCACCCGCAGCCTGGTCTCCCTCAGACCCGGCGTCTACGGCCTCTCCGGCGCCGGCTGCCACGCCGTCGTCGGCTCCGTCGTCCACGGCACGCCGCATCCGCCCGACGCCGTCGTCCGCCGCCTGGAGCGGGTCGCCCGCGGCACCCTGCGGCCCGGCGCCCGGATGCGGCTGACCCCGCAGGTGCACATCGGCGACCCCCACGGCGCCCTCGGCCTCGCCTGCGCCGACGTCGACGTCCCCGGTGAACTGGGCGCCCTGCCCGCGTGGTTCGTGCCCGGCGCCCGCGACACCTGGGTCATCACCGTGCACGGCCTCGGCACCACCCGCGAACACCCCATGGTGGTGCTGCCCTTCCTGCACCGGCACCGCTTCCCCGTCCTCGACCTGGCCTACCGCAACGACCCCGGCGCCCCGCGCACCGCCGACGGCCTCCACCACCTCGGCGACACCGAATGGCGCGACCTGGACGCCGCGATCCGCTACGCCGTCCGCCACGGCGCCCGCGCGGTCGTCCTCTACGGCTGGTCCGCCGGCGCCACCATGGCGCTCCGCGCCGCCCTCAACTCCCCGCTGCGCGACCGCGTCTCCGGCCTCGTCCTGGACTCCCCGGTGCTCGACCGGCACGCCACCGTCCGCGCGCTGGCCGCCGCCCGGCACATCCCGCGCGCCCTGCTCCCGCTGGCCGTCCGCGCCGCCGAGGGCCACACCGGACTGCCCGTCGACCGCCCCGCCGACGCCGTCGAGGCCGACGAACTCGACGTGCCCGTCCTCCTCTTCCACGGCCCCGACGACACCCTCGCCCCCTGGGACGCCTCCCGCCGCCTGGCCGCCCGCCGCCCGGAGCTGATCACCCTGCACCCCGTCCCGCACGCCCCGCACGCCGCGATGTGGAACGCCGGCCCGGACCGCTACGAGGAGACCCTGCGCCGCTTCCTCACCCCGCTGATGTGACGCCGCCGGCGGCCGATCCCCGGGCGCCTCCGGATCCGCGGTCGGCGCCGGAGATGGCCGGCCGGACAACTCCCGCCGACCGGAGCGGGACGCCGGGGTGACGCGGGCCCGAAGAGCCGCAAGCAGGGTTCCGATTGGGTTTTCGGGCCGTCAGCGGCAAGACTGCTCCTGTGACGTCCCGTACACCGCGCGACTCCCGGCTCCGACTCGTCCCCCGACAACCGATTGCGGCCGCCCGCCGGGCGGTGAGCACCCGGGCCGCCCGCCCGGCGCCCCGGCCGCCCGAGGGCACTCCGCCGCCCGCGGAACTGGCCCGCCAGGCCCGCGCCGTACTGGCCGGCGCGGCCCGTCTCGCGCGCTGGGCCGACCACGCGGGCAGCCTCCGCGCCGGCCCCGACGGATCGCTCCCGGAGGCCGCCGTCGCCGGTGCCGCCGAGGCCCTGGGCCTGCCCCCCCACCAGGTGCGCGCCGACTGGGACCGGGCCCGGCTCGCCGGGCTCGTCGAACTCCACGACGGCCTGGCCCGCCCCGGCTGGCGGCTGCGTGCCTGGGACCGCGACGACACCGCCGCCCTGCGCGGCTGGGTCGCGCTCTTCGACGCCTGGTCGCTGGCCCTGGCCGCACCGGCCGCGGCCGGTGCCTCCGCCGTCGCCGAGGTCGTCGAGGCCGTACCGCAGCTGCTGTCCCTGCTGCACCTGTCCGCCGGCCCGGTCCGGCTGCCGGTCCTGCTGGACATGCTCGGCCAGCGCGTCGCCGAACTGCGCACCGAGCGCTGCGAGGTCCCCTACGGCACGGACCCGGCGGACGCCACCGACGCCGCGGGCCCGGCGAGCGACGCCGCGGGGGCGCCGCTCGCCGATCTCCTGCGCTGGGCGCTGGACGCCCTGCTCGCCGTCGGCGCGCTGATGCCGCCGCGCGGTGCCCACGAGGCCGGCGAAGCCGCCGACGGGCGCCACCACGGCCAGGAGGCGCAGTTGACGCCGCTGGGCAACTGGTCGGTGTGGGTCAAGCTGGAGCAGATCTGCGTCGCCGCGCAGAGCCCGGCCGGCAACATCGAGCAGTCCGCGGAGGCGATGCTGCGCGGCTGTGCCCGGCTGACCCCGGGCCCGGCCCGCGCCGAGTACCGCGCCTGGCTCGCCGCCCGCTCCGTCGGTGCCGCCGTCGAGGAACTCCTCGCCGTCGCCCGCGGCGAGGACGCGCTGCTGCGCGGGCTGGCCTTCGAGGCGCTGCGCGCCGTCGGCGGCCCGGCCGAACCGGTCGTGCGCGCCGCCGCCGACGAGCCCGTGCTGCGCCCCTACGCCCTGCTGTGGCTCTTCGAGCACGACGGCGGCGACCCCGAGACCGCCTCCGACGTCCTCACCCGCGAGGAGTCGACCTGGCTGTGGGTGGACACCGCGGCGGCCGTCGCCGACCACGGGGAGACCCAACTCCTCGTCCGGCACCTGGACTCGGCCGTCCAGGGCTCGGTGCCGCGGCTGCTGGCGGAGGTCCGCGCCGTCGGCCACCCCCGCACCGTGCAGGTGCTGGTCGCGCTGGCCGCCGCGCACCCCGACCCGGCCCTCGCCAAGGCCGTCCGGCGGGCCGCCTTCCAGGTCCACACCGGCGGCGCGTGACGCCCCGGGCACCCCGGCCGGGCGCCGGCGGGTCATGACCCCGCCCCGCCCGGCCGCTCGCGGTGCGCGCCGGGATCGTCGTCGACGACGACGTCGACGACGGCCTGGACCCCGCTCGGCCCGGCGTCCCCCACCGCCTCGTCGAACGGGCCGCCGCGGTCCTTCGAACCGACCCTCACCACCCCGTCCCCATGGGCGAGTTCGGCGTGCAGCACCGTGCCGTCCTCCGCGGCGTACCGCGCGGCGACGGTGGATCCGAACGCCTCCGTCAGCTGCCCCGGAGCGGCCGGGGCGTCCCGGTGGAGCAGCGTCGGGAGCAGCGTCGGCGTGCCTGCCATGCTGATCACCGTGCCTCTCGCGCACCGGACGGCACCCCCGCCGCCCGGACCGCTGTGTCATGGCTCACAGTCTCGCAGGAGGGTCCGACAACGCCGGATATCCATTTGCACCGGCCCGTTAGACTGCCTGCATGGCAGTTCTCCTCTGGGTTCATTAGACGGCGCAGACCGCTCTCGGACCGTCCGTCCAACCCGCCGTCTTCCTGCCCTGGAGTTTTCCCCGTGATCACCGCTTCCGGCCTTGAGTTGCGCGCCGGCGCCCGCGTCCTCATCGAGTCCGCCTCGTTCCGCATCGCCAGGGGCGACCGCATCGGCCTGGTGGGCCGCAACGGCGCCGGCAAGACCACCCTCACCAAGGTCCTGGCCGGCGAGGGCGTCCCGGCCGGCGGCTCGGTCGCCCGCTCCGGCGAGGTCGGTTACCTCCCGCAGGACCCGCGCACCGGCGACCTCGACGTGCTGGCCCGCGACCGCATCCTCTCCGCCCGCGGCCTGGACACCGTGCTGCGCAAGATGCGCGAGAACGAGGACCGGATGGCGAACGGCAAGGGCGCCACCCGCGAGAAGGCCATGAAGAAGTACGAGCGGCTGGAGACCGAGTTCCTCACCAAGGGCGGGTACGCCGCCGAGGCCGAGGCCGCGACCATCGCCGCCAGCCTGGGCCTGCCCGACCGCATCCTCGGCCAGCCCCTGCACACCCTCTCCGGCGGCCAGCGGCGCCGCGTCGAGCTGGCCCGGATCCTCTTCTCCGACTCCGACATCCTGCTGCTCGACGAGCCCACCAACCACCTCGACGCCGACTCCATCGCCTGGCTGCGGGACTACCTCAAGACCTACCGCGGCGGCTTCATCGTCATCTCCCACGACGTCGACCTCGTCGAGACGGTCGTGAACAAGGTCTTCTACCTGGACGCCAACCGCGCCCAGATCGACGTCTACAACATGGGCTGGAAGCTCTACCAGCAGCAGCGCGAGGCCGACGAGAAGCGCCGCAAGCGCGAGCGCGCCAACGCCGAGAAGAAGGCCGCGGCCCTCAACTCCCAGGCCGACAAGATGCGGGCCAAGGCCACCAAGACCGTCGCCGCCCAGAACATGGCCAAGCGCGCGGACAAGCTGCTCGCCGGCCTGGAGGCGGTGCGCGTCTCCGACAAGGTCGCCAAGCTGCGCTTCCCGGACCCGGCACCGTGCGGCAAGACCCCGCTCACCGCCGAGGGCCTGTCCAAGTCCTACGGCTCCCTGGAGATCTTCACCGACGTCGACCTCGCCATCGACAAGGGCTCCCGGGTCGTCATCCTGGGCCTCAACGGCGCCGGCAAGACCACCCTGCTGCGGATGCTGGCGGGCGTCGAGACGCCCGACACCGGCGAGGTCCGCCCCGGCCACGGCCTGAAGCTCGGCTACTACGCCCAGGAGCACGAGACCCTGGACCCGGACCGCACGGTCCTGGAGAACATGCGCTCCGCCGCCCCCGACATGGACCTCGTCGAGGTCCGCAAGGTGCTCGGCTCCTTCCTGTTCTCCGGCGACGACGTCGACAAGCCCGCCGGTGTGCTCTCCGGCGGCGAGAAGACCCGCCTCGCGCTGGCGACGCTGGTCGTCTCCTCCGCCAACGTCCTGCTGCTCGACGAGCCCACCAACAACCTCGACCCGGCCAGCCGCGAGGAGATCCTCGGCGCGCTGCGCACCTTCACCGGCGCGGTGGTCCTCGTGACGCACGACGAGGGCGCGGTGGACGCGCTGTCGCCGGAGCGGATCATCCTCCTCCCCGACGGCGTCGAGGACCTGTGGGGCCAGGACTACGCGGACCTGGTCGCGCTGGCCTGATCACCGCCGTACCGCCGCCACCGGTTGGATCACGGCCGCTGGATCATTCGGCCCATGGGTGATCCATCATCTGAGTGAGAACGGCTCGTACACCGGCGAGCCTGCGGCAACGGGCCGGGCCCTCGCGGCCCGGCCTTCGTCGTTTCCGCGACAGGCCACCTGACCTGGCACTTCTCGCCCGCCGGGGCGCGCGTCGGCGTCGCGGGGCGCGCGGAAGAGAGAATTCCGACCGCTCCGGGCGGCCGCGGGACGCCGAAGGATGTCGCACAGACCTTGCGGAATGGGTGGCCAGGAAGCCGGGGAGGGGTGATCATGAGAGTCCAGAGCGCACTTCCCACGAGGAGGCACGGGTGGCCGAGACTCTGAAGAAGGGCAGCCGGGTGACCGGCGCCGCGCGCGAGAAGCTCGCGGCAGACCTGAAGAAGAAGTACGACGCCGGAGCGAGCATCCGGGCGCTGGCCGAGGAAACCGGCCGCTCCTACGGATTCGTGCACCGGATGCTCAGCGAATCCGGTGTGGTCCTGCGCGGCCGCGGCGGAGCCACGAGGGGCAAGAAGGCCGCCTCGGTCTGACGGCCGCGGCTCCGGGTGAAGGCGGTGCCCCCCGGCCGGTCGAGTGGTCGGCCGGGAGGTTACCGTTCAGTCACTTACGCACGCAGGTGCGGTGGCTGACTCGGAGGCGCCCTCATGACTCTGCTCGACAAGCACGGTGTGCGGCTCACCGTGGACGACGCGATCGCCACGGTGACCCTCGCCAACGCGGCCAAGCGCAACGCACAGAGTCCCGCCATGTGGCGGGCACTGGCCGAGGCGGGATCGCTGCTGCCGGGAAACGTTCGGATCGTGGTGCTCCGCGGCGAGGGCAGGTCCTTCTCCGCGGGGCTCGACCGGCAGGCGTTCACGCCCGAAGGGTTCGACGGCGAGCCGTCGTTCCTCGACATGGCGCGCGGTACGGACGAAGCGCTGGACGCCACGATCGCCGAGTACCAGGAGGCGTTCACCTGGTGGCGGCGGCACGATCTGGTGTCCATCGCCGCCGTCCAGGGGCACGCCATCGGCGCCGGCTTCCAGCTCGCGCTCGCCTGTGACCTGCGGGTCGCCGCTGAGGACGCGCAGTTCGCCATGCGCGAGACCAGTCTGGGCCTCGTCCCTGACCTGACCGGCACGCACCCCCTGATCGGACTGGTCGGCTACGCCCGGGCGCTGGAGATCTGCGCCACCGGGCGCTTCGTGCACGCCGCGGAGGCCGAGCGGATCGGCCTGGTCAACCTCGTCGTGCCCGGCGGTGAACTGGACGCCGCGGCGGCCGACCTGGCCGCCGCGCTCACCGCCGCGCCCCGGGACGCCGTCATCGAGACCAAGGCCCTGCTGGCCGGCGCCGCGGACCGGACGTACGAGGAGCAGCGCCGCGCCGAGCGCGCCGCTCAGGCGCGGCGGCTGCGGGACCTGGCCGGCGTCGGGGACTGACCGCCCGCCCGCGGCACCGGCCGTCAGCCGTCCGCCACCGCCGTGACCAGCACCGCGGCCGACCGCGGTGCCGGCGGCGGGCCGGTGACCGCCCGGCGGACGGCGCGGGCCACGTCCAGGGGGCGGTGGCCCGCGGTGGTCGCCAGCTGGACCAGGACATGGTCGCCGGTGCGGGCGACCGGGCGGGAGTGGCTGGCCAGGGCCGGGGCGAGCCGGGCCACCCCGGGGACGGCGAGGACCCGGGCGACGAGGTCCGAGGGGTCCGCCGCGGCACCGGCCGGGCCCGCGGCGGCCGGTGCCGGGGGCCGGTCGGCGGCCCGGTCCTTCTCCCCGGGGCCGTCCTCGGCGGGGGTGTCCAGCAGTTCGCCGATCCGGAGGTCCACCGCGCCCACCCGCAGCCCCAGGCCGTCCTCCGCCGCGGCCAGCAGTGCCGTCCGCAGCTGCGCGGCGAGCGCCGGCAGCGGGCGGCCGGACGGTGCGGCCAGGTCCGCGGCGATGCGCAGCGGGCCCGGCGGCAGGGCACTGGGCGGCGCCGGCACGGTCGCTGCCGGGGCGTCGCCGGGGGTGGCGAGGGAGAGCCGCAGGGCGTCCAGGCGTACGCCGGGCGGGGTGCCGGGGGCCCGCAACAGGGCCGCGCGGGCCGCGCGTTCGGTGATCCAGGCCCCGTCCGCCGGGCCGCCGAGCGGCAGGATCCGGCCGATGCCGAGCTGTTGCCGCACGGTGTGTGCCAAGCCGTTCGCGGCCACCGCGTCACCCCTTTCCCGGACCACCTCCCCAGCCTGCCCCAGCCCGCCCGCCGCGGCAGTCCGGACGGCGCGGCACTCCGCTGCCGCACCCCCGGAGCGCGCCCCGTCGTCCGCCCCTAATGTGGAGAACGGAACGAATGGCATGAAAGGTGCATATCCCAGAAGGGACGCACGGCGATGACGGAGAGCCAGCTGGGCGCGGACACCGCGAGGCCGGTGAAACGGGGCGGCGGCGACCCCGCCACGCGCGGCCGGACCACCATCGCCGACGGCGTCGTGGAGAAGATCGCCGGGCTCGCCGCCCGCGATGTGGTGGGCGTCCACGCGATGGGCAGCGGGTTCGCCCGCACGCTGGGCGCGGTGCGCGACCGGGTGCCCGGCGGCGGGCGGTCGGCCGCCCCCGCGCGCGGGGTGAAGGCCGAGGTCGGCGAGGTGCAGACCGCGCTGGACCTGGAGATCGTGGTCGACTACGGGGTCGCGATCGCGGACGTGGCCCGGGCCGTCCGGGAGAACGTGATCGCCGCCGTGGAGCGGATGACCGGGCTGGAGGTCGTCGAGGTCAACATCGCGGTGAGCGATGTGAAGCTGCCCGACGAGGCCGACGGCGACTACGGGCCGGACTCGGCCGAGGCGGCGGAACCGCGGCTCCAGTGACCGGGCCCGGCCGGAGCCGTAGCGAAGGAGCGCACGATGAGCATGACCGTGATCGGTCTCGTGGCCGGGATGGCGCTGGGCTTCGCCGGGTACTTCGGCGGGTTCGGGGCCTTCGTCCTGGTGGCGGCGCTGGGCGCCGTCGGGTTCATGGCCGGCAGGTTCCTCGACGGGGACCTGGCGGCCGGGGAGTTCTTCCGCGTCCGGACCGGCGACCGCGACGACCGGCGGCGGTGACCCCGGATGGCGACGGTGTCCCCGCCCGCCGCTGCCGGCGACGTACCGGCCGGTGAGCGCGGCGCCACCAGGATCGCCGACCGGGTGGTCGCCGGGATCGCCGCGCGGGCGGCCCGCGAGGCGCTGCGCGAGGCGGCCCCCGGCGCCCCCACCGACGCCCACGCCACGGTGACGGTGGCCCACCGCGACGTCCACCCGCCGTTCGGCGAGGCCCGGCTGCGGATCGCCGTGGAACTCGCCTACCCCGCCCCCATCGGCGCCCACTGCCGCCTGGTGCGCCGTCAAGTCACCGAGCGGGTGAGGGCGTTGGCGGGGATGACGGTCGCCGAGGTGGCCGTGCAGGTGGAGCGGCTGAACTCGCCGCTGCTGACGGACCGGGCCCGGGGGCGGGTGCGGTGAACGGGCCGGGGCCGGGAAGCGCCGGGGCGGCCGGGACCGGCCCGGCGGTCGGCGGGCGCCGTGGTGAACCGCCCGGCACCACGGGCGAGTTGCCGGCACCGGAGACGGCCGAGCCCGGCCCGCCCGCCGGTGAGCCCGCGCGGCGCTTCTGGTCGGCCCGCCGGGTGCCCGCGGCGCTGGTCGCCCTGGTACTGCTGGGCGCCACCGGGCTGCTGCTCTACGACGTGGCCGCGGTACGGGCCGGCCGCCCCGCGATGGCCTGGCGCCGGCGACTGGCGCACGAACTTGCCGTCCGGCACCTCGACGACCCCTGGGTGCTGGGCGCCGCGGCCGCCGCACTGGCCCTCGGGATCTGGCTGCTCGCACTGGCCGCCACCCCGGGGCTGCGGGCCGTGCTGCCGATGCGGCGCACCGCCCCCGGCGTCCGCGCCGGCCTCGACCGGTCGGCAGCCGCACTGGTGCTGCGCGACCGGGCCATGGAGGTCGCCGGGGTGCAGACGGTACGGATGACCGTGGGCCGGCGCCGGGCGCGGGCGCGGGCCGTGGCGCACTTCCGGGAGCTGGCGGCGGTCCGCGGCGACCTCACCACGGTGCTCGGCGCGGGGCTGCACGGACTCGGCCTGACCCGCGGGCTGCGGCTGACCGTCGACGTCCGGCGTCCGAAAGGGAGGTGAGCCCGCGATGCGCACCGCCCACGCGAGCGTCAACCGGGCGCTGCTCGGGCTGGTCGGCGTGCTCCTGCTCGGCGCCGGCGGGCTGGTCCTGCTGGGCGGCCTGGACCTGCCGGCCCGCCTGCACCTCGACCTGCCGTCCGGCTGGCCCTGGGCCCGCCCGGACGACGTCCTGCTCCCGGCGGCGGACCGCACCCGCTTCACCGGCCGCGGCTGGTGGTGGCCGGCGGTCATCGCCGGGCTCGCCGTCCTGGTGCTGTTGCTGCTGTGGTGGCTGCTGGCGCAGTTGCGGCGGCGCCGGCTCGGCACGGTGCTGGTGGACACCGGTGACGGTGCGGGTGCGACGGTGCGGGGCCGGGCGCTGGAGGACGTCCTGGCGGCCGGGGCGGCGGCGGTGGACGGCGTCGACCGGGCGGCTGCGGTGCTGACCGGCCGCCGCACCGCGCCGCAGGTGCGCGCCCTGCTCGTCCTCGCCCCGCACGCCGACCCCGGGACCGTGGTGCTGCGGCTCTCCGAGACGGCGCTGACCGACGCCCGCACCTCGGCCGGCTTGGAGCGCCTGCCCGCCGAGGTCCGCCTGCGGGCGGTCCGCCATCGGCCGGAACGGGTCGGCTAGGACGGGCCCGAGGGGGCGGGACGGCCCCGCGGCCCGTCCCGCCCCGCCGGCCTCAGAAGCCGCGCCGGGCCCCGCCGTCCACCGGGACCATCACGCCCGTCAGATAGGACGCGGCGGGGGAGAGGAGGAAGGCGGCGGTGCGGCCGAACTCCGCGGGGTCGCCGTAGCGGCGCAGCGGGATGGTGGCGGAGTTGCGGGCGCGGGAGCCCTCGGGGTCGCCGGAGAGCTCGTCGAGCTGGGTCATCCGGTCGGTGGCGATCCGGCCGGGGAGGACGCCGACGACGCGGATGCCGCGCGGCCCGACCTCGTCGGCCAGGGACTTGGCGAAGCCGGCGAGGCCCGGGCGCAGGCCGTTGGAGACGGTGAGCCCGGCGATCGGCTCGTACACCGAGCCGGAGAGCACGAAGCCGATGACGCCGCCCTCGCCCAGCTCGGCGGCGGCGGTCCGGGCGAACCGCACCGCGCCGAGGAAGACCGTCTCGAAGGACGTCCGCCACTCGTCGTCGGTGTTGCCGGCGGCGGTGCCGGGCGGCGGGCCGCCCACGCTGATCAGGACGCCGTCGAAGCGGCCGAAGCGCTCCCGGGCGGCGGCCACCAGACGGGCCGGGGCCTGCGCGTCGGAGTTGTCGGCGGCCACGCCCAGGGCCCGCTCGCCCAGGGTGGCGGCCGCCTCGGCCGCGGCCTCCTCGGTGCGGCCGGTGAGCACCACATTGGCGCCGTCGGCGACCAGTTCGCGGGCGGTGGCGAAGCCCAGGCCCCGGGTGGCGCCGGTGACGAGATACGTCCGGTCGGTGAGTCCAAGATCCATGGCCCTAGTCTGCCCCCGCCCCGTCCTGCAACGCGAAGGCGGTCCCCACCAGGCCGACATGGCTGAACGCCTGCGGGAAGTTGCCCAACTGGCGCCTCGCGGCCGGGTCGTACTCCTCCGAGAGCAGCCCCACGTCGTTCCGCAGCGTCAGCAGGTGCTCGAACAGCTTCCGGGCCGCCGCCCGCCGTCCGGTCAGCAGCAGCGCGTCCGCCAGCCAGAACGAGCAGACCAGGAACGCGCCCTCGCCGCCCGGCAGTCCGTCCACCGACCGCCCCTCGGTGCTGTAGCGGCGGACCAGACCGTCGTGCGAGAGCTCGCGGCGCACCGTGTCGACGGTGGAGACCACCCGCGGATCGTCCCCCGGCAGGAAGCCGACCCGTGGGATGAGCAGCGTCGCGGCGTCCAGCTCCCGGGAGCCGTAGGACTGGGTGAAGGCGCCGCGTTCGGCGTCGTAGCCGCGCGCGCAGACCTCCCGGTGCACGTCGTCGCGCATCGCCCGCCAGCGGTTCACGTCCCCGCCGAGCCTGGGGTGCCGCTCCAGCGCCCGTACCGCGCGGTCGGCCGCGACCCAGGCCATGACCTTGGAGTGCACGAAGTGCCGGCGCGGGCCGCGGATCTCCCAGATGCCCTCGTCGGGATCGCGCCAGGTGGACTCCAGGTAGTCCACCACCGCCCGCTGGATGCTCCAGGCGTGCGGCTCGGCCGGCAGGCCCGCGGTGCGCGCGACATGGAACGAGTCGATCACCTCGCCGTAGACGTCGAGCTGCCGCTGCCGGACGGCGGCGTTGCCGATCCGCACCGGCAGCGAGTCCTGGTACCCGGACAGCCACGGCAGCTCGAACTCCGGCAGCCGCCGCTCCCCGGCCAGCCCGTACATGATCTGCAGGTCGTCGGGGGCGCCGGCCACCGCGCGCAGCAGCCAGTCCCGCCAGGCGCCGGCCTCGTCCAGATACCCGGCGCAGATCAGGGAGTTCAGGGTCAGGCTGGCGTCCCGCAGCCAGCAGTAGCGGTAGTCCCAGTTGCGGACCCCGCCCGGCTCCTCGGGCAGCGAGGTGGTGGGGGCCGCGACGATCCCGCCGGTGGGCGCGTAGGTGAGCGCCTTGAGGGTGATCAGGGAGCGGATCACCGCGGCGCGGTACGGGCCGTCGTAGCGGCACCGCGCGGACCAGGTGTGCCAGTCGTCGGTGGTCTCCGCCAGCGCCTCGAACGGGTCGATCTGGTCGGGGCGGGGCTCGTGCGAGGGGTGCCAGGTCAGCACGAACGCGGTGCGCTCGCCGGCGGCGACGGCGAAGTCGGAGCGGGTGCTGAAGTCCTTGCCGTAGGTGCTGCCCTGGGCCGGGGTGCGCAGCCAGACCGAGTCCGGGCCGGCGACCGCCACCCGGCTTCCCTCGGTGGCGCGCACCCACGGCACCACCCGCCCGTAGTCGAACCGCAGCCGCAGCTCCCCGCGCATCTCCACCCGGCCGCGCAGCCCTTCGACGATCCGCACGAGGTCGGGCATCCGGTCGCGCTGCGGCATGAAGTCGGTGACCCGGACGCTGCCCTCGGGGGTCTCCCAGACGGTGTCGAGGATCAGCGAGTCGCCGCGGTAGGCGCGTTCGGCGCGGGCCTCGGCGGAGCGCGGCGCCAGGGTCCAGTGGCCGTTGTCCCGGCCGCCGACGAGGGCGGCGAAGCAGGCGGGGGAGTCGAAGCGGGGCAGGCACAGCCAGTCGACGGAGCCGTCCCGGCCGACGAGCGCGGCGGTCTGGAGGTCGCCGATGAGCGCGTAGTCCTCGATGCGTGGATGCACTCCGCGGCCTTTCCCGCGCCGCGGGTGCGTTAGTCGGGGGCGACCGCCGTCCGGGCTACGGCCTCCGCGGCCTCCGCGGCCTGCTCGTCCCGCTCGGCGGGCTCGGTCGGCTCGGCCTGCGCGGCCGCGGCGGCCAGCCGGTCGCGGCGCTCCCGGCGGACCAGCACGACCCAGCCGACCGGCACCGCCGCCGCGAACAGCCACCACTGGACCGCGTACGCCATGTGCGGCCCGATGGAGTCGTGGTCCGGCTCGGGCACCTGCTCGGGGGAGTCCGTCTTGGGCGCGGTCTGCTCGATGTAGCCGCCGAGCATCCGGTGGCCGCTGAGCCTCGCCTGCTGCCCGCTGTTGATCAGCATGACCTGGCGGGGCGGCAGGCCCTTGGTGTCCTTGATCCCGCTGGCCGCGGTGGTCTCGTCGGCCATCAGCCGGCCGGTGACCGTGACCGTGCCCTTGGGGGCGGCCGGCACGTGCGGGAACTTGGTGAGGTCGTCGCCGGTCGGGATCCAGCCGCGGTTGACCACCACTGCCTGGCCGTTGCCGAGCACCAGCGGCGTCAGGACGTAGTAACCGATCTTCTGCTCGTCGGCGGCGGTGCGCTGGCGGACGACGACCTCGTGCGCGGTGTCGTAGCTTCCGGTGGCGGTGACCCGGCGCCACATCTCGCCGTGCGGCAGGGGCCGGCCGACCGCGGTCAGGTCGGTCACCGGGACCGGGGTGGCGGCGAGGTTGTGCGCGATCTGCGCGTTCTGCGCCACCTTGTGCTGATGGCGGTGGAACTGCCAGAACCCCAGCTTGATCATGACCGGGATCAGCACGAGGCCCACGAGGGTGAGGATCACCCATTGCCGGGACAACAGGAAGCGGTACACGGCAGCGACGGTACCTCGCGGCCCCCGGCGCCCGGCCCGCGGGTCCCCCCGGCAGCGGCCCGCGGCAGGCCGGCCGGGACCGCGGCGCGCGCCGGACGCCGCGGCCGGGAGCGGCGTCAGACCCGGTCGACGATGCCCACCCGCCCCGCCGAGCGGGCGCAGTGCGCACCGCAGTACCACTGCCCCTCCGCCTCCACGCCCTGCCCGATGATCTGCACACGGCAGTGCTCGCAGATCGGCGCCATGCGGTGGATCGCGCAGGAGAAGCAGTCGAAGACGTGCACCGCGCCCTGCGCGTGCACCTCGAACGTCATGCCGTAGTCGTTTCCGCAAACCTCACAACGTGCCATGCGCCACAGCGTGCGGGCGGGGCCGCCGACGGGCGAGGTGCCGGCGGGTGTGTTGGCCGGGCTTCACCCGGACGCCGGTGCCGCCGGCCGGACGTCCTGGAGAAGCTGCATGAACGCCGCCTCGTCGACGACGGCGGTGCCGAACGAGGCGGCCTTGACCGTCTTGGACGTGCGGGCGTCCGGGTCGTTGGTCACCAGCAGGCTCGTCAGCCGGGACACGCTCGTCGCCACGTGCAGTCCGGCCTCGGTCGCCCGGTCCTCCAGCAGCTCGCGGTCGACGGAGGTGTCGCCCGAGAACGCGACCCGCATGCCCTGGACCAGCCGGCCGCCGGGCTCGTAGCGCCCCGGGTTCGGGTACGGGCAGGCCGGGCGCTTGCGGGACGGCCGCCAGGCCGCGGGGCGGTAGGCGGAGCCGGTGGCGCGCGGGCGGGGCGCGGGGGCGTCGGACCACTCCGTCAGCGGCTGGCAGGTCAGCAGCGGCAGCCGGACGTCGGTCTGCGCGGCCCGGCGCAGGCTGGGGCGGAACGCCTCGGCCAGCACCCGGGCGTCGTCCAGGGCGTGGTGGGCGCGTTCCTGGACGACGCCGAAGTGCGCGGCGAGGGACTCCAGCTTGTGGTTGGGCAGCGGCAGGCCCAGCTCCTTGGAGAGCGCGATGGTGCACAGCCGCTGGCGCACCGGGGCGACGGCGGAGGCGCGGGCGTACTCGCGGGCCAGCATCGACCAGTCGAACATGGCGTTGTGCGCGACCAGCACCCGGTCGGCCAGCCGGGCGGAGAGCTCCGGTACGACCTCGGGGAAGAGCGGCGCGTCGGCCAGCACCTCGCTCGTCAGCCCGTGGATCCAGACCGGGCCGGGATCGCGCTGCGGGTTGACGAGGGTGTACCAGGAGTCCTGGAACTCGCCCTGGGCGTCGAGTTGGTACACGGCGGCGGAGATGATCCGGTCGTCGCGGGCCAGGCCGGTGGTCTCCACGTCGACCACCGCGTATCCCTGGGGATACCCGGCCGGCCAGTCGGCCGGCGGCGTCTGCGGGCCCGGCTGCCGGCCGATCTTCGGCGCGATCGAGGGGGCGGCTGCGCTGCGGTCTTCGAGCATGGTCACTGAGGATACGGGCCACCACCGACAGCCACCGAACCGCCGGGGCACATCCGGCCGGGACGCCCGGGCGGATCCGGCCGCGCGACGCGCACCACCGGGGCCGATGCGGCGCCGTCACGGGGCCGACGCCGCATCAGCCCGGCCGTCGCGAACGGGCCTTCGGCGCGGGCCCGGCGGCGCCCTCGCGGCTCCCGCCCGGCCCGGGGGCTACCGCCGGTACGTCCACCGGGGCTACCGCCGGTACGCCCGCCCCCGAAGCTGACGCCCGGTCTTACATACTTCTGAGTAACAACCCCTAGCCGTACGCCCGTCGGCGCACTTATGGTGCGGGGCATGCCGCACCTGCCCGATGTCGTGTTGTGGTCCGTGCCCGCCTTCGTCCTGCTCACCGTGGTGGAGATGGTGAGCTACCGCCTGCACCCCGACGACGACGCCGCCGGCTACGAGACGCGGGACGCGGCCACCAGCGTCACCATGGGGCTCGGCAGCCTGGTCTTCGACGCGCTGTGGAAGATACCGATCGTGGCGCTCTACGCCGCGCTCTACGAGCTGACGCCGCTGCGCATCCCCGTCACGTGGTGGACGCTGCCGCTGATGCTGCTCGCCCAGGACTTCTTCTACTACTGGTCGCACCGCGGCCACCACGTGATCCGGGTGCTGTGGGCCTGCCACGTGGTCCACCACTCCAGCGAGAAGTTCAACCTCACCACCGCGCTGCGGCAGCCCTGGACGACGTGGACGGTCTGGCCCTTCTACGTGCCGATGGTCGCGCTGGGCGTGCACCCGGCAGTGGTCGCCTTCACCTCCGGCGCCAACCTCGTCTACCAGTTCTGGGTCCACACCGAGCGGATCGGCACCCTGCCCCGCCCCGTCGAGTTCGTCTTCAACACCCCCTCCCACCACCGCGTCCACCACGCCTCCCAAGGCGGCTATCTGGACCGCAACTTCGGCGGGATCCTGATCGTCTGGGACCGGATGTTCGGCTCGTTCGTCCCCGAGACCGAGCGGCCCGTCTTCGGCCTCACCAAGAACATCAGGACCTTCAACCCGCTGCGGGTCGCCACCCACGAGTACGCCGCCATCGCCCGCGACGTCCGGGCCGCCGAGAGCTGGGGCGAGCGCGCCGGCCGGGTGTTCCGCGGGCCCGGCTGGCAGCCGGCCCGACTCCGGGACGCGGCACCGGCCGGCACCACCGGGGCCGCGGCCGACACGGCCGTGGAGACCGGTGCGCAAGCCGGCGGCCGCCCCGCCGCGGACCGGGCCCCGGCCGCCGAGCCGGCCGGCTCCCCCGTCGGGGAGTCCGCCGCGTGAGACCCCTCGCGCCCCGGCCGCGCGCCGCACGGGCCCTGCTCGTCGCCTTCGCCGTACTGGCCGTCGGCCATCTCGCCGCCCTCCTGGCGCACGCCGCCGCCGCGCCCGGCAGCGGCTCCGCCTCCTTCGCCGACACCGCCGTCCACCTGACCAAACCGGCCCTGATGCCGCTGCTCGCCGCCCATGTCCTGCTCCGCGGCGGCCCGCCGCTGCTGGCCGGGGCGCTGCTGTTCGGCTGCGGCGGCGACACCTTCCTCCAGATCGGCGGCGAGCGCGCGTTCCGCGCCGGCATGGGGTCGTTCGCCGCCGGACACCTCTGCTACCTGCTGCTCTTCGCCCGGCACGGCGGCCCGATCGGCCCCCGCCGGGCGCGCACCGCCGCGGTCGCCGGGCTGTACGCCGCAGCCCTGGTCGGCACCGTGCTGCTGCTGTGGCCCGACCTGCCCGCCGACCTGCGGATCCCGGTCGCCGGGTACAGCCTGCTGCTCACCGCGACGGCGTTCGGCGCGCTCCGCGCCGGCCCCCGTGCCGCCGCCGGCGGACTGCTCTTCATGCTCTCCGACTCCCTGATCGCCGGCGGCCTCGCCCACTGGCCGCACCTTCCCGCCCCCCAGTTCTGGATCATGCTCACCTACACGGCGGCCCAATACGCCCTCGCCCTGGGGGTGTTGGCGGCCGCCGCAGCCCCGGACGAGCCGGCGCCCCCGGCGCCGCGCCCACCGGTCGCGTACGGTGCCGCTTGAGTCTCCCCCCGTGGGAGACCCGAAGGTGGAGGCATGTACGAGGACGGCACGGAACTGCTTCCGATCGGCGCGCTGTCGCGCCTGACCGGCATCCCGGTCAAAACCATCAGGAACTGGTCGGACCAGGACCTGCTGCCGCCCGCCGCCCGCACCCCCGCGGGCTACCGCCTCTACGGAACCGACGCCCCCGACCGCCTGGAGATCGTGCGCAGCCTGCGCGAACTGGGCGTCGGGACGGCGGCGATCCGCGCCGTCCTGCGCCGCGAGCGGACCCTCGCCGACACGGCGGCGTGCTCGGCCGACGCACTGGACGCGCAGATCTCCGCACTGCGCGCCCAGAGCGCCGTGCTGCGGGCGGTGGCCGTACGGGGCAGCGCAGCAGAGGAGCTGCCGCAGATGACCCGACTCGCCCGCCAGACGGCCGGGGAACGCCGCCGGATCGTCGCCGACGCCATCGACGACGCCCTGAGGGGAATACCTGCCCCCTCCTACCGCGGCGGCCTGCTGGCCGCCACCCCTGACCTGCCCGAGGACCCCACCCCCGAACAGCTCGCCGCCTGGACCGAACTGGCCGACCTGGTCCATGACCCGGAACTCCGCGCCGCCTGGCGCCGGTTGGCCGCCTACAGCGCCCGTATGACCGCCGGGACCGGCACGGCTCCCGGCGGCGACCCCGCGGCCACGGCCGAAGCCGAAGCCGGCGCCCGGCGCGTCGCCGCCCTGATGCACACCCGCGCCGAGACCGCCCTCGCCGACGGCGTCGCACCGGACTCGCCCGCCGCCGCACCGGTCGTGGCCGAGCTGGTGGCCGCCTGGCTCCCCACCCAGGCGGGCCCGCCCGTCGCCCGCCACCACCCTTCGCCGGAAGCGCTTCGCGCTGCTGTATCACCCCCGCCCACCGAGGACGGCCCGGCCGCCCGGGCCCGGCTGCTGGAGCAGCTGGAGGCCGTCGCCGAACCCCTCGTCGAGCGCTACTGGCGGCTGCTGTGCACCGTCACCGGCCGCCCCGCGCCGCCCCGTTGGGAGGCCGCCGGCGCCTGGACGGCCGCTGCCCTGCGCGCCCACCTCACCCCCGTGGAGGTGGACCGCGGCGCCTTCGCCGGCACCGACCCGGAGCGGGTGCTGTACGCCTACGAGCGGGTCGTCGGCGCCGTCGGCGGGCTCGTCGCCGGTCTGCGGCCGGCGGACCTGGCGCGACCCACCCCGTGCGGCGCATGGACCGTGCGGGAACTGCTCGACCACATGGTGTGGGAGAGCCTGATGGTCGCCTCGATCGCCGAGGGGACGCCGCGTACCGACCACACCGCCGACCACCTCGGCGACGACCCCCGCACGGCCTTCGAGGAGTCCGCCCGCGACGCGCTCGCGGTCTTCCGGAGCAGCGGGATGACGGTCCGCACCTTCGGCCCCCACCAGGCGCCCGGCGCGCTGTTCGTCCAACAGGTCGTGATCGAACTCCTCGCGCACGGCTGGGACTTGGCGCGGGCGATCGGCGCCCCGACCGTGCTGGCGCCGGAGGTCGCCGAGGAGACCCTGGCGGCGGCGCGGCGCCTCTACGGGGCCGCGCCGCGCACCGAGGGCGGCTCGTTCGCCCCGGAGCGCCCCGCCCCGCCCGGGGCCACCGCCGCGGACCGGCTCGCCGCCTACCTGGGCCGCGCGGTGTGACGGACCGGCGGCACCGGTCCGCCGCCGGTCCGTCACCGGGCAGCCGCTACCGCACGGCCTTCAGCGCGTCGACGATGCCGTAGCCGAAGTGGCTGTTGACGTGCCGGGTGCCGGTGCAGGTGGCGTCGCCCGCCGGGCAACCGGGGTTGTCGGCCTGCTCCTTGAGCAGCCACCGGATCTCCTGCGGGCTCGCCTTGGGGTGGGCGCTCTTCAGGAGCGCCGCCACGCCCGCGACATGCGGGGAGGCCATCGACGTCCCGGAGTAGAACGCCCAGTCGCCACCGGGGATCGTGGAGAGGATGTTGCCGTTCTTGGCGGGCGGTTCGGGTACCTGCCGGGCGTCGCCGCCCGGTGCGGCCACGTCGATCTGCCCCAGGCCGTAGTTGGAGTAGCCGGACTTCAGGCCGTGCGATCCGGTCGCCGCGACGGTCACCGTCCCCGGCAGCTGGGTCGGCACGTCCCAGCAGGTCCTGGGGCTTATGGTGCGGGTGACGGGGGTGGAGTCGTTGGGGCTGCCGGTGTCGGTGAGCTTGTCGGCGGCGAGGTCGGTGTCGGCGTTGCCCGCGGCGGCGACGTTCACCACGCCCTTGTCCTGGGCGTACTTCGCCGCCCGGCCGACCGCGTCGACGATGGCCGCCTGGTCGGCGTCGTCCTTGCAGTTGAACATCCACGGGTCGACGAAATAGCTGTTGTTGGTGACCTGGACGCCGTGGTCGGCGGCGAAGACGAAGGCGCAGACCACGCTCTCGGCGTAGAAGAAGCCGGCCCCGGGCTCGCTGACCCTGATGGCGGAGACCTTCACGCCCGGCGCGACGCCGGTCACCCCGACGCCGTTGCGGGCGGCGGCGATGGTGCCCGCCACATGCGTGCCGTGCGCGTCGCCCACCGGGTCGCGGGGCCGCCAGGCCCCCGGGGAGGTGTCGGGCACCCCGCCCACACAGCTGGCGGACTGCCGGGCAGAGAAGTTCGGTTCGAGGTCCGGGTGGGTGTCGTCCACGCCGGTGTCGATGACCGCGACGGTCACCTTGCGGCTGCCGGGGTTCACCCTGGCCGCCCGGTCGGCCTTGATGGCGGGGATGTCCCACTGGAGCGGCTCCAGCGGCTCCTCGCCCTCCGCCTTCGCCGTCCGCTCCGCCGCCACGAGCTCGGCCCTCGTCAGCCGCTGCGGCCGGCCGAAGTCGGCGGTGCCGGACGGCTTCAGCGGCGCGGTACGGGTCGCGCCCGCCGACTGCACGCCCGCCACCGTCCGCATGGTGGCGGCGAACCGGGGGTTGGCCGCATGGGCGACGATCACGCCTATCCGGTCGTGGGCGGTGACCACCGTGCCGCCGGCGCGGGCTATCGCCTGCTCGACCCTGCCGACCGTGGCATGGCCGGGGACGGTGTTGACCACGTAGGAGAGCAGCGGGCCGTCGGCCGGCGGCGCGGCGCCGGCCGCGTCCGGGAGGAAGCCGAGCGACGCCGTCAGCGCCAGCCCGAGCGGTACGGCCAGGGCCCGCAGGAGTCTGTGGCGGGGATGTGCAAGGGGGCGTGCCATGGGTACTCCACCTCGTCCGTCGGACCGCCGGGGCGCGGGGCGCGCACCGGCGGTTGCACGAGAGGTGAAGCTAGCGGCGATCACCGGCGCACAGCAACGGAACGCGGAAAAAACCTCTCAGGGGTGGCAAATCGGCGCCCGGTCAGGTGGTTTGACGCGCCATCAGGTATGCGCGGGGGCGCGTCGCCGCCGGCGTCCTCAGTCCCGGCGTCCCGCGCTGTCGCGGTGCCGCAGGGTGCCCATGCTCAGCGGTGGCAGCGGGATCCGCGGCCCGTACCAGCGCCGGGGCTCCCGCCCGGGGCGCGGCCGGGACGGGGTGGCGCTGATCGGCATGGAGAGCCGGACGCTGCCGTAAGGGCGCCGGCGCGGGGCGTGCGGAGCCGGGTCCGGTGGGGGCGGCGGAGTCATGACCGGCTCAACGAAGCGTCGCCCGAGCGGTGGCGGCCGGTGCACCCTTTCCCCTGATTTCTTCGGGAATTCAACCATCCACCGTCTGTCGCATCGCGGCCAATCCCCTTACGATGCGTGATCCATGTCACTTATCGGGGCCTTATTTCCGGCTCCGCATCAGCTCGCCGAACGTCAGGAGACTCCGTGATCACCGCACCCCACGCCGACCGGGGACCACACGACCCGCCCGACTACCCCCAGGTGCAGTCGAGCCCGGAGTTCGCCGAACTCCGGCGCGCCCAGCGGTCGTTCGCCTTCCCGCTCACCCTCGCCTTCGTCCTCTGGTACCTCGGCTACGTGCTGCTGTCGAGCTACGCCGGCGGCTTCATGGCCACCAAGGTCGCCGGCCACCTCAACGTCGCCTTCGTGCTCGGCATCGCCCAGTTCGCCACCACGTTCCTGATCGCCTGGTGGTACTCCCGGCACGCCGCCACCCGGCTCGACCCCCGGGCCGAGGCCCTGCGGGCCCGCCTGGACGGCCCGGCACCGGCGACCGCCCCGCAGGCCGGTACGGCGCGGACCGGACCCGCGCGGGCCGTCCCGGAGGACGGCCCCGAGCAGACCGGTGTCCAGGAGGCCGGCGCATGAACCTCACCCCCCACCTCGCCGCCGGCGCCGCCGGTGAGCACCGCACCCTGATCGTCACCCTCTTCGCCGTCTTCGTCGCCGCCACCCTCGGCCTCACCGTCTGGGCAGGCCGGCAGACCAAGGGCGCCGACGACTTCTACGCCGGCGGCCGGAAGTTCAGCGGCTTCCAGAACGGCCTGGCCATCTCCGGCGACTACATGTCCGCCGCGTCCTTCCTCGGCATCGCCGGCGCCATCGCCCTCTTCGGCTACGACGGCTTCCTCTACTCCATCGGCTTCCTCGTCGCCTGGCTCGTCGCGCTCCTCCTCGTCGCCGAACCACTGCGCAACTCCGGCCGCTTCACCATGGGCGACGTCCTCGCCTACCGGATGCGCCAGCGCCCGGTCCGCACCGCCGCCGGCACCTCCACCATCGTCGTCTCGATCTTCTACCTGCTCGCGCAGATGGCCGGTGCCGGTGCCCTGGTGACGCTGCTGCTGGGCATCACCAGCGAGGCCGGCAAGATCCTCGTCGTCG
Organism: Streptomyces sp. BHT-5-2; assembly: GCF_019774615.1. Lineage (NCBI taxonomy): Bacteria > Bacillati > Actinomycetota > Actinomycetes > Kitasatosporales > Streptomycetaceae > Streptomyces > Streptomyces sp. BHT-5-2. Next base: position 5,639,921 of record NZ_CP081496.1, on the reverse strand, counting down.
TCCTCGTCGGCATCGTGATGATCCTCTACGTCACCATCGGCGGAATGAAGGGCACCACCTGGGTCCAGATGGTCAAGGCCGTGCTGCTGATCGCCGGCACCCTGCTCATCACCTTCCTGGTGGCGTGGAAGTTCCACTTCAACCTCTCCGCCCTGCTCGGCGCCGCCGCCGAGAACAGCGGCAAGGGCGCAGCCTTCCTGGAACCGGGCCTCAAGTACGGCGCCACCGCCACCTCGAAGATCGACTTCATCTCGCTCGGCCTCGCCCTCGTCCTGGGCACCGCGGGCCTGCCGCACATCCTCATCCGCTTCTACACCGTGCCCACCGCCAAAGCCGCCCGGAAGTCGGTGAACTGGGCGATCGGCATCATCGGCGTCTTCTACCTGATGACCCTGGCCCTCGGCTTCGGCGCCGCCGCCCTCCTCAAGCCCGGCGTCATCACCCACGACAACAAGGCCGGCAACACCGCGGCCCCGCTCCTCGCCCAGGAGATCGGCGGCGGCGCGGGCTCCACCGGCGGCGCCGTCCTGCTCGCCGTCATCTCCGCCGTCGCCTTCGCCACCATCCTCGCCGTGGTCGCCGGCCTCACCCTCGCCTCGTCCTCCTCCTTCGCCCACGACATCTACGTCAACGTGCTCCGCAAGGGACGGGCCACCGAGAAGGAAGAAGTCGGCGCGGCCCGCTGGGCCACCGTCGGCGTCGGCGCGATCGCCGTCGTCCTCGGCGTCTTCGCCCGCAGCCTCAACGTCGCCGGACTGGTGGCCCTCGCCTTCGCCGTCGCCGCCTCCGCCAACCTCCCGACCCTCCTCTACAGCCTCTTCTGGAAGCGCTTCACCACCCAGGGCGCCCTGTGGTCCATCTACGGCGGCCTGCTCTCCTCCGTCCTCCTCGTCCTCTTCTCGCCGGTCGTCTCCGGCAAGGAGAGCTCGATGTTCCCCGGCGCCCACTTCGCGGTGTTCCCCCTGGAGAACCCGGGCCTGATCTCCATCCCCCTGGGCTTCCTCCTCGGCTGGGCCGGCTCCCTCCTCTCCAAGGAACAGCCGGACGCCGCCAAGTACGCCGAACTGGAGGTCCGCTCCCTCACCGGAAGCGGCGCCCACTGAGCCCCTCCTCCCAGGCACTGAGCCGTCCCTACAGCCCCCGGGCGGGGTGACCTCGTAGAGACCTACGAGGTCACCCCGCCCACCTCGTGCTTCTCACGCCTCCTCACTGTCGGACCCATCGCGTAGTCTCGAAGGCGTACTGATCGACGGACCGGTCCGGACTCTCGGGGAGGGGGCCCAGTGCTCATCGACACCTACGGCCGCATCGCCACCGACCTGCGGGTCTCGCTCACCGACCGGTGCAATCTGCGATGCACCTACTGCATGCCCGAAGAGGGCCTCCAGTGGCTCGCCAAGCCCGACCTGCTCACCGACGACGAGATCGTCCGCCTGATCGGCATCGCCGTCCGCGACCTCGGCGTCGAGGAGGTCCGCTTCACCGGCGGCGAGCCGCTGCTCCGCCCCGGCCTGGTCGGCATCGTCGAGCGGGTCGCCGCCCTCGCCCCCCGCCCCCGAATGTCGCTGACCACCAACGGCATCGGCCTGGCACGCACCGCCACCGCCCTGCGCACCGCCGGCCTCGACCGGGTCAACGTCTCCCTCGACACCCTCCGGCCCGACGTCTTCCAGGCCCTGACCCGCCGCAAGCGCCACGCCGACGTCCTGCACGGCCTGGAGGCCGCCCGCGCCGCCGGCCTCACCCCCGTCAAGGTCAACACCGTCCTGATGCCCGGCCTCAACGCCGACGAGGCCCCCGACCTCCTGGCCTGGGCCGTCGAGAACGACTACGAGCTCCGCTTCATCGAGCAGATGCCGCTGGACGCCCAACACGGCTGGAAGCGCGAGGGAATGATCACCGCCGGCGACATCCTCGCCTCGCTGCGCACCCGCTTCACCCTCACCCCCGAGGCCCAGGAGGAGCGCGGCTCCGCCCCCGCCGAGCGCTGGCTCGTCGACGGCGGCCCGCACCGCGTCGGCGTCATCGCCTCGGTGACCCGCCCCTTCTGCCGCGCCTGCGACCGCACCCGGCTCACCGCCGACGGCCAGATCCGCACCTGCCTCTTCGCCACCGAGGAGACCGACCTGCGCGCCGCGCTGCGCTCCGGCGCCCCCGACGCCGAGATAGCCCGCCTCTGGAAGGTGGCCATGTGGGGCAAGAAGGCCGGGTCCGGCCTCGACGACCCGACCTTCCACCAGCCGGACCGCCCGATGTCAGCCATCGGAGGCTGACCGCGCCCGCTCCCACTCCTCCAGCGTCACCACGTCCTTGAGGAATCCGCGCACGCCCAGGAACTGCGACAGATGCTCCCGGTGTTCCTCGCACGCCAGCCAGGTCTTGCGCCGGTCCGGGGTGTGCAGCTTCGGGTTGTTCCAGGCCAGCACCCACACCGCGGCGGCGCGGCAGCCCTTGGCCGAGCAGATGACGGTACTCGCGGAATCGTTCGGGGAGTTCACTCCTCAACCCTACGACCCGGCCCGCGCCCGCTTCCGTCGCCGTCGCTCCGAGAAGCCGGCGCTCCGGTGTGCGGACATGACGACGCCGGGCAGCCACGGGGGGAGCCGCCCGGCGTCGGTCCGTCGCTCCGACGGGGGATGCGGAGCGCGTACGCAGTATGTCACGGGGAGCGGCGTGCGGTGCAGCGGAACCACATGATTGATCTGAGCTTTTCTTGAGCTTTGCTGAGCCAACCGGGTGCGGCGAAGCTCAGCCCCGCTCCTCGCGCGACTGCGCGGACTCCTCCGCCCGCCGTTCCGGAACGGATTCCGCCGAGCCCGTCGTCAGTGCCCGCCGGGAGGCGGTCACCAGCGTCGACGGCAGCGAAGGGACGTTCTCCCGGCCGGCGTTGGCGATGACCACCGCGATGTAGGGAAGCCCCATCCCGATGACGAGCGTTGCAATGGCAATCGGCCGCTCGACGTTCCAGAGCACCGCCGTGAGCACCACGGCGACCGTCCGCACCGCCATCGAGATCACATACCGCCGCTGGCGCCCCCGCACATCCTCGGTCAGCCCCTGACGGGCCCCCGTGATCCGGAAGGTCTGTGCACCGGCGCTCTGCTTCCGCATCACGTTCCACCACCTGCTCGGTCCCGCCGGATTCTCCCCGCACTCCGGTCGGAATCCACGGTACGCCGCCCCTCACCGCCTTACGAGACCGGGTCGCGTCGGCGGCGTACGGAGCGCTCCGCCGTATGCCGTAGCCGTGCGTCGGCCGTCGGTGCGCCCGGCCCTCCCACCGGGCGGGCCGGACCACAGCCCCGCGCCCACCCGTCGGAAGCGTCCTAGGTCCTGTCGTCGAACTCCCGTCTGCCGTCCGGCGCCCGGCACGCACTCTCGCCGCACCGGGCGAACAACGGGAGTTCGACGACAGGACCTAGCGGCCGATGATCTGGGCCAGCTTGCGGCCGGCCTTGAGGTACGCGGTGCCGTCGTCGCCGGAGAGCTTCTCCGCCAGCACCTCGGCCAGCGGACGCACCGCGTCGGCCTCGCCCAGCACATGCGTCGACTGGCCGGACGCACCCTCGACCACCAGCCGCAGCGCGTTCTGCTTCGCCAGCCGCCGCGCCGCCGAGGCGCTCGGAGTGAACTCCAGCACCGTCGTCAGCACCGCCGCCACCGTCAGCGCGCCGTGCTCACCGGCGTCCACCACCGGCAGCGACTCCACGTCCGCGAACGACTTCTTGGAGAACTGCGCCACGAAGCCGGCCCGGGCCGCCATCGCCGCGTCCAGCCCGTAGAGCGCCGCCACGACCTCGCCGGCGAGGACCTTCTTGAGGTCCATCGGGTGCAGCGAACGGTCCGCCACCCGGCCCAGGGCCAGCGTGACCTCCTCGTCCGTCCACTCCGTCCACGCCTTGAGGTACGGCTCCATCAGCCGGTCCGGCACCGACATGATCTTGCCGAAGACATCGTCGGCGGGCGCGCTCAGCCCGACGTAATTGCCCTTGGACTTCGACATCTTGGCGCCGGTGCCGTCGGTGCCCTCGATCAGCGGCATGGTCACCACCAGCTGCGGCCGCTGCCCGCGCAGCTCCATCAGCTTGCGGCCCATCTGGAGGTTGAGCAGCTGGTCGGAACCGCCCAGCTCCACGTCGCACTCCAGCGCCACCGAGTCCAGGCCCTGCGCGATCGGGTACAGCAGCTCGGTCATCGTCAGGCCCGAACCGGCCGCCAGCCGGTTGCGGAAGTCCTCGCGCTGCAACAGCTGCGAGGCCGGCACCTGGGCGAGCAGCCCCAGCAGCTCCGGGAAGGTGTACGGCGCCAGCCACTCGCTGTTCTGCCGGAAGCTGACCTTCTCGAAGTCGAAGAAGGGACGCACCTGCTCGCGGTAGGTGGCGAGGTTGTGCGCGATGTCCTCGTCGGTCAGCGGCGGACGCTCGGCCGTACGGCCCGACGGGTCGCCGATCTTCGCGGTGAAGTCGCCGATGATGAGCGTGACGTCGTGGCCCAGGCGCTGGAAGCGGCTCAGGATGATCAGCGGCACCGCGTGCCCGAGGTGCACATCGGTCGCCGTCGGGTCGATGCCCAGCTTGACGTGCAGGCCCTTGCCGGCGGCCCGGCGCTCCTCGATGCGCTCGGCGAGCTTCTCCACGCCCGGCAGCACCTCGACCGTCCGGGACGCGATCAGCTCGGCCTGCTCCTTGGCGGGCAGGTCCGTCAGGTCGAGATAGCGCCGCTCACCGGTCTCCCTGAGCAGCTCCCGGACGGTGTCGTCCGAGGAGAGGTCGGTGGAGAGCAGTGCGCTGGCGCGGGCGACGGATTCGCCGAGGCGTGTCATGGCGTTCCTGATCGATCGTGGTTCCCGAGAGGGAGGACAGGGCGACAGTCTATTAGGCCGGGATCGGCCGCTCACCGCGATATCCGCCCGGCCCGGCGAGCCCCCCGCGGCCCGCACACCGCGGCCGGTACCGGGCCCGGCACCGGCCGCCCGCCCCTCGCGCCCCCGGTCACACCCCCGGGCTGACCGAACTCATGTTGAAGTCCGGCACCCGCAGCGGCGGCATCGCCGTCCGCGGGAAGTAGTCGCCCCACTCCCGCGACAGCGTCCGCTCGGTACGGCCCGCCGCCACCGCCCGGCCCAGCAGGTCCACCGGCGACTCGTTGAACCGGAAGTTGTTCACCGCGCCGGTCACCTCGCCGTGCTCCACCAGATAGACCCCGTCCCGGGTGAGCCCGGTCAGCAGCAGCGTCGCCGGATCGACCTCGCGGATGTACCACAGGCAGGTCAGCAGCAGCGTCGGGCCGTCGTGGCCGGCGGCGGCCACCATCGCGTCGAGGGTCTGCGAACCGCCGCCCTCCAGCAGGAGGTTGTCGACGGCCGGCGCCACCGGCAGCCCGGTGAGCGCGGCACCGTGCCGGGTGGCCACCAGCCGGTCCAGCACCCCCTCGCGCACCCAGTCGGTGGCGGCCAGCGGCAGCCCGTTGTCGAAGACCGAGGCGTCCGCCCCGGAGGAGTGGGCCAGCACGAACGGGGCGCACTCCAGCCCGGGGGCCGCCGGATCGCTGCGCAGCGTCAGCGGCAGCGCGGCGAGCCGGTCGCCGATCCGGGTCCGGGCCGCGCCCTGCCCGCCCCCGGCCTTGGAGAAGACCGTCCGGCCCTCGGCGGCGTCCCGCGCGGTGGCCGACCACTGCTGGTAGACCAGCAGGTCGGCGACGGCGCTCGGCGGCAGCAGCGTGTCGTGGCGGCCGGCGGGCAGCTCGACCCGGCGCTCGGCCCAGCCCAGCCGCCGGGCCAGCTCGGCGTCCAGCTCCCGCGGATCGGTGTCGGCGAAGTCCCGGGTGGCCCGGCCGGCCCAGGCCGAACGGGTACGGTCCGGGGACTTGGCGTTCAGCTCCAGCGTCCCGGTGGGCTGGTCGTGCCGCAGCCGCAGCCCCGTCGAGCTGCCCAGATACGACGAGACCACGGTGTGCTGGGCGAAGCCGTACAGCTCGCGGCCGCCGGCCCGGGCCTGCCGGAAGGACTCCCCGAGGGCCGGGGCGAACGCGGCGAAGACGTCCGAGGAGGTCTCCGCGGGATCGTCGGTGAAGCCGGCCGCCGGCTCCCCGCCCGCGACCAGCGGCCGGGCGTCCTCGGCCGGCCCGGCGTCCCGGGCGGCCGCCTCCGCGGCCCGCACCAGCGGCTCCAGGTCCAGCGCGGTCACCGCGGACCGCGAGACCACCCCGGACGCGGTGCCCTCCGCGCCGTCCACGGTCGCCACGACCGTGACCGTCCGGCCCCGAGCGGTGCCGTTGGTGGTGAGGGCGTTGCCCGCCCAGCGCAGATTGACACCGGAGTGCTCCTCCGCGATGACCACACAGCCGTCGGCACGGGACAGCGCAAGCGCCCGCTCCACGATCTCGTACGGCCGGTTGCTGCGCCTACCGTGCGGACTCATCGCCCCGCCTCCTGCGTCGTGTTGAGCACGTTCACACCCTCGAAGACCGCCGACGGGCAGCCGTGGGAGACCGCCGCGATCTGGCCCGGCTGGGCCTTGCCGCAGTTGAAGGCGCCGCCCAGGACATAGGTCTGCGGGCCGCCCAGCGCGGTCATCGACCGCCAGAAGTCGGTGGTGGTCGCCTGGTAGGCGACGTCCCGCAGCTGCCCGGCCGGCCGGCCGTTGCGGATGAGGTAAGCCCGCTGCTGGGTGAACTGAAAGTTGTAGCGCTGCATGTCGATGGACCACGACCGGTCGCCGACGAGATAGATGCCCCGTTCCACCCCGGCGATCAGCTCCTCGGTGGACGGCCCGTCCGGCGCCGGACGGAGCGAGACGTTCGCCATCCGCTGGACCGGCACATGGGCGGGGGAGTCCGCGTACGCGCAGCCGTTGGACCGCGGGAACCCCTTCAACCTGGCCATTCTGCGGTCGAGTTGGTAGCCCGTCAGAACACCGTCCCGGATCAGGTCCCAGGACTGGGCGGCCACCCCCTCGTCGTCGTAGCCGACCGTGGCCAGGCCGTGCTCGGCGGTCCGGTCGCCGGTCACCTGCATGAGCGGCGAGCCGTACACCAGCGAGCCCAACTGGTCGAAGGTGGCGAACGAGGTGCCCGCGTACGCCGCCTCGTAGCCCAGCGCCCGGTCCAGCTCGGTGGCGTGGCCGACCGACTCGTGGATCGTCAGCCAGAGGTTGGACGGGTCGATCACCAGGTCGTAGGCGCCCGGCTCGACGCTCGGGGCGCGCAGCTTCTCGGCGAGGTGCTCGGGCATCGCGGCCAGTTCCGCGTCCCAGTCGTGGCCGCCGGTCAGATACTCCCAGCCGCGGCCGACCGGCGGCGCCAGGGTGCGCATCGACTCGAAGTCGCCGGTGGCCGGGTCCACCGCGACCGCGGTCAGCTCCGGGTGCAGCCGGATCCGCTGCTGGGTGGTGCTGGTGCCGGCGGTGTCCGCGTAGAACTTGTTCTCCTGGGCCGCCAGCAGCTGCGCGTCGACGTGCGCCACCCCCGGGGCCGCCAGCAGCCGGGCGCTCCACTCGGCGAGCAGCCCGGTCTTCTCGGCGTCCGGCACGTCGAACGGGTTCACCTCGTAGGACGAGACCCAGGTGCGGTCCGCGTGGACGGGCTCGTCGGCCAGCTCCACCTTCTCCCCGGTGCCGGCCGTCTCGGCCACCCGGGCGGACAGCTTCGCCATCGCCACCGCCTGCCCGGCCACCCGCGCCGCGGCGTCCATGGTCAGGTCCACGCCGGACGCGAAGCCCCAGGCGCCGTTGTGCACCACCCGCACCGCGTACCCGAGGTCGGTGGTGTCGGAGGTGGCGGAGGTACGGGCGTCCCGCAGCCGCCACAGTGCGCTGCGCACCCGCTCCAGGCGGAAGTCGGCGTGTTCCGCGCCCAGCGCGCGGGCCCGCGCCAGTGCGGCGTCGGCCAGCGCGCGCAGCGGCAGCGCGCGGAAGGTCTCGTCAAGGTCGTGGGGTGCGGCTGGCACGGCATCCTCCGGTAGTCGGCGGGTGCATCATGCCGTGCCGCGGTGCCTCCTGGCGCGCTTCTGTGGAGACCCGACCTGGCACGCTTCTGTGGAGACCCGACAGTGAACCGGGGCACGCCCCTGTCCGGGCTCGATTCCCCGGATGGGCGCCCCGACCGATAGTTTCGTACCGAACGCAAGACGGACGGGAAACGGAAAGGGTGATCTCTTGAGCCGCTCGGTTCTGGTCACCGGAGGCAATCGCGGCATCGGCCTGGCCATTGCCCGCGCCTTCGCCGAGGCAGGCGACAAGGTCGCCATCACCTACCGCTCGGGCGAGCCCCCGGCGGGATTTTTGGCCGTGAAGTGCGACATCACGGACGCCGAGCAGGTCGAGCAGGCGTACAAGGAGATCGAGGAGAAGCACGGCCCGGTCGAGGTGCTGGTGGCCAACGCCGGCATCACCCGCGACCAGCTGCTGATGCGGATGTCCGAGGAGGACTTCAGCACCGTCCTCGACACCAACCTCACCGGCACCTTCCGTGTGGTCAAGCGCGCCAACCGCGCGATGCTGCGGGCCCGCAAGGGCCGGGTCGTGCTGATCTCGTCCGTGGTCGGCCTGATGGGCGGGGCGGGGCAGTCGAACTACGCCGCCTCCAAGGCCGCGCTGGTCGGCTTCGCCCGCTCGCTCGCCCGTGAGCTGGGCAGCCGCAACATCACCGTCAACGTCGTCGCCCCCGGCTTCGTCGACACCGACATGACCCGGGTGCTCAGCGACGAGCAGCGGGAGAACATCGTGAAGCAGGTGCCGCTGGCGCGTTACGCCCAGCCCGAGGAGGTCGCCGCCTCGGTCCGCTTCCTGGCCTCCGACGAGGCCGCGTACATCACCGGAGCCGTCATTCCCGTCGACGGCGGATTGGGCATGGGGCACTGATCAGCATGAGTGGAATCCTCGCAGGCAAGCGCATCCTGGTCACCGGGGTGCTGACCGAGTCGTCGATCGCGTTCCAGGCGGCCAAGGTCGCCCAGAACGAGGGCGCCGAGGTCATCCTCACCGGCTTCGGCCGGCTCTCCCTCGTCGAGCGGATCGCCAAGCGGCTGCCCAAGCCGGCCCCGGTCATCGAGCTGGACGTGACCAACCAGGAGCACCTGGACGGCCTGGCCGACAAGATCCGCGAGCACCAGGGCGAGGACGCCCGCCTCGACGGCATCGTGCACTCCATCGCGTTCGGCCCGCAGGGCGCCTTCAACTTCCTGGAGGCCGGCTGGGAGGACGTCTCGACGGCCGTGCAGGTTTCGGCGTACTCCTACAAGTCGCTGACGATGGCCTGCCTGCCGCTGATGGAGAACGGCGCCTCGATCGTCGGCCTCACCTTCGACGCGCAGATCGCCTGGCCCAAGTACGACTGGATGGGCGTGGCCAAGGCGGCGCTGGAGAGCACCAACCGCTACCTGGCGCGCGACCTGGGCCCGAAGGGCATCCGCTGCAACCTCGTCTCGGCCGGCCCGATCAAGTCGATGGCCGCCAAGTCCATCCCCGGCTTCGAGGAGCTGGCGGACGTGTGGAACCACCGCGCCCCGATCGGCTGGGACCTGGCCGACCCCGAGCCGGCCGGCCGCGGCGTCGTCGGCCTGCTGTCCGACTTCTTCCCGCGCACCACCGGCGAGATCGTCCACGTCGACGGCGGCGTGCACATGATGGGGGCCTGAGAGCCGACGTGAGGGGCTGTTGATTCCCGGCACGGTGGGTGTCTGAGGCCCGGCTCGGCGGGTGCCCGGCGCACGTGATGACGGGCGTCCGTCGCCCGTCATGGGGGTGTGCTGCGTCCGAGTCCTGACAGGAACGGCGTCCGACGCCCCGTCGCGCGCACTGCGTCACCGCCCGTCCCGGGAGACCGGGGCGGGCGGTTGTGCGTTCGGGGGCGTCCGTTCCGGCCCCGGCTCCGGCTCCGGCGAGGGTGTGCCTGCCTGGCGGTGAGCCTCCGTCCCCGTGGGGCGCGAGGTCCGGAACACCCGCTCGTGGGAATGCCGTTCGCTGCGGGAATACCCGCCCCGTCCCGCCCCGTTGAGGGCCCCCGAGGGGGCGCTCGCGACCCTTACGGGGTCTGTTCGACCACCCCTAGGGCCCCCGCCCCCGGCCGGCAGCCGTAGGGGTGCGCGCCGGCCTCGGCGGCGGCCCGTTCGCCGTCCCCGGTGCGGATCGCCTCGACCAGGCGGGAGTGGTCCATGTGGGCCTCGGGACGCAGGACGGCGCCGACGTCGGCCCGCAGGAAGTCGCGCAGCACACCGCCCAGATCGGCGTAGATCGCGGCCAGGACGTCGTTGTGGGCGGCCGCCACCACCGCCATGTGCAGGTTCGCGTCGGCCTCCACGAACGCCTCGGCCGCGCCGGACTTCCAGGCCCGCTCCCGGCGCTCCAGCAGGGCGTCGAGTTGGCGCAGGTCCTGCTCGGTGCGGCGGTGGGCGGCGAGCCGGGCGGCCTCGGCCTCCAGGGCGGAGCGGAGTTCGGCGATGTGCCCGGGGTCGGCGTCGGCGAACCGGCGGTTCATCACCCCGGCCAGCTCGCTGGTCGCGACCACGTACGTGCCCGAGCCCTGCCGGATGTCGAGCAGGCCGTTGTGCGCCAGCGCCCGGACGGCTTCGCGGACGGTGTTGCGCGCCACCCCCAGCTGCTCGACGAGTTCCGGTTCGGTCGGGATACGGGACCCCACCGGCCAGTCGCCGGACGTGATCTGGGCGCGCAGCTGCGCGATCACCTGGTCGGCCAGCGCGGACCGGCGGGGCGAGGTCAGGGGCATGGCTGGGCTCCGGGGTGCTGGGCCCGGTGGGCCGGGCGGGCGGCGGCGCGGACACGGGCGGCTCGGGGTCCGTGGCGTCGTGAGGGCGAGCCGAGGCTACCGATAACCGCTGTACCAGTATTCATCCCATGATTCTATGATGGTGCGTATGGCAGACGAAGACCTCGCGACCCTCGGCCCGGCCGCCGAGCCCCTGACCCCCGCCCCTCTCCCCGACGGCGCCCGCGAGCGCGTCCCGGAGCCCGGGCCCGCCGCCCGCTGGCTGCCGCGGATCGTGATCGCCGGTCTCGTCCTCGCCGCGCTCAATCTCCGCCCGGCGATCACCAGTCTCGGCGCACTGCTCAAGGAGGTGCGTGACGGGCTCGGCATGAGTGGCACCGTCGCCGGCCTGCTGACGTCCGTACCGGCCCTGTGCTTCGCCGTCTTCGGCTTCGCCGCGCCCCGGCTGGCCCGGCGCTGGGGCCCCGGCGCGATCGTCTGCGCCGGGATGGCCGCGATCGCGGTGGGCGTCGTGGTACGCCCGTTCGCCGGCGGTACGCCCGGCTTCCTGGCCGGCAGCGCACTGGCGCTGGCCGGCATCGCGGTCAGCAACGTGCTGCTGCCGGTGGTCATCAAGACCTGGTTCCCCACCAGGGTCGGCCCGATGACCGGCCTCTACTCCATGTCGCTGGCCCTGGGCACCTCGCTCGCCGCGGCGCTCACCGTCCCCATGACGGGTGCGCTGGGTGGCAGTTGGCGCACCGGCCTGGCCGTGTGGGCGCTGCTCGCCGTGGTCGCGGTGCTGCCGTGGCTGGTGCTGCTGCTGCGGCGGTCCGCGTCCGAGGCGGCGGCACCGGGCGGGCAGCCCGCCTCCGGTGAGCCGCCCATACGGATCGCCGCCTCGCCTACCGCCTGGGCGCTGGCCGTCTTCTTCGGCCTCCAGGCCACCGCCGCCTACATCACCATGGGTTGGATGCCGCAGATCTTCCGCGACGCGGGTGTCTCGGCGGGCACCGCGGGGGTGTTGCTGGCCCTCACCATGGCGGTGGGTGTCCCGCTCTCCTTCGTCCTGCCGCGCCTGGCGTCCCGGATGCCGCACCAGGGCCCGCTGGTCGTGGTCCTGGGCGTCTGCGGGCTGGCCGGCTATACGGGGCTGTGGCTGGCGCCGGCCGCCGGTGCCTGGGCCTGGGCGCTGTTGATGGGCATCGCCAACTGCGCCTTCCCACTGGCCCTGACGATGATCGGGATGCGCTCCGCCAGTCCGGCCGGGGTGGTCAAGCTCTCCGCCTTCGCGCAGAGCGTCGGCTATCTGATCTCCATCCCCGGGCCGCTGCTGGTCGGCACGCTCTATCAGCACAGTGGTGGCTGGGGCCGGCCGATCGCGCTGATGGCCGGGCTGATGGTGCCGCAGATCGCGGTCGGTGTGCTGGCGGGGCGGAACCGCCGCATCGAGGACGAGCGGTGACGACGCCGGCCGCGGGCTGAGCGCTGCGGCCGGGGTGCTCGGGCAACTCGGGGCCTGGGCTGACTGGGCGGCCTGGGCTGACTTGGGGCACGGCCGGCGGTGCTCCGGGCCGGCGGTGCTCCGCCGCGCCGGCCGCAGACCGGCCGCGGAGTGCTCTCCTGCGGCTCTTCGGGGCGCGCTTCCGCATGCCCCGCCCGCACTTCGCCCCGCACTTCGCCGCACCGCGCCCTGCCCTGCGAACCCCGTTGCGTGCCCTGCGCGGAGTCGCGCGGTCGGCGGGTGCGACACTGGGCGCATGCCAGTGCTCGAACCGAATCCGCAGGGCAGCCAGAAGAAGCTGCTGCTCGTCCTGGCCCTGATGCTCGGGGTGACCGTCGTCGTCGCGATCGTCGCGAGCATCGCCGCGCCATGACCCGGCGGCGGCCGGCTCCGTGGGGCGGGCCGCCGCGGGCCCCGGGGTGGGGTTGCCCCCCGATCCCCTAGGGGGCGGGTATCAGGGATGTATGGGTGGCTTCCCGGATAGGAACGGCCGCCGGAGATCCGTAGCGTCGGAGTCACACCGCGGAGCCGCGGTGGGCGCGCCACCTGCGGATGGTCGCGCCGTCCCTGCGACCTCTCCTGGAGCCCGCCATGTCCACCGTGTTCGGCCGCCCGTCCGCAGCGAAGGCACCGCGCCTGCGGAAGGCGCTGCCGTGGTGGGGGCTGGCGCTTCCGGTGGTCTCCTTCATAGCCCTGCTGGTGCTGGTGGCCGGCTCCGGTGAGGCGAGTGCGGCCGGTGCGGAGCGGGCCACGGAGAGCCTCGCGCCGCTGCTGGAATTCCTCGCCCGGGTGCTCCGGCTCGCGGGGTGAGCGGGCCCGCGCGCGGGCGCCTTCCAGCGGTGGGCGGGGAGCATCACCCGGCCGAGCGGAGCGCTCCAACACCCCGCGCCGGGCGGCGGGTTTCATGCGAAGCTGGGACGCATGAGCGTCGATACACCCCGCCGGATTGTCCTGCTCCGACACGCCAAGGCCGAATGGTCCGACGAAAGCGACCATGAGCGTCCGCTCGCCGATCGCGGCCGCAAGGACGCCCCGGTCGCCGGCCGCTGGCTGGCCGGAGCCGGTGTCGCCCCCGCACTGACCCTCTGCTCGACCGCCGCTCGCACCCGCGAGACCTGGAAGCTGGTCGTCTCCGAGCTCCCGCACCGCCCGAAGACCGTCTACGACGAGCGGCTCTACGAAGCCTCCCTCGGCGAGCTCATCGCGATCCTGAACGAGACATCCGACGAAGTCGACGACCTGATGGTCGTCGGGCACAATCCCGGGGTGCACGCCCTCGCCGACGCCCTGGCCGGCGAGGCCGAAGGCGATCTGCTGGCGCGGATGAACCGCAGCGGCTTCCCGACGTCGGCCATGGCCGTGCTGACCTTCAACGGCAGCTGGAAGTCGGTCGAGCACGGCATCGGCCGCCTGGTGGCGTTCTGGTCGCCGCACGCCTGAGCGGACTCCGGCGCCCTCGGGACGGCGCGAAAAGGCCCCGGCGCGCTTCCTGCGCACCGGGGCCTTCCTGCTGTCCGGGAGCGGCGGGCCCGCGGGAGGGACCTCGGCCCCCGGGGGAGGGCCTGCCGCCGCCGCTCACTCCACGTGGGTGTCCGCCGCCTCGACCTCTTCGCGGGTGACCCCCAGCAGATAGAGCACGGTGTCCAGGAACGGCACGTTGACCGCGGTGTGCGCGGCCTCGCGGACCACCGGCTTGGCGTTGAAGGCGACCCCCAGCCCCGCCATGTTGAGCATGTCCAGGTCATTGGCGCCGTCGCCGATCGCCACGGTCTGCGCCAGCGGCACCCCGGCCTCGTGGGCGAACCGCCGCAGCAGCCGGGCCTTGCCCGCCCGGTCCACGATCTCCCCGGTGACCCGGCCGGTGAGCTTGCCGTTGACGATCTCCAGGGTGTTGGCGGAGGCGAAGTCCAGCCCCAGCTCCTCCTGGAGCGCGTCGGTGACCTGCGTGAAGCCGCCCGAGACCACGCCGACTTGGTAACCGAGCCGCTTGAGGGTCCGGACGAGGGTGCGGGCCCCCGGCGTGAGCCGCACTTCCTTGCGGACGAGGTCCACCACGGACGCGTCCAGCCCGCGCAGCAGCGCGACCCGGGCGTGCAGCGACTGCTCGAAGTCCAGCTCCCCGCGCATCGCGGCGGCGGTCACCTCGGCGACCTCCGCCTCGCACCCGGCGTGCGCCGCGAACAGCTCGATGACCTCGTCCTGGATGAGGGTGGAGTCGACGTCCATCACCACCAGCCGCTGCGCCCGGCGCTGCAACCCGGCCGCGACCACCGCGACGTCCACCCCGAGGAGCGCCGCCTCCGGGGCCAGCACGGTGCGCAGGGCCTCGGTCTCCGCGCCCGAGACCGCGAACTCCACGGCCGTCACCGGATACTTGGCAAGCCGGAAAATACGGTCGATATTGCCCCCCGTGGCCGTTATGGCCGAGGCGATGGCGGCCGTCGACTCCGCGGTGAGCGGGTGTCCCAGCACGGTGACATGGGAGCGGCCGACGCCGCGCGGACGGTTGTCGCCGCGGCCGGAGATGATCTCGGCCTGGAGGTTCAGCGACTCGGCCCAGCTGTGCACGGTGGCCCGGAGGTCGCCTTCGGAGGAGCCGGTCGTGCCCTGACCGGGGGAGGGGGTGGTGACCAGCACGCACAGGGTGATGCGGCCCCGGGTCACCACCTGCTCGATGTCCACGACATCGACGGCGTAGGCGGCGAGGGTGTCGAAGAGGCCCGCGGTGATGCCGGGCCGGTCCTTCCCGAAGATCTTGACGAGGAGAGTCGGTACGTCTTCGCCTGGTGCGGCGGTGGCAGGCGGGGTCTGCGATGCGCTCATGGTGCCCTTACGGTAACCGGCGGACGGCCCCGACCGTACGGGTGCCCGGGGATTGGACCCCGCGCCCGCCGGGGTGCCGGAGCACCCCTGTGGCGGCCGGACACCACGTCCCGGGGGCGGCGCGTGATCGTTATGCACTCGTTTCCGCACCGGTCCGGTTGCACCGGTTCGAGGGGCCCGGCCGGCACGCCAACTCCCCTTTTGGTATGGCGTTTTCGGGCGGGGGAAGGTGTCCGGCGCCACACTCGATGGCCCAAATGCCCGGAATCCCTGGCATCGGCGACACTGCGGGCCTTTCCGGCTCTCCAGGAGGGTTCGTCGGATGCCGGCCGGAGCGCCCCGCGCCCCCGTCCCGTCCCGGTTTCCGATCGGTGGGCTGAGCCTGAAATAGTTCCTCACGATGTTTCGCCATCCCTAGACTTCCCGCACAGGGCGTCACTCGGGGGACTATGTAATGGGGCGTGGAGTGCCTGAACTCGTACTGGAATTGAACGGAAGGACCTGGCCGCTCGACCCGTCCAGGACCTACAGCGTGGGTCGTGATCCGCAGGGTGACATGGTGCTCGACGACGCCAGGGTCTCCTGGCGCCACGCCACCCTCCGATGGTCCGGCCGCAGCTGGCTCATCGAAGACCACGGCAGCACCAACGGCACCTACGTCCAGGGCCGGCGCGTCCAGCAACTGGAGGTCGGCCCCGGCACCGCCGTCCATCTGGGCAACGCCACCGACGGTCCGCGGCTGACCCTGTCCGCCGCGGCGGCGCCCGCCGACGCCTTCAGCGCGCCGCCCGCCGCGGCCGCTCCGCACCAGGGCTGGCAGCAGCCGCCCGCCCAGCAGCAGCCGCCGGCCCACCAGGACTGGCAGGCCCCGGCACAGGGCGGACAGCAGCCGCACGTCCCGCCCCAGCAGTCCCAACAGCCGCAGCAGCAGGCCGTCCCCGCGCAGCAGCGGCCCGCGCAGCCCCAGACACCGCAGGCCCGAGCCCAGCAGCCCCAGGCGCCGCAGCCCCAGGGCGGCGACCGCAGCCCGACCACCTTCCACCGCGTGGACATGGGCCGGGTGATGCGGATCGGCCGTGCGCTCGACAACGAGCTGGTCGTCTCCGACCTGCAGGTCTCCCGCCACCACGCGGAGTTCCGGGCCACCCCCGACGGCCGGTTCGAGATCCGCGACCTCGGCAGCCACAACGGCACCTACGTCAACGGCCAGCCGATCCCCAAGTCCGGCAGCGCACCGGTCGGCCCGAACGACACCGTCGGCGTCGGCCACTCCACCTTCCGCCTGGTCGGCGACCGCCTGGAGGAGTTCGTCGACACCGGCGAGGTCTCCTTCTCGGCCCGCCACCTCACCGTCACCGTCGAGGGCGGCAAGCAGATCCTCAAGGACGTCTCCTTCGGCGTCCCCGAGAAGTCGCTGATCGCCGTCATCGGCCCCTCCGGTTCCGGCAAGTCGACGCTGCTCAAGGCGCTGACCGGCTACCGCCCGGCCAACCAGGGCGAGGTCCTCTACGACAACCGGAACCTCTACAAGCACTTCGCCGAGCTGCGCCAGCGCGTCGGCCTGGTCCCGCAGGACGACATCCTCCACAAGGAGCTGACCGTCCAGAAGGCGCTCCGCTACGCCGCCAAGCTCCGCTTCCCCGGCGACACCGCGGAGTCCGAGCGGGAGGCCCGGATCGGCGAGGTGCTGCGCGAGCTCAAGCTCGACGTCCACAAGGAGAAGAAGGTCACCTCGCTCTCCGGCGGCCAGCGCAAGCGCGTCTCGGTCGCCCTGGAGCTGCTGACCAAGCCGTCGCTGATCTTCCTGGACGAGCCCACCTCGGGCCTCGACCCGGGCATGGACCGCGATGTCATGCAGCTGCTGCGCGGCCTCGCCGACGACGGCCGCACCGTCCTGGTCGTCACCCACTCGGTGGCCGAACTCGCCCTGTGCGACCGGCTGTTGGTGATGGCGCCGGGCGGCTCGGTGGCCTACTTCGGCCCGCCCGAGGAGGCGCTGAACTTCTTCCAGTACGAGACCTGGGCCGACGTCTTCTCGGCGTTCGAGAACTACCGCGACTACGACTGGGCCGGCCGCTGGCGCGGCTCCCCGCACTACCAGATGTACGCCGCGGACCTCGACGCCGCCCCGCCGCAGTCGGTCAACGTCCAGGCCCCGCCGGCCCGCATACAGAAGTCGCAGAGCTGGGGCTCCCAGCTGTGGACCCTGATGCGGCGCTATGTCTCGGTGCTCGCCTCCGACCGCGGCTTCCTCGCCCTGATGGTGATCCTGCCGGCCGTCCTCGGCGTGGTGTCGCTGCTGATCCCGAGCGACTACGGCCTCGGCTACGGCCCGATCGGCAAGCACCAGACCAACCGCGACGCGAGCACCATCTCGCTGATCCTCGCGGTCGGCATGTGCTTCTCCGGCGCGGCCAACTCGGTCCGCGAGCTGATCAAGGAACGGGTCATCTACGAGCGTGAACGGGCCACCGGCCTGTCGCGGTCGGCCTACCTGATGTCCAAGATCATCGTGCTGGGCGTGGCCACCGCCCTCCAGGGCGTGATCATCGCCGCCATCGGCTTCTCCACCCGGCAGATGCCCTCCCAGGGCCTGATCGTCGCCAAGGCCCCGGCCGTGGAGATGACGATCGCGATCATCGCCCTCGGCTTCACCTCGATGATGGTCGGCCTGATCATCTCGTCGCTGGTGAAGACCGCCGAGAAGACCATGCCGCTGCTGGTCATGTTCGCCATCGTCCAGGTCGTCTTCACCGGCGTCCTCTTCCAGCTCTTCGACACCGTCGGCGTCTCCCAGGTCTCCTGGCTGATGCCGTCCCGCTGGGCGGTCGCCGCACTCGGCGCCACCGAGGACATGAACACCCTGCTGCCGTGGGAGCCCGGCCACCCGGACCCGCTGTGGAAGCACCAGACCGGCGTCTACGTCATGGACGTGGTCATCCTGGTCGCCCTGGGCGTGACGCTCGCCCTCGTCGTCGCGCGGCTGCTGCGCCGCCACGAGCCGGAGGTCATGCGCAAGTAGCGCCCGCGGTCACCCGCCAGGCACGCCCGAGGGGCGGCACCCGGAAACGGGTGCCGCCCCTCGGCGGTGTACGGGGTCCGCGGTCCGCGGTGGAACGTCCGGCTCAGTAGGCCGAGTTGACGTTGTCCATCGAGCCGTAGCGGGCGGCCGCGTAGTTGCAGGCGGCGGTGATGTTGGCGACCGGGTCGTAGATGTTCCAGGAGGTACCGGAGACGTGGTACGCACGGAACGTCGGGTCGATGACCTGGAGCAGGCCCTTGGAGGGGATGCCCGCCTGGGCGTTGGAGTCCCAGAGGTTGATCGCCATGGGGTTGCCGGACGACTCGCGCATCAGGTTGCGGTAGATGCCGTTGTAGGAGCCCGGGATGTTGTGCTGGGCCATGATGTCCAGCGACTGGCGGATCCAGCCGTCCAGGTTGTTCGGGTAGACCTTGGCCGGCTTCTCGGCGGCGGCGGGGATGGCCTTGCGGACGGCGGCGCGGCTCGCGGCCTCCTTGACCTGGCGGTCCTTCTCGGCCTTCGCCTCGGCCTGCTTCTTCGCGGCCTCGGCCTTGCCCTGCGCGGCGGAGGCGTCGGCCTGCTGGGCTATGGTCGCCTGCTGGGCGCGGGCGGCGGTGTCGACGGCGCTGAAGGCCACCGGCTGGACGCTGACCGTGGCCGGAGCGGCCTCGGCCTTGCCCTGGCTGGCGTCGGCCCCCGGAACAGTGGTGAAGACCAGCGCGGCGGCACCCGCGGCGGCGATACCGGCGGCGGTGATCTTGTGAGTACGGGTCAGGTTCAGACCGGGGATGACGTTCTTGGGCATGGCGGACTCGACCTCTTCCGAAGGGGGACGACGCACGGGCCATGAGCGGAGGCAGAACGCCGAGTTCTGATCACGGCGCCGAGCGACGGGAGCCATTCTTAGCGGCCGGAAATTCGCCCGGCAATGATGTGACGTACGACCCCGGTTAGTGGAACCCGGGCCGCCCGGAATGCGTCCAGGGCGGAATATTCCCAGCTCACGGCTGGTCGGAAGGTCCACTAACCGGGGTCGTAAGTGACCTGCGCCCTATGCGCGGGGTCACATCGGGCAGGGGTTTATCTCGCCGGCAGTAATTGCAATCGCACAGGCTGTGTGTGGACTGTGGGCCGGCTGTGCCTTCTCAGACCTCGACCAGCACCTGGTCAAGGGACTTTCGCACCAGATCGGGCACCTGACAGTCCCGGGCCGGGTAGCCGACGGGGATCACCGCGAACGCCTTCTCGTTGGCCGGCCGCCCCAGCACCTCCTGAAGGAACCGCATCGGGCTCGGCGTGTGCACCAGCGCCGCCAGCCCCGACAGGTGCAGCGCGGACAGCAGCATGCCGACCGCGATGCCCACCGACTCGTCCACGTAGTAGTGCTTGCGCCTGGTGCCGTCCGGGCCCAGCCAGTGCCGCTGCTGGAAGACCACGATCAGCTGCGGGGCGTCGGTCAGATGCGGCTTGACCTCGTCCGTGCCCAGCGGCCGCAGCGCCGCCAGCCACTCCTCGCCCAGCCGCCCCTCGTAGGAGCGCCGCTCCTCGGCCTCCGCGGCCGCCCGGATCCGGCGGCGCACCTCGGGGTCCTTGACCAGCACGAACGTCCATGGCTGCTGATGGGCCCCGGACGGCGCGGTGGCCGCGCAGGCGATCGCGTCCCGGACCACCTGCTCCGGCACCGGGTCCGCGGCGAACTGCCGGACCGTCCGCCGGCGGTCCATCCGCTCCCGCAGCTCGGCGGCGCGGGCCAGGGACTCGGCCGCGGGCATCCGCTCCGGCCGGTACGGCACCGGGCGGTAGGGCTCTCCGTGCGTCGGCGTCCAGGGCTTCGCGGGGGCTGCCGGCGATGTCGGCGCGGTACGCGCCTGTGATGAAGAGGACATGGCCCGAGTCTCGGACCGCACCGGCGCCGGGAGACGCGGATCACGGGATTCCTGCCGAGACCACCCGGGTCCGTGACGGGATCGGCGCGAACCCGCCCCTGGGGATCGCCCTACCTGTCCCTATATAAGGGGAGAAATAAGGATTGCCGGATGTCGCCAGAGCCGCCACATCAACGGCATCGCCCATCGACCACCGGACCCCTCCTTATGGGACGCCTCCATATAAGGGGAGTAAGGCGGAAGATAAGGAGAGAGTCCGGGCAAACCACCGCAAAGCAATCAACCCGGGATGCCGCAGCGCCCGCGTCGAGCCGCCCACCGGGCCGTCCGTCCTAGGCCCCCGGCCGTAGGCACGCAGCGTCGGCGGACCGATACGCGCTGGTCGGCACGCCGGTACGGTGAAGCCATGAGCAACGGACCGGGAGCCGGGATCCCCGCGGTGAGCACCGCGATCCTGGCCATGAGCAGGCATCTGGAGGTGCGCGACGTCCTCAAGACGATCGTCGCCTCGGCCCGTGAGCTGCTGGACGCCGAGTACGCCGCGCTCGGCGTGCCGGACGACCACGGGGGCTTCGCCCAGTTCGTCGTCGACGGCGTCAGCGCCGAGCAGTGGAAGGCCATCGGCCCGCTGCCCCGCCAGCACGGCATCCTCGCCGCGATGCTGCACAACGCCACCCCCGAGCGGCTCGCCGACGTCCGCGAGGACCCCCGCTTCGGCGGCTGGCCCGCCGCCCACCCGGACATGTCCGACTTCCTCGGCCTCCCGGTCGCCGACGGCGACGAGATCCTCGGCGCCCTGTTCCTGGCCAACAAGCGCTGCCCCCAGAACCCTCCTTCCCGCGGGGACGGCTGCCGCTTCACCGAGGAGGACGAGCGCCTGCTCGGCATACTCGCCCAGCACGCCGCCATCGCCCTCACCAACGCCCGTCTCTACGAGCGCAGCCGCGAGCTGACCATCGCCGGCGAGCGCGCCCGGCTCGCCCACGAGCTGCACGACGCGGTCGCCCAGAAGCTCTTCTCGCTCCGGCTCACCGCCCAGGCCGCGACCGCCCTGGTCGACCGCGACCCGGCCCGGGCCAAGGACGAGCTCCACCAGGTCGCCGCGCTGGCCGCGGAGGCCGCCGACGAGCTCCGCGCCGCCGTCGTCGAGCTGCGCCCCGCCGCCCTGGACGAGGACGGCCTGGTGGCCACCCTGCGCTCCCAGTGCCAGGTCCTCGACCGCGCCCACTCCGCCCACGTCACCTTCACCGCCCACGGCGTGCGCGCCCTGCCCTCCGCCCAGGAGGAGGCGCTGCTCCGGGTCGCCCAGGAGGCGCTGCACAACGCGCTGCGGCACTCCGGCGCCGGACACGTCGAGGTCAGCGTCACCCGCTTCGGCCAGGGCGCCCGGCTGCGGGTCGCCGACGACGGCCGGGGCTTCGACACCCGCGCGGTCCGCCGGGCCGGCCGGCACCTGGGACTGGTGTCGATGCGCGACCGCGCCGGCGGCGTCGGTGGCAGGCTCACGGTGGAATCGGAGCCCGGCAAGGGCACCGCTGTCGAGATGGAGGTGCCCGGTGGCTGACACCACGCGCGGCGGTACGGAACGGGCCACGGGCGAGGGGCACGCGATCCGTGTCCTGCTCGTCGACGACCACCAGGTCGTACGCCGCGGTCTGCGGACGTTCCTGGAGGTCCAGGACGACATCCAGGTGGTGGGGGAGGCGTCGGACGGCGCGGAGGGCATCGCCGCGACCGAGCAACTGCGCCCGGACGTCGTCCTCATGGACATCAAGATGCCCGGCATGGACGGCATCGAGGCCCTCCGCCGGCTCCGCGCCCTCGACAGCCCGGCCAAGGTGCTGGTCGTCACCAGCTTCACCGAGCAGCGCACCGTCGTCCCGGCCCTGCGCGCCGGCGCCGCCGGCTACGTCTACAAGGACATCGACCCCGACGCCCTGGCCGGCGCCATCCGCTCGGTGCACGCCGGGCATGTGCTGCTCCAGCCCGAGGTGGCCGGCGCCCTGCTCTCCCAGGAGGAGGGCAACGGCGGTCAGGGGCGCGGGAGTTCGCTCACGGACCGGGAGCGCGAGGTGCTGGGCCTGATCGCGGACGGCCGCTCCAACCGCGAGATCGCCCGCGCGCTGGTGCTGTCGGAGAAGACCGTCAAGACCCATGTCTCCAACATCCTGATGAAGCTCGACCTCGCCGACCGCACCCAGGCCGCCCTGTGGGCCGTCCGGCACGGCATCGGGGCCTGAATCACGGGGGAGCGGCGCCTGCTGACGAGGTATCAGAACGATTAGCCGAACGTCGCCTCACGGGTACCGGATTCATACTGTCGTGTATACGTAGCCCGTTTGGCGTATCCCAGCTCCGTGCCGGGCCGTTTCCCAGTGCAGTCGTGGCGGCTGGCCACGGCATCGGCAACGAGGAGCAAGAGAAGTGAAGAACATCAAGCGGGTTGCGGCCATCACGATGGCGGGTGCCGGTCTCGTACTGGCGGGTGCCGGCGTCGCCTCCGCGCACGACGGCCCGCAGTCCCAGGGTGCCGCGGTGCAGTCCCCGGGTGTCCTGTCGGGCAACGTCGTCCAGGCCCCGGTGGACGTCCCCGTGAACGTCTGCGGCAACACCATCTCCGTGGTCGGCCTGCTCAACCCGGTCTTCGGCAACGCCTGCCACAACGACTGACCGTCGGAGCGCCCGCTCCGACCACCCGACCCCTGCGCCGGGCTCTCACCGGCCCGCGCGGGTCGCCCGGACCGGCCCCGCCAGCCCTGGCCGTGCGGCCGGTCCGCTCTCCACCACCACCGTCATTCCGGCCCAGTGCCACCACGTGAGGATCACGCCACCATGAACAGCGTCAAAAAGGCCGCCCTTGTCCTTGCCACCACCGGTCTCGCCGTCGGTGCCGCCGCCGGTTCGGCGTTCGCCCACGACGGCGGGCACGCCAAGGGCGAGGCCGTGAACTCCCCGGGCGTGCTGTCGGGCAACGTCGTCCAGTCCCCGGTGCACACCCCCGCGAACGTCAGCGGCAACAGCATCAACGTCGTGGGCGTGCTCAACCCCGCCTTCGGCAACCCGGCCGTCAACGACTGACGCCACCCGGCCCCGGGCTCGACTCCCGGGCCGTCCAGGGCACTTCCGCCCCGGCTCTCTCTCCGGGCCCCGCCGGCCGCACCATGGCCGGCGGGGCCTTCGCCGTCTCACCCCCGGCGCCGCTCGCGTTCCTCGACCGCGGAGTTGTACGCCGCCACCTGCGCCCGGCGGGCCGTGCGCTCCACCGGCCGCAGCGCCTCGGCGCGGGCCGCGATCTCCGACGAGCTGACCGCCGCGCCGTGCTCCCGGCCGTCCCCGGCCGTGCCCCGGGCGATGCCGATCAGCGCGCCGACCCGCTGGGCCAGCTCCAGCACCCGCACCGCCCGCGGCGGATAGCCCGGCGCCAGCAGCCGCCGGCCGGCCTCCGCCCGCGCCCGATACGCCGCCAGCGCCGCGTCCGCCACCGGGCCGGAGCCGGCCACGTCCAGCCGGGAGAGCACCTCCGTCGCCTCCCGCAGCGCCTCCGCCAGCTCCCGCTCCGCTTCGCCCAGCGACGGCACATCGGCGGGCGGCGCCTCCCGCGCCGGCAGGCAGTGCCAGACCACCTCGACATGCACATCCGGTCCGGCGGCGCCCTCGGGACCCGCCTCGTGGACCTCCGGGACCAGGCCCAGTGCGGCGCCCTGGGCGAGCACCGCCTCCCCGGCCTCCAGTGCCCGTGCGTTGAACTCCGGCGGGCCGCTCAGGCCCAGCGGGTGTCCCGGCACCGGCAGCGCCACCCGCAGGCCGGTCGCGCCGAGCGTCCGCAGCCGCCCCAGGGCGAGCGTCAGGCCGACCGGGCCGTCCTCCCCGGGCAGGCCCGAGACGCGATGGACGGCGTCGTCGTCCGCGATGCGGTGCGCGGCGTCATCAGGTGAGACAAGTCCGGCCAAAAGGGCATTTCCCCATGCCGCCAGCCGTCCTGAGCGAGGTTCGTCGAGCATGGCCCCCAGCCTAGGGAACAGCACTGACAGCGAGTGGCGTAGGTTTGCAGGGGGGCTGCGCCTACAGGCGCACACGACGACCGAGAAGCAATGGGAGACAGTGCGCTCATGAGCGATGTGCTGGAGCTGGTGGACGTATCCGTGGTCCGCGACGGACGGGCTCTGGTGGACCAGGTCTCGTGGTCGGTGAAGGAGGGGGAGCGCTGGGTGATCCTCGGCCCCAACGGCGCCGGCAAGACCACCCTGCTGAACGTGGCCTCCAGCTACCTCTTCCCCAGCGCCGGCACCGCCCGGATCCTCGGCGAGCGGCTGGGCCGCGTCGACGTCTTCGACCTGCGCCCGCGCATCGGCATCGCCGGCATCGCGCTCGCCGACAAGCTGCCGCGCAGCCAGACCGTGCTGCAGACGGTCCTCACCGCCGCCTACGGCATGACCGCCACCTGGCGCGAGGACTACGACGAGATCGACGAGCAGCGCGCCCGCGCCTTCCTCGACCGCCTCGGGATGAACGCCTACCTCGACCGGAAGTTCGGCACCCTCTCCGAGGGTGAGCGCAAGCGCACCCTGATCGCCCGCGCGATGATGACCGACCCCGAGCTCCTCCTGCTGGACGAGCCCGCCGCCGGCCTCGACCTCGGCGGCCGCGAGGACCTGGTGCGCCGCCTCGGCCGGCTCGCCCGCGACCCCTACGCACCCTCGATGATCATGGTCACCCACCACGTCGAGGAGATCCCGCCGGGCTTCACCCATGTCCTGATGATCCGTCAGGGAAAGGTGCTGGCCGCCGGTCCGCTCGACCTGGAGCTGACCTCCAGCAACCTCTCGCACTGCTTCGGGCTCCCGCTCGTCGTCGACCGCAACGGCGCCGACCGCTGGACCGCCCAGGGCCTTCCCCTCAAGTGACCGCCCGCCCGTCGCCCGCCACCGCCCCGAGTGGAAGCTCCCCCAGACTTCGTCCGGGGGTACCCCCATCGCGCTGCGGCACTGGTCGTTGACTTGTCGCGCCCTGTCCCCGGGCCGCCCGACGGACCTACCATGAGGCCGTGGATCCATGGGTGTGGTGGCTGATCGCCGCCGTAGGACTGGGTATTCCGCTCGTCGTGACCGCGATGCCCGAATTCGGGATGTTCGCGGTCGGCGCCATCGCCGGTGCCGTCACCGCAGCGCTCGGTGGCGGCACCGTTCCGCAGGTCCTGGTGTTCGTGGTGGTGTCCATCGCGCTGATCGCCGTCGTCCGGCCGATCGCCAACCGCCACCGAGGCCAGAGCCCCCGCCTCGCCTCCGGCATCGACGCCCTGAAGGGCCGGACCGCCACCGTCCTGGAGCGGGTCGACGCCGGCGATGGCGGCCGCATCAAACTCGCCGGGGAGGTCTGGTCCGCCCGCGCCCTCGACGGCGAGCACGTCTACGAACCCGGCCAGCAGGTCGACGTGGTGGAGATCGAGGGTGCCACCGCCCTCGTCATCTGACCGAACCCGGTGCACGACGCCCCACACCTCTGAAAGACTGATCAACCACAAAGCCGGCCACGGCCGGACGGACGGACCAGCAACGAAGGGCAACGGGAGCCGCTGTGGATATCATCATCGTCCTGATCATCCTGGTGGTGCTCGTGTTCATCGCGCTCCTCAAAACGATCCAGGTCATTCCCCAGGCCAGCGCCGCCATCGTCGAGCGCTTCGGTCGCTACACCCGCACCCTCAACGCCGGCCTGAACATCGTCGTCCCGTTCATCGACACCATCCGCAACCGCATCGACCTCCGCGAACAGGTCGTGCCGTTCCCGCCGCAGCCGGTGATCACGCAGGACAACCTCGTCGTCAACATCGACACCGTCATCTACTACCAGGTCACCGACGCACGGGCCGCCACCTACGAAGTCGCCAGCTACATCCAGGCGATCGAGCAGCTCACCGTCACCACGCTCCGCAACATCATCGGCGGCATGGACCTCGAACGCACCCTGACCTCCCGCGAGGAGATCAACGCGGCGCTGCGCGGCGTCCTCGACGAGGCCACCGGCAAGTGGGGCATCCGCGTCAACCGCGTCGAGCTCAAGGCGATCGAGCCGCCCACCTCCATCCAGGACTCGATGGAGAAGCAGATGCGCGCCGACCGTGACAAGCGCGCCGCCATCCTCCAGGCCGAGGGCGTCCGGCAGTCCGAGATCCTCACCGCCGAGGGCCAGAAGCAGTCCGCGATCCTGCGCGCCGAGGGTGAGGCCAAGGCCGCGGCCCTGCGTGCCGAGGGCGAGGCCCAGGCGATCCGGGTGGTCTTCGAGTCCATTCACGCCGGCGACCCGGACCAGAAGCTGCTGTCGTACCAGTACCTCCAGATGCTCCCGAAGATCGCCGAGGGCGACGCCAACAAGCTCTGGATCGTCCCCAGCGAGATCGGCGACGCACTCAAGGGCCTCGGCGGCGCCATCGGCAACTTCAACCCCACGGGTGGTGCCACCATCCCCAAGCCCGGCGGCGGCCCCGAGCGCCAAGCGCCCCCGATCGACTGACGCCGCGTCACCCCTCGTGCATGATCAGGGTTGCCCCTCGACCTCAAGGGCGGGGAGGCAACCCTGATCACGTGAGGAGCTGGGTTTGTCCCTCTGGGAAGCAGTCGCAGTCTTCGCCGCCGGCCTGGGCGCCGGCACCATCAACACCATCGTCGGTTCCGGAACCCTGATCACCTTCCCCGTCCTGCTCGCCGTCGGCCTCCCACCGGTGACCGCGAACGTCTCCAACTCCCTTGGCCTGGTGCCCGGTTCGGTCAGCGGCGCGATAGGGTACCGCCGCGAACTGCGCGGCCAGGGGCGCCGGATACTGCGCTTCAGCGCCGCCGCCGTCGTCGGCGGCCTGGCCGGCGCGGTCCTGCTGCTCGCGCTGCCCTCCGGCGCGTTCAAGGCGGTCGTCCCCGGTCTGATCGCCGTGGCCCTCGTCCTCGTCGTCGCACAGCCCCGGCTCGCCGCCGCGGTCCGCGCCCGCCGCGCCCGCAACGACACCGCCGGCCACCGCGACGGAGGGTGCGGGCTCATCACCGGCCTGCTGCTGGCCAGCGTCTACGGCGGCTACTTCGGCGCCGCCCAGGGCATCATCTACCTCTCCCTGATGGGCGTCCTGCTCAGCGACGACCTCCAGCGCATCAACGCCATCAAGAACGTCCTCACCGCCCTGGTGAACGCCGTCGCCGCGGTCTTCTTCCTCTTCGTCGCCCACTTCGACTGGACCGCGGTCGCTCTGATCGCGGTCTCCTCCGCGCTCGGCGGCCAGATAGGCGCCAGGATCGGCCGCCGCCTGCCGCCGATCGCCCTGCGCGCCGTGATCGTCGCGGTGGGACTGGTGGCCATCGTCCAACTCCTCCTGAAATAAGGGGAGTCGGGCGACAACCGCCGGTCCTTCATGCTCTCCTGGGCCGGGAGCTGGGCCGGGAGCTAGGCCGGGAGCGCCAGCCAGTCCGGCAGCTCGTCCCGCACGGACACCCCCAGGGCCGACACCAGCGCATCCGCCGGCGTCGGCACGAACGGCCGCCGGAGCAGCCGCATCCCCGCCTGCTCGGGCGTCCGGTCCGCCTTGCGGTGGTTGTCCTCCGCACACGAGGCGACGGTATTCAGCCAGGTGTCCCCGCCACCGTGCGACCGCGGCAGCACGTGGTCCACGGTCGTCGCCCGCTTCCCGCAGTACGCGCATCTGTGCTGGTCACGCGCCAGCACCCCGCGCCGGGACCACGGCGCCTGTTTTCGGAACGGCACCCGGACGTATCTGCTGAGCCTGATCACCCGCGGCACCGGCACATCCACCGACGCCGCCCGGATCCGCATCCCCGGGTGGGCGTGCTCGACGACCGCCTTGTCCTGCATGACCAGCACCACCGCGCGCCGCAGCGACACCGTCGCCAGCGGCTCGAAGCTCGCATTCAGCACCAGCGTCTCGCGCATCCCGTCCACCTCCCGGACCCCGATCGCCCCCGTGGCGAAGTGGCTCCACTGTGCAGGGGCAGGTATTTCCCGGACAACGCAATTTCCGTGTGCCACAAGGGAAATGGCGGGTGGACGCCGCGTGAAGAACAGGTGCGCCACAACGGCGGCGGGCGCGCGCGAGCAGCGCGGAAAGAGAGAACGCTCCGGGTTCCGACCCCCGTGACACACGGACCCCGGAGCGGACGACAGCCGACGCGGACATCCCCTGACGCGGGACTCCGGACGGAGCCGGGGCGCCTCCCATGCCCTCGGGACATGGGGGAGTGGGCGCACACACCAGCGCCCCGGCGCTCCCGTCACCGCGGTACCGGCTGCCCGCCACCTCGTGGAGGCGGCGCTACGGACACCACTGTGCGCGGCGGAAACACCGGGGCGCAACGCATTTCCCCGGACCCGGCGGAACTCCGCGGGCCCGGTCCGTGCCGGCCGCCCTAGCCGGCGGCGGGCACCTCGTACTCGCCGATCAGCTGGGCCCGCCCGATCGTGTGGAACCGCAGATTGAAGCCGACCACCGCGGGCGAGACGTCCGCGTCCGGCCCCAGCTTCTCCTGGTCCACCGCGTAGACGGTGAACACATAGCGGTGCGGCCCGTCGCCGGGCGGCGGCGCGGCACCCCCGAAGTCCCGCGTCCCGTAGTCGTTGCGGACGTGCACGGCCCCCTCGGGGAGCCCCTTCATGTCACCGCTGCCCGCCCCGGCCGGCAGCTCCGTCACCGACGCCGGGATGTCGAACAGCACCCAGTGCCAGAACCCGCTGCCGGTCGGCGCGTCGGGGTCGTAGCAGGTGACGGCGTAGCTCGCGGTCCCCGCGGGCGCGCCCTGCCACCGCAGCTGCGGCGAGCGGTTCCCACCGGAGTGGACCTGCTCCGGCCGCAGCGTCCCGCCCGGCTCCACCTCCTCGCTCACCACCGTGAACTCCGCCACCGGCGGGTGGAAATCGTGCGGGAGCGGCCGCCGCTTCAGCTCGGACACCTCGGACCTCCTGGTCGCTTGCTGACACTTCGTCCGGCCAGGTTAGAGCCAGTTGCGCCGCCCGCCGACCTCGGCCAGCCACTGGTTGAGACATCCCGCCCAGTCGGTTCCCCCGAAGTCGCGCAGCCCCACCGTGAACGATCGGTAGGTGTCCGACCCCTCGCCGAACGGCCCCGGCTTCCTGCCCATCTCCAGCACCACGTCCATCTCCCGGTCGTCGGCCACGAAGGACAGCTCCACCTCGCTCAACCCCCGGTACTGCGGCGGTGCCGAGAACTCGATCTGCTGGTGGAAGGGCAGTCGCTGCCGCGTCCCGTGGATCCGCCCCTGCGCCAGACCGGCCGACTCGAACCGGAACCCGCGCCGCTCGAACGCGTCCAGGACGGCCTGCTGCGCCGGCAGCGGATGCACCCGCACCGGATCGAGATCACTGGAGTCCACCGCCCGCGCGATCGCCAGCTCCGTCGTCACTCCCACCTCCATCCCGCGCACCGGGTCGCCCGAGGAACGTCGTCACCGGCGTCTCCCAGGGGATCTCCAGCCCGAACGGCACCGTGTGCACGGCCCCCGCCCGCACCTCGAACGCCCCGCCCAGCCGCAGCCGGGCGAACTCGACGTCCCGCCCGACCTCCTCGCCCCCGCGCACGACCTCGACCCGCGCCTGGAGCCCGACAGACAACCCCCCACGCTCGTCCTCCCCTGACGCACCCCGCGCCCCAACCAGCCGACAGATCGTGGCCAGATCCTTGCGCACCCCGAACCGATCGACCGCATCGCGCTTTCCACAACCTCCCAAAGCGCCCCGCCACCCATCCACGGCTCTCGATTACGCTCGGGACGCATGACGGACGTACCGGACCGCACCCCCCTCCCGCGCGAATTCTTCGACCGCTCCGTTCTGGAAGTCGCCCCGGATCTCCTGGGCCGCACCCTGGTACGCCACAGCCCCGCCGGCCCGATCGAGCTCCGCCTCACCGAGGTCGAGGCGTACGACGGCGAGTCCGACCCGGGCTCCCACGCCTTCCGGGGCCGCACCGCCCGCAACGCCACGATGTACGGCCCGCCCGGTCACGCCTACGTCTACTTCATCTACGGCATGTGGTTCAGCATCAACCTCGTCTGCGGCCCCGAGGGCAGGGCCGGCGCCGTGCTGCTGCGCGCCGGCGAGATCCTCACCGGTACGCCGCTCGCCGTCGGCCGCCGCCCCAAGGCCCGCAACACCGACGAACTGGCCAAGGGCCCCGCCCGGCTGGCCACCGCCCTCGACATCGACCGCACCCTGGACGGCATCGACGTCTGCGGCACCGACCACAGCCCGATCACGATCCTCCAGGGCACCCCGGCCCGCCGCGACCTGGTGCGCAACGGCCCCCGCACCGGCGTCGGCGGCGACGGCGCCGACCATCCGTGGCGCTACTGGATCGACGGCGACCCCACCGTCAGTCGCTACCGCCCCCACGTGCCCAGGCGGCGCAGCGCCCCGACTGCTTGACTCTGCCCTGCCAAGCGCCTAACGTATCCCGAGCCGCTGGTTCCGGGCAGCGCTATCTGCGCACCCCCGAAGCGGCACAAACCACTACTCTGAACGACTCCCTGACGGGCCTTTTTTCGCGTTGCCGAAATTCGACCCGAACGGCCCGATTATGAGCCGTCAGGAAAAGCCGCTAAAGTAGTGACCACGCCGAAAGGCGAACCCCTCCGACCGAAAATCGGAACCGAATTCGAAGCCGGTAGCTGCTCATCGAGAAGCGGCCGGAAACGAAAAAGGATCTGGTAAGGTCGGAACCGCGAGAAAGCCGAAAGGCCGGATCGCACCGGCGGAAATCAGGGCCGAAAGGGTCTGATAGAGTCGGAGACGCAAGACTGAAGGGAAGCGCCCGGAGGAAGTCCGCGAGGGCAGGCCGAAGGAAGCGTCCGTTCCTTGAGAACTCAACAGCGTGCCAAAAGTCAACGCCAGATATGTTGATACCCCGTCTCCAACGTCATGTTGGGGCGAGGTTCCTTTGAAAGTCCTTCCAAAGCTTTGGGAGGCGCACAGCGAGGACGCTGTGAACCGCGGGGATTATTCCTCCTTGTGGTTCCGCTCTCGTGGTGTTCGCCCCGATTACGGGGAAGCATTCACGGAGAGTTTGATCCTGGCTCAGGACGAACGCTGGCGGCGTGCTTAACACATGCAAGTCGAACGATGAACCGGCTTCGGTCGGGGATTAGTGGCGAACGGGTGAGTAACACGTGGGCAATCTGCCCTTCACTCTGGGACAAGCCCTGGAAACGGGGTCTAATACCGGATATGACACACGGAGGCATCTTCTGTGTGTGGAAAGCTCCGGCGGTGAAGGATGAGCCCGCGGCCTATCAGCTTGTTGGTGAGGTAATGGCTCACCAAGGCGACGACGGGTAGCCGGCCTGAGAGGGCGACCGGCCACACTGGGACTGAGACACGGCCCAGACTCCTACGGGAGGCAGCAGTGGGGAATATTGCACAATGGGCGAAAGCCTGATGCAGCGACGCCGCGTGAGGGATGACGGCCTTCGGGTTGTAAACCTCTTTCAGCAGGGAAGAAGCGAGAGTGACGGTACCTGCAGAAGAAGCGCCGGCTAACTACGTGCCAGCAGCCGCGGTAATACGTAGGGCGCGAGCGTTGTCCGGAATTATTGGGCGTAAAGAGCTCGTAGGCGGCTTGTCGCGTCGGATGTGAAAGCCCGGGGCTTAACTCCGGGTCTGCATTCGATACGGGCAGGCTAGAGTTCGGTAGGGGAGATCGGAATTCCTGGTGTAGCGGTGAAATGCGCAGATATCAGGAGGAACACCGGTGGCGAAGGCGGATCTCTGGGCCGATACTGACGCTGAGGAGCGAAAGCGTGGGGAGCGAACAGGATTAGATACCCTGGTAGTCCACGCCGTAAACGTTGGGAACTAGGTGTGGGCGACATTCCACGTCGTCCGTGCCGCAGCTAACGCATTAAGTTCCCCGCCTGGGGAGTACGGCCGCAAGGCTAAAACTCAAAGGAATTGACGGGGGCCCGCACAAGCAGCGGAGCATGTGGCTTAATTCGACGCAACGCGAAGAACCTTACCAAGGCTTGACATACACCGGAAAACTCTGGAGACAGGGTCCCCCTTGTGGTCGGTGTACAGGTGGTGCATGGCTGTCGTCAGCTCGTGTCGTGAGATGTTGGGTTAAGTCCCGCAACGAGCGCAACCCTTGTTCTGTGTTGCCAGCATGCCTTTCGGGGTGATGGGGACTCACAGGAGACTGCCGGGGTCAACTCGGAGGAAGGTGGGGACGACGTCAAGTCATCATGCCCCTTATGTCTTGGGCTGCACACGTGCTACAATGGCCGGTACAATGAGCTGCGATACCGTGAGGTGGAGCGAATCTCAAAAAGCCGGTCTCAGTTCGGATTGGGGTCTGCAACTCGACCCCATGAAGTCGGAGTTGCTAGTAATCGCAGATCAGCATTGCTGCGGTGAATACGTTCCCGGGCCTTGTACACACCGCCCGTCACGTCACGAAAGTCGGTAACACCCGAAGCCGGTGGCCCAACCCCTTGTGGGAGGGAATCGTCGAAGGTGGGACTGGCGATTGGGACGAAGTCGTAACAAGGTAGCCGTACCGGAAGGTGCGGCTGGATCACCTCCTTTCTAAGGAGCATCTAGGCAGTCGCAAGATTGTCCAGAGCCACTACGTCGGCGAATGTTCGACGGTGGTTAGCTCATGGGTGGAACGTTGACTATTCGGCCTGTTCAGGTCATGGCTCGTTAGTACTGCTTCGGCGTGGAACACGGGACTGTGGTTTGGGTTGGTCGGGCGCGCTGTTGGGTGTCTGAGGGTGCGAGCGTTGCTTGCCCTTCGAACGCCGGCCCCAGTGAACTCAGCCTTCGGGTTGGGGTGGTGGGTGGCTGGTCGTTGCTTGAGAACTGCACAGTGGACGCGAGCATCTGTGGCCAAGTTTTTAAGGGCGCACGGTGGATGCCTTGGCACCAGGAACCGATGAAGGACGTGGGAGGCCGCGATAGGCCCCGGGGAGCTGTCAACCGAGCTTTGATCCGGGGGTGTCCGAATGGGGAAACCCGGCAGTCGTCATGGGCTGTCACCCGCTGCTGAACACATAGGCAGTGTGGAGGGAACGCGGGGAAGTGAAACATCTCAGTACCCGCAGGAAGAGAAAACAACCGTGATTCCGGGAGTAGTGGCGAGCGAAACTGGATGAGGCCAAACCGTATTGGTGTGATACCCGGCAGGGGTTGCCAGTGCGGGGTTGTGGGATCTCTTTTCTGCAGTCTGCCGGCTGTGGGACGAGTCAGAAACCGTTGATGTAGGCGAAGGACATGCGAAAGGTCCGGCGCAGAGGGTAAGACCCCCGTAGCTGAAACATCAGCGGCTCGTTTGAGAGACACCCAAGTAGCACGGGGCCCGAGAAATCCCGTGTGAATCTGGCGGGACCACCCGTTAAGCCTAAATATTCCCTGGTGACCGATAGCGGATAGTACCGTGAGGGAATGGTGAAAAGTACCGCGGGAGCGGAGTGAAATAGTACCTGAAACCGTGTGCCTACAAGCCGTGGGAGCGTCGCTGGTGAGTTTTCTCATCAGTCGTGACTGCGTGCCTTTTGAAGAATGAGCCTGCGAGTTAGCGGTGTGTAGCGAGGTTAACCCGTGTGGGGAAGCCGTAGCGAAAGCGAGTCCGAAGAGGGCGTTTGAGTTGCACGCTCTAGACCCGAAGCGGAGTGATCTAGCCATGGGCAGGTTGAAGCGGAGGTAAGACTTCGTGGAGGACCGAACCCACCAGGGTTGAAAACCTGGGGGATGACCTGTGGTTAGGGGTGAAAGGCCAATCAAACTCCGTGATAGCTGGTTCTCCCCGAAATGCATTTAGGTGCAGCGTCGTGTGTTTCTTGCCGGAGGTAGAGCACTGGATAGGCGATGGGCCCTACCGGGTTACTGACCTTAGCCAAACTCCGAATGCCGGTAAGTGAGAGCGCGGCAGTGAGACTGTGGGGGATAAGCTCCATGGTCGAGAGGGAAACAGCCCAGAGCATCGACTAAGGCCCCTAAGCGTGTGCTAAGTGGGAAAGGATGTGGAGTCGCAGAGACAACCAGGAGGTTGGCTTAGAAGCAGCCACCCTTGAAAGAGTGCGTAATAGCTCACTGGTCAAGTGATTCCGCGCCGACAATGTAGCGGGGCTCAAGTACACCGCCGAAGTCGTGTCATTGCGATATTACTCCTAACGGGGATCGTGATGGGTAGGGGAGCGTCGTGTGCCGGGTGAAGCAGCCGTGGAAGCGAGTTGTGGACGGTTCACGAGTGAGAATGCAGGCATGAGTAGCGATACAAGAGTGGGAAACTCTTGCGCCGATTGACTAAGGGTTCCTGGGTCAAGCTGATCTGCCCAGGGTAAGTCGGGACCTAAGGCGAGGCCGACAGGCGTAGTCGATGGACAACCGGTTGATATTCCGGTACCCGCTTTGAAGCGCCCAGTACTGAATCAGGCGATGCTAAGTCCGTGAAGCCGCCCTGATCTCTTCGGAGTTGAGGGGAGTGGTGGAGCCGACGGACCAGACTTGTAGTAGGTAAGCGATGGGGTGACGCAGGAAGGTAGTCCAGCCCGGGCGGTGGTTGTCCCGGGGTAAGGGTGTAGGCCGTGTGATAGGCAAATCCGTCGCACGTTAAGGCTGAGACCTGATGCCGAGCCGATTGTGGTGAAGTGGATGATCCTATGCTGTCGAGAAAAGCCTCTAGTGAGTTTCAAGGCGGCCCGTACCCTAAACCGACTCAGGTGGTCAGGTAGAGAATACCGAGGCGTTCGGGTGAACTATGGTTAAGGAACTCGGCAAAATGCCCCCGTAACTTCGGGAGAAGGGGGGCCATTTCTGGTGAGGGAACTTGCTTCCTGAGCTGGGGGTGGCCGCAGAGACCAGCGAGAAGCGACTGTTTACTAAAAACACAGGTCCGTGCGAAGCCGTAAGGCGATGTATACGGACTGACGCCTGCCCGGTGCTGGAACGTTAAGGGGACCGGTTAGTCAATCTTCGGGTTGGCGAAGCTGAGAACTTAAGCGCCAGTAAACGGCGGTGGTAACTATAACCATCCTAAGGTAGCGAAATTCCTTGTCGGGTAAGTTCCGACCTGCACGAATGGCGTAACGACTTCTCGACTGTCTCAACCATAGGCCCGGTGAAATTGCATTACGAGTAAAGATGCTCGTTTCGCGCAGCAGGACGGAAAGACCCCGGGACCTTTACTATAGCTTGATATTGGTGTTCGGTTCGGCTTGTGTAGGATAGGTGGGAGACTGTGAAGCGCCAACGCCAGTTGGTGTGGAGTCGTTGTTGAAATACCACTCTGGTCGTGCTGGATGTCTAACCTGGGTCCGTGATCCGGATCAGGGACAGTGTCTGGTGGGTAGTTTAACTGGGGCGGTTGCCTCCTAAAGGGTAACGGAGGCGCCCAAAGGTTCCCTCAGCCTGGTTGGTAATCAGGTGTTGAGTGTAAGTGCACAAGGGAGCTTGACTGTGAGACTGACGGGTCGAGCAGGTACGAAAGTAGGGACTAGTGATCCGGCGGTGGCTTGTGGAAGCGCCGTCGCTCAACGGATAAAAGGTACCCCGGGGATAACAGGCTGATCTTCCCCAAGAGTCCATATCGACGGGATGGTTTGGCACCTCGATGTCGGCTCGTCGCATCCTGGGGCTGGAGTCGGTCCCAAGGGTTGGGCTGTTCGCCCATTAAAGCGGTACGCGAGCTGGGTTTAGAACGTCGTGAGACAGTTCGGTCCCTATCCGCTGTGCGCGTAGGAGTCTTGAGAAGGGCTGTCCCTAGTACGAGAGGACCGGGACGGACGGACCTCTGGTGTGCCAGTTGTTCTGCCAAGGGCATGGCTGGTTGGCTACGTTCGGAAAGGATAACCGCTGAAAGCATCTAAGCGGGAAGCCTGCTTCGAGATGAGGGCTCCCTCCCACTTGATGGGGTAAGGCTCCCAGTAGACGACTGGGTTGATAGGCCAGATATGGAAGCATCGTAAGGTGTGGAGTTGACTGGTACTAATAGGCCGAGGGCTTGTCCTCAGTTGCTCGCGTCCACTGTGTGGTTCCCGGGTTGCGAACAGTCGCAGCGTCGGTGAACCAGCTGATATCCCGTTTTCGCGGGGTGACAGTTGCACGTCTTTAATTGAAGAGTGTGCTTGTTCGCTTGAACCCGAATGGGTTTCGGTGGTTATAGCGTTAGGGAAACGCCCGGTTACATTCCGAACCCGGAAGCTAAGCCTTTCAGCGCCGATGGTACTGCAGGGGGGACCCTGTGGGAGAGTAGGACGCCGCCGAACAATTTTTCAAGGACCCTTGGTCCCAGCGTTCACGCTGGGACCAAGGGTCCTTTTGTTTTGCCGGAGCGCGCCGAACGGGTCGGTGCGTGAGAATGAATGCAGTACCGAAGACAGGAGTCACGTCGATGCCCACCAACCCTTCCGACGATCGTCCGGAGCGCCGGCCTAGGCGCGACGGCGGTGACCGTGGTGGCTTCCGGCGCGATGACCGGGACCGGGGGCCGCGGCGTGACAGCCGCGACAACCGCACCGGCCGGGACAACCGCGCGGGTGAGCGCGGTGGTGAGCGCGGTGGCTACCGACGCGATGACCGCTTCGAGCGGCGCGACGAGCGGCGGGATGACCGGCGGGATGACCGGCCCGGTGGTCGTGGTGGGTTCCGCCGTGACGACCGTGGTGGTTTCCGGCGGGATGACGACCGCGGTGGTTTCCGGCGTGACGACGACCGTGGTGGTTTCCGTCGGGATGACCGGGACCGGGACCGGGGGCCGCGGCGGGATGACCGTGGTGGTGCCGAGCGCGGTGGGTTCCGCAGGGACGACCGTTCCGAGCGGCGGGACGACCGGGGCGGGTTCCGTCGGGATGAGCGGCGGGACGATCGCGACCGGGGTGGGTTCCGCAGGGACGACCGCTTCGAGCGGCGGGATGAGCGCGGCGGTGGCCGTGGCGGATTCCGTCGGGACGAGCGCGATGACCGTGGTGGCGACCGTGGTGGGTTCCGTCGGGACGACCGTGCGCGGGCGCCGCGGCGGGATGACGACCGTGGTGGCTTCCGGCGGGATGACGACCGTGGTGGTTTCCGGCGCGATGACGACCGGGGTGGGTTCCGTCGGGATGACCGGGACCGGGACCGGGACCGGGGGCCGCGGCGGGATGACCGTGGTGGCGACCGTGGTGGGTTCCGTCGGGACGAGCGCGGGGGCGGCGAGCGCGGGGCGCGGCGGCCCTACGGCGGCGGGCGTGGCCGGGACGATCGTCGGGACGACCGCCGGGACGGGCCGCGGCACTACGACCGCCGGGACGACCGTCGCGACGAGCGGCGGGACCGTGACCGGGAGCCGATCAAGCGGCTGCCGATTCCGGACGACGTGACCGGCGAGGAGATCGACAAGGCCGTGCGGCAGGAGCTGCAGAGCCTGCCGAAGACGCTGGCCGAGGACGTCGCCAGGAACCTGGTGATGGTCGCGCGGCTGCTCGACGAGGACCCGGAGAAGGCGTACGGGTACGCGCAGGTGGCGCTGCGGCTGGCGTCGCGGGTCGCGGCGGTCCGGGAGGCCGGAGGCTTCGCGGCGTACGCGGTCGGGAAGTACCCCGAGGCGCTGAAGGAGTTCCGGGCGGCGCGGCGGATGACCGGCAGCGCGGAGCTGTGGCCGCTCATGGCGGACTGCGAGCGGGGGCTCGGGCGGCCGGAGAAGGCGCTGGCGATGGCCGGTGAGCCGGAGGTGCAGCGGCTGGACCGGGCCGGGCAGGTCGAGATGCGGCTGGTCGCGGCCGGGGCCCGGCGGGACATGGGGCAGGCGGACGCCGCGGTGGTGACGCTGCAGAGCCCCGAGCTGGCGTCGAACGCGGTGCAGCCGTGGACGGCCCGGCTGCGCTACGCGTACGCGGACGCGCTGCTGGCGGTCGGTCGCGAGGGCGAGGCGCGGGACTGGTTCGCCAAGGCGCTGGAGGCCGACCAGGCCGGGACCACGGATGCGTCGGACCGGCTGGCAGAGCTGGACGGGGTGCAGTTCACCGACGCGCTGGTCGAGGACGACGACGAGGCCGAGGGCCGGGACCAGGGCCCGGACGGCGTTGCGGCCGGTGGTGAGGCGCAGGCCGGTGGCGGCGCGGAGAAGGACGAGAAGGCTGACACGGCTGAGAAGTCCGAGTAGGTGAGTGTGTGAAGAAGGGCGGGCCCGGTGCGGGTCCGCCCTTCTTCGTATGGGGGGTGGGGTCAGGGGGCGTAGGGGGCGATGGGGTTGTGGAGGGTGCCGATGAGCTGGAGGGCGCCGGCCGGGTCCTGGAGGTCGACCATCTGCTGGTTGTTGCGCAGCTGGAGGCGGTTGAGGCAGGAGAGGGCGAACTCGGGGGCGAACATGTCGTACTCGGCGAACTTGTCGGCGAAGTGGGGGTGGGCCGCCTGGTAGTCGGTGACGGTGGCGGCGACGGTGCGCCAGAAGGTGTCCTCGTCCAGGACGCCGCGGTCGGCGAGGGTGGCGCCGAGGAAGCGGAAGAAGCAGTCGAAGACGTCGGTGAAGACGGAGAGCAGCTTCTTGTCGTCGGGGACGTCGGCGCGGATGCGTTCGACGGTCGGCGGGAGGACCGCGTCGGCGGACATCACGGCGATCTCCTCGGCGATGTCCTTGAAGATCACGCGGGCCACCGCGCCGTCCTCGATGACGAGGATGGCGTTCTCGCCGTGCGGCATGAAGACCAGGTCGTAGGCGTAGAAGGCGTGCAGGACCGGGGTGAGGTAGCCGTCGAGGTAGCGGCGCAGCCAGACCTCGGGGGCCAGGCCGGACTCGGCGATCAGGGCGGCGGCGAAGGAGTCGCCGGCGCGGTCGAGGTGGAGGAGGGAGGCCATGGTCGCCAGCCGCTGGCCCGGTTCGAGGGTGGGGACCGGGCTCTCGCGCCAGAGGGCGGCGAGCATCTTGCGGTAGGCGGAGCCCTTCTCGGTGGCGGCCTCGTACTGGCGGTGGTGGTAGCCGATGGCGGCGCGCTCGCGGATGATCGAGAAGCGGGCGGCCCGGAAGGTGTCGTCGGCGTCGATCAGGCGGGCCAGCCAGTCGTTGATGGCCGGGGTGGCCTCCATGTACGAGGCGGAAAGGCCGCGCATGAAGCCCATGTTGAGGACCGAGAGGGCCGTTTTGACGTAGTGCTTGCCGGGGTGGCTGGTGTTGAAGAAGGTGCGGATGGACTGCTGGGCGAGGTACTGGTCGTCGCCGGGGCCCAGGCAGACCAGGCGGCGCTGGGCGACCTCGGCGGCGAAGGTGACGGAGAGCTTGTTCCACCACTGCCAGGGGTGGGTGGGGAAGAGGTGGTAGTCGTCGGGGTCGAGGCCGAGAGCGGTGAGGTCGGCGGTGAAGCGGGCCCGGGTCTCCGCGGGGAGTTCGGCCTCGATGAGGGTGTCGTAGTCGAGGCCGGCGCCGGCGGTGAAGGTGCTGTGGTCGCGGTGGGCGGCCAGCCAGACGAGTTGCAGCGGGGCGGCGGCCTCGGGGGCGTAGGCATGGTACTCGTGGACGCCGAAGCCGAGGCGGCCGTTGTTGGCGACGAAGCAGGGGTGGCCCTCGGTCATGCCGGTCTCGACGGCCTGGAAGCCGTCGGTGGCGAGTTCGGCGGCGGTGGGGGCCTTGCCGGCGAGCTTGTAGGCGGTGCCGGAGAGGGTGGAGCTGATCTCCTCCAGGTAGACCGGGAGGACGTCCGGGGACAGGCCCAGGGACGTGTGGAGCTCGGTGATGAAGTCCAGGGCGTCCAGGGGGAGTTCGGTGCCGGCGCGGTGGCGGGTGATGCTGTCCGGGTCGATCTGCCAGTGGTCCAGGGCCCGTCTGCGGGCGGTGAAGCGGTAGGCGGTGGCGGCGTCGTCGCTGTGGACGGCGTAGCGGTCGGCCTCGGGCAGCGGCTCGGGCGTCAGGAGGCGTTCGTGGGCGAACTCGGCGAGGGCCTTGCGGACCAGGGCGCGGTTGGCGCGGGCCCACAGCTCGGGGGTGAGGTGGGCGACCGCGTCCTGGGCGGGCTGGTGCGGGGTGGGGGAGGGGGTTTCCCGGGTGGTCATCGGTGGGCTCCTCGGGCGGCCAGGAACTGGTCGCGGGTGCAGGTGCTGAGCAGGGCGTCTTTGGCGGGCAGCGAGACGGTGCGGACGACTTCAAAGCCGACGGCGTCGTTGAGGGCGTGCACCGCGGTGTTGCGGGTGTCGGGTTCGACGACCACGCGGCGGACGTCGGGGTCGGCGAAGAGGCTCTCCATGACGGTGGTCAGGACGGCGTGGGTGAAGCCGTGGACGGGGGTGTCCGTGGGGGCCGTCAGGAAGTGCATGCC
Organism: Streptomyces sp. BHT-5-2; assembly: GCF_019774615.1. Lineage (NCBI taxonomy): Bacteria > Bacillati > Actinomycetota > Actinomycetes > Kitasatosporales > Streptomycetaceae > Streptomyces > Streptomyces sp. BHT-5-2. The sequence goes on along the minus strand of NZ_CP081496.1, from coordinate 5,599,700 downwards.
GATGTCGCCGGGCCGGGCGGCGTGGATGCCGACGAGTTCGCGGTGGGCGGGGTCGTAGCGCTCCATGAGGAAGGCGGGGGCGCCGTTGTGCAGGCCGAGGAGGGCGTCGTGGTGCGGGTCGGCGTCGATCCGGGCGAACTCCTTCTCGACGGCCGGCAGGTCGCAGTCCTGCATCAGCCAGAAGACGGCCTTGGGGTGGGTGACCCAGGAGTGTAGGACGGCGGCGTCGGCGGCGGGGTCGACGGGCCGCAGGGCGAACTCCCCCAGCGCGGGGTCGGTGCGGGTGAAGGCGGGGGTGTTCATACGGATATCCCCATCGGGTCGTGCGGGCCGGCCGGGGCGGAGAACTCCTGGAAGGCGATGGCCTTCTCGACCGGGTAGTACTCGCGGCCGAGCAGCTCGCGGATGATGCAGGAGTTGCGGTAGGCGGCCATGCCGAGGTCGGGCGTGACGAAGCCGTGGGTGTGCAGCTCGGCGTTCTGCACGAAGATGCCGTGGCCGGTGGTGTCGATGCTGTAGTTGCGGGCGACGTCGTAGCGGCCGGTGGCGTCCCAGGCGATGCGGTCGCGGACCGGGTCGAGGAAGTCGGGGACGCGGTAGCGGTAGCCGGTGGCGAGGATCAGGCCCTGGGTGGCGAGGGTGAAGTCGCGGCCCTCCTCCTCCTGGCGCAGACCGAGGGTGTAGGTGCCGGTGGCCTCGTCGTAACGGGCGTCTTCCAGCGCGGTGTTGGTGAGCAGGCGGGTGCGGACCGGGCCGGCCAGGCGCTTCTGGTAGAGCAGGTCGAAGATGTCGTTGATCAGCTCCGAGTCGATGCCCTTGTAGAGGTGCTTCTGGGTGGCGTTGAGGCGGTCGCGGGTGGCCGGGGGGAGGGCGTGGAAGTAGTCCACGTACTCCGGGGAGGTCATCTCCAGGGTGAGCTTGGTGTATTCGAGGGGGAAGAAGCGGGGGGAGCGGGTGGCCCAGGTCAGCTGGTAGCCGTGGGCGTCGATGTCCTGGAGGAGGTCGTGGTAGATCTCGGCGGCGCTCTGGCCGCTGCCGATGATGGTGATGCTGTCCTTGGCCTGGAGGGCGGCCTTGGCGTCGAGGTAGCCGGAGTTGTGCAGGGCGTCGCCGCCGAGGTCGCGGCAGGCGTCGGGGAGGTGCGGCGGGGTGCCGGTGCCCAGGACCAGCCGGCGGGCCCGGAAGGTGCGCCGTTCGCCGTGGTGGTCGGCGTGGACGAGGTAGACCTCGGCGGTCTCGTCGTACTCGACGGTGGTGACCTTGTGGGAGAAGCGGACGGTGTCGAGTTTGCCGACGGCCCAGCGGCAGTAGTCGTTGAACTCGGCGCGCAGCGGATAGAAGTTCTCGCGGATGTAGAAGGAGTACATCCGGCCCGATTCCTTGAGGTAGTTGAGGAAGGAGAAGGGCGAGGTGGGGTCGGCGAGGGTGACCAGGTCGGCCATGAACGGGACCTGGAGGTGGCTGCTCTCCAGCATCATGCCGGGGTGCCAGTCGAAGGCCGGCCGGTCGTCGAGGAAGAGGCCGTTCAGCTCGTCGACGGGGGCGGTCAGGCAGGCCAGGCCCAGGTTGAACGGGCCGAGCCCGATGGCGAGGAAGTCGTAGGGGGGCTCGTGGGGGACGGTCACGGGGGGATCTCTCCGGAGATGATCGGACGGTTGCGTCGGGTCAGGGGGCGCTGAGGGCCGGGGCCGGGCGGCCTGCGCCGGGCCGCTCGGCGAGGTGGCGGCCGGCGTGCTCGGCGATCAGGTCGAGGACGGTGGCGATGTCCTCCAGCGTGGTCTCCGGGTTGAGCAGGGTGAACTTCAGGTAGTGCCGGCCGTCGACCTTGGTGCCCGCGACGATCGCGTCACCGGAGGCGAAGAGGGCGTCCCGGGCGTGCAGATTGACCCGGTCGGTGAGCTCGGGGTCCTGGGGGCCGCCGGGGAGGTAGCGGAAGACCAGGGTGCTCAGCTGGGGCTGGACCACGACCTCGAAGCGCGGGTCGTCGTACAGCAGTTTCCAGGCGTCGGCGGCCCGGTCCACGACCTCGTCGAAGAGTTCGCCGACGGCCTGGGCGCCCATGGTGCGCAGCGTCAGCCAGAGCTTGAGGGCGTCGAAGCGGCGGGTGGTCTGGAGTGACTTGTCGACCTGGTTGGGGATCCGCTTCTCGGCCATCCGGCGCGGGTTGAGGTAGTCCGCGTGGTAGGTGACGTGCCGGAGGGTGGTGCGGTCGCGGACCAGGACGGCGCTGGAACTGACCGGCTGGAAGAAGGACTTGTGGTAGTCGACGGTCACCGAGTCGGCGTGTTCGATGCCGGTGAGCAGTTCGCGGCGGCGGGAGACCAGCAGGCCGCAGCCGTAGGCGGCGTCCACGTGCATCCAGGCGCCGTACCGGGCGGCCAGGTCGGCGATCTCCGGGAGCGGGTCGATGGAGCCGAAGTCGGTGGTGCCGGCGGTGGCGACGACGGCCATGGGTATCAGGCCGTCGCGGCGGCAGCGCTCCAGTTCGGCGGCGAGCGCGTCGGTGCGCATCCGCCTGGTGTCGTCGGCGGGGACGGCGATGACGGCCTCCGCGCCCAGGCCGAGCAGGGTGGCGGACTTGCGGATGCTGAAGTGGCTGCAGGCGGAGGTGAGGATGCGCAGCCGGGGGAGCAGGTCGGTGAGGCGGGTGCCTTCCGGGGAGTCCTCGCGGGCGAGTTCGCGGCGGCAGGTCTCGTCCCGGGCGAGCAGCATGGCCTGGAGGTTGGACTGGCTGCCGCCGCTGGTGAAGATGCCGTCGGCGGCCGGGCCGAGGCCGATCCGCTCGGCCGTCCAGTCGACCAGGCGGCGCTCGATGAGGGTGCCGCCGGCGCTCTGGTCCCAGGTGTCGAGGGAGGAGTTGACGGCGGAGAGCACGGCCTCGCCGACGAGGGCCGGGATCACCACGGGGCAGTTGAGGTGCGCGAGGTAGCGCGGGTGGTGGAAGTAGATCGCGTCGCGGAGGTAGACGCGTTCCAGCTCGTCGAGCGCGGCGGCCGGGTCGTGGAGCGGGGTGTCGAGGTCGACGGCGGCGACGGTGGGCGCCAGCTCGTCGACGGAGACGCCGGTGAAGGGGCGCTCGGTGGTGGCGAACCGGTCGCTGAGCCGGGTGACGCTCTCCGTGACGGCGGAGCGGTAGCGGTCGGCGGTGCGGTTGTTGAGCAGATAGGTGCGGCTGTCGGCCGGGTCCTCGGCGGGGTGCGCGAGGCGACTCATGAAGTGCCCTCCCTGGTGCGGGTCGACCGCGTCCTGTGCAGGTGCGGAGTGTGCACAGGGGCAGGGAGACCCGCCCGGTGACGCAGTGAGGTAAGCCTAACCTAACTAGATCGCCGGGTGGGTGTGGGGTGCGCGGACGAGCCGGTCCCGCGACGGTCAGCGACTCCCTTCGTCGAGCGTGCGCAGCACCAGACCGGTCGCCGGCTTGGGGCCGAACGAGGTGGACTTGCGGGGCATCGTCACGCCCTGCTGGGCGAGTTGGCGGACCGTCTCCTCCGAGGTGGCGCGCATCAGCACGGCCGTCCCGCCGTGCCGGGCGGCCTGCGCCACCGCCGCCTCGGCGTGGTGCAGATAGCCGATGTCCGACGGGCGGTCCGGGATCCGCCAGACCTCGTCCAGCAGCACCGAGTGCAGCACCGTCGCGTCCAACCGCCGCCACGCCTCGGGCCGGTCGGCGCGGATCGCCCCGTCCAGCAGGCCCGGGTCGGGGCGGTCCAGGAGGTGGAAGGAGTCCGGGCCGCCGGACAGGACGAAGGCGTTGCCCGGGGTCTGCGCCAGCGCCTCCAGGGCGGCGGGCAGCCCGCCCGGCAGCCGGGCGACCCGGAACGCGCCGGCCACGTCCGCCAGCGCCTTCTCCGGGGGCAGATGCGGCAGCACCCGGTGGATCGCCCGGACCTGGAGCGGATAGCGGGCGGTGTCGACCAGCAGCACCAGCCCGGACGCCCACGGGGAGTCCGGGCCGCCCTCCGGCCGCTGCTCGTGGAGCCGCTGGTAGGTCGCCCAGCGGTGGTGGCCGTCGGCGATCAGCGCCTCCCGGAGGGCCAGGTCCGCGTCGACGGCGGCCAGCTCGGCCGGGTCGGTGAGCGCCCACAGGCGGTGTGCGAAGCCGTCCTCGGTCGTGGTCGCGAGCAGCGGGGCGCGCAGGACCGTGCGCTCGATGACCGCGGTGGCGCCGTTCGCGGTGCCCTGGCCGCGGTACGACAGCAGCAGCGGCTCGAAGTTGGCGGCCGCGGCCCCCATCAGGGCGGCCCGGTCCTCGACCACCTCGGGGATGACGTCCTCGTGCGGCAGCACCGGGCCGTCCAGCCGCAGCGCGCCGATCAGACCGCGCTGGAGGACGTCGCCGGCGCGCTGCTCGTAGACGTACAGCGCCGGCTCCGGATCCGGTGTGAGGATTCCCTCCTCGCGCCACCGGCGCAGGGTCTCGGCGGCCCGGCGGTGCCGGGCGGCCGGATCGGCGGCCTGCGGCAGGATCAGCCGGACGATGTTGTACGGGTCGGAGGTCTCCAACTCCAGTACCTCGTCCGGGCGGACCACGACGTCGTAGGGCGGAGAGGTGACCGCGGTGAGGCTGCTGACCCGGTCCGGGGCGTAGCGCAGGCCGCGGAACGGGAGGAGGCGGAGGCCGTCGGATGTGGTCATTGAAGAATGCTATGCCGGGAAGGGGGTGCGGGATGATCGGGGGAGAGACCGCGATCGGCCAGAAATATCGACCGGGCGATCTGCGGTACGGCACCGAGGAGCGAGGAGCAGGACGGCATGGGCGAGCAGGTTCGCGAGCGGTCGGGCGACGGCGTGCGGCGCCGGCCCGACGGGTGCCGGGGCGCGCTGAGCGCGGCGTACGACACGGCGCTGCTGGATCTGGACGGCGTGGTCTACACGGGCGGCGAGGCCATCGAGCACGCCGTCGGGGCGCTGACCGCGGCGCACGAGGGCGGCATGCACCTGGCATACGTGACCAACAACGCGTCCCGGACGCCGCAGGCGGTCGCCGGCCAGCTGGCCGGATTCGGTCTGCCGGCGACCCCGGAGGACGTGATCACCTCCGCGCAGGCGGTCGCCCGGCTGATCTCCGAGCAGGTGCCGGACGGCGCCCGGGTGCTGGCGATCGGCGGTGAGGGGCTGCGGGTGGCGCTGCGCGAGCGCGGTCTGGTGCCGGTGGCGTCGGCGGACGACGACCCGGCGGCGGTGGTCCAGGGCTACGACCCGTCGCTGGACTGGGAGCAGCTGGCCGAGGCCGCGTACGCGGTGCAGCGCGGGGTGCCGTGGTTCGCCTCCAACACCGATCTGACCATCCCCAAGGAGCGCGGGATCGCGCCGGGCAACGGCGCGCTGGTGGAGGTGGTGCGGATCGCCGCCGGCGGGGCGCCGCGGGTCGCGGGCAAGCCGCAGCCCCCGATGCACCGGGAGACGGTGTTGCGGACCGGTGCGCGGCGGCCGCTGGTGGTCGGCGACCGGCTCGACACCGACATCGAGGGCGCCTGGAACGGCGGCGTGGACTCCCTGCTGGTGCTCACCGGCGTCACCACCCCGGCCGACCTCCTGGCCGCGCCGCCCGCGCACCGGCCGACGTACGTGGACGCGGATCTGCGCGGGCTGCTGCGGCCGCAGCCGGAGGTGGCGGCCGACGGCGCCGGCTTCCGCTGCGGCGGCTGGCGGGCCGAGGCGGCCGGTGACGAACTGCTCCTGGACGGCGCGGGCGAGCCGCTGGACGGGCTGCGGGCGCTGTGCGCGGCGGCCTGGACCGCGGCGGGCGAGGGGAGTTGCCCGGTGGACGCGGCCAAGGCGCTGGGCGCGCTGGGTATGTAACGGCGCGTCAGATCCCGAAGGGAAGGCCGACGGGCCCCGCCGCGGAGAGCGGCGGGGCCGTGCGTGTCGGAGGGCCGTGCGTGTGAGGGGAGGGGAGAGATCGGTGCCCGGCGGCTCACTCCTCGCCGGTGGCGGCGGCCGCCGCGGTCAGCTCCGCGATCAGGTCCTCCTCGGTGGCGCCGCGCCGCCAGTAGCCGGTGAACTTCACCGCGCGGCGGTCGAATCCGCGCTCCCGCACGAGGTGCCGGCGGACCGCCTTGACGGTGCCGGCCTCGCCGGCGATCCAGGCGTACGGGGTGCCCTCGGGGAGGTCGGCGGCGCGCAGCGCGTCCAGGACGGGCTCGCCGCGGCCGGGCCCGGCGTGCTCCCGGACGAGCCAGGTGACCTCGACGTCGGCGAAGCTCGGCAGCGCCCGGCGGTCGTCCTCGTGGCCGATCTCGATCCAGACCTTGGCGACGGTGCCCGGGGAGAGCCAGGCGAGGTTGCCGGCGATGGCCGGGAGGGCGGTCTCGTCACCGGTCAGCAGGATCCAGTCGGTGCCGGGCGGCGGCCGGAAGTCCACCCCGCCGTTGTCCGCGACGGCCGGGGCGAGGACGGTCAGCCGGTCGCCGGGCCGGGCCGCGAGCGCCCAGCGGCTGGCCGGGCCCCCGGCCGCCGAGGCCGGGTCGTCGGCGCCGTGCAGTGCGAAGTCCACGTCGAACTCGCCGAGATGGGGCCGCTGTTCGCGGATGGTGTAGGAGCGCATCACCGGGCGCTCGGCCGGGTCCTGCGCCCGCCAGGTGGCGTACCAGCCGTCCCCGGTGTCCTCGAAGACCGGGGCGGACTGGTGGGGCTGTGGGAGGAACAGTTTGAAGCGCTGGTCCCGGCCGCCGGACGCCAGTTCCGCCAGTCGTTCGCCGGTGAAGGTGATCCGCACCATGGACGGGCCGAGCCGCCGGGTGCGGGCGACCCGGACGTCGAAGAAGCGGAACGGCGCGGAGGTGGGGGCGGCGGTCGCGGTCATACGGGAACCTCCCGGGGCGGGGAACGGACTGGGGCGGGCGGGCCGGGCCGGCGGGAAACCGGCCCGGCGGTGCGTCAGTTGACCTTCTTCGCGTTTTCGACGGCCTGGGCGAGCGACTCCAGGAGCGGGGTGGCGCCGGCGTAGGAGAAGCGCGGCTCGCTGGCCCAGGGGGTGATCTGGCCGGCCTTGACGGCGGGCAGTTTGGCCCAGGACGGCTTGGCGGCCAGGTCCTTGGGCTGGAGGGTGGCGGTCCGGTTGTCCAGCAGGAGCACGTCGGCCTTGTACTTGTCGGCGTTCTCCCAGCTCAGGCTCTCGAAGTAGCCGCCCTTGTCGAGGTGGTCGGGGACGATCAGGTCCACGCCGAGGGACTTGAAGTACATCAGGTCCGCGTTGATGCCGGGGTTGGAGGCGTAGAAGAAGTCGGCGGCACCGGAGCAGGCCAGGACCTTGACCGGGTGGGCGGCGGCGGCCTTGCGCAGGCGCGCCGCGGCCTTCTCGAAGCGGGCCTTGGCGTCGGTGACCTTCTTGGCCTTCAGGTCCGCGCCGAGCGAGGCGGCGAGGTCCGCGTACCGCCCGATGATCCGGTCCATCGGCACCCGGGACGAGGTGACGGCCACCGACTTGGCCAGCTTGGTGATCTTGTCCTTGCTGTCGTCCGGGACGAACCACAGGGCGCCCGGCTCGTACATGTTGGTGACCAGCAGGTCGGGGGCGAGGCTCGCGTACTTCTCGACGTTGAACTGGTTGTAGGCGTTGCCGAGGATGGTGACCTTGTCGATGTCGAGGTCGCCGGCCTGCGGGTCGGGCTTGCCGTTCGCCAGCTTGGTGGGGCCGAAGACGCCGACGACCTGTTCGTCGATGCCGAAGTCGTGCAGGGCCGCGGCGGTGCCGGTGAAGGCGACGATCCGGTGCGGGGTGTCGGGGAGCGACACCTTCTGCCCGCGGTCGTCGGTGAAGGACCACGGGCCGCCCTTGCCGCCCCCGCCGGATCCCCCCGAGCCCTTGCTCCCGCCGCACGCGGCGAGCAGGGCGCCGATGCCGACGGCACCGCCCGCGGCCAGGACGCCGCGTCGGGACAGGGATACGCTGCGAGGGGTTCTCATGACTTCGTGCTTCTCTCTGGAGGCGGAGCGCCCCAACGGGCATGGCGGGTGGGCCGAAACCGCAAGGGTCGGTAGATCGACTGTTTGTGAGGGTAGGCTAACCTAACTGCCGTGTTGGTTGACAGCCCCCCCGTTGACAGTCCGCCCGACGCGGCGACGGCTCCCGGCGCACCACGACGGCGGCACGCCGTCCGCGCCGCGGGACTGGTCGCCTCCCTCGCCCTGCTCGCCGTCGTCGCCGTCCTCGGCATCGCCGTCGGCGCCAAACAGATCCCCCTCGACCAGGTCTGGCACGGGGTGTTCCACTACTCCGGCGCCGACACCGACGTCGTCATCCGCGACCTGCGGCTGCCCCGCACCCTCCTCGGGCTGCTGGTCGGCGCCGCCCTCGGCCTCGCCGGCACCGTCATGCAGGCACTCACCCGCAACCCGCTCGCCGACCCCGGACTCCTCGGCATCAACGCCGGCGCCTCGGCCGCGGTGGTCTCCGGCATCAGCTTCTTCGGCGTCACCACGCTGTCCGGCTATGTGTGGTTCGCCTTCGCCGGCGCCGCCCTCGTCTCGGTCGCGGTCTACGTGCTCGGCGGCACCCGCAACGCCACCCCGGTCCGGCTCGCGCTCGCCGGCACCGCGCTGACCGCCGTCCTCACCGGCTACCTCAACGCCGTCAACCTCATGGACTCCGCGGCGCTGGACCGGATGCGGTTCTGGACGGTCGGCTCGCTGGCCACCGCCACCATGCCGACGGTGACCCGGATCGCACCGTTCCTCGCGGCCGGCGCGCTGCTCGCACTGCTGCTCGCCCGCCCGCTCAACGCCGTCGCGCTCGGCGACGACCAGGCCCGCGCCCTGGGCGCCCGGCTCACCCGCACCCGGGTGCTGGCCATGCTCGCGGTCACCCTGCTGTGCGGCGGCGCCACCGCGGTCTGCGGCCCGATCGTCTACGTCGGCCTGATGGTGCCGCACGCGGTGCGCGCCCTCACCGGGCCGGATCTGCGCTGGATCCTGCCGTACTCGGCGGTGCTCTCGCCGGTGCTGCTGGTCGGCGCGGACGTGCTCGGACGGGTGGTGGCCCGGCCCGGCGAACTCCAGGTCGGCATCGTCACCGCGGTCGTCGGCGGCCCGGTCTTCATCTACCTCGTCCGGCGCAAGCGGATGGCCCAACTGTGAACGGGCGAGGCGGACATGAGGCAGGTGGCGGACGTGACGGGCGCGACGGACCGGGCGGGCGAGGCGAACGAGGAGAGGCAGTGAACGCGACAGTGAAGCCCGGAGAGCCCGGAGAGCCCGGAAAGATAGCTAAGTCCGGAAAGCTCGGAAAGCCCGGAAGGCTCGTAAAGGCCGGGGAGTCGGGCATACCCGCCGCCCGGCGGCGGACCCGCACGGTGCGGACCGCCGGCGGCCTCTCGCTCCGGATGGACCTGCGCGCCGTCCTGGCCGGGGCGCTGCTGCTGGCCGTCGCCGCGGCCGCCGCGGTCGCCCTGATCGGCTCCGGCGACTTCCCGATGACCCCGTCGGAGGTGCTCACCACCCTGACCGGCGGCGGCACCGTCGGCCAGGAGTTCATCGTGCACGAACTGCGGCTGCCGCGGGTGCTGGTGGGGCTGCTGGTCGGCGCCGCCTTCGGGCTCGGCGGCGCGGTCTTCCAGGCCGTCTCCCGCAACCCGCTGGGCAGCCCGGACATGCTCGGCCTCTCCCAGGGCTCGTCGGTCGGCGCGCTGGTGGTGATCGTGTGGTTCCACGGCGAGCCCTTCGCGGTGGCCACCGGCGCGGTCGTCGGCGGGGTGGCCACCGGCGTGGCCATCTTCCTGCTCGCCTGGAAGCGCGGCGTCCACGGCTACCGCTTCGTCCTCGTCGGCATCGGCGCCGCCGCCATGCTCTACGCCGTGGTGCTCTACCTCCTGACGAAGTCCACCATCCACGACGCGGCCCGGGCCACCACCTGGATGACCGGTTCGCTCAGCGGCCGCGACTGGAGCCAGGTCGGGCCGCTGGCCGCGGTCTGCGCGGTGCTGGTCCCGGTGGTGCTGCTGTGCGCGCGGCCGCTGCGGATGCTGGAGATGGGCGACGACGCGGCCGCCGCGCTGGGGGTACGGACCGAACGCGTCCGGATCACCGCCCTGTTGGCCGCCGTCGTCCTCGTCGCCGCCGGCACCGCCGCGGCCGGCCCGATCTCCTTCGTCGCCCTCACCGCGCCCCAGCTCGCCCGCCGGCTGACCCGCTCGCCCGGCCCCAACCTGCTGCCCGCCGCCCTGATGGGCGCCGCCCTGCTGGTCGGCGCGGACTGGGCCGCCCAACGGCTCTTCGGCGCCGACCAGCTGCCGGTCGGCGTGGTGACCGGCGTCCTCGGCGGCGGCTATCTGCTGTGGCTGCTGGTCGTCGAGCGCAAGGCGGGCCGGGTGTGACCGGCCGACCGCCCGCCACGGCGACCTCAGGAACCCTCGGCGCCCCCGGCGGCACCGGCGACCCGACCACCCCCACCACCCCAGGAGCCACCCAGTGAGCCGTCTGTCGGCCGAGAACCTCACCCTCGCCTACGACCAGCGGACCATCGCCGAGGACCTCACGGTCGCCGTCCCCGACCGGTCCTTCACCGTCATCGTCGGCCCCAACGCCTGCGGCAAGTCCACGCTGCTGCGCGCCCTGTCGCGGATGCTCAAGCCGGCCGCCGGCGCCGTCCTGCTCGACGGGCAGAAGATCTCCTCGCTGCCGGCCAAGCAGGTCGCCCGCACCCTGGGTCTGCTGCCGCAGTCCTCGGTCGCCCCCGACGGCATCACCGTCGCCGACCTCGTCGCCCGCGGCCGCTACCCGCACCAGGGGCTGCTGCGCCAGTGGTCGGCCGAGGACGAGCGGATCGTCCAGGAGTCGATGGCCGCGACCGGCGTGGCCGCGCTGGCCGACCGCTATGTCGACGAACTCTCCGGCGGGCAGCGGCAGCGCGTCTGGATCGCCATGGCCCTGGCCCAGCAGACGCCGCTGTTCCTCCTCGACGAGCCGACCACCTACCTCGACATCCAGCACCAGATCGAGATCCTGGACCTGTGCGCCAGCCTTCACGAGGAACAGGGCCGCACCCTGGTCGCGGTGCTGCACGACCTCAACCAGGCGGCCCGCTACGCCACCCATCTGATCGCCATGAAGAACGGCGCGGTGGTCGCCGAGGGCGCGCCGTCGGAGATCGTCACCGCCGAGCTGGTGGGCCGGGTTTTCGGCATCGACTGCCGGATCATCGACGACCCCGAGACCGGCACCCCGCTGGTCGTCCCGGCCGCCCGCCGGCGTCGGCCTCGGGCAGCAGCCGCCGCGGCGGCGTCGGCTACAGCAGCGTCCTGAGCCGCATCAGGTCGCGCAGCCCGGCCTCCAGCCGCACCCGGCCGCTGCCCCAGGCCCGGGCGAAGTTGAGCCGGCCGTCCACCAGCGCGACCAGGTCGTCGCCGGTCATCGTCAGCCGGATCTCGGCCTTCTCCGGCGGCGGCCCCGCGACGCAGGTCACGTCCTGCAGGCCGCCGTCGGCCAGCCGCCCGACGAAGGTGGTGTCCAGGTCGGTGATGCGGCAGCTGACCGAGCGGTCGAGCGCGGCGGCGCCGCGCACGTCGCCGTCCGCCGAGGAAAGGTTGTGGGCCAGCCGGTCGAGCGCGGCGCGGCACTGGTCGAGAGTTGCCATCGGCCCGACGATACGCCAGGTCACGGACGGCCGGGGGCGCACGGCCGAGGTAGCGTCGGGGGCATGGCAGACCCCACGAACGGCCCGGAACCGGGCCCGGCCGCGCCGCAGGCCGCCCGGGACCCTGCGGCCCCCGAGACCACCGAGGTGCGCGAGGCCACCGACGTGCGCGAGCCTCCCGAGGCGCCGGCATCCGCGGAGCCCGCCGAGCCCGCCGGCCCGCGGCCGCTCGGAGTGGCACCGGCCCCCACCGGCCGGACCGACGTCGACGCCGCCCTGGGGCGGCTGGCCGAAGCCGACCACCTCCCGGTGAGCGGCCACCTGGACATGTACGAGGATGTCCACCGTGGGCTGCGCGACGTGCTGGCCGCCCTCGACCAGCACCCCGGGCCGCCCGCACCGTCCCCGACGCCCGATCGACCCGACCGGCACGACCAGTAGGAGCTGAACCACAGGTGGCAGGAGTGGCACGACGCCGTCTCGACGCGGAGCTGGTGCGCCGCAAGCTGGCCCGCTCGCGGGAGCACGCGAGTCAGCTGATCGCCGCGGGCCGGGTGACCGTCGGCGGGGCGACCGCGACCAAGCCGGCCACCCAGGTGGAGACCAGCGCGGCCCTGGTCGTCCGCGCGGACGAGGGCGACCCGGACTACGTCTCGCGCGGCGGCCACAAGCTCGCCGGGGCGCTGGCCGCCTTCGCCCCGCACGGACTCCGCGTCGAGGGTCGCCGGGCGCTCGACGCCGGCGCCTCCACCGGCGGCTTCACCGACGTCCTGCTGCGCGCCGGCGCCGGCCATGTCGTCGCCGTGGACGTCGGCTACGGGCAGCTCGCCTGGCAGCTGCAGAGCGACGAGCGGGTCACCGTCAAGGACCGCACCAACGTCCGCGAGCTGACCCTGGACCAGATCGACGACGTCCCCGTCGACCTCGTCGTCGGCGACCTCTCCTTCATCCCGCTGGGCCTGGTGCTGCCCGCGCTGGTCCGCTGCGCGGCGCCCGACGCCGACCTGGTGCTGATGGTCAAGCCGCAGTTCGAGGTCGGCAAGGAGCGGCTGGGCAGCGGCGGGGTGGTGCGCAGCGCCGCGCTGCGGGCCGAGGCGGTGCGCGGCGTCGCGGACCGCGCGGCCGGGCTGGGGCTGGGCGTCCTCGGCGTGACCGCCAGCCCGTTGCCCGGTCCTTCGGGGAATGTCGAGTACTTTCTGTGGCTGCGCGCCGGGGCGCCTGCACTCGACCCGGCGGATGTCGACCGTGCAGTGGCGGAGGGGCCCAGTTGACCACTACCCAGGCAGTTGAAGGCAGCGCGGCACAGCAGGACGGCCGCACCGGGCGGACGGTGTTCCTGCTCGCGCACACCGGCCGCCCGGCGGCCGTGCGCAGCGCCGAACTCGTCGTCCAGGGACTGCTGCGCAGCGGGATCGGGGTGCGGGTGCTGGCCGAGGAGGCCGCGGACCTGCCGCTGCCGGCCTCGGTCGAGCGCGTGGAGTCCGAGCAGTGCGCGGCCGAGGGCTGCGAACTGCTCGTCGTCCTCGGCGGGGACGGCACGCTGCTGCGCGGCGCGGACTTCGCCCGGACGTCCGGGGTGCCGATGCTGGGAGTCAACCTCGGCCGGGTCGGTTTCCTCGCCGAGGCCGAGCGCGACGACCTCGACAAGGTCGTCGACCGCGTCGTCACCCGCTCCTACGAGGTCGAGGAGCGGATGACCCTCGACGTCCTGGTGCGCAACAACGGTGCCGTGGTGCACACCGACTGGGCGCTCAACGAGGCGTCCGTGGAGAAGGCCGCCCGCGAGCGGATGCTGGAGGTGGTCACCGAGGTGGACGGCCGGCCGGTCTCCCGCTTCGGCGGCGACGGCGTGGTCTGCGCGACCCCGACCGGCTCCACCGCCTACGCCTTCTCGGCCGGCGGCCCGGTCGTCTGGCCGGAGGTCGAGGCGCTGCTGATGGTCCCGATCAGCGCCCATGCGCTGTTCGCCAAGCCGCTGGTCACCTCGCCGACCTCGGTGCTGGCCGTCGAGGTCCAGCCCAAGACGCCGCACGGGGTGCTGTGGTGCGACGGCCGGCGCAGCGTCGAACTGCCCGCCGGCGCCCGCGTCGAGGTCCGCCGTGGCGCCGTCCCGGTCCGCCTGGCCCGGCTGCACCACGCCTCCTTCACCGACCGGCTGGTCGCCAAGTTCGCCCTCCCGGTGGCCGGTTGGCGGGGCGCGCCCCACTAGGGCACACCCCACCGGGGCCCGGCCGGCCGGCCGCGCGGCGGCGCCCGCTACGCGCCGCCGCCCGCCAGCAGCTGCCGGGCCCGGGCCAGCGCCGGGTCGCGCCGGGCGGACAGCTCCGCCTCGGTGAAGACCGGGGTGCGCACGGCGGGCGGGATGCCGGGCCCGTCGAAGGTCCGGCCGCCGGCCGTCAGGAACTCCTCGTTCGGCAGGCCGAGGCTCCAGCCGTTGGGCAGCGCCCGCGCCAGCACGTCGGAGAAGACGCCCTGGGTGTTCTCGCCGATCCGGGTGGGCGCGGGGGAGCGGCCCATCAGGGACTGGGTGAAGGTCTCGCCCGCGCTGATCGTCAGCCGGCCGGTGAGCACGGCCAGCGGGCCCGTGTAGACGGGCCCCCGGTGCGGGCGGACGGTGAGCGGTTCCGGCGCGGTGAAGCGGTCCGGGCGCCGCGGGTCGTTCCGGGCCCGCTTGCGGTACGCGAGGTAGGGCCGGTCGGTGAGCCGGGAGGCGATCCGCAGGCCGAGGGCGTCCGAGCCGCCGCCGTTGAGCCGCAGGTCCAGGACGAGGCCGCGGAGCGCGGTCGGGCCCTGGGTGCGGGCCCGGGTGAAGATCGCGTCCAGCGCCCGGTCCAACTCGGCGACGTCGCCCGCGTAGTCGCCCTCCTCGGTGTACCGGGCGAACTGGGTGATCCGGAAGTAGCCGATCCGGCCCGGCAGATCGGCGTAGGAGAGCCTGCCGCCCGCCCAGTGCCGCTGGACGGTGTGCGGGCCGAGGTTCGCGGCGATCGCCGCGTCGACCCGGGTGGTGAAGGCGGGCGTGGGCAGCACGGTGCCGGGCCGCGCGCCCGCGAACCAGCGGTCCGGCCCGGCGACGACCCGGGTGTGCGCGTCGTGCAGCGGCTCGATCATCGCGCGCAGCACCGCGAAGAGTTCGGCGTCCGTGGTCCGGGCGGTGATCCGGGGGCGGTAGCGGTCCCGCATCGCGTTCCAGTCGATGCCCTTTGCCCGGAAGAAGGGGTAGTTCTCCGCAAACGTCTGCCAGAAGACGTCGAAGACCGTCCGCGGGTCGCGGGCCGGCCGGGCACCGCAGTTCGCCGGCAGCGCGCCGGCCCGGCGCAGGGCGTGGTGCCCGACGTTGTCGGCGAAGGCCATCCGGGCCCGCCCCGCGCCCGCCGGGGCGACGGTGAGCGGCGCCGAGTCCGGCACCGTGAAGCGCAGCGTGCCGTCCGGGCCCGGGGCACCCGCCCGGGTGCCGGTGACCGCGCCCGGCAGGCAGCTGACGGCGGTGGTCTCGTACGTCTTCAGGGTGCGGCCCTTGATCGTGACGAGGGTGCCGTAGCCGTCGGTCCGCCAGACGCCGTCCAGGGCGGGCGCGGCCGCCGGCGCCCCGGCCGCGCGGGCGGGGACCGCCGGCGCGGTGCAGCCGGTGAGCGCGGTCACCAGGGCGAGGGCCGCCAGGGCCGCGGGGCGCGGGCGGCGGGACGGGCGGGGCGCTGCGGGATCACTCATGGGGTACCTCGGGAAGTCGGGACGGGCCTCGGGGAAGGCGACGGCGGTCGGGCCGGAGCCGGGATCGGCCGTGGGCGCGGCCCTCGGAGCGGGCGCCCGGCCGGGCACCGCCGCACTGTTCCGCCAGCGTGCCCGCCGGCCCCGCCCGGGGACCATGGAGCGGCCACCCGTCTCCCCGGTGCGGTTTTCCGCACGTCGGGGGCGTGCGGCGGGCCCGGGCCGGGCGGCAGGGGCGCGGGGGCCGGGTGCCGGTGTGGGGGAGGCCGTCGCGGGGCGACCCCCGGACCTCGTAAGGTCGTACCCGTGTTGGAGGAGATGCGGATCCGGTCCCTGGGTGTCATCGACGACGCTGTCGTCGAGCTGTCCCCGGGCTTCACGGCGGTGACCGGCGAGACCGGCGCGGGCAAGACCATGGTCGTCACCAGCCTCGGCCTGCTGCTGGGCGGGCGCGCGGACCCCGCGCTGGTGCGGCTCGGTGCCAGGGCGGCGGTGGTCGAGGGCAGGATCGTCCTCAATTCCGCGTCCCCGGCGGCCGTACGGGCCGAGGAGGCCGGCGCGGAGCTGGACGACGGCGCGCTGCTGATCAGCCGCACGGTCTCCGCCGAGGGCCGCTCGCGGGCCCATGTCGGCGGCCGTTCGGTCCCGGTCGGGGTGCTCGGCGACCTCGCCGACGACCTCGTCGCGGTGCACGGCCAGACCGACCAGCAGGGCCTGCTGCGGCCGGCCCGCCAGCGCCAGGCCCTGGACCGCTACGCCGGCGACGCGGTGGCCGTCCCGCTCGCCAAGTACACCGCCGCGCACCGCCGGCTGCGCACCGTCGCCACCGAACTCGACGAGCTGACCACCCGGGCCCGGGAGCGCGCCCAGGAGGCCGATCTGCTCCGCTTCGGCCTGGACGAGATCGCCGCCACCGAACCGCTGCCCGGCGAGGACACCGAACTCGCCGCCGAGGCCGAACGGCTCGGCCACGCCGAGGCGCTGGCCTCCGCCGCGACCGTCGCGCACGGTGCGCTGGCCGGCAACCCCGAGGACCCCGAGGGCGTCGACGCCACCACCCTGGTCGCCGGCGCCCACCGCGCCCTGGAGGCGGTCCGCGGCCACGACCAGGAGCTGGCCGGACTCGCCGAACGGCTCGGCGAACTCGGCATCCTGATGGCCGACGTCGCCACCGAACTCGCCGGCTACGCCGACGGCCTGGACGCCGACCCGCTGCGGCTGGCCGCGGTGGAGGAGCGCCGCGCCGCGCTGAACCACCTCACCCGCAAGTACGGCGAGGACATCACCGCGGTGCTGGCGTGGTCCGAGCGCAGCGCCGCCCGGCTCGCCGAACTCGACGGCGACGACGACCGGATCGCCGAGCTGGCCGCCGAGCACGACGCCCTCCGCGCCGAACTGGGCGAACTCGCCCAGCAGTTGACCGACGCCCGGACCGCCTCCGCGGAGCGCTTCGCGGCCGCGGTCACCGCCGAGCTCGGCGAACTCGCCATGCCGCACGCCCGGGTGAGCGTCGCCATCCACCAGACCGAGCTCTCCGGCGACGCCGCGGAGGCCGACGGCATCGAGGTGAACGGCCGCACCGTGGCGTACGGTCCGGCCGGCGCCGACGAGGTCGAGATCCTGCTGGCCCCGCACCCGGGTGCCCCGCCCCGGCCGATCGCCAAGGGCGCCTCCGGCGGTGAGCTGTCCCGGGTGATGCTGGCCGTCGAGGTGGTCTTCGCCGGCTCGGACCCGGTGCCGACCTACCTCTTCGACGAGGTGGACGCGGGCGTCGGCGGCAAGGCGGCCGTCGAGGTCGGCCGGCGGCTGGCCCGGCTGGCCAGGTCGGCGCAGGTCGTGGTGGTCACCCACCTCCCGCAGGTCGCCGCGTTCGCCGACCGGCAGCTGCTGGTGGAGAAGACCAACGACGGCTCGGTGACCCGCAGCGGCGTCACCGTCCTGGAGGGCGAGGACCGGATCCGCGAGCTGTCCCGGATGCTGGCCGGCCAGGAGGACTCCGAGACGGCCCGCGCCCACGCCGAGGAACTGCTGGAGACCGCCCGCACGGGCACCTGACGGCACCGGTGGCGACGAGGACGAAGGGGAGCGGCATGACGGTGGGAGCGCGCGGCAGGACGCCGGCACGGAGCAGGGCGCTGCTCGCGGCGGCGGCCGCGACCCGGGCCGGCTACGAGGCGCTGCGGCGCCGTCCTCCGGGCGGCGCGGCCCGGTGGGAGCGGAAGAACCACGCGGGCCGCACGGTCACCCTGCACGCCGGCCCGGCGGCCGCGCTCGGCACCGCGCTCGCCGCGACCACCGCGCCGGGTCTGCCCGCCCGGGCCCGCGGCGCGGCGGCGCTCGCCGTCCTGGCCGCCGGCGGCTGCGGGGCCTACGACGACCTCGCCGGCGCAGGCGACCCCCGCCGCGGCTTCCGGGCGCATCTGGGCGCGCTGCGGCACGGCGAGGTCACCAGCGGGGCGGTCAAGCTCTTCGGGATCGGCGCCGCCGGGCTCGCCGCCGGCGCCCTGCTCAAGGACCGCCCGGCCGACCGGCTGCTGGCGGGCGTGGTGATCGCCGGCTCCGCCCACCTGCTCAACCTCCTCGACGTCCGGCCGGGCCGGGCCGCCGGCGCCGCCCTGGCGCTGTCCGCACCGGGGCTGCTGCGGCGCGGAACGGGCGCCGCGCTGGCCGCCGTGCCCATCGGCGCCGTGGCCGCGGTGGCCGCGGACGACCTGGGGGAGCGGACGATGCTCGGCGACGCCGGGGCGCACGCCCTGGGTGCCGCCCTCGGGTTGGCCTTCGTCGCCACCAACGGCCGGGCGGGACTGGCCGCGCACGCCGCCGCGCTGGTCGCCGCGGCGGCCGCCGGCGACCGGGTCAGCAGGTTGGCCGGGGCGCTCTGACCCACCCGGCGACCGGGCCGTCCGTCCGGTGCGCGGCCCGGGGGAGATCCGGAGCGGCCCGATCCGGACAGTGAGAGACGGGTTCCGGACAGTGGCGGAGGTGGACCGGAGTGGTGGGTTCACCCTGTACGGGTGGCGATCCGCTCACGCACCGGGTCGCCCATGTGGGTGAATCCGTGGAACCGGGGGTGAGAGTTCCCACCGGAACGGCGTCCGCACGGTGCCGAATTGACGGTCCCGGACTGGCATCCTGGGCGCGGTGCGCAGTGCCGGGGCGCGCCCGCTCCGTCCTGCCCGCAGGCCGGTGCGTCGGTGCGCCCCGGCACATCGCGGCACCTCGCAGCGCCAAACCGCCCCGCCGGTACGGTCCGTACCGCCCCGACCCAGGAGCCCGACCTCGTGACCAGCACCCCGGCCCCGCCGCACGGGCTCTCGCCGCTGCGCACGGTCCAGGTGCTCGGCCACGGCGGAGCCGGCAGCGCGGCACACGTCCGCTCGCTCGCCGAGGGGCTGGTCGCCCGCGGGGTCCGGGTGACGGTGTGCGCCCCGCCGGAGGCCGAGGACGCCTACGGCTTCGCCGCGGCGGGCGCCCGGTTCGTACCGCTCGCCCCGCGGATGGACCCGGCGGGCATCACCGCGCTGCGCGCCGCCTGCTGGGACGCGGACGTGGTCCATGCCCACGGCCTGCGGGCCGGGCTGCGCGCGTCGATGGCGCTGCGCGGACTGTGCCGCCCCCGGGGCGGCCGGGTGCCCCTCGTCATCACCTGGCACACCAAGGCGCACACCGAGGGCGCCCGGGCCGGGATGGTGCACCTGATGGAGCGGCGGGTGGCCCGGGCCGCCGCGGTCGTCCTGGGCGTCTGCTCCGACCTCGTCGACCGGGCGCGCGAGCGCGGCGCCAAGGACGCCCGGCTCGCGCCGGTCGCCATCCCGCGCCCCCGGCCCGGCCGGTCCGGCGCGGCCGCCGCCGACCCCGAGCGCGGCCGCGACAAGGAGCGCGCCGAACTGGGCGTGGTGGACCGGCCGTTGCTGCTCGCGGTCGGCCGGCTCGACCCGTCCCAGGGCCACGACCTGTTGCTGGACGCGGCCCACGCCTGGTGCGGGCTCGACCCCCAGCCGCTGCTCGCGATCGCCGGCGAGGGCGACCGACGCGGTGCGCTGCAGCGCCGGATCGACGCCGAACGGCTGCCGGTCCAGCTGCTCGGCCGCCGCGACGACGTGCCCGAACTCCTCGCCGCCGCCGACCTGGTGGTGCTGCCCAGCCGCTGGGAGGCCCGCTCCCTGATCGCCCAGGAGGCGCTGCGCGCCGGCGTCCCCCTGGTGGCCACCGACACCGGCGGCACCCCCGAACTCGTCGGCCGCGCCGCCGAGTTGGTCCGCTACGGCGACACCACCGGGCTGGCACGTACGGTCCTGGACCTGCTGGCCGACCCGGTGCGCCGCGACACGCTCGCCGCGGCCGGCCGCGCCCAGGCCGCCGGCTGGCCCAGCGAGAACGACACGGTCGCCCAGGTCCTCAGCGTCTACGACGAGCTCACCCAGCCACCGCGGCCGGCCCCCTGAACACCCACCGGTCCGGCCGGCCCCGGCAAGGCCCGTCGGAAGCGCCCTAGCGGTCGGTGTGCCGCCGCGCCCGCAGGGCCAGCCGCAGTCCCAACACGGTCTGCGGGTCGTCCAGTTCCGTGCCCAGCAGCTGGGAGATCCGCGCCAGCCGGTCGTAGAGCGTCTGGCGGTTGACGTTCAGGTCGCGGGCGGTCTCGGCCTTCCGGCCGGCGCTGGCCAGATACGCCTCCAGGGTCGGCAGCAGTGGCTGCCGGGCGCCCCGGTCGTGGGCCAGCAGCGGGCCGATGGCGCGCTCGACGAAGTCGGTCAGCACCCCCTCCTCGCCGTGCTCCCGCATCCGCCACAGCAGCAGCTCGATGTCCAGGCGCCGGGCGTCGTACCAGGGCGCCTCCGGCAGCCCCTGGGCCGCGGCCGCCGCCTCCGCCGCGTGCCGCAGCCCGGGGCCGGCCGCCGCCCAGTCGCCCGCCGTGCCGACCACCACCACCGGGCGGTGCGCCGACGGCCGGTCCAGACCGGCCCGGACGACCCCGGCCCGCAGCGCCTCCGCGATCCGGTCGGCCAGCGCCGCCCGGTCCTGGCCCGCCCGCAGCGCCACCAGCAGTGGCACCCGGCCCTCCACGGGCCGCACCCCGAGCAGCACCGGCACGCCCGGCGCGGCCAGCTCCTCGCGCAGCGCCTGCGCCAGCAGCGCCCAGCCGCCGGGCGAGGGCAGCGCGGCCGGCAGCCGCATCACCACCGGCAACACCGCGTCGGCGCCCGGCCGGAAGCCCAGCAGCCGGGCCTGCGCCGGTGCCTCGGACGCCGAGACCCGCCCCTCCGCCAGTTCGGCGAGGAAGTCACCCCGCCCGCGGGCCGCCAGCACCTCCTCCTGGCGGGACTGGAGCATCACCACCGCCAGCAGGTCGGCGGCCCGCTCGGCGGCGAGCCGGTGCACCGGCGCCGGCGGCCCGTTCACCGGCAGCAACACCAGCCGGGCGCGCACCGCGTCGGGCCCGTGCCCGCCGCCGGGCACCTCGATCCGTACGCCGGAGTCCCGCAGGCCCTCCCAGGCCAGCAGCGGATCGGCGTCCGCCCCGCCCTCGCCGCCCTCCGGCCCGGCCGCGTACAGCGGGCTGCCGTCGGGGGCCTCCAGGCACAGCGGATTGCCGGTGAAGACGGCGAGCAGCCGCAGCACCTCCGGGGCGCCGCCGCCGCGGAGCAGCACGTCGGTGCAGCGCCGCAGCAACGCGTCGGCCCGCCGCAGCAGGGTGTAGTGGCTGTTGATGATCTCGGTGTGGATCTCCTCGGTGACCGTGACGTACGGGACCTCGCGGTGCAGCTGGATCAGCGGCAGCCCGCACTCCCGCGCCGCGTCGATCAGCGCCGCGGGCAACGCGTCGAACCGCGAGCCGAGCTCCACGACCAGCGCGGCGACGTCCCGGTCGGCGAGCTTGCGGATGAAGGCGCGCTGCTCCGAGGGCCGGGTGCCCACTCCGAGGCCGGTGGTCAGCAGCAGCTCGCCGCCCTTGAGCAGCGAGGCGATGTGCGGGACCTCGCCGGCGTGCACCCAGCGCACCGACCGGCCCAGCCGGTCCTCGCCGGCCAGCACCTCCGGCAGGCCGCGCCGCAGCGCCGGCAGTTCCAGCGCCCTGCGTACCGTGACGTCGGCTTCGGTCCCCGCGCGTAGCCCCATGGCGCGAACGCTACCGCGCGTAAGCCGATCCGGAGGAATGTGATCCGGATGGCCCCCGCACAGCCCGTGCACCGCCCCGCCCGCACCGGTCGTCCGACCGGCGAACTCCCCTTCCGATCCGCCCACTTGACGATTCCGGGACCGACTGGGCAGGGTGCCCGCACGTCACACGGAGAGCGCTCACCCCACCCCCCACAAGGAGCCGCCTCATGATCACCCGACGCACCCTGCTCGGCGGAGTCGCCGCCGGCGCCGCCACCGCGGCCCTCGCCGGCCGGGCCGCCGGCACTCCCGCCCGTCCCGCGACGGCCGACCTCCCGCTGCACATCGTCAACTCCTCCGGCGCCTACGCCAACGGCTCCGTCTGGATCTACGTACTCGGCAACGACGGCACCCGGCAGGTCCGGGTCACCCCGGACGGGAAGCTCGCCCCCGTCGCCCTCTCCGACAACGGCCCGGACGGCTTCACCGACTACGCGATACCGCTCGCCGCCACCGGCACCACCACGCTCCGGCTCCCCCCGATGTCCGGCCGGATCTACACCAGCCTGGGCGCCAAGCTCAGGATCAAGGCGGTCGCCGACGGCAACGGCAGGCCCGCGCTGGCCTACCCGGCGGGCTGGGTCGCCGGCGACCCCAACTACGACGTGCTGCACGACTGCGTCGAGTTCACCCACGACTCCGGCGGGATGTACTGCAACACCACCATGGTCGACATGTTCAGCGTCCCGCTCGCGCTGCGGCTCACCGGCGCCGCCGACCAGACCACCGGCACCCTCAAGGACGGCGCCCGCGCCCGGATCTTCGCCGACGTCAAGGCCGCCGAGGGCTTCGACCGCCTGGTCGTCGGCGACCGCCGGGTGATCGCCCCCGGCCACGGCCTGGACAGCGGCCTGTTCGCCGCCGACCACCTCGACCCCGCCATCGACGCCGCGTGGTCCGCGTACGCCGCCAAGGACCTCACCGTCACCACCACCGCCGGCACCTTCACCGGACGCACCGCCGGCGACCGGCTCACCTTCCACGGCCCGGCCACGGTCTCCGTCGCCCGGCCCAGCACCCGAGACGTCCTCTTCTGCGACGGCGCTCTGGCCGCCCCGAACGACGGCACCCTCGGCCCGGTCGCCGCCGTCCTGGGCGCCGCCCTCAACCGCTCCACCCTGGCGACCCACGCCGCCCAGCCGGTCACCGACCCGGCCGCCTTCTACCGGCAGCCGCTCACCAACCACTACGCCCGCGCGATGCACACCGCGACCAGGGACGGCAAGGCGTACGGCTTCGCCTTCGACGACGTCGCCGGCTTCGCCTCCTACATCGAGGACCACGCCCCCAGGGAACTCACCCTCACCCTGACGCCGTTCTGAACCACGGGGAGCCACCCACGGAAAGCCGGGCATCCGACGGCAGCGAAGACCACCGGGAGGTTGGTGCCCCGAAGGGGGCACTAACCTCCGTACGCCCCGCTGGCGGTCAGCCGCAGTGCCGTGTCGATCAGCGGCACGTGGCTGAACGCCTGCGGGAAGTTCCCCACCTGGCGCTGGAGCCGGGAGTCCCACTCCTCGGCGAGCAGCCCCAGGTCGTTGCGGAGCGAGAGCAGCTTCTCGAAGAGCTTGCGGGCCTCCTCCACCCGGCCGATCATCGCCAGGTCGTCGGCCAGCCAGAACGAGCACGCCAGGAACGCCCCCTCGTCGCCTTCGAGGCCGTCCACGCCGAGCCCCTCGCCGGCCGTCGGGTAGCGCAGCACGAACCCGTCCTCGGTCGACAGCTCCCGCTGGATCGCCTCGATGGTGCCGATCACCCGCTTGTCGTCCGGCGGCAGGAACCCGACCTGCGGGATCAGCAGCAGCGAAGCGTCCAGCTCCTGCGAGCCGTAGGACTGGGTGAAGGTGTTCCGCTCCTTGTCGTACCCGTGCTCGCAGACGTCCCGGTGGATGGTCTCCCGCAGGTCCCGCCACCGCTCCAGCGGCCCGTCGACGTCCCCGGACTCGATCAGCTTCACCGTGCGGTCCACCGCGACCCAGGTCATGACCTTGGAGTGCACGAAGTGCCGGCGCGGCCCGCGCACCTCCCAGATGCCCTCGTCCGGCTCGTCCCAGTGCTTCTCCACCCACTCGATGAGCTTGATCTGGAGCAGCGAGGCGTAGTCGTTGCGGGCCAGCCCGGTCATGTGCGCCAGGTGCAGCGCCTCGGTGACCTCGCCGTAGACGTCCAGCTGGAGCTGGTCGGCGGCGCCGTTGCCGACCCGCACCGGGCGCGAGTCCTCATAGCCCGGCAGCCACTTCAGCTCGGTCTCGCCCAGCTCCCGCTCACCGGCGATGCCGTACATGATCTGGAGGTTCTCCGGGTCGCCGGCCACCGCCCGCAGCAGCCACTCGCGCCACGCCCGGGCCTCCTCGCGGTAGCCGGTGCGCAGCAGCGACGACAGGGTGATCGCCGCGTCCCGGAGCCAGGTGAAGCGGTAGTCCCAGTTGCGGACGCCGCCGATGCACTCCGGCAGCGAGGTCGTCGGCGCCGCCACGATCCCGCCGGTCGGCGCGTACGTCAGCGCCTTCAGCGTGATCAGCGAGCGCACCACCGCGTCCCGGTAGGGCCCGTGGTACGTGCAGTGCTCGACCCACTCCCGCCAGAACTCCTCGGTCGCCTCCAGCGACGCCTCCGGCTCCGCCAGAGCGGGCGGCTCCTGGTGCGAGGGCTGCCAGCTGATCGTGAACGCGATCCGCTCGCCCGGCGACACCGTGAAGTCCGAGTACGTCGTCAGGTCCTTGCCGTAGGTCTCGGCGGAGGTGTCCAGCCACACCGCGTCCGGCCCGGCGACCGCCACGGTCCGGCCGTCGACCTTGTGCACCCAGGGCACCACCCAGCCGTACGCGAACCGCATCCGCAGCTCCGACCGCATCGGCACCCGGCCGCTGACGCCCTCCACGATCCGGATCACCTGCGGGACGCCGTTCCGCGGCGGCATGAAGTCGATCACCCGGACGGTACCGCGCGGAGTGTCCCACTCGGACTCCAGCACGAGGGAGTCCCCGCGGTAGCGCCGCCGGTCCGCGGCCCGGGGCGACTCGCCGGCCGGGCCCATCCGCCAGAAGCCGTGCTCCTCGGTGCCCAGCAGCCCGGCGAAGACCGCCATGGAGTCGAAACGGGGCAGACACAGCCAGTCGATCGTGCCGTCCCGGCACACGAGAGCGGCGGTCTGCATATCCCCGACAAGTGCGTAGTCCTCGATGCGCCCGGCCACGTGCATCTCCCGTCGAACTGGAGTCACGCCCCCATGGGACGTTGTGTGCTGTCCGTCCTGCCCATGAAACGTCGCCGAGCAGCGGGACCGGAAATCTGGCTGGGGCACCACCCAGCCAGCTGGGGGAGGGTGGTGCCTTCCCGGACGGCTCGTAGCGAGTGTCCGAGCAGGATACGACGCAGGGGGGTGCTCCGCGCGATGCTCGCGTCGAGTGGGGGTGCTCCGAACGAGTGGCCTGCGGAACGACCGCCTCCGGTGCGTGGCCGGACGCGACCATGCCCGGTCGCTGATAGCCTGGTACCCCGTGGACCGGTGGGACCCAGCAGAAATGCGGCACCCCCGAACCGCAGCGACGGCACCCCTGAACACCAGGCCGGCGCCACCTCGCACCTCTCCACCTCGCGACCACGGGAGCCCCCTCTTGGCCATGCCGCCCTCTGCTTCTCGAATGAATGCAGCCACGACGACCAAGCACCTCTTCGTCACCGGGGGCGTCGCCTCCTCGCTCGGCAAGGGGCTCACCGCCTCCAGCCTGGGTGCGCTCCTGAAGGCGCGCGGCCTGCGGGTCACGATGCAGAAGCTCGACCCGTACCTCAACGTCGACCCCGGCACGATGAACCCGTTCCAGCACGGTGAGGTCTTCGTCACCAACGACGGCGCCGAGACCGACCTCGACATCGGCCACTACGAGCGCTTCCTCGACGTCGACCTCGACGGCTCGGCGAACGTCACCACCGGCCAGGTCTACAACACCGTGATCGCCAAGGAGCGGCGCGGCGAGTACCTCGGCGACACCGTGCAGGTCATCCCGCACATCACCAACGAGATCAAGCACCGCATCCGGCGGCTGGCCACCGAGGACGTCGACGTGGTCATCACCGAGGTCGGCGGCACGGTCGGCGACATCGAGTCGCTGCCGTTCCTGGAGACCGTCCGCCAGGTCCGCCACGAGGTCGGCCGGGACAACGTCTTCGTCGTGCACATCTCGCTGCTCCCGTACATCGGCCCCTCCGGCGAGCTGAAGACCAAGCCGACCCAGCACTCCGTCGCCGCGCTGCGCAACATCGGCATCCAGCCCGACGCGATCGTGCTGCGCGCCGACCGCGAGGTGCCCACCGCCATCAAGCGCAAGATCTCGCTGATGTGCGACGTCGACGAGGCCGCGGTCATCGCCTGCCCGGACGCCCCGTCGATCTACGACATCCCCAAGGTCGTGCACGCCGAGGGCCTGGACGCCTACGTCGTCCGCAAGCTGGACCTGCCGTTCCGCGACGTGGACTGGACCCAGTGGGCGGACCTGCTCGACCGGGTCCACAACCCCTCGCACGAGGTCAAGGTCGCGCTGGTCGGCAAGTACATCGACCTGCCCGACGCGTACCTCTCGGTCACCGAGGCGCTGCGCGCCGGCGGCTTCGCCAACAAGGCCCGGGTCAAGATCAAGTGGGTCACCTCGGACGACTGCAAGACCCCGGCCGGTGCCGCGGCGCAGCTCTCGGACTGCGACGCGGTCTGCATCCCCGGCGGCTTCGGCGACCGCGGCGTGGACGGCAAGGTCGGCGCGATCACCTACGCCCGCGAGAACAAGCTCCCGCTGCTCGGCCTCTGCCTGGGCCTGCAGTGCGTGGTGATCGAGGCGGCCCGCAACCTCGCCGGCATCGACGGCGCCAACTCCACCGAGTTCGACCCGGCCGCCACCCACCCGGTGATCTCCACGATGGCCGAGCAGATGGACATCGTCGCCGGTGAGGGCGACATGGGCGGCACCATGCGGCTGGGCATGTACCCGGCCAAGCTCGCCGAGGGCTCCATCGTCCGCGAGGTCTACGCCGGCGAGCCCTACGTCGAGGAGCGCCACCGCCACCGCTACGAGGTCAACAACGCCTACCGCGGCGAGCTGGAGAAGAAGGCCGGCCTGCTCTTCTCCGGCACCTCCCCGGACAACAAGCTCGTCGAGTACGTCGAGTACCCGCGCGAGGTCCACCCCTACCTCGTCGCCACCCAGGCGCACCCGGAGCTGCGCTCCCGCCCGACCCGCCCGCACCCGCTCTTCGCCGGCCTGGTGAAGGCGGCCGTCGAGCGCCAGGAGGCGGCGAAGGCGACGGGCGCCAAGAAGTAGGCGGCACCTGGCCGGTTACGGTTGCCGGGGTACGGTCCCACGCCGTGGGGCGGTACCCCGGTTTTCGTGTCGGCACAGGAGTCACTGGAGGTACGCATGGCGATCAAGGACACCCCGGAGGAGTGGACGGTCACCGCGTCCGGCACGCCCTTCACCGGCGTCAAGACGAGCGTGCGCACCGACCACGTGGTCATGCCGGACGGCTCCGCCGTCACCCGCGACTACCAGGTCCACCCCGGCTCGGTGGCGGTCCTCGCCCTGGACGACGCCGACCGGGTGCTGGTGCTGCGCCAGTACCGCCACCCGGTGCGGCAGAAGCTGTGGGAGATCCCGGCCGGCCTGCTCGACGTCCCCGGGGAGAACCCGCTGCACGCCGCCCGGCGCGAGCTGTACGAGGAGGCGCACGTCAAGGCCGAGGACTGGCGGGTGCTGACCGACGTCTACACCACCCCGGGCGGCTGCGACGAGGCGGTCCGGATCTTCCTCGCCCGCGGGCTGTCCGAGGCCGACGGCGAGCGCTTCGAGGTCTCCGAGGAGGAGGCCGACATGGAGCTGGCGCGGGTCCCCGTGGACGAACTGGTCCGCGGTGTGCTCGCCGGCGAACTGCACAACAACTGCCTGGTCGTGGGCGTGCTGTCGCTCACCGCGGCGCGGGCCGGCGACGGCCTGGACGCCCTCCGACCGGCCGACGCGCCCTGGCCGGCCCGCCCCTTCGACGCCTGACGCCGGGCCGGGCGCCGCCCCGGTTCCCGGCCTCGCCCCCGGCCCGGCCCCCGCCTCCCGGTCGGATGATCATCCGATCCGATCGAGTGACCCAACGGCCCCGCTCCGCACGGAACGTGACGGCCCGTGAACTACGCTCGGCAGCGTTCCCGCGCGCGCCCGCGGCGGGGGCGCGACGCGCAGGCGGACGGGAGCGTGACCGGTGACGGACCAGGCGGTGGGCGGGGGGCGCCTCGTACCGGAGGCGGCGCGCGGGTCCGGCCCGGCGGCCCGGCAACGGCGGGCGACACTGCCCCGCCAGGACGGTGCCGCCGCCCGCTCCGGCCTCCCGGGATTCGCCGGCCGCCGCCACGAACTCAAGGCGCTGCGCGCCGACATCGGCCGGGCCGGACTGGACACCCTCACCGGCCGCCGGGGCGCCCGCAGCCGGGTCCTGCTGATCGCCGGCCGTCCCGGCTCGGGCCGTACCACCCTGGCCGAGGCGCTGCTGCGGGAGGTCGAGGACGGCTACCCCGACGGGGTGCTGCGCGCCCTGCTGACCGGCCGGGACGGCGCCCCGGCGGGCCTCGCCAGGACCGCCCGCGACCTGCTCGCCGAACTGGGCGCCGACGCCCCGCCGGGCGCCGGCGAGGACGAGCTCGCCGAGGCGGTGCGCACCGCCCTGGCCGGGCGCCGCACGGTGCTCCTGCTGGACGACGCACCGGGCGCCGAGGACGTCGAACCACTGATCCCGGACGCCCCGGACTGCCTGGTCGTGGTGGTCGGGCAGGGCCCGCTGACCGGCATCCCGGACGTCCGGCCGTGCGCCCTGGGCGGGCTGGACACCGCCGCCGGCGTCGAGGTGCTGTGCCACTACGCCGGGCCGACCCGGATCACCGTCGATCCGCGGACCGCGGAGGCCGTCGCCGAGGAGTGCGGCGGCCAGCCCGCGGCGCTGATACTGGCGGGTGGCTGGCTCGCCGCCCGCCCCAAGCTCTCGGTGTCCGACCTGCGCCAGGCGCTGCTCGCCGTCCCCGTGCCGCCGGACCTGCCGGCCGGCGACCGCCCCCTGCACCGCGCCTTCCGGCTCGCCTACGACCCGCTGCCGCAGCCCGCCGCGCGGATACTGCGCCTGGCCACCCTCGCCCCGGACGGCCTGGTGGACGCGCACACCGCGGCCGCGCTGGGCGGCTGCTCGGTCCCGGCCGCCGTCGCGGTCCTGCACGACCTCGCCGCGCTCGGCCTGCTGCGGCCCGTCCCGGAGGAGGACGGCCCCGCCCGGCACACCGACGACGCGACCGGCCCGCGGTACCGCCTCCCCGGCTGCCTCGCGCCGTTCTCCCGGGAGCTGCTCCGCGAGCACGAGCGGCCCGCCGACGTCCAGCTGGCCCGTGCCCGGATGCTGGAGCGGACCGTGCGGCTGCTCCAGTCCTGCCGGGCGGCCGCCGAACCCTCCGGTTCCGCGGCCCGCCGCAAGGCCGCCGAGCTGCCCCGCTCGCTGCGCTTCGCCACCCGGGCCGCCGCCGCGCACTGGCTGCGCACCCGCCGCGGCGCCCTGCTGGACGCCGCCCGCACGGCCGTCGCGGACGGCCAACTCGACACCCTGGACCGGCGGTTGATCGCCGCGCTCACCCGCGCCCTGCTCGCCCACCACGGCCCCGAGGCCGCCGCGCCGGACCTCTACACCCTGCACGAACTGGTCCTCCGGGTCGCCGAGCGGCGGACCCTGCCGCGCGAGCGGGCCGCCGCCCTGCTCAACCTCGGCGACCTGGACTTCGGGGCCGGCCGGCGGGAGCAGGCGCTGACCCGCTACCGCGGCGCGCTGGAGGCGGCCCGCTCGGTGAAGGACCCGGTGGCCACCGGCCGGGCACTGGAGTCGCTCGGCGACACCTACACCGAGCTGGGCGACTGGATCCGGGCCGCCGACTGGTTCGGGCGGGCGCTGGAGCTGCGGCTGGCCCGGGGCGAGCGGGCCGACGCGGCCCGGCTGCACGCCCGGATCGGCGCCGCGCACGGCCGCGCGGGCCGCTACGAGCAGGCCCTGAAGGACTGCCGGGCGGCCGCCCGGGCCTTCCGCAGGCTGGGCGACGCCGCGGGGCAGGGGAGTGCGGCGGAGGCGACGGCGGAGGTCCACGAGCACGCCGGGCAGCTCGACGAGGCGCTGCACAGCTCCCTGGCGGCGCTCGATTTCGTCCGGGCCGCCGCCGACGGGGCGAAGGAGGCGCGCCTGCAGCTGCGGATCGCGGAGCTGCTCGACCGGCTCGGCGACCCGGAGGCCGCACGGCTCCACCGGGCGGCGGCAGAGCGACTACGCGAAGAACACACCGAGTAACCTACGAAATCGGTAGTGGTCTTCCAGGAAATTATGTCTTTGCAAGGCTAGACAACACGAGGTCCTTCAATAGACTGGTCGAGCCGCGTTCGGCGCGGTCAGTTCCGTCATGCATCGCATGAGGGATAATTCCTTCTGCAAGCTCTTTTAAGGACCGTGATCGACGTGAAGGTCGGTATCCCCCGCGAGGTCAAGAACAACGAGTTCCGCGTGGCCATCACGCCCGCCGGAGTCCACGAGCTGGTCCGCAACGGCCACCAGGTCTTCATCGAGAAGGACGCCGGCCTCGGCTCGTCCATCCCGAACGAGGAGTACGTCTCCGCCGGCGCCACCATCCTCGACACCGCCGACGAGGTGTGGGGCACCGCCGACCTGCTGCTGAAGGTCAAGGAGCCGATCGCGGAGGAGTACCACCGCCTCCGCAAGGACCAGACCCTCTTCACCTACCTCCACCTGGCCGCGTCCAAGGAGTGCACGGACGCCCTGCTGGAGTCCGGTACCACCGCGATCGCGTACGAGACGGTCGAGACCGCCAACCGCGCGCTGCCCCTGCTCGCCCCGATGTCCGAGGTCGCGGGCCGCCTGGCCCCGCAGGTCGGCGCCTACCACCTGATGCGCTCGGCCGGCGGCCGCGGCGTGCTGCCCGGCGGCGTCCCCGGCGTCCAGGCCGGCAAGGCCGTCGTCATCGGCGGCGGCGTCTCCGGCTGGAACGCCGTCCAGATCGCCGTGGGCCTCGGCTTCCACGTCACCCTGCTCGACAAGGACATCAACAAGCTCCGCGAGGCCGACAAGATCTTCGGCACCAAGGTGCAGACGATCGTCTCCAACGCCTACGAGCTGGAGAAGGCCGTCGTCGAGGCCGACCTCGTCGTCGGCGCGGTCCTGATCCCGGGTGCCAAGGCCCCCAAGCTCGTCACCAACGAGCTGGTCGCCAAGATGAAGCCGGGCAGTGTCCTTGTCGACATCGCGATCGACCAGGGCGGCTGCTTCGAGGACTCCAAGCCGACCACGCACGCCGAGCCGACCTTCACGGTCCACAACTCGGTCTTCTACTGCGTCGCCAACATGCCCGGCGCGGTGCCCAACACCTCCACCTACGCCCTCACCAACGCCACGCTGCCCTACATCGTGGAGCTGGCGAACCGCGGCTGGGTCGAGGCGCTGCGCCGTGACCCGGCGCTGGCCAAGGGCCTGAACACCCACGACGGCAAGGTCGTCTACCCCGAGGTCGCCCAGGCCCACGGCCTGGAGTACGTGGAGCTGCGCACCCTCCTCGGCTGACGGCGTCAACTGCACGCGTCAAGCACCGCGCAACCGGCCGGGCCCGCTCGAGCGGGCCCGGCCGGTTGCATGTGCGACGCGCCCCGGGGGCGGCTCCCGGCGGTCGACTCTCAACTCGCCGCGAACGTAACCCTTTAACCGATTCGCGTACCCCCGAAACATCCGTCTTGTGCGCTGTGCACTCTTGACATCGGGGGGTTCCGTTACCGACACATCGGGCCGGGTCCGGCGGATTGTGTTGCTGCGGACGCCCGACACGCCATAGAGTCGCCAACCGTCGGCATGGTGCCACGCTGACCTATCGATAAGTTTCCTGGTCACATCCAAGGAGGTAAGACGACTTGTGAATGAGTCGACATTTACTCCCGGAGGTGGTCGGCCAGGAGCGGTTGCACGGGGCCAGGGTCCCTCGGGGCGCGAGGCTGTCGGCTCCGTAGCGGTCCACACCTCCGCAGCCCACCAGAGCACTTCCACGACAGCCCACCAGAGCATGGACGGCCAACACGTGAACGCCATGGCCGGCGACCGGGGCAGTGGACAGCCCGCCCGTCTCGCCGACTACGACGACCTGCCCGAAGGGCACTTCTACGACCCGGACGCCGAGTACGAGCCGGACCCGGAATACGCGGCGACGCTCGCGCCGGACGCGGCGCGACAGCGCCGTGAGCGGGTCGGCCCGACCGGGCGCCCGCTGCCCTACTTCCCGATCCCGGGGCCGCTGTCGGAACACGGCCCGGCGAAGATCATCGCGATGTGCAACCAGAAGGGCGGGGTCGGCAAGACCACCTCGACCATCAACCTGGGTGCCGCGCTCGCCGAATACGGCCGCCGGGTGCTGCTCGTCGACTTCGACCCCCAGGGCGCCCTGTCGGTCGGACTCGGCGTCAACCCGATGGAACTCGACCTGACGGTCTACAACCTGCTCATGGAGCGGGGCATGTCGGCCGACGAGGTCCTGCTCAAGACCGCGGTCCCCAACATGGACCTGCTGCCCAGCAATATCGATTTGTCAGCGGCAGAGGTGCAGTTGGTCAGCGAGGTCGCCCGCGAGTCGACGCTCCAGCGGGCGCTGAAGCCCCTGCTGCCCGACTACGACTACATCGTCATCGACTGCCAGCCCTCGCTCGGCCTGCTGACCGTCAACGCCCTGACGGCCGCTCACAAGGTCATCGTGCCGCTGGAGTGCGAGTTCTTCGCGCTGCGCGGTGTCGCGCTGCTCACCGAGACGATCGAGAAGGTCCAGGAGCGACTCAACCCCGAGCTCGAACTGGACGGCATCCTGGCGACGATGTACGACTCCCGGACGGTGCACAGCCGCGAGGTCCTGGCGCGCGTCGTCGAGGCTTTCGGCGACCACGTCTACCACACCGTCATCGGCCGTACCGTCCGCTTCCCGGAGACCACCGTCGCCGGTGAGCCCATCACCACCTACGCCTCCAACTCCGTGGGGGCCGCGGCCTATCGCCAGCTCGCCAGGGAGGTGCTCGCCCGGTGTCACGCCGAGTGAGTCTGCCCGGCGCCGACGAACTGTTCCGCACCACCGGGGGAGTGGCCCTTCAGGCGTCCACTCCCCGCCGTGCGCCCGGCGCGGCAGGCGGCGAGGACGCCCGGGTGCCCGCGCCGGCCGGCGAGTCGGACCCCTCCTCGGACGGGTCCGAGGAGGGGCCCGCGGCACGCCGGCAGCGGGCCGCGGGCGGCACGGACACCGAGGCGCCGGCCGCCGAGGGCGGTGCCGCCGGCGCGGCGCGCACGGCGCCCGCCGCGGAGCCGGCCGAGCACGGCGGCCGCGATCCGGAGGCGGAGGCCGGGGGGCGCCGGACGCCGGGCGACCGGGCGACGACCCGCGCCGAGCGGGAGGCCGCGGCGTCGTCCGGTGGGTCGGGCCGCCGCCGGGCGCGTGGCGCCAACCGCCGCCCCAGCGGCCGCGAACGGCACGACGAGAAGATCACCGTCTATGTCTCCGCCGAGGAGCTCATGGACCTTGAACACGCCCGCCTGGTGCTGCGCGGCGAGCACGGCCTGGCGGTCGACCGCGGCCGGATCGTCCGCGAGGCGGTGGCCGTGGTCCTCGCCGACCTGGAGTCGCGCGGCGAGGCCAGCATCCTGGTACGGCGACTCCGGGGCCGCTAGGGCCCGCCCGACGGGTCATGGGCGGGGCCTTGCGATGCTCCCCCGTGTCCTGACCGGGCGGGCACGGGAGGTGCCCCCACGCCGCGTTGCCATGCATCGCACCGCACCGGACGCCGCGGCCTTCCGCCCCCGCCCCGTCGGACGACACGCCTGGCCCCTGTCCCTGAACTCCCACTGAACTCCCGCCGGGCGCGCGGCGCCTGGCGCGCATGCGCTCCCGGACGTCGAAGAGCCGAGGAGCCGAGAAGCCGAGACGGGGTGGCGGAGTGAGCGCCGGCGAGCGGGGTGCGCCGGGCGAGGTGCGGCCTGTTCTCCGGGCGGGCGGCGGGAGCTCGGTGACAGGGCCTCGGGCTCGTCCGACACGCCCTGGGGGCCGTCCCCCGGCGTGTGGCGGGATAGCCTGAGCCACTCCGGCGGGGTGTCCCGCCCGTGACCAGCCCGCCGCTCCGGCGCGGGACCGCAGCACCCTGGACCGCCATGCCGACGACCGACGCCGAGGACCCCGTCCCGGCCCCGCACCGCACCCGCCGCGCCCTCGGGCGGGGCCCAGGCACCGTCCTGGAGGCGGCGCCCGCGGAGGACCCAGCGGAGGACCGCGCGCAGGGCCCCGCCGGGGACGCACCGGCCGAGGGGAGCCCGGTCGGGGAGATCCCGGCGGCGTCCGAGGAGGAGCCGGGTGATCCGGCCGGGGGAGAGGCGGCCGAAGGGGCCGAAGAGGCGGTTCCGGTGGTCGGGGACGGTCGGTTCACGCTGCGGCTGGACAACTTCGAGGGGCCTTTCGACCTCCTGCTCCAGCTGATCTCCCGGCACAAGCTGGACGTCACCGAGGTCGCGCTGTCCAAGGTGACCGACGAGTTCATGGCCCACATCCGGGCGATGGGGCCGGACTGGGACCTCGACCAGACCACCGAGTTCCTGGTGGTCGCGGCCACCCTGCTCGACCTCAAGGCGGCCCGGCTGCTGCCCGCCGCCGAAGTGGAGGACGAGGCCGACCTCGCCCTCCTGGAGGCCCGGGACCTGCTCTTCGCCCGGCTGCTGCAGTACCGCGCGTACAAGCAGATCGCGGAGATCTTCAGCGGCCGGCTGGCCGAGGAGGCCCGGTGCCACCCCCGTACCGTCGGGCTGGAGCCGCACCACGCCGAGCTGCTGCCCGAGGTCGTGATCAGCATCGGGGCCGAGGGGTTCGCCGCGCTCGCGGTCAAGGCGATGCAGCCCAGGGCGAAGCCGCAGGTCTACGTCGACCACATCCACGCGCCGCTGGTCAGCGTCCGGGAGCAGGCCGAGGTGGTGATGGCGCGGCTGCGCGAGGCCGGTGCGGCCGGCTTCGCGGAACTGGTCGCCGACGCCCCCGACACCCTGACCGTCGTGGCGCGTTTCCTGGCGCTCCTGGAGCTCTACCGGGAGCGGGCGGTCGCCCTGGACCAGGAGGAGGCGCTGGGCGCCCTGACGGTCCGCTGGACGGGCGAGGAGGGGGCCGCCCCGCAGGTCACCGACGAGTTCGACCGGCCGGCGGGCGACCCGGCGGAGAAGGGCGCGGCCGCGGCGGGCCGCGCGGAGAGCGACGAGCAGGAGGAGCCGGCGTGAGCGACCCGGGCTACGAGATCACCGAGCAGGCCCCGGAGGAGCACCCCGGCCCCGCCGAGGCGCCCACCGGCGCGCTGGGCGTGGCCGCACTGGAGCTGAAGCCGGCGCTGGAGGCCGTCCTCATGCTCGTCGACGAGCCGGCCACCGAGGAGCACCTGGCGCGGGTGCTACAGCGACCCCGCCGGGCGGTCGCGCTGGCCCTGCGCGAGCTGTCCGACGACTACACCCGGCAGGGCCGCGGCTTCGACCTGCGGCTGGTGGCCGGCGGCTGGCGGTTCTACTCCCGGGCGGCCTACGCGGACGCCGTGGAGGGCTTCGTCCTGGACGGCCAGCAGGCCCGGCTGACCCAGGCCGCATTGGAGACTCTGGCCGTGGTCGCGTACGGTCAGCCGGTCAGCCGTTCCCGCGTCTCGGCCGTCCGCGGGGTCAACTGCGACGGCGTGATGCGCACGCTCCTCCAGCGCGGCCTGGTGGAGGAGGCGGGGACGGAACCTGAAACAGGTGCGATCCTGTACAGGACGACGAATTACTTTCTGGAGCGGATGGGCCTGCGCGGCCTGGACGAGCTTCCTGAGCTGGCACCGTTCCTCCCGGAGGCGGACGCGGTCGAGGGCGACTCGCCGGAAGGTATCCCGTCGTTCGACGTAGACGACAGCGGCGACTCTCAGACGGATCATTGATGCGAAGCAGCGGCAGGAACAGCAGCGGTAGGGGCAACTACCGGGGCGCGGGCAACCAGCGGGACGAGAAGCAGCAGCGGGCCGGCCGCCCCCGCCCCGAGGAGCGCCGCTACGACGTGGGCGGATCCACCGGCGGTGACGAGCGCCGCGGCGGCAAGACCGGCGCCCGGGGCTCGGCGGCCCGGGGCGGCGCCAAGGGCGGTCCCCGTACGGGCGCGACCCGGGACGGCGCACCGGGCGGCAAGGGCGGCAGGGGCGGCCAGCAGCGCGGCCGCGGCCAGGCGCCCGCCCGCCCCCGCGAGTACGACGCCAAGATCGAGGAGCGCAACCGCGCCCGCTACGACAAGCCGCAGGTCAAGACCCCCAAGACCTTCGGCGAGCAGGAGGGCGAGCGGCTCCAGAAGGTGCTGGCCAGGGCAGGTATGGGCTCCCGCCGTGCCTGTGAGGAGCTGATCGACCAGGCCCGGGTCGAGGTCAACGGCAAGATCGTCATGGAGCAGGGTCTCCGGGTCGACCCGGAGAAGGACGAGATCAAGGTCGACGGCCTGACGGTCGCCACCCAGTCGTACCTCTTCTTCGCGCTGAACAAGCCCGCCGGCGTGGTCTCCACGATGGAGGACCCGGACGGCCGCCAGTGCCTGGGCGACTACGTCACCAACCGGGAGACCCGGCTGTTCCACGTCGGCCGGCTGGACACCGAGACCGAGGGCATCATCCTGCTCACCAACCACGGCGAGCTGGCCCACCGCCTGACCCACCCCCGCTACGGCGTCACCAAGACCTACCTGGCGGCCATCCAGGGCCCGCTCCCGCGCGACCTGGGCAAGCGGCTCAAGGACGGCGTCCCGCTGGAGGACGGCTACGCCCGCGCCGACCACTTCCGGGTCGTGGAGAACACCGGCAAGAACTACCTCGTCGAGGTCACTCTGCACGAGGGCCGCAAGCACATCGTGCGCCGGATGCTCGCCGAGGCCGGCTTCCCGGTGGACAAGCTGGTGCGGACGCACTTCGGCCCGATCGCGCTGGGCGACCAGAAGTCGGGCTGGCTGCGCCGGATGACCAACACCGAGGTCGGGATGCTGATGCGCGAGGTCGGCCTCTGACCGTCGGGCTCACCGCGGTCCCGGGCCGGTCTTCGCTTGCGGCGGCCGGCCGCCACCCCTTAGTGTCACCATGACGATTAAGGGGTGGTTTTCTTATGGGGGCAACGATGGGGGCGGCGACCGGATCGCTCATCGGGCTGGCGCTCGGTGACGCGCTCGGCCTTCCGACGGAGTTCGAGGACGTACCGGCGATCCTCGCCCGGTGCGGCAGCTGGCGGCAGCTGGCGCTGCCCGAGCCCGCCCGGGTCACCGACGACACCCAGATGACGCTGGCACTGGGGCAGGGGCTGCGCACGGCCCTGGACGGCGGCGGGCTGACGGCGCAGACCCTCGAACCGCCGGTCCGGCAGGCGTACGTGGCCTGGTGGCGCTCGCCCGACAACAACCGTGCTCCGGGCTACACCTGCCTCCGCGCCTGCGAGCTGCTCGCCGACCCGGACCGGCGCTGGGCCGACGCCGGCCAGATCGGCTCCAAGGGCTGCGGCGCCAACATGCGGGTGGCGCCCGTCGGGCTGGCGCCCGGACTCACCGCCGAGCAGCGCTCCGGCGCCGCCCAGCTCCAGTCCGCGCTGACCCACGGGCACCCCACGGCGCTCGCCGCCAGCGACCTCACCGCGTACGCCGTGCGCGCCCTCGCCGACGGCGCCCGCCCGGCCGAACTGCCCGGCCTGCTGCGGCAGTACGCCCGCGACCGGCGCACCCACTACCGCGAGGACTGGCTCGGCGACCTCTGGCGGCGCTCCCAGGCCCCGTCCGCGACGGCGTTCATCGCCCGCGGCTGGGACGAGTGCCTGGGCGTCCTGGACCGGCTGGACGCGGCGCTCGCCGCACCGGACCGGGAGGCCGACCCGTGCCGGGCCACCGGCGCCGGCTGGATCGCAGAAGAGGCGCTGGCCACCGGCCTGCTGTGCTTCCTGCTCTTCCCCGACGAGCCGGTCACCGCGCTGCGCCGGGCCGCCTGCACCTCCGGCGACTCCGACTCCATCGCCTGCCTCACCGGCGCCTTCGCGGGCGCCCTGCTCGGCGCCGGCGCCTGGCCCGAGGAATGGGCCGCCCGCATCGAGTACCGCACGGAACTCCTGGCCCTCGGGGCGGCCTGGGATGCCTGAGACTCCCGTGGCCCCCGAGGCCGCGGGGGTCCGCCTGCTGCCGGCGGCCGACCTCGTGGGCCCGCACGAGCCGGGGAGACCCGGACGCTGATGGGGGAGCACGGGGCGCTGCGCGCCCGGCCGGGCGCGCAGCGGCCGCCGGCAGCTCCTCGCGGGCAGCGCCGGCCTCCAGCGTCAGCACGCCCGTACGGAGCAGGTCGCGGGCGCAGGTCATCAGGCGCAGCCCGGGGCGCCTCCCGGCCGGAGGGTGGGGGAGTGCAGGCACTCCAGGGCGGTGGGGTTGGCGCGCAGCGCCGGCTCGCAGAACCGCTCCGCCCACCAGGAGAACTCCTCCTCGCGCGGCCCCCACACACGCGTAGACGGCCGTGCCCGGTGACGAGTTCATGGCCCGTGGGGCCTGAGGGAGCGGACGTCATGCCGGGGAGTCTCGCCGGGCGGATCCTGCGCCGGTCACCGGATTCCCGGAGCTCGGAACACGGCTGTCGGTGGCGCTGGTTACGCTGAGCAGTGCGTACACGGACGTGTACGCGGCACACGACGCAGGGGAGCAGGGACGTGGCGGTACGGGCCGTGCGCGGGGCCGTCCAGCTGGAGCGGGACGACGCGGAGCACATGCGGGAGCGGGTCGGCGAGCTGCTCACCGCACTCCTGGAGCGCAACGGCCTGGTGCCGGACGACCTGATCAGTGTGTGGTTCACCGCCACCCCCGATCTCCGCAGCGACTTCCCGGCCGCCGCCGCCCGCGCCCTGGGGATCGCCGACGTCCCGCTGATCTGCGCCCAGGAGCTGGACGTGGCCGGCGCCATGGAGCGGGTGGTGCGGGTGCTCGCCCACGTCGAGACCGCACTGCCCAAGGCCGACCTCGCCCACGTCTACCTCGGCGCGGCCGCGGCGCTCCGGAAGGACATCGCCCAGTGAGAACCGCACTCGTCATCGGAACGGGCC
This sequence comes from Streptomyces sp. BHT-5-2, assembly GCF_019774615.1. Classification (NCBI taxonomy): domain Bacteria; kingdom Bacillati; phylum Actinomycetota; class Actinomycetes; order Kitasatosporales; family Streptomycetaceae; genus Streptomyces; species Streptomyces sp. BHT-5-2. Next base: position 5,561,083 of record NZ_CP081496.1, on the reverse strand, counting down.
TGATCGGCACCTCGGCCGCTCTCGCGCTCAGTGCCCGCGGCGTCCAGGTCCACCTGGAGGACCACGACCACGCCCAGGCCCTGACGGCCGCCGCGCTCGGCGCCGGCATCGCCGAGCCGCCCACGGAGCCCGTCGATCTCGCCATCGTGGCGGTGCCCCCGGCGCATGTCGCGGCGGCGCTCGCCGAGACGATCCGGCGCGGTGCGGCCCGGGCGTACATCGACGTCGCCAGCGTCAAGGGCGGTCCCCGCCGCGAGCTGGAGGCGCTCGGCTGCGACCTGTCCGGCTACCTCGGCACGCACCCGATGGCCGGCAAGGAGCGCTCCGGCCCGCTGGCCGCGACGGCCGACCTCTTCGAGGGCCGCCCCTGGGTCCTCACCCCGTCCCCCGGCGGCGACACGGAGGTGCTCAACCTCGCCCTGGAGCTGGTCGCGCTGTGCCGGGCCGTCCCCGTGGTGATGGACGCGGACGCCCACGACCGCGCCGTCGCCCTGGTCTCGCACACCCCGCAGCTGGTCTCCAGCCTCGTCGCGGCCCGCCTCAAGGGCGCCGACGAGACCGCCGTCCGTCTCTGCGGCCAGGGCATCCGCGATGTGACGCGGATCGCCGCCTCCGACCCGGCGATGTGGATCGACATCCTCTCCGCCAACCCCGGCCCGGTCGCCGACGTCCTGGCCGAGATCTCCGCCGACCTGGACGCCACGGTCCGCTCGCTGCGCTCCCTGGAGTCCGCCGACGACCACAAGCGCGGCACCGGCGCCCACGGCATCGAGGACGTGCTCCGCCGCGGCAACGCCGGCCGCGAGCGGGTCCCCGGCAAGCACGGCGCCGCCCCGGCCGCCTACGAGGTCGTCGCCGTCTACATCGGCGACCAGCCCGGCGAGCTGGCCCGGATCTTCGCCGACGCCGGCCGCGCCGGGGTCAACATCGAGGACGTCCGCATCGAGCACGCCACCGGCCAGCAGGCCGGCTTCATCCAGCTGATGGTCGAGCCGCAGACGGTCCCGGCGTTGACCGCGGAGCTGCGGGAGCGGGGGTGGTCGATCCGGCAGTGACACCGTGGACGGCGCGCCGCGGGCGAGCCAGTAACCTTGTCCGAGGCCCCTGTCTCTTCGTCGGCCCCTCCGTCGCACCCCCGACCGCCGGTCGACGACCGGACCTGGCGCCCTGGACCGCGCCCCGTGTGTATCAAGAAAGGTGTTCGTCACCGTGGAAACCGCCGATCGGACCGCCCCGGCAGCAGTGATTGTCGCCATCGACGGCCCCGCAGGCACGGGCAAGTCCAGCACGTCCAAGGCCGTCGCCGGCAAGCTGGGCCTGGGCTACCTCGACACCGGCGCGCAGTACCGCGCGATCACCTGGTGGATGCTGAGCAACGGCATCGACGTCGACGACCCGGCCGCGGTGGCCGACGCCTGCGCCAAGCCCGTGATCGTCTCCGGCACGGACCCGGCGGCGCCGACCATCACCGTCGACGGGGCCGACGCCGCGGGCCCGATCCGCAGCGCCGAGGTGACCGCCGCGGTCAGCGCCGTCAGCGCGGTGCCCCAGGTGCGCACCCTGATCACCGACCTCCAGCGGACCATCGCGGCCGAGGCCCCGCACGGCATCGTCGTCGAGGGCCGGGACATCGGCATAACGGTCCTGCCCGACGCCGACCTCAAGATCTTCCTCACCGCCTCCCCGGAGGCCCGGGCGGCCCGCCGCAACGGCGAGCTCAAGGGCACGGGCTCCCAGCAGGCGGCCGACCTGGCCGCCACCCGCGAGGCGCTGATCAAGCGGGACGCCGCCGACTCCTCCCGCAAGACCTCGCCGCTGGCCAAGGCCGACGACGCCGTCGAGGTCGACACCACCGACCTGACGCTGGATCAGGTCATCGAGTGCGTGGTCACCCTCATCGAGGGCGTCAGCGCCGAGAAGGCGGGGCGGGACACCCGGTGACCGACGGCGGAGCGGCCCCGAGCCCCCGCGGCGCCGCGGTCGGCCGGCGGATCGGCATCGGGCTGATGTACGGCCTGTGGAAGCCGCGGGTGCTGGGTGCCTGGCGGGTGCCGGCCTCCGGGCCGGTGATCCTCGCCGTCAACCACTCCCACGGCATCGACGGCCCGATGCTGATGGGCACCGCGCCCCGGCCGGTGCACTTCCTGATCAAGAAGGAAGCCTTCGTCGGTCCGCTGGACCCGTTCCTGCGGGGCATCGGACAGCTGAAGGTGGACCGCCAGGCCGCCGACCGCAAGGCGATCACCGACGCGCTCGGGGTGCTGGCGGCCGGCGGGGTGCTGGGGATCTTCCCGGAAGGCACCCGCGGCGAGGGCGACTTCGCCTCCCTGCGCGCCGGGCTCGCGTACTTCGCGGTGCGCTCCGGCGCCCCGGTCGTTCCGGTGGCGGTGCTCGGCAGCACCGACCGCCCCAGCCGGTTCACCCCGGCCGTGCCGCGGCTGCGTGCCCGCATCGACGTCGTCTTCGGCGACGCCTTCGAGGCGGGCGACGGCAGCGGGCGGCGCACCCGCAAGGCGCTGGACGAGGCGACCGTGCGGATCCAGGAGCGGCTGACCGCCCACCTGGCACAGGCCCGGCGCCTTACCGGGCGCTGACCGACACTTGAGCAGTGGGCCCTCCGTCGAGCGGCCCACCGACCACATGGATGAACGAGGAACGGACTTCATGAACGAGCAGATCCCCACCGGCGAGGAGCACGGTGCGCTTGGCGACGCCGAGTACGCGGAGTTCATGGAGCTCGCCGCGGAAGAGGGCTTCGACCTGGCGGAGGTCGAGGGCGACATCGCCGCGGCCGGCCACGGCCCGCTCCCGGTGCTCGCCGTCATCGGCCGTCCCAACGTCGGCAAGTCGACGCTGGTGAACCGCATCATCGGCCGCCGCGAGGCGGTCGTCGAGGACCGGCCGGGCGTCACCCGCGACCGGGTCACCTACGAGGCCGATTGGAACGGCCGCCGCTTCAAGGTCGTCGACACCGGCGGCTGGGAGCAGGACGTCCTCGGCATCGACGCGTCCGTGGCGATGCAGGCCGAGTTCGCCATCGAGGCCGCCGACGCGGTGGTCTTCGTGGTGGACGCCAAGGTCGGCGCCACCGACACCGACGAGGCCGTGGTCAAGCTGCTGCGCCGCTCCGGCAAGCCGGTCGTCCTGGTCGCCAACAAGGTCGACGGCCCGTCCGGCGAGGCCGACGCCGCCATGCTCTGGTCGCTGGGCCTGGGCGAGCCGCACCCGATCTCCGCGCTGCACGGCCGGGGCACCGGCGACATGCTCGACGCGGCGCTGGACGCGCTTCCCGAGGCGCCCGAGCAGACCTTCGGCACCGCCGTCGGCGGCCCCCGCCGGATCGCCCTGATCGGCCGCCCGAACGTCGGCAAGTCCTCGCTGCTGAACAAGCTCGCCCGCGAGGAGCGGGTGGTCGTCAACGAGCTCGCCGGCACCACCCGCGACCCGGTCGACGAGCTCATCGAACTGGGCGGCAAGACCTGGAAGTTCGTGGACACCGCCGGCATCCGCCGCCGGGTGCACCTCCAGGAGGGCGCCGACTACTACGCCTCGCTGCGCACCGCCGCGGCTGTGGAGAAGGCCGAGGTCGCGGTCGTCCTGATCGACGCCGGCGAGTCCATCAGCGTCCAGGACCAGCGGATCATCACGATGGCCGTGGAGGCCGGCCGGGCCCTGGTCATCGCCTACAACAAGTGGGACAACCTCGACGAGGAGCGCCGCTTCTACCTGGAGCGGGAGATCGAGCGGGACCTGGTCCAGATCCCCTGGGCGATGCGGGTCAACGTCTCCGCGCGCACCGGCCGCCACATGGACAAGCTGGTGCCGGCGATCGAGACCGCGCTGGCCGGCTGGGAGACCCGGATCCCCACCGGGCGGCTGAACGCCTTCCTCGGCGAGATCGTCTCCTCCCACCCGCACCCGATCCGCGGCGGCAAGCAGCCCCGCATCCTCTTCGGCACCCAGGCCGGCACCAAGCCCCCGCGCTTCGTGCTCTTCGCCTCGGGCTTCCTGGAGGCGGGCTACCGCCGCTTCGTCGAGCGGCGGCTGCGCGAGGAGTTCGGCTTCGAGGGGACGCCGATCCACATCTCGGTGCGGGTGCGCGAGAAGCGCGGTACCAAGAACAAGAAGAAGTAGCGGCGGCCCCGCCCGCGGCGGCCCGGCGGACTCAGCGGCCGCCGTGGGGCCGGGAGCCGTCCCGCGGCCCCGGTGGCAGCGCCGCCGGGAGCTGGCCCCGCGGCCGGAACGGCTGCCGGCCCACCACCTCCCAGTGCCCCGTCGACGGGGCACCGCGCCCCCAGTTGCCGCCGCGCAGCGACTCCGGCACCTCCGGCTCGTCCGTACGGTCCCCGGGCAGGGCCCGGAAGGCGCGGCGGTACTCGGCGTACAGCGCGTCGTAGATCGGCGTGGCCGAGCCGCGGTCGGCGCCGCGCGGCGCCCCGTGGTCACGGGCCGGACGCATGCCGGGGATGGGGTGGGGGAACTGGGCGCGGGAGGGGTCGTATGCGTGCACGTAGGTGCCAACGACCCCGCTGCCTGCGGGATGCGGCTTTCGGGGCGAAATGGCCGATCGCGGGAGCAATCCCGCCCCATTGGACGGTCTTGCTCCCGCGATCGGGGGGTGGACGGTCAGGTTCCGGCCAGCGGCATCGAGGCCGCGACCAGCAGGCCCTTGGCGGCCGCCTGCTCCAGTGCCTGCCGCATCAGGTCCTCGCGCGGCTGGTGGCCGATGGTGCCCGAGGGCGCGGCGTACATCAGCACGGTGTGCGCCTTGTTGGCCGCGGTGCGCCAGCCGTCCGAGACGGCCAGCGGCTGGTGCGCCTGCCACCAGGCGGACTGGCTGCCGGCGGTGCCGGGCTGGAGCACCGCGTGCAGCTTGCCCATGGCCAGCAGCGCGGACCAGCCGTCGATCGGGGCGGGGAGCAGGTTCATGTCCGTCACCGGGGTGAAGCCGTGCTCCAGGAGCAGCGGCAGGAAGTCGTCCTCCAGGCTCGTCGAACCGGGGCGGGCGATCGGGCCGTTGGGCTCGACGACGAGGGCCGGGTGCAGCTCGTCCTTGATCAGTACCAGGCCGCAGGTGATGCCGAGGGTGGCCTGCCGGTCGGTGGTGGGGATCGGGGCGGCCGGGGCGCTCGCGGTGCGGGCGTCCTCGCCGGTGATGGAGCGCACCGCTCCCCGGAGCTGCTCCTCGGAGACCGGGACGACCTGCGAGGGGATGCAGGTGGCGTGGGCGAACGCGAGCACCGCGGTCTCCTCGCCGACGAACAGGACGGTGCTGGTGCGCTCCTGCTCGCTGTTGCCCGGCGTCCGGCACGAGGTGCAGTCGTAGCTGCCCGGGGCGTCCTCTCCGGCCAGCAGGCGGTCGGCTTCTTCGTCGCCGATCTCGGCGCGAACGTCGTCGCTGACGTCGAGCATGCGCGGCACGGGTGGCTCCTCGATCTTCATGAGCGGCTGCCGGGCGGTCTCCCGGCTCGTACAAGGACAACGGGCGACCCCCGGCAGAGTCACGCGCGGACGCGAACAGAATCGAACCAACGCGCCGCGCGACGGGGAACCGGTGAAAAGTCGACATTGAACGCTCATGCACCGCCAATTTCTGCGCAGAACATGACGCAAATGGGCTCCGTTTTGTACACGGACGGGGTGGGGTGGCCCCCCGGGAGGGCGCGGCGTGCCGGTGCCCGGCGGCCCGCTGCCTACCGTCACCGGCTATGTCGGACATCTCTTCGGCGCCGCGGCGCCGCGTGGAATCCGTCGGGCTGCTCGTCGCGGCGGCCGCCGCCCTGGTCCTGTGTCTGCCCGGCGGCGCCTTCGCCGACGGGGCGCCGGGTGCGGACGGCGGTGGAGAGGACGGCGGGCGGCCGCCGTACGCCTGCGCCGACGACCAGTGGCCCTGGGGCTGCCTCGCCGAATGCGAGAGCGGCGGGGACTGGCACATCAACACCGGCAACGACTACTACGGCGGCCTCCAGTTCTGGCAGCCCACCTGGGAGCGGTTCGGCGGCCTCAAGTACGCCAAGCGGGCCGATCTGGCCACCCGGGAGGAGCAGATCGAGGTCGCCAAGCGGGTCCAGGCCGAGCAGGGCTGGGGCGCCTGGCCCGTCTGCTCCCGGCGCTACGGCCTCCTCGACGACCGCACCTATGTCGTCCGCGACGGCGACAGCCTCGCCCAGATCGCCCGCCGCCGGCACGTCAAGGGCGGCTGGCAGCAGTTGTACAAGGCCAACCGCGCCGTCGTCGGGGAGCGCCCGAACGAGCTGTGCGCCGGTCTCCGGCTCAGGCTCCGCTGACCCGCGGACGCCGCCGGGGCGCGGGGCACGCCGTCCGGAGAGTTCCCTACCTGCCATACCGATGCCCTAACTTTTTCGGCACGACTTGGCCAATACCCCCAACCCCGAAGGCCGTTCCGCGGTCTTACTCTTCAACAGCCGGACGACCGGGCGCCGTCGTGCGCCCGGCGGCCGGGAACCGCGGGGGAACCAGGACGAGTGCGAGGGACCAGGGGACACGGGGACGGATGCACATCTCATTCCTGATTCACCATGCGTACGGCACCGGCGAGACGGTCCGGGCGACCTTCGGTCTGGCAAAGGCGCTCGCCACCCGGCACGACGTGGAGATCGTCTCCGTCCTGCGGCGCCGCGACACCCCGGCGCTGGACCTCGGGCCCCGGGTGGCGCTGCGGCACCTGGTGGACCTCCGGGAGCACGGGCCGACCGGCGACCGCATGGACCCCGCGCGCGGCCGGCCCGCCCGGGTCTTCCCGGCCGCCGAGCCGGGCTCCGCCCAGTACAGCGAGCTCACCGACCGCCGGATCGCCGAGCATCTGCGCCGGACCGAGGCCGACGTGGTCGTCGGCACCCGGCCCGGCCTCACCGTGCACGTCGCCCGGCAGACCCGCCGCGGACCGCTCCGGGTCGGCCAGGAGCCGCACTGCCTGGCCGCGCACGGACGGGAGCTGCGGCTGGCGCTGCGCGGCGCCTACCCGCGGCTGGACGCGCTGGTCACCGCCACCGAGGCGGACGCCCGCGCCCACCTCCGTCTGATGCGGTTGCCCGGTGTCCGGGTCGCGGCGGTGCCCCGGGCGGTCCCGGCCCCGCGGCTGGCGCCCGCCGACGGCACCGGCCGGTGGGTGGTGGCGGCCGGCCGCCTCACCCGGGCCAGGCGCTACGACGTGCTCGTCCGGGCCTTCGCCGCGGTGGTCGCCGAGCGCCCCGACTGGCGGCTGCGGATCTACGGCGGCGGCCCCGAGAAGCCCGCGCTGCGCACCCTGATCGACGAACTCGGCCTCTACAACCACGTCTTCCTGATGGGCCCGGCCGGCCCGCTGGAGTCCGAGTGGGCCAAGGGCGCCGTCGCCGTGGACCCCGCCTGCCGGGAGCCCGCGGGGACGGCCCTGGCCGAGGCGATGCGCTGCGGGCTGCCGGTCGTCGCCACCGACAGCCCCTACGGGCCGGGCGAACTCGTCGAGGACGGTGTCACCGGGCGGCTGGTGCCCGCCGGCCACCCCGCCGCCCTGGGCACCGCCCTGCTGGAGCTGATCGGCGACGACGCCGCCCGGACGGTGCTGGGCGCCGCCGCGCTCGCCTCGTCCACCCGCTTCGACCCGGCCGAGGTCGCCGGGCGGCACGCCGCGCTCTTCGGCGAGCTGCTCGACCGGCGGCGCGGCAGCGGACTGCGCGGCTCGCTGCACCGCGCCCGGGGCGCGCTGATCGGCGGCGCCTACGCCACCAAGGATGCGGCCCGCGCCGCGGTGAGAGGGGTGCGGACGGTATGAACGCCTCGACGCAGTCACCCGTGACCGGGCCCGGAGCGGCCGAGCGCCCGCGGCGGACCGCCGCGACAGGAGGAGGGGCGCCGGTGCCCGTGGACCTGAAGGCCGACTGCATCGCGGACTCCGCGGGCGGCCTCACCTTCGACCTGGACGTCCCTCAGGGCACCGGCGCCCCCTGGAGCGCGGCCCTGGTGCTGCGGTTGAGGGACGGCGCGGACGAGACCGGCGGCACCGCCGACAACGATGCCGACGACGAGGTGCGGCTGCCGCTCGGGCCCAACGGCCCCGGCCGGCTGCGCGCCGTGCTGCCCAGTACCGTCGCGCTCGCCGAGGGCCGCTGGCACGCCTACGCAGACCTCGGCGACGGTGCCGACCCGCGCCGGCTGCTGCCCGGCGTCAACGACCTGCGGTCGCTGGTGGACCGCCGTCCGCTGGCCGGCATCGGCCGGCTCGGCGTGCGCATCCCCTACGCCACCAAGCTGGGCAACCTCGCCCTGCGCAGCTGGCTGCGCGGGCCGCACGCCGAGGCCGGCGACATCATCGTCGCCCCCGAGGGCATCACCGTCAGCGGCCGTCTCTACGGGGCGGTCCCCGGGCCAGGCGCCCGGGCCGAGGCCGGTCCCCGCAGCGGCGGCCGGGATCCGGTCGCCGTCCCGCTGACCGTCGACGGCCCGGACTTCCACTTCCACTTCACCCTCCCCTACGGCGAGCTGGCCGCCCGCCGGCGGCACGGCAACGAGCACTGGGACCTGTGGCTGCGCCCCGACGACGGCGCGCCGAGGGTCCGGATCGCCCGGCTCCTGGACGACGTCCCGGAGAAGGAGCAGGTGTTCAGCTATCCGGCGCGGCCGGTCCCGGCGCCCGGCGGCGAGCTGCGCATCGGCCCGTACTACACGCTCGACAACGATCTGGCCGTACGGGTCACCGGCCCGGCCGGCCGGGGCACGCCCTAGGGGCCGGCCCGTGGAGCGGGTGCCGGGCGGGGAGCTGCTGGGGATCGGGGAGCTGGCCCGCCGCGCGGGCGTGACGGTCAAGACGGTGCGCCACTACTCCGACGCCGGGCTGCTGCCGGAGTCCGGCCGGAGCGCCGGCGGGCACCGCCGCTACGCCCCGGACGCCCTGGACCGGCTGCACCGGATCCGTGATCTGCGTGCCGTGGGGATGCCGCTGCCCGCCGTGGCCGAGGCGCTCGCCGGCGGATCCCTGGAGCAGGCGCTGGCCGAGCAGTTGGCCGCCGTCGGGGACCGGCTGGTCGCGCTCCGCTGGCGGGAGGCCGCCCTGCACGCGCTGACCAACGCCCCCGAGGAACGCCGCCCGGAGCTGCTGCGCCTGCTGGGCGGCCTCCCGCAGCCGCCCACCTCCGACGCGCTGGTCCGCTTCTGGCACCGGCAGCTGCCCCGCGCGCTGCCGCCCGCGCTGCGCGCCGCCGTCGTCGAGGCCGCGGTGCCCGCCCCGCCCACCGACCCCCGGCCCGCCCAGGTCGTCGGCCACGCCCGGCTGCACGCACTCGCCGCGGACCGCGCCGGCGGGCTGGCGGAGCGCTGCCGCCGGGTGCGCGCGGCCGCCGCCCTGCCCGGCGAGACCGATCCGGTGGCGCTCTACGAGGGCCTCGCCGAGGCGTACGCGCTGGCCGCGACGGCCCTCGCCGCGGGCCGCCGCCCGGCGCCCGGGGACGAGGCGGACTGCTTCGTGGCCGCGCACGCCCGCGCGTACCGGCGGCGGGACGGCGCCGCCTTCCGCGCCGCGCTGCGGGCGTCCCTGCGGGCCGGGGACGATCCGCGGATGCGGGCGTACTGGCGGTACGCCGAGGAGGCGGCCGGCGGCGGGGGCCCGTCGATGGGTGCCGCGCACGACTGGCTGGTCGCCGCCCTCGACGCCGAGGACGCGGCCGGGGCGTGAGCCCGCCCGCTGGGCCGCCCGTTGGGCGATGTGCGGGAAATGTGTGCGGAATGTGTGTCGTTGGCCAATTCCGGGACGGCCGGAAAAGGGCGTCCGGTAAGGGGATTCCGGGGCGGTCGGGCGATTAATTCCGGCGTGCTGTCCGGGCTTGCCCGAACCGGCGGCACGCCCTTCCGTAACTGATCAAGGGGGAATTCCGGCCGCTTTGTTTTCCACCCGGTTGCGGTGGTGTACCGCGCGTAAGGGCGACGGAGGTTCCGGCAAACGCGGGAGCGTGCGCCGTGACACAAGTGTGACCAATGGCGGACCGCCACGGGACGTCGCTGTGCGCGGGACCGCCCTTCCACCCGCCGCCGCGGGCGCCTACGGTGGCTGACATGGCACCCGAACCGAACCTTCCCGGCGACATACCGGAGATCCACGACGACCCCGAGGCGTATGTCGGCCTCGGCCAGGCGGCCGCCGAGGAGCGGGCCCGGGAGCAGGGCTGGAGTACCGTCCGGGCGCTGCCGCCGGGCGCGATGATCACCATGGAGTACCTCGTCGGCCGGATCAACTTCGAGGTCGAGAACGGCGTGGTGGCGCGCAGCTGGCAGGGCTGACGGGCGGTCCGCCCGCGGCCCGGCGGACAACGGCGAAGGCCCCGGCCGCTTCCCAGGGGGAGCGGCCGGGGCCTTCGTGCGGGGCGGGGTTGTGCGTACCGGGCCCCGCCGCCGGGGTGGTCAGCCGGTGCCGTTGCGGGGGCGGCCGGCGGTCGGGCCGAACGGTGCGGCGCCGCGCGGGACGCGGTCCGCGTGCGGCGGCCGGCGGCTGCCGGTCGGGGTGACCGGGGTGCGCTCGGCGCGCGAGGTGTGCGGGCGCGGCGGGTGGTGCGGCCAGCCGTCGGGGGCGCGGGTGGCGCGGCCGGTGGCGGCGCCGACCGCCTCCCGCACCAGGAACTCGCCGTCCGGCGCGATCCGCTGCCGGGAGAGCTCCGAGGCCAGTGCGCCGGCCGGCAGCGGGCCGCGCAGCGAATCGGGGCGCAGCCGCAGCCACAGCCGCAGCAGGACGCCCATGAGCCGGTCCTCGACCCAGGTGATGCCCGGCTCCAGCCACGGCATGGCGAGCAGCACCAGCAGGCCCGCGGCCCAGCCCAGCAGGACGTCGCTGACCCAGTGGGTGCCGAGGTAGACGGTGGTCATCCCGACGCCCAGCGCGCCCAGCGCGGCGATCACCGACAGGGTGCGGCGGCGCAGCGGGGTGGTCGCCAGATAGGCCAGCACGCCCCAGGTGACCACCGCGTTCGCGGTGTGGCCGGAGGGGAATATGTCGCCGTTCTGCCACATCTCGTTGGAGCCGACCGTCGTCGCGTAGTGCGGACCGAGCCGGCCCATCCCGAGCTTGGCGGCGCCGACGGTGATGTTCAGCAGCAGCAGAGAGGCGCCGAGCACCAGCAGCGGGTGGAGGTTGCGCTGCCGCCAGCAGCGCCAGCCCAGCCAGGCCGCCACCGCCACCGCGGTCGGGCCGCGCTGCCCCAGCACGACGAAGTAGTCGAGGAAGGCATGGATCTCCGGCCACTGCTTGTACGGCCGGAACAGCATCAGCTGCCAGTCGATGGTGACCAGGGAGGTGTCGGCCAGCACCCCGGCGACGATCACCGCATACACCGCCAGCGTGCCCCAGAACAGCCACAGGCGGGTCCGGGTCATGCGCGGCGGTCTGACGCGATCGGTCGGGAGGCGCTCCTCCATCTGGTCGAGCTTGTCATCGGTACGCACTCAAACGACGTTACCGCGTGTGATGTATGCACTTGGTCAAACCGTGCGCTTTGTAATGACGATGTGATGTGGAATGGGTCTCAATCCCGGTCGGCTTCCCGGGATTTCGAAGAGAATTCTCCGGGCGCCGGATTCCGTTCCAGCCATCCGCGTGTCGCCGTCATAGGTGCTTATCTGTTTTTCGCCGTCGGAGTTTATCCGCCATTCGTACGGGTGTCGCGGCGCGTTTTCCTCGGCGCGGCGTTTACGGAGCGGGATCTTCCGGTCACGGCGGGCCGGAACCGTTGAGCCAGAACGCGCCGTAGACCGCCGAGCCGGCCGCCACCACCCCGATGACCAGCCACGACCGTGCCGGGCGCCACCGGGCCAGGCCCGCCGCGAGCGGCAGCAGCAGCGGGAAGGCCGGCATCATCAGCCGCGGTTTCGACCCGAAGTAGCCCTTGGCGGTGAGTGCGATCAGCAGCACCGTTCCGCCGTAGACCGCCAGCGGCAGCGGCTGGCCCTTTCGGACGCCGTGCACATACAGCCAGATCACCAGTGCGACGCCGACCAGCAGGGCCAGGCCGGCGGCGAAGGCGGGTCCGGTGAGCTGGTGCCCGATGAAGGAGGCGAAGGCGAGGCCGCCGTCGAAGCCGTTGTGCCAGCCGGCCTGGACGTCCAGATAGCCGGTGAGCGAGCCCTGGCGGGCGCCGACCCACAGGACGTAGGCGCACCAGCCGAGCGGGGCCAGTGCCACGCCGAGCAGCATCCGCCGGTGCCGGCCGCGGAGGAGGGCGCGGGCCCGGACCCCGCCGGCCCGCTCGTTCGCCACCGTCACCGCTGCGCTGATCCATACCGCGGCGACCACCGCGGCGCCGACCGGCCGGGTCAGCCCGGCGAGCGCGGCCAGCGCGCCGGCCCAGACCCAGCGCCCGGTCAGTACGCAGTAGACGCCCCATGCCGCGAGGGCGGTGAACAGCGACTCCGAGTACGCCATCGACTGCACGATCCCGACCGGCAGCGCGGCCCACAGTGCGGCCAGCAGCACCCCGGCCCGCGGTCCGTGCAGCCGCTCGCCGGTGACGTACAGCGCGGCCGCCGCGGCCAGCGACGCCGTCCAGGCCACGGCCATCCCGGCGTCCGCGGCGGACAGCGGGGCGAGCGCCGACAGGCCGCGCTCCAGCCAGGGCAGCAGTGGGAAGAAGGCCAGGTTGGAGTGGACGTCGCCGTTGGGCAGGTGGACGGTGTAGCCGTAGCCCTGCTCGGCGACCCGGGTGTACCAGAGGGAGTCCCAGCGGGCGGTCAGCAGGGTGTGCCAGTCCTTGCCGTCGGCGGCGGACCAGGCCATGAGCACGATCAGACCGAGCAGCCGGATCGCCGCGTACGCCGCCAGGCCGGGGACGGCGCGGCGCAGCGCGGCACGGACGGCGGGCGGACACAGGGCCCGGCCGGGTGCGGCGGTGGAGGCAAGATCGTTCATCCGGACGATTATCCAGGTGGCGGGGGCGCGACCGTGCGGTGCGGTCGCGCAACGTCGGGGCTGCGACGAGCGTCTCACCGTGAGGTGGACCACGCGGGCCTCCGGGCGACTCGCGTAGTCTGACGTCTCAACTCGCCCGTGCCGCCGGTTCCGCCGGCGCGTCGTCGCGCCCTTGACCGCGGCCGCGAGACCACTACGGCGAGCGCATGACAGGAGGTACTGGATGTCAGGGACGACCGCGTCCGGCAGGGGGCGGACGGGTGGTGTTCCCGGGCACACAGGCGGCGGCGTGAACCGCTGGACGGTGCTGACGGTGCTGTGCGTGAGCCTGCTCTTCGTCGCGCTGGACACCACCATCCTCTACGTGGCGGTGCCCTCCATCACCGAGGACCTGCGCCCCGGTCCGGTCGAGCTGCTGTGGATCGTCGACGTCTACCCGCTGATCGCGGCCTCGCTGCTGATCCTCTTCGGCACCCTCGGCGACCGCGTCGGCCGCCGCCGGGTTCTCCTGCTCGGCTACGGGCTCTTCGCGCTGGCCTCGGCCGCCGCGGCGCTCGCGCCCAACCCGCAGATCCTGATGGCGGCCCGGGCGCTGCTCGGTATCGGCGGCGCCATGATCATGCCGGCGACGCTGTCCATCCTGCGCCAGGTCTTCCCCGACCGGCGGGAACGGGCGGTGGCGATCGGGGTGTGGAGCGCGGTGGCCGCGGTCGGCGCCGCGGTCGGCCCGGTGCTCGGCGGCTTCCTGGTCGAGAACTTCTGGTGGGGCTCGGTCTTCCTGATCAACATCCCGATGATGGCGGCGATGTTCCTGATAGGGCGCTGGCTGCTGCCGGAGTCGCGGGGCGAGCGCAACGGGCCCTGGGACCTGGCCGGCGCGCTGATCGCCGCCCTCGGCGTGCTGGGCATCGTCTTCGGCGTCAAGCGGCTGGGCAGCGGGGCGCCCATCGTCGGGGTGACGACGCTGCTGCCGATCGCCGTCGGCGTCGTGCTGCTGATCGTCTTCGTCCGCCGGCAGGGCCGCCGTGCCCATCCGCTGATCGACATGCGGCTGTTCGCCCGGCCCGCGTTCGGCACCTCGATCGGGTGCATCGTGCTGGCGATGCTGGCCCTCGTCGGGCTGCAGTTGATCGCCGTCCAGTACCTCCAACTGGTGCTGCACCTGAGCCCGCTGGCGACCGGGCTGCGGATGCTGCCGCTGGTGTTCGCCGCGATGGCCGCCGGGCTCACCGGCTCCCGGCTGCTACAGGCCCTCGGCCCGCGGCTGATGGTCTCCGGTGGCTTCACCCTCACCGCGATCGCGGTGGTCTCGCTGACCGCGCTGGGCGGCCAGGACCGCTTCTGGCAGCTCTCCCTCGGCTTCGTGCTGCTCGGCTTCGGCTTCCAGTCCACGCTCTTCGGGGCCTACGAGTCGATGCTCAGCGAGGCTCCGGCGGCGCAGTCCGGCGGTGCGGCGGCGCTCGGTGAGACCGCCTACCAACTGGGCGCCGGGATCGGTGTGGCGCTGCTCGGCAGCGTGATGAACGCCGCCTACGCGCCGGGTCTGAACCACGTCGCCGGGGTCTCCGACCGGGCCTCCAACTCGGCGTCGCACTCGCTCGGCGAGGCGTACAAGGTCGCCGCCGGGCTGGGCGAGCACGCCCGGGAGGCGCTCCGGCTGGCCGCCCGGGACTCCTTCGTGCACGGCCTGCGGGTCACCCTCGTCGCCAGTGCGGTGCTGCTGCTGGCCGGTGCCGGGCTCGCGCTGCGGCTGCCGCGCCGGGCCGCGGAGTCCGCGGAGCGGGCCGACGCCGCGGCCGAGGAGGGCGCCCCCGCCGGGCGCGAGGGGACGCCGGCCCCCGCGAGCTCCGGCCGCTGACGGGGCCGGGACGGCCGGTCCCGCCGCGCGGCGGCGACCCTTGCCCGCCCGGCGCCGCGGACCGTACCGTCGGGCGCACGTGACTACCACTGCTAGTTTTCGTGCGAGCGCCGATACCGCCGGAGGACCCGCCATGCCCGCAACGCCGTCCCCGCTCCCGCCGTTCGACCCCAGCGACCCCCTGGGCCTGGACGACCTGCTCTCCGACGAGGACCGCGCGGTCCGCGCCACCGTCCGCCGGTGGGCCGCCGACCGGGTCCTGCCGCACATCGCCGACTGGTACGAGCGCGGCGAACTCCCCGCAGTCCGTGAACTCGCCCGCGAACTGGGCTCGCTCGGCGCCCTGGGCATGTCCCTGACCGGCTACGGCTGCGCCGGCGCCTCGCACGTCCAGTACGGACTGGCCTGCCTGGAGCTGGAGGCCGCCGACTCCGGCATCCGCTCCCTGGTCTCCGTGCAGGGCTCGCTGGCCATGTACGCGATCTGGCGGTTCGGCTCCGAGGAGCAGAAGCGGCAGTGGCTGCCGCGGATGGCCGCCGGCGAGGTCATCGGCTGCTTCGGGCTGACCGAGCCGGACCACGGCTCCGACCCCGCGGGCATGCGCACCCACGCCGAACGGGACGGTACGGACTGGGTGCTGACCGGGCGCAAGATGTGGATCACCAACGGGTCGGTGGCCGGCGTCGCGGTGGTCTGGGCACAGACCGACGACGGCATCCGCGGCTTCGTCGTCCCCACCGACAGCCCCGGATTCGCCGCACCCGAGATCCGGCACAAGTGGTCGCTGCGCGCCTCGGTCACCAGCGAGCTGGTCCTGGACGGGGTGCGGCTGCCCGCCGACGCGATGCTGCCGGAGGCCCGCGGGCTGGGCGGCCCGCTGCGCTGCCTGAGCCACGCCCGCTACGGGATCGTCTGGGGCTCGATGGGGGCGGCGCGGTCCTGCTTCGAGGCGGCGCTCGACTACGCCCGCACCCGCGAGCAGTTCGGCAAGCCCATCGGCGCCTTCCAGCTCACCCAGGCCAAGCTCGCCGACATGGCGCTGGAACTCCACAAGGGCGTGCTGCTCGCCCACCACCTCGGGCGGCGGTTCGACGCCCGGCGGCTGCTGCCGGAGCAGATCAGCTTCGGCAAGCTCAACAACGTCCGCGAGGCGATCGACATCTGCCGCACCGCGCGGACGATCCTCGGCGCCAACGGGATCTCGCTGGAGTACCCCGTCATGCGGCACGCCACGAACCTGGAGTCGGTGCTGACCTACGAGGGCACCGCCGAGATGCACCAACTGGTGCTGGGCAAGGCGCTCACCGGGCTCGACGCCTTCCGGTGAGCGCCCCGCGGCCGCCGGCAAGGATCCGCGGGCCGCTCAACTCTGGTTGAAGAAGCCGCCGTTGCGGTTCCCGCGGGGCTCGCCGGTGACGATCTGGTAGTCGGCGGGGGTGAGCAGGAACACCCGGGTGGCGACCCGCTCGATGGAGCCGCGCAGACCGAAGGTGAGGCCGGCGGCGAAGTCCACCACGCGCTTGGCGTCGGCGGGCTCCATGGCCGTCAGGTTGACGATCACCGGGACGCCGTCCCGGAACAGCTCGCCGATGCCACGGGCGTCCCGGAAGGAGGCCGGGGTGACCGTGGCGATGCGGGTGCCCTGGGTGCGGGCGGCCTCGTCGGCGACCCGGACCCGGGGGTCGGTGACCCAGGGACTGCCGGCCGAGTCGGCGGACTCGGGTCCCTCGGCGTAGTCGTCGTCGTAGTAGCGCTCGTCATCGTTGTCGTCGACGAGGCCAAGCCAGGCGCTCGCCTTGCGTACCGATCCCATTGACGCCTCCTCTCACTCGCGGCGGGTGCGTTCCGTTCTCCCTATCGTCGTCCATGAGGGCGAGGGTGTGCCAAGCGGATAGCCGCCGCACGGGGGGTTCGTGACATATCTGGTGCAAAGAGGGTGGTGCACCGTCAGTGCGCGTGCCCTGGCGGTGAACTGACAGTATGAAAGGCGTCACGATCGGTGTGTGCGGGGTGCCGGCGGCCGGCCGGCGGGGCGGGAGCGGTGGCGGTTCGCGAGGAGGATCGGGCGTCGGACCGGGGTTCGGGGCCGTGGCGGTACCGCCGGGTCAGTGGATTTCCGGCGGGCTGATCCGTGAGACGGCGAGGGCGGAGGGGGTGGTTCCCCACTTTCTGAGGATCCGGTCGTAGGTCCCTTCCTTCTTGAGCCGGTTGACCGCGGCCCGGAAGGCGGGGGCCAGCGGGGTGCCCTTCTTGAAGGCGAAGCCGACGTCCAGGCGCTTGAACTCGTTGAGGAAGCGCAGGCCCGGCTGCTGGGCGACGGCGTAGCGCAGGCCGTTGACGGTGCTCATCACCACGTCGCTGCGGCCCTGCTGGAGGGAGATCCACAGTGCGCCCTGGTCGGCGTAGGTCTGTACGTCGTAGGGCGGCTTCCCGGCGTCCGTGCACTCGTGGCGGTGCTCGGCGAGGGTGGCCTCGAAGGTGGTGCCGGCGCCGGTGGCCACCTTCAGGCCGCACAGCCGGGTCAGTGCGGTGACCTTTTTCAGCGGGCTGTCCCGGCGGACCGCGAAGCCCTGGCCGTCGTTGATGTAGGTGACGAAGTCGAGGGTCCTGCGGCGTTCGTCGGTGACGCCGAAATTGCCGGTGCCGACGTCGTACTTGCCGCTGTCCAGGGCCGGCAGGATCGCCTCGAATCCGGCCACCTCCCGGGTGAGTTTCAGGCCGAGCACCTTGCCGACCGCGTCCGCGAAGTCGATGTCCTGGCCGGCCGGCGTCCGGCCGTCGGGCAGGTAGGTGGCGCCGGGCGGGGTGCCGATGCTGCTGGCCAGGCGGAGGGTGCCGCGGGCGCGGACGTCGGCGGGCAGCAGCGCGGCGGCGGCCGGGTCCTTGCGGACGCCGGAGACCACGTCGGTGGTGGGGATCCGGGCCTGCGCGGCGGCCGGTCCGGCGTCCCGGGCGCCGGCGGCCGTCCCGCCGGCGCCGCAGGCGGTGACCGTCAGGGCGGCGGCGACCAGGAGGGCGGCGGTGCGCGGCGCGGTGGCGGCGGGCATACGGGTGCGGGTCATGGGCGCGGGGTCTCCAGGTGCTTCTCGAACGGCAGCGGGCCGATCGACTCCGGGTCGGCGGTCAGGTCGAACAGCGGGCGGTAGCCGGCCGCGAGGTAGAGGCCCCGGGCCTCGGGCTGGCGGGGGCCGGTGGTGAGGTGGATCCGGGTGTAGCCGCGCGCGGCGGCGTGCTGTTCCAGGGCGGTCAGCACGCGCCGGGCCAGGCCGCGGCGGCGGTGCGCGTGGTGCGTCCAGATCCTCTTGAGCTCGGCGGTGTCCGGGGCGTGGCGGCGGTAGGCGCCGCCGGCGACCGGGGCGCCGTCCTCCAGGAGCAGCAGGAACGCGCCTGTGGGCGGGGTGAATTCGGCGGCGGGGCACTCCCGGCTCAGGTCGACGGGGCGGCCGTAGCGGGTGGTGTACTCGTGCGTGAGCTCGTCCAGGAGCGGACGGGCGAGCGGATCGGTGACGGTGGTGTGACGGATCGTCAGGCGGGCCGCGCGGGGCGGCCGTGGCGCGACGGGCATCGGGGCGCCTCCGTGGTCGTGACGGTGCTCGGCGGTGTCCGAGCGTGCCGGTTGAACGGGGGGCGGAGAAGGGGGAGTTGGCGGGGTGCGGCGTGCGCGGTGGTGCGAGGGGAGGGGTGCGCCGGACGGCGGCGCGGGTGTGAAGGCGCGCGGCGGGGAAGGAGAAACCGCGGAAAGGGCCCGGCCGGGAACGGCGGGCCGCAGGGGCAGGGGGTCAGCTCAACAGGAGGACGACCACACACGACCGAAGTCGATGTGGTCACGGGTGACCAGCCGCTGCCATGGATGCATGCGACCAAGTGGAACAGGCATCCGTTTCCGCGTCAACCACGACGTGATCCATCGCTCACCGTGCGCCCCGTGTCCGGCCGGCCCTTGACAACCGGCGGTGCCCTCCCCATAGCCTCAAGGGCCGGTCGTGCTGAGGGGTGCGACCCGTTCTGCCTGTGTGAAGGCGCTCAACTCCCGTGCTGGAACCCACGTGTCCACGGAGCCTTCGCATGCCTTCCCGCACCCTCGACGTCCCCGCCGTGCCCGCGGCGCCACCCGGTCCACCGGACCGCGCCGTCCCGCGCATCGTGCCGCGCCGCCGCACCGGCCAGTGGGCGGCCGCCGCCGTCCTCCTCGCCCTGCTGGCGCTCGCCCTGGCCTCCGCGGTCCGCAACCCCGCCTTCCAGTGGGACGTGGTCGCCGACTACTTCCTGACCCCCGCCGTGCTGCGCGGCCTGGGGCTGACGCTCTGGCTGACCGCCGTGGTGATGGTGCTCGGCTTCGCGCTGGGCACCCTGCTCGCCGTGCTGCGGCTGTCCGGCAACCCCGTGCTGCGCGGCATCGGCCGGGGCTATGTCTGGCTGTTCCGGTCGATGCCGATCCTGGTGCAGCTGCTGTTCTGGTTCAACATCGGGGCGCTGTACCCGGTCGTGCTCGGCGTCCGGACCGTCGACCTGCTCTCGCCGGCCGCCGTCGCCGTCATCGGACTGACCCTGCACGAGGCCGCGTACGCCGCGGAGGTGGTCCGCGGCGGCATCCTCTCCGTCGACCGGGGGCAGTCCGAGGCCGCCCAGGCGCTGGGGCTGGGGGCCGGGCGGCGGCTGCGCCGGATCGTGCTGCCGCAGGCGATGCGGTCGATCCTGCCGCCGACCGGGAACATGCTGATCGGCACCCTCAAGGGCACCTCCATCGTCAGCGTCATCGCCGTCCAGGACCTGCTCTACTCCGTCCAGTTGGTCTACCACCGCACCTACCAGGTGATCCCGCTGCTGCTGGTGGCGACCCTCTGGTACGTCCTGGTCACCTCGGTCCTCGGCGCCGGGCAGTACTTCGTCGAGCGGCACTACGCCCGCGGCACGGCCGGTGCCCGGTGAGCCCGGCCGCGCGCAACCCGGCCCGGCCGTCCGTGGTCATCGTCGGCGCCGGCCCGCGGGGCACCGGAGTGCTGGAGCGGATCGCCGCCAACGCCCCCGAGTTGTGGGGCGACGCGCCGCTCGACCTGCACCTGGTCGATCCGCACCCGCCCGGCGGCGGCCGGATCTGGCGCCGGGAGCAGTCCCCGCTGCTGTGGATGAACTCCACGGCCGAGGACGTCACCATGTTCACCGACGAGACCGTCGAGCAGGCCGGGCCGGTGCGCCCCGGCCCCTCGCTGGCCGAGTGGGCCCGCGCGGTGCGCGAGGGGCGGCTGCCCGCCCCGCCCGGCCCCGGCGGGGACGCGGCGGCGCTGGGCCCGCGGGACTTCGCCGGGCGCCGGCTGCTCAACGGCTACCTCCGCTGGGCCCACGAGGACGCGGTGGCCGCCCTGCCGCCCGGCGTCACCGTGCACACGCACCGGACGACCGCGGTACGCGTCTCCGGCCCGCGCGAGGGGCGCCAGCGGGTGTGGCTGGCCGGCCGCGCCGCCCCGCTGCCGGCCGACGCGGTCGTGCTGACGCTGGGCCACCTGGAGTCCCGACCGGGACCGGAGGAACGGGAGTTGGGCGGGTTCGCGGCCCGGCACGGGCTGACGTACCTGCCGCCGGCGTTCACCGCCGACAGCGACCTGGGCGTGCTGCGGCCCGGTGAGCCGGTGCTGGTGCGCGGCTTCGGGCTGGCCTTCGTCGACCTGATGGTGCTGCTGACCGAGGGGCGCGGCGGGACGTACACCACCGGCCCCGGCGGGGAGTTGACCTACCACCCCTCCGGCCGGGAACCGGTGCTGCACGTCGGATCCCGGCGCGGGGTGCCCTACCACTCCAAGATCGGCTACCCGCCGGTCGGCGAACGGCCGCCGCTGCCACGGTACTTCGGACCAGCCGAGGTCGACGCGCTGCTCGCCCGCCCCGGCGGCGTCGACTTCGGGCGGGACGTCCGGCCGCTGATCGACAAGGAGCTGGGCTTCGCCCACTACCACCGGCTGTTCACCGCCCACGCCGACCGCACCCGGATGGCGTGGCCGGACTTCGAGGAGAAGTACGCCGCGTGCGAACCGGGCGGTGCCGCCCTCCAGGCCCTGGTCTCCGCCGCCGTCCCCGACCCGGCCGACCGGCTCGACCTGGACGCGCTGGACCACCCGCTCGACGGCGTCCGCTACGCCGACGACGCGGCGCTCCAGGCCGGGCTGCGCGGCCACATCGAGGCCGACCTCAAGCGCCGCCACGACCCCGCGCACAGCCCCGACCTGGCGGTCTTCCTCGGGCTGCTGTCGGTCTACGGCCAGTTGACCCGACTCGGCGACCAGGGGCCCTGGTGGCACGGCTTCTTCAGCTTCCTCGCCTCCGGGCCGCCCGGCCCCCGGCTGCGGCAGCTGTCGGCGCTGTCCCGGGCCGGGATGGTGCGCTTCCTCGGCGCCGGGCTGACCGTCACCGCCGACGAGGCCCGCGGGGTGTTCCGTGCCCGCTCCACCAGCCTGCCGGGACCGGGGACCACGGCCCGGGCCCTGGTGGAGGCGCGCCTGCCGGAACCCTCCGTGGCCCGCACCACGGACCGGCTGCTGCGCGCCCTGCACGCCGACGGCGCCCGCGCCACCGCCGGCGGGCTGCTGGCCGTCGACCCGGCCGACGGCCGGATCCTGGACCGCGCCGGCCGGCCGCACCCGCGCCGGTTCGCCCTCGGTCCGCACACCGACGCCCGGTCGAGCGGTGCCTTCGTCCGCCCCCGTACCAACGCGCCCGCCCTCCGGCAGAACGACGCGAGCGCCCGGGCCCTGCTCACCCTCCTCCGCGACCGCACCGCCCCACCGGTCCCGGTCCCCGCACTCACCCCCGAGGACTGACCATGCCGCTGACCAGCGACTCCGCCCTCGCCGGCGATCCTCCCGCCGGCCCCGCCCCGGCCGCCCGGCCCGTCCCGCAACGCGCCGGACCACCGGCAGGGGACGATCCGGTGGCCCTGAAGGTCGTCCCCGTACGCCACCCCTGGCGCTGGGCGGGCATCGCGGTGACCGCGGTGCTGCTCGCGCAGTTCGCCCACGGCCTGATCACCAACCCGGCCTGGGAGTGGGGGGTGTTCGCCCGGTTCTTCACGAGCGGCACGATCCTGAAGGCCGTCGGGGTCACCCTCCAGCTGACCGCCTACGGCACCGCCCTCGGCTTCGCGCTCGGCCTGGTGCTGGCCCTGATGCGGCTGTCCGCCAGCCCGTTCCTGCGCTGGGTGGCCTTCGGCTACGTCTGGGCCTTCCGGTCCATCCCGCTCATCGTCCAGCTGCTGTTCTGGTTCAACCTCGCCTATCTCTACCGGCGGCTGGACTTCGGGATCCCGTTCGGCCCCGGCCTCTTCCACTTCGACACGATGGGGCTGGTCGGCGCGATGGGCGCGGCGGTCCTCGGGCTGGCACTGCACCAGGCCGCGTACGCCGCGGAGATCGTCCGGGCCGGGGTGCAGGCCGTGGACGGCGGCCAGGTGGAGGCCGCCGCCGCGCTCGGCCTGCCGCGGCTGCGCCGGCTGCGCCGGATCGTGCTGCCGCAGGCGATGCGCTCGATCCTGCCGAACGCCACCAACGAGGTGATCTCCCTCTTCAAGGGCACCTCGATCGTCTCGGTGATGGCGATCGGCGAACTCTTCTACCAGGTCCAGGTCGTCTACGGACGGAACGGCCGGGTGGTGCCCCTGCTGATGGTCGCCACCGCCTGGTACATCCTCCTCACCACCGTGCTCTCCGTCCTCCAGCACTACGTCGAACGCCACTACGCCAAGGGGGCCGCACGATGAGCGCCATGGTCGAAGTCCGGTCCGTCCACAAGAGTTTCGGGTCCAACGAAGTGCTGCGCGGCATCGACCTCGCAGTCGCCGCCGGCGAGGTGGCCGTCGTCCTCGGCCCGTCCGGATCGGGCAAGTCCACGCTGCTGCGCACCATCAACCACCTGGAGAAGGTCGACAGCGGCTGGATCAGCGTCGACGGCGCGCTGGTCGGGTACCGCAGGTCCGGCGACAAGCTGTACGAGCTGCGGGAACGGGAGATCCTCAAGCAGCGCACCGGGATCGGGTTCGTCTTCCAGAACTTCAACCTCTTCCCGCATCTGACGGTGCTGGAGAACCTCGTCGAGGCACCGGTCGCGGTGCAGCGCCGCCCGCGGGCGCAAGCCGAGGACACCGCCCGCCGGCTGCTGGCCCGGGTGGGCCTGGCGGAGAAGGCGGACGCCTACCCCCGGCAGCTCTCCGGCGGTCAGCAGCAGCGGGTCGCCATCGCCCGGGCGCTCGCCCTGGAACCCCGGCTGCTGCTCTTCGACGAGCCGACCTCGGCGCTCGACCCCGAGCTGGTCGGCGAAGTCCTGGACGTCATCAGGGACTTGGCGCACCAGGGCACCACCATGATCGTCGTCACCCATGAGATCGGCTTCGCCCGCGAGATCGCCGACACCGTCGTCTTCATGGACGGCGGACGGATCGTCGAGCAGGGTCCGCCCGCCCAGGTGCTCGACCACCCGCGCCACGAGCGCACCCGGGCCTTCCTCTCGAAGGTCCTGTGACGTGACCGCCGCCCCCGTACGCCGCCCGAGGAGGCACCCCGTGATCCGCCGTACGCTCGCCGCCGCCCTCGCCCTCGCCGCCGGCGCCGCCCTGCTCACCGCCTGCGGCACCGGTGACACGGCGAGCGCGGAGGTCGCCGCGGGGAACGGCGGCCCGAAGCTCGACATCGGCCCCGACCAGCACCGCATCCGCGGCAGCAAGGACCCGGCGAGCGCCGCGCTGGTGCCCGCCCGGGTCAGGCGGACCGGTGAACTGCGGATCGGTGTCGGCGCCGAGAGCAGCCCCCCGCTGACCTTCTACGCCACCGACGACACCACCCTCATCGGCGTCGAGGAGGACCTGGCGACCCTCGTCGCCGACACCCTCGGGCTGAAGCCGCACTTCGAGCCGCTGTCCTGGGAGAACCTCTTCGTCGGCCTGGACAGCGGCAAGCTCGACGCGGTCTTCGCCAACGTCACCGTCACCGAGGAGCGCAAGGAGAAGTACGACTTCGCCACCTACCGCCTGGACCAGCTGGCCATGGAGGCCAGGAAGGGCAGCGGCTGGAAGGTGCGCGGCCCCGCGGACGTGGCGGGCCGGACCATCGCCGTCGGCTCCGGCACCAACCAGGAGAAGATCCTGCTGGACTGGAGCCGGGAGGACGAGCGGGCCGGCCGCAGGCCGGTGGACGTCAAGTACTTCCAGAAGCCCTCGGACGTGCAGCTCGCGCTCCAATCGGGCCGGATCGACGGCTACTTCGCGCCCGACCCGACCGTCGCCTACCACGTCGCCGCCGCCGGCCGGACCGAGATCGCCGGCACCTTCTCCGGCGGCGGCGCCCACCTCCGGGGCGAGATCGCCGCCACCACCGGCAAGGGCAGTGGCCTGGTCGGGGCGTACGCCGCGGCCCTGCGCAAGGTCATCGCCGACGGCCGCTACGCCCGGGTGCTGGCCCGCTGGGGGCTGTCCGGCGAGGCCGTGGCGACCTCGCGGATCAACCCGCCCGGACTGCCCAGGACCGCCGACTGAACCCCGACCCAGGCCCTGGCCCCTTACCGCACGGAAAGGCCCCCACCATGCCCGTACCGCACCACCCGCCGCGGCTGGCCGTCGCACTGGACGCCCCGCAGGACCCGCCCCGCCCCGACGCCGCCCACTACACCGCGCTCGCCCGGCTCGCCGAGCGCGGCACCCTGGACTTCGTCACCCTCGGCGACCGCTTCGGCGGGCCCGGTCCGGACGCCCTCGCGGTGCTCGCCCGGATCGCGCCGGCCACCGCCCGGATCGGGCTGGTCCCGACGGTGACCACCACCCACACCGAGCCGTTCCACGTCTCCACCGCCGTGGCCACCCTGGACTGGGTCAGCCGCGGCCGGGCCGGCTGGACGGTTGAGGTGTCCACCACCGAGGCCGAGGCCGCGCTCGTGGGACTCCCCCAAGTGCTCGGCTTCGCTCGAACAGGGAGGGACCCCCATCCGGCCGCCCCGTCCGCCGAGGTCTGGTCGGAGGCCGGCGAGGTCGCCGAGGTCGCCGGGCTGCTGTGGGACAGCTGGGAGGACGACGCGGAGATCCGCGACCGGGCCACCGGCCGCTTCGTCGACCGCGACCGGCTCCACCACGTCGACTTCACCGGCCGGACCTTCTCGGTCCGCGGGCCGTCCATCGTGCCCCGGCCGCCGCAGGGCCGGCCGGTCACCGTCGTCGACGCGACCGGGGACACCGGCGGGCCCGACGGGGGTCCCTCCCCGTTCGGGGGAAGTCCGGAAGCCGGGGGAGCGGCCCGCCTGGAGGTGGCCGCCGCCCGGGCCGATGTCGCGCTGGTCCGGGCCGAGGACCCGCAGACCGCCGGCGCCGCCCGCGCCGCACTGCGCGAGCGGGCCCGGGCGCACGGCCGCGACCCCGGCGCCCTGCTGGTGCTGGCCTCGCTGCCGGTCGAGCTGGAGTCCGCGGCCGACGCCGCCGGCCTCGCCGACCTGCTCGGCGACTGGTACGCCCAGGGCGCCGCCGACGGCTTCCATCTGCGCCCCGCCGACCCCGCCCGGGACCTGTCCCGGATCGTCGAGGGCACCGTCCCGCTCCTCCGGGAGCGCGGCCTGCTCCGCCGCTCCTACGAGGGCACCACCCTGCGCGCCCACCTCGGCCTGCCGCGCCCCGCCAGCATCTACGCCCTCGCCCGGGAGGTTTCCTGATGGGCACCGACCCCCGCCCCCGCAAGCAGATCCACCTCGCCGCGCACTTCCCCGGCGTCAACAACACCACCGTCTGGGCCGATGACCGGTCGGGCAGCCAGATCGACTTCGCCTCCTTCGAGCACCTGGCGCGCACCGCGGAGCGCGGCCTGTTCGACTTCTTCTTCCTGGCCGAGGGGCTGCGGCTGCGCGAGCACAAGGGCCGGATCCACGACCTCGACGTGCTCGGCCGGCCCGAGTCGCTCACCGTCCTCAACGCCCTGGCGGCGGTCACCGAGCGGCTGGGCCTGGCCGGCACGGTCAGCGCCACCTTCAACGAGCCCTACGAACTCGCCCGCCGGTTCGCCTCCCTGGACCACCTCAGCGGCGGCCGGGCCGCCTGGAACGTCGTCACCACCTCCGACGCCTTCACCGGGGAGAACTTCCGCCGCGGCGGCTACCTCGACCGCGCCGACCGCTACACCCGCGCCGCCGAATTCCTCGCCACCGCACGGGAGTTGTGGGACTCGGGCGCGGACGGCGGGGTGCCGCACCGGGTCGAGCACCGCGGCCCGCACTTCACCGTCCGCGGCGAGTTCGCCCTCCCGCGCAGCCCGCAGGGCCACCCCGTCGTCATCCAGGCCGGGGACTCCGCCGAGGGCCGGGAGTTCGCCGCCTCGGCCGCCGACGTGATCTTCACCCGGCACAGCGGCCAGGAGGCCGGCCGGGCCTTCTACGCGGACGTCAAGCGCCGGCTCCCGGCGTACGGGCGGCGGCCCGCGGACCTCAAGATCATGCCGGGGGTGACCTTCGTCCTCGGTGACACCGCGGCCGAGGCCCAGGAGGCGGCCGTCGAGATCCGCCGCCGGCAGGTCTCCCCGCAGACCGCGCTGCTCACCCTGGAGCAGGTCTGGGGAGTGGACCTGTCCTCCTACGACCCCGACGGGCCGCTGCCGGAGATCGACCCGGACCCGGACGGCGAGCTGGCCCGGGGCCGGGTCCGGATCGCCGACCCGCAGGCCGTCGCGGACAAGTGGCGGGCGCTCTCCCGCGCCAAGGGGCTGTCCATCCGGGAGACCGTCATCGAGGCCACCGGGCGGCAGTCCTTCGTCGGCACCCCTGCGAGCGTCGCCCACGAGATGGACGCCTTCGTGCAGAGCGACGCCGCCGACGGCTTCATCCTCGTCCCACACCTCACCCCCGGTGGCCTGGACCCGTTCGTGGAGCGGGTCGTCCCGCTGCTCCAGGAGCGCGGCGTCTTCCGCACGGAATACACCGGGACCACCCTGCGCTCCCACCTGGGGCTGCCGGAACCGGCGCGCCCCGCACGGAAGGACTGAGATGACCCGCAGCACGACCCCGCCGGACGCCGCCCGGGAGTGGCAGGAGTGGCACGAGGCGCGCCTGGCCACGGTCACCGGCCCCTACGGCCCGCTCGCGCTCGCCGGCACGCACTGGCTCGCCGACCACCCCGACGGCCGGATCGACGGGCTGCCGGGCCGCTGGACGGCCGCCGCCGACGGCACCGCGGTGATCCTGGAGGCCGCGCCCGGGGACGGCCTCACCGTGGACGGCGCACCAGCCGCCGGCACCCACCTGCTCGACCAGGACGCCGGGCCCGCGGCCGCCCGGGTCCGCCACGGCGCGCGCCGCCTGGTGGTGCTGCGCCGCGAGGGGCTGTGGGCGGTCCGCGACTTCGACCCGGAGTCCCCGGCCCGGCGCGCCTTCGCCGGCCTCGACGCCCATCCGTACGAGGAGCGCTGGGTGCGGCCGGGCCTGTTCCGCCCGTACGCCGCGCGGCGTACGGTCCAGGTGGCCAACGCCGACGGGCGGGAGCGGGACTTCGTCCTCGGCGGGGAGCTGGCCTTCCCCCTCGACGGCGACGAGCACACCCTCCAGGTCGCGGTGGAGCCGGACGGCTCGCTGTGGGCGGTGCTGGCCGACGCCACCAGCGGCACCGACAGCTACCGTTTCCGCTTCCTGCGGCCGCCCGCGCCGGCCGCCGACGGCACCGTGCCGGTCGATCTCAACCGCACCCAGCTGCCGCCCTGCGCCTTCGCCGACCACTTCCTGTGCCCCTTCCCGCCGCCCGGCAACACCCTGCCGTTCGCGCTGCGGGCGGGGGAGCGGCGCGCGCTCTTCGGCTGAGCCGGGCCCGTCCCGCCGCCCCGGCAGCCGCCAACCCGGCTGCCGGGGCGGCGCGTTGGGGACGTCCGGCGGGGTGGTGCGCCGGGGCGCGGAATCGGGTCCTGCCTCTTGCACCGCGGGACGGCGAACGCCACGGTGAACCACGGCAACGGCGACATCGTCTCCGGCCTCATCCGGACCACGGTCGGCGCCGAGCCCGGCGACAGCGGCGGCCCCCTTGTCCGGCCGCGCGGCGGCGGAGGGCCCTTGCCGACCGGTCGACGAGGGCCCGGCGGCGGCCCTGCCGCGAGCCTCGCCCCGGCCACTGGGCCGGGCCTACCATGGGAGACAGGTCGACCTGGACGACGCGACGACGCAACGGCACATGTCAGGGGGCCGTGATGGTCGGAGAAGTGGTGGCGGCCGTAGTGGCGCTGGCCTCCGCGGGGACGGTCTATCTGATGGCCGCGGCACGGGTGGTCAAGCAGTACGAGCGCGGTGTGGTGCTGCGCCTGGGGCGGCTGACCTCGCCGGTGCGCGAGCCGGGGTTCACCATGATCATTCCGGCCGTGGACCGGATGCGCAAGGTCAACATGCAGATCGTCACGATGCCGGTGCCGGCCCAGGAGGGCATCACCCGGGACAACGTCACGGTCCGGGTCGACGCGGTGGTCTACTTCAAGGTCGTGGACGCCGCCGACGCGATCGTC
This sequence comes from Streptomyces sp. BHT-5-2, assembly GCF_019774615.1. Classification (NCBI taxonomy): domain Bacteria; kingdom Bacillati; phylum Actinomycetota; class Actinomycetes; order Kitasatosporales; family Streptomycetaceae; genus Streptomyces; species Streptomyces sp. BHT-5-2. The sequence continues at coordinate 5,532,849 of NZ_CP081496.1, read as the reverse complement.
CGGGTCGAGGACTACCGCTTCGCGGTCTCCCAGATGGCCCAGACCTCGCTGCGGTCGATCATCGGCAAGAGCGAACTGGACGATTTGCTCTCCAACCGCGAGAAGCTCAACCAGGGCCTGGAGCTGATGATGGACAGCCCGGCCATCGGCTGGGGCGTGAGCGTGGACCGGGTCGAGATCAAGGACGTCTCGCTGCCGGAGACGATGAAGCGCTCGATGGCCCGCCAGGCGGAGGCGACCCGGGACCGCCGGGCCCGCGTGATCAACGCCGACGCCGAGCTGCAGGCGTCCCGGAAGCTGGCGGAGGCCGCCGCGGCCATGTCCGACCAGCCCGCCGCGCTGCAACTGCGGCTGCTGCAGACGGTGGTGGCGGTCGCCGCCGAGAAGAACTCCACCCTCGTCCTGCCCTTCCCGGTGGAGCTGCTGCGCTTCCTGGAGCGCTCCGGCCTCCAGGCCCAGGCGCAGACCGCGTACGCGGAGGCGGCGGCCGAACGCGCCCGCGGGCAGCGGCCGGCGACCCCCGACGCGGCCCCGGCCCCGGCGGCCCCGAGCCCGCCGCCGGCCCCGTCTCCGGTGGAGAACGGCCACATCGACGACGTCCTGCCGGCGCTGGAGGACCTCCCCGAGGCCGAGAACCTCCCGTAGCAACCCCGAGGCACTGCCGCACGGCCCCGGTTTTCCGCCCCCCGCTCCGGAAAACCGGGGTCGTTTTCCGGACAGGTGCGACCCTCACACTTCGCGCGCCCCCGGAGGCGCCGTCCCCCCTCTGATGTCCGCACTCGGGATACGGGTGCGCGCATATCGGTGTGAACGAGGCGTGCCGAAAACGTGAACTCCCGTACCGGAGACCGGAACCCGGTCTTGTGCACGAGTGGGACGGATGGGAATACTCGGCTGCGTTGGCATGGACGCGACGCCCCGTGGCGGTCGCCACGGAGCCGACCCGTCCGTGCTCGGTACTCGCACCTCGCTCTCGGGCCCGCCCGACTCCCCACAGTCCCGGGCCCATCCCCCCACGGGAGGCACTGAGTTGACGCACCGACGCATATCCCACCGTCGCGCGATCCTGGCCGGCGCGGGCGCCATCGCGCTCGCCGCCACCGCGACCGTCACCCTCGCCAACGCCCACGCGGCCCCCGCTCCCACGGTGGCCAGGCTCTCCCCGGACGCGGCGACCACCCTGGCGTCCCAGCTCAAGTCTGGTACGGCCGGCGCGTTCTACGACGCCAAGGCGCAGAAGCTGGTCGTCAACGTGGTGGACGAGGCGTCCGCCGCGGCCGTCCGGGCCAAGGGCGCCGAGGCCAGAATCGTCAAGCACTCGATGGCCCAGCTCGACGCGGCCCGGCAGACGCTGAAGGACCGGGCGACGATCCCCGGCACCGCCTGGGCGATGGACCCCAGGACCAACAAGGTCGTGGTGTCCGCCGACCGCACGGTCACCGGCGCCGGGCTGGACCGGCTCACCAAGGTCGCCAAGGGCCTCGGCGACACCGTCGAACTCCGGCGGACCAAGGGCGAGATCAAACCCCTGATCGCCGGCGGCGACGCGATCTGGGGCAGCAGCGCCCGCTGCTCGCTCGGCTTCAACGTCACCAAGGGCGGCCAGCCGGGCTTCCTGACCGCCGGGCACTGCGGCAACGACGTCAAGGAGTGGTCCGACCAGCAGGGCGGCCAGACGATCGCGACCACCGAGGATTCCAAGTTCCCCGGCAACGACTACTCGTTCGCCAAGTACACGGGCAACACCGAGCACCCCAGCGAGGTGGACCTCTACGGGGGCACGCAGAAGATCTCCAAGGCCGCGGACGCCACCGTCGGCGAGAAGGTGAAGCGCAGCGGCAGCACCTCCAAGGTGCACGACGGCAGCGTCAAGGCGCTCAACGCCACCGTCAACTACCAGGAGGGCACGGTCAACGGCCTGATCCAGACCGACGTCTGCGCCGAGCCCGGTGACAGCGGCGGCGCCCTCTTCGACGGCGAGAGCGCCCTCGGCCTGACCTCCGGCGGCAGCGGCGACTGCAGCCAGGGCGGCGAGACCTTCTTCCAGCCGGTGCCGGCCGCCCTCCAGGCGACGGGCACGCAGATCGGCTGAACCGGACGGCCGATCGGCTCCGGCCAACGGCACGAACCGGCCCCCGGACGCTCTCCTCGTCCGGGGGCCGGTGCCGTTCCGCCGCGGCGACGCGTCATCGCGCCGGCGTGCCGGCTCAGAACTCGAAGACCGTGCCCTTGCCGTCCGCCATCTCGCAGGAGTTGGCGAAGGTGTGGGTGTACGAGATCCGGCGGCCCTGCCAGACGCCGTCCGCGGTGACCACTATGGGGGCCCAGATCTTGTTGCACATCCGCTGGCCCTCGGCCTCGGTCACCTTGGTGAAGTCACCGGAGACCAGGCGAAGTTGGGCGCAGGCGGCCTTCGCGTACGGGTGGCTTCCGCTCGCGGTCGGCATACAGCTCAGCGTCGCCGCGCGCAGCGACGTGGCGGTCGCGCGGCTGTCGCCCTGACCAACTGTCAGGACCATCTCGGTGGGCGCGTAGAGGCCACCGGTCCGGGCGGGCTGGGCCGGCGCGGTGGCGGCCTGCGCGGTGGTGGACAGCGCGCCCAGAACCAGCGCCGCGCCGAGTGCGACCGCCCCAGTGATGTACCGCATGACGAACACTCCTTTGTGTCGTGGGTGGAGATTCCGGACGGGAGTCTGGCCCAACCGCATCTCAAACGCACGCGGCCCGATCACTTTCAGTCGATAGATGAAAGCTGAGGGTAATGGCGCGAAAGTGCCCGGGGGTGGGGGAGTGGTGTGCCCGGGGTCGGTGCACTGCCAGCGCGGATGGAATCCCTCCGGTGGGGTTCGAGCCGCCCCCGGGCGGGGGATTCCGGCCGCCGACCGTCCGTTCGGCCGGGCTTCGATCTCCGGCGATTGGCCGAAGGGCGGGGCCGGATCCGCGGATGGATCAGCGTGCGGACGGGTCCCGGCGGCCGCCGGTGGCCCCCTCGGGACCGTCCGCACTCCCGTCGCCGCCGCCCCGCCCGCCGGGGCGCCCGTCCAGATCGGCCAGTCCCGCGGTGAGCGCCCGCATGGCGCGGACGACCAGCTCCGCGGGGCCGTGCGGGCCGTCCGCCCGTGCGTCGCCCGCGGCCCACTCCTCCACCGCGACCCGCATCGCGGTGTTCGCGGCGGCCGCGGCCAGCCGCACGGTCAGCGGATCGGCGCCGGTGAGCCGCGCCAGCACCGGCCGCAACTCCTCCTCGGAGTCGTGGTGGACGCGGTGCCAGACCGCGCGCAGCGCCGGGTCGCCGGGCATCGCGCGCAGCAGCCCGCGGGTCCAGCGCAGCGCCTCCGCGGCCGGTTCGTCGGCGGGGGTCAGCGCCCGGCGCGCGGCCTGCTCCAGCGCCGTGCGGGCGGGTGGTGCGTCCGGCCCCGCGGTGGCGGCGGCCAGGTCGCCGATCCACTGCCGGACGCCGACCGCGAGCAGCGGGGCCACCGCGTCCTCCTTGGTGCGGAAGTACCGGTAGAAGGTGCGCAGCGCGACGCCCGAGGTGCGGGCGATCTCGTCGGCGGTGGCGCCGGGCCCGCGCTCCGCGAACAGTGCCGCCGCGGTGCGGGCGATCTCCAGCTGGGTCTCGGCCTTGCGGCGCTCGGTGAGGGACGGCCGCGCGGGGGTGGACGCGGCGGCGGGGCGTGGTGCGGTGGGCATGGGGCCAGCTTACGGAGCGCGGTGGCATGTAGGCATGTCATGCGAATCTGGCACATTGTGCCAAGTGGGCGTACGGTGCGGAGAAGCCCCCAGGCCCTTCACGAAACGGAGCAGGACCATGAACCGCTTTGACGGACGCCGCGCACTGATCACCGGAGCCGGCTCGGGCATCGGGCAGGCCACCGCCCACCGGATCCTCGCCGAGGGCGGCCGGGTCGTCGCGGTGGACGTCGACGAGGCGGGCCTGGCGGCCACCGCCGAGCGGGCCGCCGCGGACGGCGCCGCCCGCCGCCTGGAGACCGCGCGGCTGGACATCGCGGACGAGGCCGCGGTGCGGTCCGGCGTGGCCGCCGCGGTGGACCGCCTCGGCGGGCTGGACGTGCTGGTCAACGCGGCCGGCATCCTGCGCTCCGCGCACACCCACGCGACCACCCTGGAGCTCTTCAACCGGATCGTCTCGGTCAACCTGACCGGCACCTTCCTGATGATCCGTGAGTCGCTGCCGGCCCTGCTGGCGGGGCAGGCGCCGGTGATCGTCAACTTCAGCTCCACCTCGGCCTCGTTCGCCCACCCGTACATGGCGGCGTACGCGGCCAGCAAGGGCGGCATCCAGTCGATGACCCACGCCATCGCGAGCGAGTACAGCCGGCAGGGGCTGCGCGCGGTGTGCGTGGCGCCGGGCTCCATCGCCAGCAACATGACCACCGGCCGCGGCCCGGGCCTGCCCGAGGACGCCGACATGAGCCTGTTCACCAAGCTCGCCCCGGCCATCGGGCAGGGCTTCGCCGGCCCGGAGACCGTCGCCGGCGTGATCGCGATGCTCGCCTCGGAGGACGGCGCGTTCATCACCGGCACCGAGATCCGGATCGACGGCGGCACGCACATGTGACGGACCGGCGGCGGCCGGGAATCGACGGTTCCGCGGGGGTTTGCCCGCGGGCCGGACCGAAGACCGCGAGAATGGGGACGGCGCCTCGTGCGTGCCGCGTCGGGAGGGGCGTGGCAGGCGCGGGGCGCTTCTCGTCCGTGCCGGGCGCCCGGGGTCAGGCCGGCAGGCTCCCGGCGTCGCCGGTCGGCCCGCCGCCGGCCCGGTCGTCGGCCGTCCGGTGCAGCGTCGCCAGGACGACGGTGACCAGCGCGCCGCCCACCGCCCAGGCGGAGAGCACCAGCAGCGGCCCGGTCAGCGCCCGGCCCCCGAAGTACGCGATCGAGCGCGCCGCCCAGGTGCCGGCGCCCGGCGGCAGCGCGGGCCCGATCGCCCGCCAGAACGGCGGCAGCAGCGGATACGGATAGGCGCCGCCCGCGCTCGGGTTGCCGAACACCACGATCACCAGGATCGCCAGGCCGATGCCGATGATGCCCAGCAGCCCCTGGAAGGCCAGGGTGGTGGCGCCCACCGCGAAGACGGTCAGCGCGCCCAGGCCCCACAGCCCGAAGAGGCTGCCGGGCAGCGCGCCGAGCACCGGGCCGACCACGAGCGCCCCGGCCAGCCCGGCGGCGATCGCGTAGAGCGCCAGCGCGGCCAGCCGGATGACCGCCCGCGGGCGGTTGGCCGGGCGGGCCCCGGCGCTGATCGCCAGGATCGCGGCACACAGATAGCCGCCCACGCACCATCCCACGACGAGGTAGAAGGACGACAGGCTGCGGCCGTCGCCGGGGTCGGCCGGGATCACGTCCTCGGTGCGGACGGTCCGCCCCTGCTGCTTCTCGGCCGCCGTCACCACCGCCTCGACCGCCTGCGCCAGCGAGGCGCCGCCGCCGCTCGCGACCAGCAGCCGGTCGGTGGTGCCGCGCGGATCGACCAGCAGCGCGGCGTCGCGGGTGCGGTCCCCGATGCGGCGCCGGGCGTCGGCTTCGGAGGCGGCCGGGCTCGGGTCCAGCGGTGCGCCCGGGAGCCGGTCGAGCTTTCTCACCAGCTCGCCGCGGACCTGGGCGGGGGCGACCACGGCGAGTGGCACCCGGTCCGGCTCGGGGTGGTGGAAGGCACCGGCGTACGACGTGATGAACGCGACCATCAGGCCCAGCACCCCGATCACCAGGAGCGCCGCGCGGGTCGTCACGGCGCTCCGCACCTCCTCGACGAAGGTGAGGGGCCTGCCGTCGTCGGTCGTGGCCATGCGCCGCTCCGTTCGGGATCCGTAGATCTTCCAGGTGTTTTATATCTCTTTGCGGCGATATCTCCCGGCCAGAGCGGCCCCCGGGCGTGTGTTCGTACGAATGTTCGAAGACGCGTTATGGTGGAGGAAGTGAAACAAGGGACGCGAATACAGCCGGGGGGCGTATGAGGTGCAGGAGGTGCGGATGCCCGAGTTCACGCATCTGCACACCGCTTCGGGCTTCTCGCTGCGCTACGGCGCCTCCCATCCGGAGCGGCTGGCCGAGCGCGCCGCCGAGCGCGGGCTGGACGCCCTCGCGCTGACCGACCGGGACGGGCTCGCCGGCACCGTGCGGTTCGCCAAGGCCGCCGCCGAGGCCGGCGTCCGGCCGCTGTTCGGCACCGAACTCGCCGTGGCCGAAGGGGAACCGGCGCCCCGGCCCGCCGCTCGTCCCCGCACCCCGGTGCGCGGCGGCGCCTTCCTCGACGAGTCCGCCGCCCGGGTCGTCTTCCTGGCCCGGGACGGCGCCGTCGGCTGGGCCGCCCTGTGCCGGCTGGTCTCGGCCGCCCACGCGGCCCGGGGCGAGCGGCCCGTACTTCCCGCGGACGCCCTGGAATCCGCCACGGACGGGCTGACCGTCCTGCTCGGACCGGACTCCGAGGTCGGCCGGGCGCTGTCCGCCGCCCGCCCGGACCGCGCCGCCCGGCTCCTCGCCCCCTGGCGCGAGCGGTACGGCGACGCGCTGCGCCTGGAGGTCGTCGACCACGGCCGGCCCGGCAGCGGCCCCGGCTCCCTGCGGCTGGCCGCCCGCACCCTCGGCTTCGCCGTCGACCAGGGCGTCCGCGCCGTCCTGACCAACGCGGTCCGCTACGCCGACCCCGGCCAGGGCCCGGTCGCCGACGTCCTGGACTCCGCCCGCCGCCTGGTGCCGGTGGACCGCCGCCGCCCCGAGACCTGGGACGGCGGCGAACGCTGGCTCAAGGACACCGCCGCGATGGCCGCCGCCGCCGAGCGGATCGCCGAGGCGGCCGGCTTCCGGCGCGGCCTCGCCCACCGGCTGCTCGCCATGACCGAGGAGACCGCGGGGGAGTGCCGGGTGGATCCGCGGGGCGACATCGGACTGGGCCGCATCCACTTCCCCGAGCCCCGGCTGGTCGGCGCGGAGCACCGCACCGCCGCCCGGGTGCTGCGCTCCCGCTGCGCCGCCGCGATGGTGCTGCGCGGCCACGACCGCGACCGGGAGCGCTGGGCGCGGCTGCACGAGGAGCTGCGCACCATCGAGCGGCTCGGCTTCCCCTCGTACTTCCTGACGGTTGCTCAGGTCGTGGCGGACATCAGGGAGATGGGGATACGCGTCACGGCCCGCGGGTCCGGCGCAGGCTCGCTGGTCAACCACCTCCTGGGCATCGCGCACGCCGATCCGGTCGAGCACGGGCTGCTGATGGAGCGGTTCCTGTCCGAGCGGCGGCGCGCGCTGCCGGACATCGACATCGACGTCGAGTCGGCCCGCCGGCTGGAGGTCTACCGCGCGATCTTCGACCGCTTCGGCGCCGAGCGGGTGGCGACCGTCTCGATGCCCGAGACCTACCGCGTCCGGCACGCCGTACGGGACGTGGGTGCCGCCCTCGGCATGGACCCGGCGCGGGTGGACCGCCTCGCCAAGGCGTTCCCGCACATCCGGGCCCGGGACGCCCGCGCCGCGCTGGCCGAACTGCCCGAGCTGCGCGGGGTGCGGGAGGGCGCCGACGAACGACTGTGGGAACTGGTCGAGGCGCTGGACGCGCTGCCCCGCGGGATCGCCATGCACCCGTGCGGGGTGCTGCTCTCCGACGCCACGCTGCTGGACCGCACGCCGGTCGTGCCCACCAGCGGCGAGGGGTTCCCGATGTCCCAGTTCGACAAGGACGACGTGGAGGACCTGGGGCTGCTCAAGCTCGATGTGCTGGGCGTCCGGATGCAGTCGGCGATGGCGCACGCGGTCGCCGAGATCGGCCGGGCCACCGGCGTCCGCCTCGACCTGGACGACCCCGCGCAGGTGCCGCCCGGCGACCCGGCCACCTACGGCCTGATCCGCTCGACCGAGACGCTGGGCTGCTTCCAGATCGAGTCGCCCGGCCAGCGCGACCTGGTCGGCCGGCTCCAGCCCGCCACCTTCCACGACCTGGTCGTCGACATCTCCCTCTTCCGGCCGGGCCCGGTCGCCGCCGACATGGTCCGGCCCTTCATCGAGGCCCGGCACGGCCGCGCGGCCGTCCGCTACCCGCACTCCGACCTGGCGGAACCGCTGCGCGAGACCTACGGGGTGGTGGTGTTCCACGAGCAGGTCATCGAGATCCTGCGGATCATGACCGGATGCCGCCGGGACGAGGCGGACGAGCAGCGGCGCGCCCTGGCGGACCCGGAGCGGCAGGCCCGGGTGCGCACCTGGTTCGCCCGGCGGGCCGCCGCCCGCGGTTACGCACCCGACGCCGTCGCGCACACCTGGGAGATCGTCGAGGCGTTCGGCGCCTACGGCTTCTGCAAGGCGCACGCCGTCGCGTTCGCGGTGCCCACCTACCAGTCCGCCTGGCTCAAGGCGCACCATCCGGCGGCCTTCTACGCCGGGCTGCTCACCCACGACCCCGGGATGTACCCCAAGCGGCTGCTGCTCGCGGACGCCCGGCGGCGCGGGGTGCCGGTGCTGCCGCTGGACGTGAACCGGTCGGCGGTCGCCCACCGGATCGAACTGGTGTCCGGTAAGGAGGGTGCCCCCGACGCCTGGGGGCTGCGGCTGGCCCTCTCCGACGTGCACGGAATGAGCCGGGCCGAGGCCCGCCGGATCGCGGACGGGCAGCCCTACCGCTCGCTCCAGGACCTCTGGCAGCGGGCCCGCCCCAGCCGCCCGGTGGCCGAACGCCTCGCCCGGGTCGGCGCGTTGGACGCCTTCGGCGCCAACCGGCGCGACCTGCTGCTGCACCTCGCCGAACTGCACCACCACGGACGGAGCGCCCCCGCCGGGCAGTTGACGCTCCACACGGCTCAGGAGGAAGCGGCCGACCCGATCGAGCCGGCGGGCCTTCCCGACCTCACCGACGTGGAACGGCTCAGCGCCGAACTGGGCGTCCTCGGCATGGACGCCTCCCGCCATCTGATGGCCGACCACGGCGCGTTCCTCACCGAGCTGGGCGCGGTGCCGGCCCGGCGGCTGCGGGACGTCCGGCACGGCGAGACGGTGCTGGTCGCCGGTGCCAAGGCGGCCACCCAGACACCGCCGATCCGCTCCGGCCGCCGAGTCATCTTCACCACCCTCGACGACAGCACCGGCCTGGTCGACTGCGCCTTCTTCGACGACACTCACCAGACCTGCGCCCGCACCATCTTCCACTCGTGGCTGCTGCTGGTGCGCGGTACGGTCCAGCGGCGCGGCCCGCGCAGCCTCAGCGTGGTCGGCAGCGCTGCCTGGAACCTCGCCGAGCTGGCCGAACTCCGCCGCACCGGCGGCCTGGAGGCGGTCACCGCCGAGCTCTCCGGTGCAAGCACCGGCTCCACCGGAGCGGCTGGCGCCGCGCCCCTTGCTGCGTCCCCGGAGCCCGTGCTCCGGGACGGCGCCCCGGCGGACGGCGCCGCCCGCGAGCCCGCGCCGGAGCCCGCCGAGGCGCCCGGTTCCGGCCGCACCATCCGCCTGGAGACCGGCTACGAGCTGCACCCGTGGGCCGACCTCCAGCCGCCGGGCGAACGCGCCGCCACCGGCCGCAAGTTGTGGCACGCCAGCCCCGGGAGCGCCGGATGACCCCCAAGGCCCCACCTGTCCCGCCGCCCCCGGCCGGTGCCCGGCGCCCGCCCGGCACGCTGTACGTCCGCTTCCGGACCGCCGCCGGCGAGCCGGTGGGCGCCCGCCGGTACGAGCAACTGCTCGGCCTGCTGGGCCAGTTCACCCCGGTCGTCCAGGCGCTGTCGCCGGACGCCGCGCTCGCCGACGTCCGCGGCGCGCTGCGCTACTTCGACCGCGACGCCGCGGGCATCGCCGCGCTGGTCCGGCTGCGCGCGCTCGCCTGGTACGGCGTGCGGTGCACCATCGGCGTCGGCGCCAACCCGCAGCTCGCCCGGATCGCGGCCCAGGACGCCCCGCCCGGTGGGATCGGCGCGGTGCCCGCCGACCCGCGGTCCGTCGCCGCCTTCCTCGACCGCCGCCCGGCCTCCGCGCTGTACGGCGTCGGACCGGCGGCCGCCCGCGCGCTGTCCGCCTACGGGCTCGACAGCATCGGCAAGATCGCCGCCGCACCGCCCGCCACCCTCCAGCGGATCCTGGGCGCCCGGGCCGGCCGGGCGGTCTCCGAACGCGCCCGCGGGATCGACCCCACCCCCGTCACCCCCGACGCGGTCGCCCGCTCGATCGCCGCCGAACACCGCTTCGCCCACGACGAACTGGACCCCGACCGGCGCCGCCGGGCGCTGCTCTCGCTCGCCGACGAACTCGGCGCCCGACTGCGGGTCGACGGGCAGGCGGCCCGCGCGCTCACCCTCACCGTCCGCTACGCCGACCGCTCCACCACCACCCGCACCCGCCGGCTGGACGCACCGACCGCTCACGGTCCCGCGCTGACCGCGGCCGCCTACGCGCTGCACGCCGCCCTCGGCCTCCAGCGGGCCCGGGTGCGCGCGCTGGCCCTGCGGGCCGAGGACCTGTGCCGGGCCGAACGCGCCGCGCGCCAGCTGACGTTCGACGCCGCCGACGACAAGGCCCACCGCATCGAGGCGGCCGTCGACCGCGCCCGGGCCCGCTTCGGCGCCGCGGCGATACGCCCCGCCGGAGCGTTCGGACCGGCCCCGGGAACGGCCCGCCGGCACCCCCGGCCGTAGGGCCCGGCCCGGCACCGCCCGGCCGCCGCGACTCCCCTTCCCCAACTCCCCTTCCCAACTCCACTTCCGCTAACGGTCATTGAGGGTCGTATACCCCGGGCCGCCGTCTCCCCCGCATGCAACCGGTATTGCGCGCCCGGGCGTGCGGTGCGGATCGCGTGCTGCTTCCTTCACCGTCACGACACTGGTACGTCCTGCTTACCCGCTCGTAACTTACTGGGAAGTCACCACGTCGGCCCTCGCGATCCGGATCGCAGCTGAAACGGCTCACCGAGCCCCGGAACCCCCTCATCCGCAAGGAGTTCGTATGAAGCTGCGCTGGTCGAGACTGTGCGCCGTCCTTCCGGCGGCCGCCCTGGCCCTCGGTCTCACCACGGCGACACCCGCTGCGGCGTCCCCCACCGTCAGCAGCGGTTGGAACGACTTCTCGTGCAAGCCCTCCAGTGCCCATCCCCGCCCCGTCGTCCTCGTCCACGGCACCTTCGGCAACGCCGTCGACAACTGGGTCGGCCTCGCGCCCTACCTGGTCGCCCGCGGCTACTGCGTCTTCTCCCTGGACTACGGCCAGTTGCCCGGCGTCCCGGTCTTCCACGGGCTCGGCCCGGTGGACGCCTCGGCGCAGCAACTCGCCGACTACGTCGACCGGGTGCTGGCCGCGACCGGCACCGACAAGGTGGACCTCGTCGGACACTCGCAGGGCGGCATGATGCCCCGGGTCTACCTGAAGTTCCACGGCGGCGCGGACAAGGTGCACACGCTGGTCGGACTGGCACCGGACAACCACGGCACCACCCTCAGCGGCCTCACCAGGCTGCTGGGCCTCTTCCCGGGCGCCAAGCAGTACCTCGACAAGTTCACCCCGGGGCTGACCGACCAGGCCACCGGGTCCGACCTCCTCAACCGCCTCAACGCCGGCGGCGACACCGCCCCCGGCGTCCACTACACCGTCATCGCCACCAAGTACGACGAGGTCGTCACGCCCTACACCTCCGGTTTCCTCAACGGCCCCGACGTCCACAACGTCGTGCTCCAGGACCTGTGCGCGGCGGACCTCTCCGAGCACGTGGCCATCGGGACCGTCGACCGGATCGCCTTCCACGAGACGGCCAACGCCCTCGACCCGGCCCACGCCACCCCGACCACCTGCGCCTCCGTGGTGAGTTAGGGCCGGTCGGGAGGCCGACAGGCCGGACCGGCCCCGCTCCGGCCCGGCCCGCGGTCGGCGCGCGGGCCGGGCCCCGGGCCGGGGCGCCCGTCAGTCAGCGGGTGCCCCGGCCCGTCCTGCGCAGCGTCAGAAAGCCGGCGGACGCGCCCGCCAGCACCACCGGGATCAGCAGCAGCCACCCGGAGAAGGCGAGCACCCCCGCGGTCAGCAGGGCACTGGCCAGCCCGCCCCACCACAGCGGGGTGCGGCGCGGCAGCAGCACCAGTGCGGCGGCCAGCCCCGCCAGGGTCACCGCGGCCAGGCAGGTGGCGGTGGCCCGCATCAGCAGGTCCAGGTCGGCGACGCCGGACGCGGCCGGCACCGCCAGCGCCGCGGCCACCACGCCGAGCACCGCCAGCGACCGGCGCGGCACCTCGCCCGGCTCGCCGCCCTTGGCCAGCCAGCGGGGTGCCGCCCCGTCCCGGCCGAGCGCCGCGCCGAGCCGGGAGGCCCCGGCCAGATACGAGTTGACCGCCCCGAAGGTGAGGAACAGCGCCGCCGCGGCCGCCACCGGGCGGGCGGCGGTCCCCACGCTCTGCGCGAGCAGCGCGGTCAGCGGGGTGTCGGTCCGGGCGGCGGCCGGCCCCAGCGCCCCGATGGTGGTGACCGCCAGGCCCAGGTAGAGCACGGTGATCACGGCGAGCGTGCGGCGGGTCACCCGCGGCAGGTCCCGCGCCGGGTCGGCGAACTCGCCGGAGAGGTGACTGGCCGCCTCCCACCCGGCGAACGCGAAGAACAGCACCGAGGCCGCCGACCCCACCGACGTCCAGCCGCCCGGCAGGAACGGCGTGAAGTGCGCCGCGGACACCCGGGGCGCGGCGGCCAGCACGGCGCACAGCAGCACCGCCGCCAGCAGCCCGCCGAGCAGCAGCTGCACCCGGCCCGACATCCGCAGCCCGACCGCGTTGGAGGCCAGCGACCCGACGAGCACCGCGGCGCCGACCGCGGCCGCGCCGCCCCCGCCCCAACCGGCCGCGTCCGCCACGTACTTGCCGCCGATCCAGGCGGCCGAGACCACCCCGAGCGGCACCGCCCCGTAGAACCACCACCCGACCACCGCCGCGGCCCGCGGCCCGACCGCCCGGTGCACATACGTGGCCACGCCCCCGCCGTCGGGGAACCGCGCGCCCAGCGCCGCGAACGACGCGGCCACCGGGACGCACATGGCCAGCAGGACGACCCAGGCCAGCAGGGAGGCGGGGCCGGCCGCGGCGGCGGCCAGCGACGGCAGCGTCAGCACACCGGGGCCCAGGACGGCGCCGGCGCACAGCGCGGTACCGCCACCGATACCCAGCCGCCGTACATCCGGCCGTGCGGAAGCAGTGAGAGATGTTTCTTGTACGGACACAGCCGCAGACGCTAGCCGTAACTTTGATCATATTGATGCGCTGCCGAACAAAATTCGGTGACGACGGGCACCATGGGGGGCATGGACGACATTGATTCGGCGATTGTCCGGGAACTCCAGCGCGATGCACGGCAGACCAACCGCGAACTGGCCGGCAAGCTCGACATCGCCCCCTCCACCTGCCTGGAGCGGGTCCGCGCGCTGCGCGCCCGCGGCGTGATCACCGGCTACCGCGCGACGGTGGACCTGCGCGCCCTCAACCGCCCGGTGCAGGCGCTGCTCACGGTCCGCATCCGCCCCATGAACCGCGAGGTGATCGAGCGGTTCAAGGCGTTCCTGACCTCCCTGCCCGAGGTGCTCAACGTCTACGTCGTGGCCGGCGGCGACGACTTCCTGGTGCATGTCGCGGTGCCGGACGTGGACCGGCTGCACGCCCTGCTGATGGACCGGATCTTCAAGCGCCGCGAGGTCGTCGACTGCCGCAGCTCGGTGATCTACCAGCACGTCGCCAACGACATCGTCGAGCCGCTGCCGCCCGAGCGGTCCTGACGGGACCGGCCGGGCGGCAGCGGCGGGCGGCTCAGCCCTGCCGGGCGGCCTTGCGGCGGGCGGCCGCGAACAGCACGCCGGCGCCCAGCGCGAGCACCGCGGCGCCCCCTACGGCCAGCGGGGCGGTGGAGCCGTCGCCGCCGGTCTCGGCCAGGCGCTTCCCGCCGACCGGCTTCGACGCGCCGTCCGGGTGCGCGCCGCCGGCGGCCGGATCCGCGCCCGTGGCCCCTCGCCCGGGGGCGGCGGCGCCCATGGCGTGGTCGTGGTGGCTCATGTCCATCGAGGACCGGCCGGCGCCTGCCGCGATCTGCCGGTCGGTCGGCGCGGCCGCCGTCGGCGTGCCGACGGCCCCGCCGCCGGCCTTGCCGAAGACCACGTCGGAGCAGGTGTAGAAGGCTTCCGGGCTGTCCGAGCGCTGCCAGATGCTGTAGATCAGGTGGCGGCCGGACCGGGCGGGCACCGTGCCGTCGAAGACGTAACTGCCTTTGGTCAGCGTCGGGTTCGTCACCTTCGCGAACGGGGTGGCCTCCAGATCGGACCACTTCAGCGGCTTCGTCGGGTCGTAGCCGGCCTTGGTGAGGTACAGCTCGAACGTGCCCTTGTGCGGGGCGGTCGCCTTGTAGTGGAAGGTGTGCCTGCCGGCCTTCATCGGGGTGGACGGCCAGTCCGCGCGCGCCAGGTCGAGCCCCTTGTACTCGTCGTTGCCGGCGCTGCACAGCTTGCCGTCGGGGATCCGCTCCCTGGACCTGCCGCCGGCGTTGCCGTCCCGGACCGCGTTCCAGTCGTAGAGCGCCTGGGCGCCGCCGACCTGTACGGCGGCCTTGCACGCGGCGGAGGTGGGGTGTTCGGGGCCCTCCGCATAGCAGGCCGCGACCCTGCTGACCGGGTTCGTCATCGACCCGTGCGCGGCGGCCGGGGTCGCGGTGAGCGCGGTGAGCGCCAGCGGGCCGAGGCCGAGCAGCGCGAACACGGTGGCCTTGCGTCCAGCGGTCATCGTGGGGGGTCTCCTTCGTCGGATGTGGGGGGTGGGGGTGTGGGGGGGGCGCGCGGCGCACCGAGGGGCGGGAGGTGCGCCGCGCGCGTCCGGGGTGGCAGGCGGGGTGGGGGGTCGGTCCCGCCGGTGCCGCCCCCGGTGAACGGCACCGGCGGGCCCGCGAACCCGCCTTGCGGAGCTGACGCTAGCCGCCCTGAGCAGCGGATCTGAGCCCGGAAGGCGGTTCGGGCGGATCCTTATGGTCCTCTTAAGGAGCCGCTAAGCGGGGCCACAGGAACGTTGCCGGGAAGGGGAGTTGGGAGAGTCCTGCGGGGGCGGTCGCGCTCACCGGCCGGTGTCGGGGAGCGGTGTCGTCGGGTCGCCGAGACCGTCGAGGTCCTCGGCGAGCGCGTCGAACGCCGGCGCCGCCGGGGCGTCGGGGTCGGCTTCCAGCGGGAGTTCGGCCCAGATGAACTTGCCCTGCGGGGTGTGGCGGGCGCCCCACCGCCGGGCGTACCCGGCGATCAGGAAGAGCCCCCGGCCGCCCTCGTCGGTCGTCCGGGCGTGCCGCAGATGCGGTGCGGTGCTGCTGCCGTCGGAGACCTCGCAGATCAGCGTGTCGGCCCGGATCATCCGCAGCCCGATCGGCCCGGAGGCGTGCCGGATGGCGTTGGTGACCAGCTCGCTGACGATCAGTTCGGTGGAGAACTCCAGCCCCGACAGCCCCCATCGGGCGAGCTGGCCGACGACCGTGCGGCGGGCCTCGCCGACCGCCGACGGGTCCGCGGGGATGTCCCAGGTCGCCAACTGCTCCTGCGGCAGGGCCCGGGTGCGGGCCAGCAGCAGTGCCACGTCGTCCACCGGGCGGGGGCCGGGCAGGGTGCCGACGACCCGCTCGCACAGCTCCTCCAGTGGGGCCTGCGGATCGGCCAGCGCGGTCCGCAGCCGGTTGATCCCGCCGTCCGGGTCGAGGGCCTTCCCCAGCAGCAGCCCGTTGGTGTAGAGCGCCAGCAAGCTGCCCTCGGGCAGCGGCAGTTCGACGGACTCGAAGGGCATCCCGCCCAGCCCCAGGGGCGGTCCGGTCGGCAGTTCCACCATCTGGCAGCCGCCCGCCGGCCCGACCAGCAGCGGCGCGGGGTGCCCGGCCCGGGCCATCGAGCAGCAGCAGGCCACCGGGTCGTAGACCGCGTACAGGCAGGTCGCCCCCACCACCCCGTCGTCGCTGTGCGCGTCGTGCGCGACCCGGTTGACCATGTCGTCCAGGTGGGCCAGCAGTTCCTCCGGGGACAGGTCCAGATCGGCCAGCGCCTGCACGGCGGCCCGCAGTCGGCCCATCGTGGCCGCGGCGTGCACCCCGTGGCCGACCACGTCGCCGACCACCAGCGCCACCCGCGCCCCGGACAGCGGGATCACGTCGAACCAGTCGCCGCCCACCCCGGACCGCGAGTCGGCGGGCAGATAGCGGTAGGCCGCCTCCACCGCGCTCTGCTCGGGCAGGTCGCGCGGCAGCAGACTGCGCTGCAGGGTGAGTGCCGCGGAGTGCTCCCGGGTGTACCGGCGGGCGTTGTCGACGGACATCGCCGCGCGGGTGACGAACTCCTCGGCCAGGACCAGGTCGTCGGGCTGGAACGGGCCGGTGGGGCGCCAGCGGGCGAACGCCGCCGCGCCCAGGAAGTTGCCCCGGGCCCGCAGCGGCACCACCATCAGCGAGTGGAAGCCGAGCTCCCGCAACTGCCCGGTCCGCACCGGGTCGTCGGCCGCCCAGTCGGCCAGCTCCAGATCCAGGTCCGGGATCAGCACCGACTCGCCCTCGGTCAGGCTCAGCACCACCGGCGCCGACGGCGGGTAGGCGGTCCGTTCCCCGATCTCCACCACCGCCTCCGGGCAGCCCTCCCGCACCGACCGCTGCCCGGCCCGGCGCATGGTGAACAGGTCGGCGGTCCCGACCGGTCCGGACGCGGGCTCGTCACCGGTGAGCATCGCGTCGAGCAGGTCGACGGTGACGAAGTCGGCGAGATCCGGAACGGCCACGTCCGCCAGTTCCTGGGCGGTCTGCCAGACGTCCAGGGAACCGCCGATCCGCTCACCGGCGCGGTTGAGCAGCGCCATCCGCTGCCGGGCGCGGTAGCTCTCGGTGACGTCGATGACCATGTAGCAGATGCCGAGCACCTGGCCGGTCTCGTCCTGCAGCCGGAAGAAGGACGTCGAGTAGGCGTGCTCGTGCTGCGGATCGGACTCCGGGTGTCCGAGGTACTCGAAGCCGAGGGAGGGCACTCCGGTGCGCAGCACCCGCCCCATCTCCGCCTCCACGGACTCCACCGCCAGCCCCGGCAGCACCTCGCCCAGCCGTTTGCCCAGCCGCTCGGCGCGGGAGGTGCCGCCCATCCGCTCCAGGGTGTCGTTCAGCCAGACGTACCGCAGCTCGCGGTCGAGCATCGCCACCCCGATCGGGGACATCCCGAGGATGCCGTTCAGCAGTGACCGGCCCGCCCCCGTCCAGGGCGTACGGGCCGTCTCGGCGGCCAGCACCAGGCGCGCGGACGGCTCCCGGCCGGCCAGCACCGGCAGCACCCGGACCTCCAGGTCGAGCCGCCGGCCGGCGCGGTCGCGCACCGCCGTCAGCCCGCTCCAGCCGTCCTGCGCCGCGAACCGCTCCCGCCAGACCCGCTCCCCGACCGCCGACCGGGCGTCCGCCGCCGCGAACAGCTCCGCCAGCGGGCGGCCGACGGCGGCGGACACCGGATGGCCGAGCAGCCGCTCGGCGCCGGCCGTCCAGCCCCGCACCACTCCCGTCCGATCGGCCAGCACCACGGCGGTCCGGGTGAGGTCGAGGGCTCCGTCTCCGGGGAGGCCGTTGCTGCTCGGGGAGGCACTCATAGACGACCGTTCCAATGCCGGCTCGGGCCCTGCGGCGGTCCTGCCGCCGGCCGCCGCCGCGCACCACCAGCCCCTCCAACGGTACTCCCGGAACCTCCCGGGGCGCTTGCCCGCGGCCCCGCCGCCGGGCCGTCCGCACAGCTCACCGGCGGTTGTCAGTGCCGGCTGGCACTCTTGCGACATGAGCCCCGAAGCATCCGCCGCATCCGCCGCAGCCGGCGAATCCGCCGTGTCCGCCGCACCGGCGCCCGGACCCCTGCCCGACGCGACCGCCGCCTACTGGCAGGCGGTCGCGGAGACCTACGACGACGAGCCCGACCACGGCCTGCGCGACCCGTCCGTCCGCACCGCCTGGGCCGACCGGCTGCGCGGCTGGCTGCCGCCCGCCCCCTCCGCCGTCCTCGACCTCGGCTGCGGCACCGGCAGCCTGGCCCTGCTCGCCGCCGAGGAGGGGCACCGGGTCACCGGCGTCGACCGCTCACCGGCCATGCTGGCCGTCGCCCGGCGGAAGCTCGCCGGCCGGGCCGCCGTGCTCGTCGTCGGCGACGCCGCCCAACCACCCGTGGGGGAGCGGCGGTTCGACGCCGTCCTGGTGCGCCATCTGCTGTGGGCGCTGCCCGACCCGGCGGCCACCCTGCGCCGCTGGGCGGCCCTGCTCGCCCCCGGCGGCCGGCTGGTGCTGGTGGAGGGCTGCTGGGGCGAGTCCGCCCGGATGGGCCTGACCGCCGCCGAACTCACCGCGCTGACCGCCCCGTTGGCCTCCCGCACGGAGCTGATACCCCTCTCCGGCGACCCGGCGCTGTGGGGCCGGGAGGTTGCCGACGAGCGGTATGCGCTGGTCGTCCATGTCGCCTCCGGACGCGGAGCGTGACCGACGTCAGGTCCGCCCCGACTCCCGCACCTCCTCGCCGCACCCCCGGTAGCCGAGGCCGTGGTTGACGGCGCGCATCGGGCGTTGGCGGCGTCGTTCGGGGGTGCGGATCGGCGCCGAAGCCCGCGCCGGTGCGCAGCCGGACGCCGGGGGCTGGGTGGTGGGCAGCGGCGGCAGCGCGGCGGACGGTACGCCGGTGCGGTGCGCTCCGCCGCCCGTTTGCCGGGCGCCGGTGACGTTCCGGGGCCACTTCCGCCGTGCGTGGTACGGGAGTTGACGGTGGTTCTCCGGTGAACGGTGAGGGCGTGGCTCATTCCGGACGGTCGCCCCGATGTATAGGTGGTGCCTGCAACTATCCGGGCGTACGGTGATCGCGCAGGCCACCGTCGGGAAGGCGGGCGGCCCGCCGTACCCCGAAGGAGGAGCCGCAGGCATGTGCGGAATCACCGGATGGATCTCCTACGACAACGACCTCACCACCCAGCGCCCCGTCCTCGACGCGATGACCGCGACGATGACCTGCCGCGGCCCGGACGCCGGCGGCATATGGCTCGCCCCGCACGCGGCGTTCGGCCATCGCCGGCTCGCCGTCATCGACATCGACGGCGGCACACAGCCGATGAGCGTCGAGCAGGACGGCCGCACCCTGGTCGTCACGACCTACAGCGGCGAGGTGTACAACTACCGCGAACTCCGCGCCGAACTGGAGAAGCTGGGCCACGCCTTCCGAACCAGCAGTGACACCGAGGTCGTGCTGCACTCCTACCTCCAGTGGGGCGAGGCGTTCGTCGAGCGCCTCAACGGCATGTACGCCTTCGCGCTCTGGGACCCGCGCACCGAGCAACTCCTGCTGGTCCGCGACCGGATGGGCATCAAGCCGCTCTTCTACCGCCCGACCCGCGACGGTGTCCTCTTCGGCTCCGAGCCCAAGGCGGTGCACGCCCACCCGGACGTCCACCCGGTCGTCGACGCCGAGGGCCTGGCCGAGCTGATCACCTTTACCAAGACGCCCGGCCACGGCGTCTACAAGGGCCTGCACGAGGTCCGCCCCGGCCACGTCGTCCGGGTCGACCGCAACGGTGTCCACGTCAGCCGCTACTGGGCGCTGGAGGCCCGGGAGCACACCGACGACCTCGACACCACCGTCGCCCGGATCCGCGAACTGCTCGACGACATCGTCGCCCGCCAGCTGATCGCCGACGTCCCGCTGTGCACCCTGCTCTCCGGCGGCCTGGACTCCTCGGCCATCACCGCGCTCGCCGCCAGGGCCCTGGGCGCCCAGGGCAGCGGCCCGGTCCGCTCGTTCGCCGTCGACTTCACCGGCTACACCGAGAACTTCAAGCCCGACGACCTGCGCGGCACGCCCGACGGCCCGTACGCGCACGCGCTGGCCGAGCACGTCGGCGCAGACCACCACGACATCGTGCTGGACACCGCGGCCCTGATGGACCCGGCCCACCGCGCCGCGGTGCTCGCCGCCCGCGACCTGCCCAACGGCTTCGGCGACGGCGACACCTCGCTCTACCTGCTGTTCAAGGCGGTCCGCGAACAGTCCACGGTCGCCCTGTCCGGCGAGTCCGCGGACGAGATCTTCGGCGGCTACCGCTGGTTCCACGACCCCGAGGCGGTCCATGCCGACACCTTCCCCTGGATCGCCGCGGGCGTCGCCGGCCGGTTCGCCGGCGGCGACGCGGTCCGCGAGGCACTGCTCGACCGCGCCCTGCTCAAACGGATCGACCTGCCCGGCTACGAGCACCGCCGTTACCGCGAGGCGCTCGCCGAAGTCCCCTACCTGGACGGCGACACCGGCCACCAGCGCCGGATGCGCGAGGTCAGCTATCTGCACCTGACCCGCTTCGTGCAGATCCTGCTGGACCGCAAGGACCGCGCCAGCATGGCCGTCGGTCTGGAGGTCCGGGTCCCGTTCTGCGACCACCGTCTGGTCGACTACGTCTTCAACACCCCCTGGGCGATGAAGACGTTCGACGGCCGGGAGAAGTCGCTGCTGCGCGCCGCCGCCCGCGACGTGCTGCCCGACCTGGTCGCCGACCGCGTCAAGAGCCCCTACCCCAGCACCCAGGACCCCGGCTACGGCGAGGCGCTCCGCGGCGAGCTGCGGGAGCTGGCCGCCGACCGCGACGCCCCCGTCCGCCCGCTGGTGGACTCCGGGGCGCTCGCCGAGGCCACCGCCCCCGGTGCCGGGCACGACATCCGCCCCGGCGCCGAACTGGTCCTGGGCATGGACGCCTGGCTGCGCACCACCGGCACCACCGTGGAGCTGTAGGGACTGCCGACACAGGCCCCAGGTCCCCTCGCCCGGCCCCCGGGCACGGTGGCCGCTCCTGGCGCACAATGGATGCGACAAAACCGCGCACCCGCGCCGGCGGACCCGCGCACCCCGCACCTCCGCCGCCCGCGCCACCACCAGCACCAGGAGCGCCACCGTGTCCCCGCAGACGCTGACGATCACCATCGACCCGGAGGCGGCCGAGGCCCCGTTCGAGCAGGTCCGCACCCAGATCGCCGACCAGGCCCGGACCGGCACCCTGCCGGTCGGCCACAAGCTCCCCACCGTCCGCGGCCTCGCCGAGGAACTGGGCCTGGCCGCCAACACCGTCGCCAAGGCGTACCGCGCCCTGGAGACCGACGGGGTGATCGAGACCCGCGGCCGCAACGGCAGCTTCGTCGCCGCGGCCGGAGACGCCGCCCGGAAGGAGGCCGCCGCGGCCGCCGCGACCTACGCCCACCGCGCCCACCGCCTCGGCCTGGACCGCGCCGCCGCGCTCGCCGCCGTCACCGACGCACTGCGCGCCACGTACGACGACGCCTGAGGGACCGTCCCCGACCAGCGGCCGGGCCCCCGACCGGGCGGCCCGGCCCCGCCCCAGCTCCGGAGGAGCCCATGCCCAGCCGGCACGCCCTCGTCCGACGCCCCGGACCCCGCCTGACCGACGGCCTGGTCACCCGTATCGAGCGGCGGCCGGTGGACGCCGCACGGGCCCTGCGCCAGTGGGAGGCGTACGTCCAGCTGCTGCGCGACCACGGCTGGCGGACCACCGAGGTCGCGCCCGCCGACGACTGCCCCGACGCGGTCTTCGTCGAGGACACCATGGTCGTCTTCCGCAACGTCGCGCTGCTCGCCCGCTCCGGCGCCGACGCCCGCCGCCCCGAGCTGCCGGCCGCCCGCGAGGCCGCCGAGGCGCTCGGCTGCTCCCTCAACGCGGTGCGCGCCCCCGGTACCCTCGACGGCGGCGACGTCCTCAAGGTCGGCGACACCGTCTACGTGGGCCGCGGCTGCCGCACCAACCTCGAAGGGGTCCGGCAACTGCGCGCCGCCTTCGAGCCGTTGGGCGCCAAGGTGATCGCCGTGCCGGTCAGCCGGGTGCTGCACCTGAAGTCGGCGGTCACCGCCCTCCCCGACGGCACCGTCGTCGGCTATCCGCCGCTGGTCGAGGACCCGTCGGTCTTCCCGCACTTCCGTCCCGTCCTGGAGGAATCCGGGGCGCATGTCGTGCTGTTGGGCGGCGACGCGCTGCTGATGGCGGCCTCCGCGCCCCGGACCGCCCAGCTGTTCACCCGCCTCGGCTACCGCCCGGTGCCCGTCGACATCAGCGAGTTCGAGAAGCGGGAGGGCTGCGTCACCTGCCTGTCGGTGCGCCTGCGCGAACTGCACGAGTAGGCGTACGGGCACCCGTACGCGGCCGGGCGTCGGGATCCGTCGGGAGGTGATGGTGCCTCAGGAGCGCTGCCCCGACGCCGTCACGCGTCGACCGCGCATCGACGGCGGGCGTCACAGGTACAGCCCCGACGCCGTGCCCCGGGGCTGGGACGGCAGCCCGGCGGGCCCGCTGCCGCGGCGGAGGGCGTACAGCTCGGCCAGGGTGGCGCCGTCGCGGCCGATGCCCTCCTCGGTGCCGAGCCAGGCGAGGGCCTCCGGGCGGGACAGCGGGCCGACCTCGATACGGGCCAGGCAGCGGCCGGGCCGGACCACTGCGGGGTGCATCCGCTCCAGATCCTCGTTGGTGGTGACGCCGACCAGGACGTTGCGCCCCTGGCCCAGCAGGCCGTCGGTGAGGTTGAGCAGGCGGGAGAGCGCCTGGCCGGCGGTGTGCCGGGCCTCGCCGCGGATCAGCTCGTCGCAGTCCTCCAGCAGGAGCAGCCGCCAGCGGCTCCGGCCGGCGGCGTCGTCCTCCCCGATGGCGATGTCCATCAGATAGCCGACGTCGGAGAAGAGCCGCTCCGGGTCCAGTACGCAGTCCACCTGGCACCACTCCCGCCAGGACCGGGCCAGGGTGCGCAGCGCGGAGGTCTTGCCGGTGCCGGGCGGGCCGTGCAGCAACAGCAGCCGGCCGGCGATCTCCTCGGGGGACACCGCCATCAGTCGGTCCATCGCCGCGGCCACCGGCGCGGTGTAGTTGGCCCGGATCTCCTCCCACGACCCGGCGGCGATCTGCCGGGAGGTGCGGTGCGGGCCGCGGCGCGGGGAGAAGTACCAGAAGCCCATCGGGACGTTCTCCGGCTGGGGTTCGGGTGCGTCCTCGGCGCCGTCCGTGGCCTGCCCGAGGACCTTCTCCGCCAGCTCGTCGGTGACCGCGGTGACCGTCACGTCGGCGCCGCGGTTCCAGCGGGACACCAGCAGCGTGAAGCCGTCGCCCTCGGCGAGGGTGGCGCCGCGGTCGTCGTCCCGGGCCGAGCGCAGGATCCGCACCCCGGGCGGCAGCAGCGTCCGCCCGGTCTTCACCCGGTCCAGGGTGCGGCCCCGGGCGCAGGGCTGCTCGCCGCTGGCGAACCGGCCCAGGAAGAGCGCGTCGACGACATCCGACGGCGAGTCGCTGTCGTCCATGGTCAGCCGGAGCGGCACGGACTCCTCGGCGCGGGCGGGCGGGACCTGATCGGCACTCATACCGGCATGATCCGCCAGAGCGGCCCCCCGCGTACAAGGAATATCCGGGCCGCGCCGGCCGCTTGCGCCGACCGGTCCCCCGGGGGCGGTACGCGCGCCGGAACGCGCCCTGTGCGCGCCCGCCGGGCCGGTCCTAGGGTGGTCCGCCGTGCGACGTCGAGGTGGGGAACGTCAGGGGCGGCCGGACGGGCCGGGGCGAGCGGACGGCGGGCGGCTGCGGGGGCGCCGGGGGACGGCCTTCGGGGTGGCGGTCGTGGTCGGGGTGGCGGCGCTGGCGCTGCTGCTGGTGATGTGCGGCGCGGGCGGTGGACACCGGGCCGCGTCCCGGGCGGGCCCGGCGGCGGACGGCCGGTCCCGCACCGTCCCGTGCCGACGCCCCGTCATGGCAAGGCGCCCACAGACGGCGCAATGGCCCGGTACCGCGAGGGCCGTCCGGAGACTGACAGGACGCCGAACTGTCGGGACGCCGAATCGGGGTGCCCGGTGGAAGGAGCCGATCCCGTGGAGCCGCCGAGCGGAGCCGCCCTGACGGTGGTGATGGTCTGCCTGACCGTGGTGACCGGTGTGCTGGACGCCGCCAGCTTCCTGACCCTCGGGCATGTCTTCACCGCGAACCAGACCGGCAATCTGCTCTTCCTCGGCTTCGGCCTTGCGGGACAGGGCGGGCTGCCGGTGGCCGCGCCGGTGGTCTCGCTCGGCGCGTTCCTGGCCGGGGTGGTGGCCGGGGCCCGGCTGGAGTCCGCGCTGGGCGTCCGCCGGCGCCCGTGGTTCCCGGTGGGCCTGCTCGTCGAGGCGGCCCTGCTGGCCGGCGCAGCGGCGGCCGGCTGGGAGTCCGGACCGGCCCGCGAAGTCGCCCCGGCGCAGCGCTATCTGGTGATCGCGCTGATGGCGGTGGCGATGGGGGTGCGCAATGTCACCGCGCTGCGGGTGGCCGCCCCGGACCTGCCCACGACGGTGGCGACCCGTGCGCTGACGGCCCTGGTGAGCGGTTCGGCGCTGGGCGGCGACCGGCGGCTGGGCTACGGCACCGGCGCGCTGCCCCGTCGGCTCGGCTCGGTCGGCGGGATGCTCGCGGGCGGGCTGCTGGGCGCCTGGCTGATCGGACTGGGCACCCGTACGCCGCTGGTCCTGCTGCTGGCGGCGGTGACCGTGGCGGCCACCGCCCTCCTCGTGCCCGGCCTCGCCCACGGGCGGAACGCCGACGGCTGACCGGCCGCCGGCGTCCGCACCCGGCAGGCCCCGGCAGGGCCCGCCTTCGGGGCCCCGCCGGGACGTCCGCTACGGGACGAGCTTCAGCAGCTTGTTGGGCGAGCCGCTGCCGGGGTTGGTCACGACCCCGGAGGTGGCGCCGTTCACCAGGGCCGCGGCGACCTGGGCCGGGGTGGCGGTCGGGTGCCCGGCGAGGTAGACCGCGGCGGCGCCCGCGACGTGCGGGGTGGCCATCGAGGTCCCGGAGATGGTGTTGGTGGCGGTGTCGCTGGTGTTCCAGGCGCTGGTGATGCTGCTGCCGGGCGCGAAGAGGTCCACCCGGGAACCGTAGTTGGAGTACGAGGCGCGGGCGTCGGTCGAGGTCGTCGCGCCGACGGTGAGGGCCTCGGGGACCCGCGCGGGGGAGTGGTTCTGCGCGTTGTCCCCCGAGTTGCCGGCCGCGACGGCGTAGGTCACGCCGCTCTTGATGGAGTTCTGCACCGCGGTGTCCAGCGCCGCGTCCGGGCCGCCGCCGAGCGAGACGTTCGCCGCCGACGGGCCCTTGTGGTGCTTGGTGACCCAGTCGATGCCCGCGACGACCTGGGCGGTGGTGCCGGAACCGGAGTCGTCCAGCACCCGCACGGCGACGATCTTCGCCTTCTTGGCGACGCCGTACGACGTGCCGGCGATGGTCGCCGCGACATGGGTGCCGTGGCCGTTGCCGTCCTGGGCGACGTTGTCGTTGTCGACCGCGTCGTAGCCGTTCGCCGCCCGGCCGCCGAAGTCCTTGTGGGAGATCCGCACGCCGGTGTCGATGACGTACACCGTGGCGCCGGAGCCCGCGTCGGCGGGGTAGCTGTACTTCTTGTCCAGCGGCGGCTTCGCCTGGTCGATCCGGTCCAGGCCCCAGGACGGCGGGTTGTTCTGGGTGTCCAGGGCGTGCACGGTGCGGTCCTGGTAGACGCGGTCGACGGCGGGGTCGGCCGCCAGGCGTCTCGCCTGGGCCTCGGACAGCGTGGCGGCATAGCCGTTGAGCGCGGCCGTGTAGGTGCGCCTGACGGTGCCTCCGTAGGCGGATATCACACCGCGGCCGTCCGCCGAGGCGGCCTTGAGGCCGGCGCTCGGCTTGAGCGTGACGAGGTAGCTGCCGTGCACGGCGTCCGCGGCACCGGCGCCGACGACGGTGCCCTGGGCGGGTGCCGCCTGGGCGGGCAGCGCCAGGGCGCCGAGCGTGGCGGCGGCCGCGGCCGCGGTGACCGCCGTGGCGATCCGCAGGGTGGTGGCACGCCGGTGGGCGGCCCGGGTGGTGGTGGAACGCATCACTGCCATCGCGAGGGATTCCTCCTCATCGGTGGCGCGCCGTGGTGCGCGCGCAAGGTGGGCGTACGGGTTCGGTACGCAATCAGCCGATCCAGGAACGTCCTTGACCGGTCGTCAAAAGGTTCGATGAGTCGTGGGCCGGTATCAAGAGTCCCAACGCGATGTCATATACGCGTCATAGAAAGGCAATGCCGGTGCAGTGCGGAATCTGACATGGCGGCAGATTTGTGATGAACTCTGTAGCACTTTTGGCATGGACACTATCAACGGCACGGGTCTCCTGATACGACGGATCGAGCAGCGATCCTGCTATGGGAGGTTCCATGAGAGTGTCCCGATATGCGGCATTGACATCCGCCTTCTTCGTCGCCTCGTCGCTCGCGCTCACCGGCGCCGGCGCCGCCGCGGCATCCCAACTCCCCGCCGCCGGAGGCTATGTGGCCCTCGGCGACTCCTACTCCTCCGGGGTCGGCGCCGGCGACTACGACAGCGGCAGCGGCTCCTGCAAGCGCAGCACCAGGGCGTATCCGGCGCTCTGGGCGGCCGCGCACCACCCGTCGTCGTTCGCCTTCACCGCCTGCTCGGGAGCCCGAACGGGTGATGTCGTCAGCGGCCAGCTCGGCCCGCTGAACTCCGCCACGAACCTGGTGAGCATCACCATCGGCGGCAACGACGCCGGCTTCGCCGACACCATGACCACCTGCAACCTCCAGGGCGAGAGCGCCTGCCTCGCCCGCATCGCCCAGGCCCGCACCTATATCGACAACACCCTCCCGGGCAAGCTCGACACCGTGTACACGGCCATCAAGAACAAGGCGCCCAACGCACACGTCGTCGTCCTGGGATACCCCCGCTTCTACGAGCTCGACGGCGACTGCGCCGTCGGCCTCACCGAGAAGTCCCGGGCCGCCGTCAACGCCGCCGCCGACGACATCGACGGCGTCATCGCCAAGCGCGCCGCGGACCACGGCTACGCCTTCGCCGATGTCAACCCCGCCTTCGCCGGCCACGAGCTGTGCTCCGGCAGCCCGTGGTTGCACAGCGTGACCTATCCCGTCGACGAGTCCTACCACCCCACCGCCGCGGGCCAAGCCGGCGGCTATCTCCCGCCGTTCGGCTCCGCTGCGTGATCTTCCGTGCACAGGGCGCGGGGGTGGGTGCCTCCCCCTCCGCGCCCGGCCGTCGCCGGACCCTTCCGCGGTCGCCCAACTCGCCCTGGCGCACGCGCAGTACGTGACATTCCGTATGGTGTTCGTCAACGTCAAGGCAAGGCAGGTGAATCCGTTGACCGGTCTGCACGCGTGTCCTCCAAGAGAGATAGGGTTACCCTGCCCGTTGGCCGGGTGCCCTCGTACGGGTGGGGAGAGTCATGGAACAGATAACAGTGCGCAGCAGGGCGCGGGTCCCTGCCATCACATGCGGGAGCAGCGCGTCCAGCGCGCGGCTCGACCGTCATCTCGCGGTGCTCGGCGGTCCCGCCATCCCGCAGCGCGAGGTGGAGGGGGCCACCTCGCTGATGCAGGAGATCACCGCGCGTGACCACACGCGCATGAGGAAGAGCCGCGGACACCGGGTGTCGCTGTTCGCCCCGCTGCGCAGGCTCCGCCGCTCGCTCTTCGGCGGCCACGGCTGAGCCACTTCTGAAGCGGCACCACCGGCTCAGGGGACCCACCGCCCCGGCTCGGCACAGCGCCAGGTGCCTCCTTCTCACCACCCGTCACCTCGTGGCGGGTGGTTCCTTGTGTACCCGGACACCTGCCGCGCGGCGCGCGCCGGCGGCGCCGGAGCGGGCTGCTCCCGATAGCAGGTTCACAAGAGCGCGAACTGGCCGTCCGGGCCCTCCTCCCGGTGGTCCAGCACGGACGCCGGACGGGTCGCCGCGGGCGGCACCGGCAGCACCCCCGCGGCCCGCAGCTCCGCCGCCCCGATCAGTGGACCGTCCGCCACCGCCCCCGCCAACTGCGCCAGCTCCGGCTCCAGTTCGGCCCGCAGCGCCAGCACCGTCACCAGCTCCAGCAGCTCCGACGTCCACTCCTGCGGCCAGGCCGCGGGCCGCAGCGCCGCCAGGGAACCGGGCTCGGCGGGCTCGCCGCCGGCGGCCCCGGCGCCCGCGCGCTGTGCGAACCACTCCGCCAGCACCCGTACGCCCCCGGCGTGGAAATCCCAGGCACCCGACGGGACCGGTGCGATCCGGCCGGCGCCGAGCGACAGCGCCTCGTCGTCGGGGTCGTAGCCGAGGGCGTCGGGCAGTCCGCGGGCGGGCAGCGCGGCCCGGACGTAGGGCCGCCGGCCGCCGGGCAGCCGCGGCCGCCCACCGGGCCCGTCCGGGCCGCCGCCCTGGTACGCGCCCCAAGTGGACAGCCACAGCAGCCGGGTGCCGAGCGCCACCCCGCGGTCCCACAGGGCCGGGTCGGCGGTGAGCGGCACGGCGGTGCCGTCGGGGGAGTGCACGGCGGTGGCGGCGATCCAGGCGAGCAGGCCGTCCGGTGGGACCGTGCGGCCCAACCGGCGGGCGAGGAGCGCCACGAGGCCCGGCGCGAGGTTGGGTTCGGTGCCGCCGGGCCGGCGGTGGAGCGGACGGATCCGGCCGGGGCGCCCGGCGGGCGAGCAGCCGTCCGGGAGCAGCGCGGAGCAGACCACCGCGGGGCCGGAGGTCCCCGGCACCTGCCCCAACTCCACCAGGAACAGCTGGTGTTCGTCGGCCACCCGCCACAGCTCCGGGCGGGCCGCGTCGATCAGCCGGTGGTCGGGCAGCAGCCACTGCCGGTCGAACGGCCCGTGCAGCACCCGCACCGGCTCCGGGCACGGACCGACCGCCCGCGCCAGCCGGGCGGTCGGGGTGTCCCGCCCGGGGAGCTGGCCGACCGCGGAGTGCAGGGTGCGGGCCCGGGACGGGCGGAACAGCCGCTCCCGGTCGGCCGGCTCCGCGGTGTCCGCGAGCATCTTCCAACGGGCGCGCAGGGTGGCCGGATCCGGGCCCATCACCCAGGAGCGGCCGAGCCGCAGCGGCGCCGTGGACCACGGCATCAGATCGGACAGCCGTGGTGCGTCCAGCCCTGGCGCGCCCTGCTTCGCCGTCACGCGGAGCCCCTCCCGGACCGTGTCGTTGACCCCCGGCATCGTAGCGGCGGGCCCGGCGCCCGTTCACCGTGCCCGTCCCGCCGCCGACCGCGGCCGCCCCCGCCGCGGGCCGCCCGTGGGGAGGACGCGGTCTTCCGCTTGCCGATCTTGGCCGGGTACCGTCCTGGCCGGAACGCCTGCCGAGGGAGGAGCGCCATGCCGGAGACTTCCCCCATGCCCGAACGGCGCGCGGGGACCCCCGACGCCATGCCCGCACCGCGTCGAGGGGCCGCCGCCGGGGCCCGGGTCGCCGCCCGGCTGGACCGGCTGCCGCCGTCCCGATGGCACCGCCGGATCACCCTCGTCGTCGGCATCGGTGCCTTCTTCGACCTCTACGAGATCTTCCTCGGCGGGGTGCTCGCCGCGGTCCTGGCCGACCGGTGGGGCCTGGACCACACCGCCAAGTCCTGGGTGATCGCCGCCGGGTTCCTGGGGATGTTCGCCGGTGCCAATGTGCTGTCGGTGCTCGCCGACCGGCTCGGCCGGCGCCGGATGTTCCTCGTCAACCTGGGCGGCTATGCGCTCTTCTCGCTGGCCGCGGCCTGCGCGCCGGACCTCGGATGGCTGCTCGCCCTCCGCTTCCTGTCCGGCCTCGGACTCGGCGCCGAACTCGTCCTGGTCGATACCTATTTGGCCGAGTTCCTTCCGAGGGCGGTCCGCGGCCGCTACCTCGCCTGGGCCTACACCTTCGGATTCGTCGGCGTCCCGGTGGCGGCACTGCTCGGCGCCCGTCTGGTGGCCGGACACCCGCTGTTGGGCGTGGACGGCTGGCGCTGGCTGCTGGTCGCCGGCGCGCTGGGGGCCGTCTTCATCCAACTGATGCGACGTCAACTTCCGGAGTCACCGAGGTGGTTGTGCGTGCGGGGGCGCGAGGGGGAGGCCGACGGGATCGTGTCCGGCATCGAGCGGCGGGTGGCGGCGGAGGTCGGCACCAGCCTGCCGTCCGTCCCGGACGTCGAGGAGATCCCGGAACGGAAGGTGCCGCTGGGGGAGATGTTCCGCGGCGACCACCGGCGCCGGACGTTCATGTGGTGGATCTTCCAGGTGCTCCAGACCGTCGGCTACTACGGTTTCGGTTCGCTGGCGCCGGTGGTGCTCACCGCCAAGGGGCACACCGTCACCGACTCCCTGCTGTACGCGGCGCTGAGCTTCTGCGGCTATCCGATCGGCTCGGCGGTGTCGGTCCCGCTGATCGACCGGATCGAGCGCCGGACGCTGATCGTCGCCTCCGCGCTCGGCATGGCCGGCTGTGGTCTGGCCTTCGGCTTCGCCGCCGCCACCTGGGCGATCGTCGCCTTCGGCTTCCTGCTGACGGTGTGCAGCAACGTCTTCTCCAACGCCTTCCACGTCTACCAGACCGAGATCTTCCCGACCGGCCTGCGCAGCAGCGCGATCGGCATCGCGTACTCGCTGTCCCGGCTCACCTCGGCCGTGCTGCCGTTCGTCGCGCTGAGCGTGCTGTCCGCCCTCGGCGCGCCCGCGGTCTTCGTCGGCTCCGCGGTGCTGCTGGTGCTGCTCTGCCTGGACGTGGCGCTGCTGGGGCCGCGCAGCACGGGACGGAGCCTGGAGCGGATCTGAGGGGGCGCGTCCGCCGCTCAGTGCGCGTCCAGCGTCACCGTGAACGAGAACCGGTCGCCGCGGTAGTGGATCAGGGCGACGTCCAGCACCCGGCCGGACTCGTCGTAGGTGATGCCGGTGTAGTGCAGGATCGGGCTGAGCAGCGGCACCCGCAGCAGCCGGGCGGTCTCCGGGTCGGCCAGCCGGGCCTCGACGGTGTCGGTGATCCGGCCGATCCGGATGCCCACCGCGTCCCGCAGCACCTTCGTCATCGGCCACCGCTCCAGGTCCGCGAGGTCGATCCGGGCGGCGACGTCGGGGCGGACGTAGTTGCGCGCGTGGTTGGTCGGCTCCGCCGTCGCCTCGTCGCTGCGCAGCCGCCGAAAGCCGGCCACCTCCGCCATGTCCGGGAAGTACTCGGACAGTTCGGCGGGGACCGGAACCGGCCCGTGCTCCAGCAGGGCGGTGCGCATCCCGGACTGCTGGGCCACGATCGCGTCCACGGAGCCGAGCAGCCGCACCGGCGCACCGCGCCGCGCATGCGGCTCGATGAAGGTGCCCCGGCGCCGGTGCCGGCTGATCAGCCCCTCCTCCTCCAGCTCCTTGAGCGCCTGACGCATCGTCAGCACGCTGACGCCGTAGTGCGCCGCGAGCGCGTCCTCGGTCGGCAGCCGCAGCGGCGCCTCCGGGGAGCGGCCGAGTATGGAGGCGCGCAGGGACTGCGAGACCTGGTACCACAGCGGCAACTTGCGGTTCAGGGCGAGCGAGTCGGGAGCGAAGGTGGTCAAGGGCGTTCCCCGGTCTGTAGAGCTGGACACGCCCTACGGGCGGAAGTGGCGCTGGAGACCCTGCCACACGCCGTCGTAGCCGCGCTGGAGGTGGTCGGCGTCCCGGGCCTGCTCGGTGAGGGTCAGCGGCCAGCGGGTCTCGAACATGAAGGCCAGCCCGTCGTCGATCTTCTGCGGGGCCAGCTCCGCGGCGCTGGCCCGCTCGAAGGTCTCCCGGTCCGGGCCGTGCGCCGACATCATGTTGTGCAGCGAGCCGCCGCCCGGGACGAAGCCCTGCGCCTTGGCGTCGTAGGCGCCCTCGATCAGGCCCATGTACTCGCTCATCACGTTGCGGTGGAAGTACGGCGGCCGGAAGGTGTCCTCGCCGACCAGCCAGCGCGGCGCGAACACCACGAAGTCGACGCCGGCCAGCCCCGGGGTGTCCGAGGGCGAGGTCAGCACCGTGAAGATCGACGGGTCCGGGTGGTCGTAGCTGATCGTGCCGATGACGTTGAAGCGGCGCAGGTCGTAGACGTAGGGGACGTGGTTGCCGTGCCAGGCGACCACGTCCAGCGGCGAGTGGTCGTAGGTCGCGGTCCAGAGGTGGCCGCAGAACTTGTTGACCACCTCGACCGGCTCCTCGACGTCCTCGTAGGCGGCGGTCGGGGCCAGGAAGTCCCGGGCGTTGGCCAGGCCGTTGGCGCCGATCGGGCCGAGGTCGGGGAGCTCGAAGGGACGGCCGTAGTTCTCGCAGACATAGCCGCGCGCGGTGGCGTCCAGCAGCTCGACCCGGAAGCGGACCCCGCGCGGGATCAGCGCCACATGGCCCGGCTCGGCCCGCAGCAGCCCGAACTCGGTGCGCAGCAGCAGCCCGCCGCGCTCCGGCACGATCAGCAGCTCGCCGTCGGAGTCGCCGAACACCCGCCGTTCCATGGAGGTGTTGGCGTGGTAGAGGTGCACCGCCATGCCGGTGCGCTGGGTGACGTCGCCGTTGCCGCCCAGCGTCCACAGGCCGTCGACGAAGTCCGTCGGGTCGGTGGGCTCCGGCAGTGGGTCCCAGCGCAGGCGGTTGGGGTCGGGCAGGCACTCGGTGAACGGCGCGGAGCGGATCTCGCCGCGGTTGGCGCGGGCGAACGGCGGGTGCGCGGCCGACGGCCGGATGCGGTACAGCCAGGACCGGCGGTTGTGGCGGCGCGGCTCGGTGAACGCCGAACCGCTGAGCTGCTCGGCGTAGAGCCCGAGGGGGGCCCGCTGGGGGGAGTTGCGGCCCACCGGCAGCGCGCCGGGGACCGCCTCCGAACTGTGTTCGTTGCCGAAGCCGGAGGAGTGGGCGAGGCCCTCGGCCGCCTTCCTCGCCTGCTCGTTGGCCGTACCTGTCATCACACGCTCCCGCCGCTCACGGAACCAGACGTCCACGGAATCGAAGGCACCACGGGATCCGGGACCGGCCCAGAATCCTATGCAAGACCTTAGGATTGAGTGGAGGGCACGTCAACGAGGGGTGCCGCCCTGTTCGGGCCGGGCCGGGAAGGCCGGGCCGGGGAGGCGCGGGATCCCGGCCGGGGT
Source organism: Streptomyces sp. BHT-5-2 (assembly GCF_019774615.1). Classification (NCBI taxonomy): domain Bacteria; kingdom Bacillati; phylum Actinomycetota; class Actinomycetes; order Kitasatosporales; family Streptomycetaceae; genus Streptomyces; species Streptomyces sp. BHT-5-2. Next base: position 5,499,978 of record NZ_CP081496.1, on the reverse strand, counting down.
GGCCGGATCGCCCCGCCCGGCGATCCCCGGCCCGCGGGCCGGGCAAGATGAGCCCGTGCAGCCTTCGACGCCCCCACCGGTCCCCCGGTCCGCCCCCGTCCCGCCGCCCGCCGCCACCCCCGCGCCGTCGTCGCTCCGCCGTGTGCCCGTCCAGCGGCGCAGCGCCCAGCGCCTGGCCCGGATCCTCGACGCCTGCGCCGAACTGCTCGACGAGACCGGCTACGAGGAGCTGAGCACCCGCGCGGTGGCCGGCCGCGCCGGGGTCCCGATCGGCTCCGTCTACCGCTTCTTCCCCAACAAACGCGCCATGGCCGAGGCGCTCGCCCGGCGCAACCTCGACGTCTACGCGGACCGGATCAGCGCCCGGCTGGCCGCCCCCGGGCAGCCGCCGGGCTGGCGCGCCGCGATGGACGTGGTGATCGACGAGTACCTGGCCATGAAGCGGACGGTGCCCGGCTTCGCCCTGGTGGAGTTCACCGTGCCCGCCCCGCGCGAGTCCCGCGAGGCCAACCACGAGGTCGCCGACCGGCTGCTGCGGCTGCTCGCCGGGCGGCTCGGCCTGGACCCCGCCGACGACCGGTTGCGCACCGTCTTCCTGGTCGGCGTGGAGACCGCCGACGCGCTGCTCCAACTCGCCTTCCGCACCGACCCGGAGGGCGACCCGGAGATCGTCACGGAGACCAAGGAACTGCTCCGGGCCTACCTGGCCCGCGACCTGGACAGCGCGCCCGGGACGGCCGGCGCGTCCGAGCCCGCCGTGACGGCCGGATCCGCCGACGGCACCGAAACTAACGGCGCTAGTTTGACCGGTGGCACCCTGGGAAGGGCCCCTGGGCACCCCTAGGGTGCGACCACCGGCAGTCGGCCAGGGAGGACCACGGCGTGCAGCACCACGACACGATGTACATCGGCGGGCGCTGGCGGCCCGCCGCGGGCAGCGGCACGATCGAGGTCGTCGATCCGGCCGACGAGCAGGTCATCGGCACCGTCCCGGCCGGCTCCGCCGAGGACGTGGACGCCGCGGTGCGGGCCGCCCGCGCCGCCCTGCCCGGCTGGGCCGCCACCCCGCCCGCCGAGCGCGCCGACCGGCTCGCCGCCCTGCGCGACCGGCTCGCCGAACGCACCGAGGAGATCGCCGGGACCGTCACCGCCGAACTCGGTGCGCCGCTCGCCTTCAGCCGGACCGTGCACGCCGGGGTGCCGGTCGCGGTCTGCGGCTCGTACGCCGAGATCGCCCGTGCGCACGCCTTCGAGGAGACCCTCGGCAACTCCACCGTGCTGCACGAACCGGTCGGCGTGGTGGGCGCGATCACCCCGTGGAACTACCCGCTGCACCAGATCGTCGCCAAGGTGGCCCCGGCGCTGGCGGCTGGCTGCACCGTCGTCCTCAAGCCCGCCGAGGACACCCCGCTGGTGGCCCGGCTGTTCGCCGAGTGCGTCGACGCGGCCGGGATACCCGCCGGTGCCGTGAACGTCGTCACCGGACTCGGCCCGGTCGCCGGCCGGGCGCTGGTCGAGCACGACGGCGTCGACCTGGTCTCCTTCACCGGCTCGACGGCCGTGGGCCGGACCGTCGGCGCGCTCGCCGGCGGCGCGGTCAAGCGGGTGGCCCTGGAACTGGGCGGTAAGTCCGCCAACGTCATCCTGCCGAGCGCGGACCTCGGCCGGGCGGTCGCGGTCGGCGTCGCCAACGTCATGGCCAACTCCGGCCAGACCTGTAGCGCCTGGACCCGGATGCTGGTCCACCGGGACCAGTACGACGAGGCCGTCGCGCTGGCCGCCGCCGCGGCCGCCAAGTACGTCCCCGGCGAGCGGCTCGGGCCGCTGGTCAGCGCCCGCCAGCGGGACCGGGTGCTCGGCTACCTCGAACGCGGCGTCGCCGAGGGCGCCCGGCCCGTCGCGGGCGGCCCGCGCCCGCCCGAGGGCCCCGGTTTCTACGTCCACCCCACCGTCTTCGCCGACGTCACCCCGGAGATGACCATCGCCCAGGAGGAGATCTTCGGCCCGGTCCTGACGGTGCTGCGCTACGAGGACGAGGACGACGCCGTGCGGATCGCCAACGGCACCGTCTACGGCCTGGCCGGCGCGGTCTGGGCCGGCGACGACGCCGAGGCGGTCGCCTTCGCCCGCCGGCTGGAGACCGGCCAGGTCGACATCAACGGCGGCCGCTTCAACCCGCTCGCCCCCTTCGGCGGGTACAAGCAGTCCGGGATCGGCCGGGAGTTGGGGCCGCACGGCCTGACCGAGTACCTCCAGACCAAGTCCCTCCAGTTCTGAGCCCCGCCCGGCACCGGGCCGGGCCCGCCCGCCGCGGCCCCGGCCGTCCCGCCACCCGCCCACGCCCCGAGGAGTTCCCGTGGTACGCGCCGCCGTCCTGCCCGCCGTCAACGCCCCGCTCCGGGTCACCGAGATCGAGCTGCCGGAACCCGGCCCGGGCCAGGTCCGGATCAGGCTCGCCGCCGCCGGCGTCTGCCACTCCGACCTCTCGCTGTCCAACGGCACCCTGCGCCAGCCGGCCCCGGCCGTGCTCGGCCACGAGGGGGCGGGCACCGTCACCGCGGTGGGGCCGGACGTGACCGGGGTGGCGGCCGGCGACCGGGTGGTCCTCAACTGGGCGCCGTCCTGCGGTGACTGCCACTTCTGCGGACTGGCCGAGCCCTGGCTGTGCGCCGACGCCGGGCGGGCCGCCGGCGCCCCGTACGCCACCCTCGGCGCCGACGGCAGCGCGCTCTACCCGGGCCTGGGCACCGCCGCGTTCGCCGAGGAGACCGTGGTGCCCGCGCGCGCCGCGCTGCCGCTGCCGGACGGGATCCCGCTGACCGACGCGGCCCTGCTCGGCTGCGCGGTGCTCACCGGCTGGGGCGCCGTCCACCACAGCGCCCGGGTCCGGGCGGGGGAGTCGGTGCTGGTCTTCGGCGTCGGCGGGGTGGGCCTGGCGACCCTTCAAGCGGCGCGGATCGCCGGGGCGGGCCCGATCGTGGCGGTGGACGTCTCGCCGGCGAAGGAAGAGCTGGCCCGCGCGGCCGGCGCCACCGACTTCCTGGTCGCCGACGGCCCGGCGTTCTTCGAGAAGGACGGCGCCAAGCGGGTCCGGGCGCTCACCGGCGGGGTCGGCGCCGATGTCGCGGTGGAGTGCGTGGGCCGCGCGGAGACCATCCGCGCGGCCTGGTCCGCGACCCGCCGCGGCGGCCGGACGACGGTGGTGGGCATCGGCGGCAAGGACCAGCAGGTCGTCTTCTCCGCCCTGGAACTCTTCTACTTCGGCCGCACGCTCGCCGGCTGCGTCTACGGCAACAGCGACCCGGCCCGCGACCTGCCGGTGATCGCCGAGCACGTCCGCTCCGGCGCGCTCGACCTCTCCGCGCTGGTCACCGACCGGATCGGACTGGACGGGATCCCGGCCGCGTTCGAGGCGATGCTCGCCGGGAAGGGCGGCCGGGCGCTGGTGGTGTTCTAGGCCACCGCTCCGCCTTTGACGGCGGCCACGAAGGCCCCCCAGGCACCCGCGGGGAAGACGAGCGCGGGGCCGTGGGGGTCCTTGCTGTCGCGTACGGGGACGAGGGCGGGGGGGTTGTCGGCGATCTCGATGCACTGGCCGCCGTCCGGGTTGCTGTAGCTGGACTTGCGCTTCACCGTTCCGGATGCTGGAGCGCCAGCCCGTCCACCAGGGCCCGCAGGCCGTCCTCGAACGCGCCCTCGTCCACCTGGCGTTGGTGCTCGGCAAGCCGGTGGGCCTGGCTCAGGTGGGGGTAGTCGGCGGGGTCGTACGCGCTCGGATCGTCCACGAAGCCGCGGGCGAACGAGCCGAGCGCCGAGCCCGCGACGAAGTACCGCACCATCGCGCAGACCCTGGTGGCCAGCGCGGGCGGCCAGCCCGCCTCGACCATGCCGCCGAAGGCCGCGTCGGCCATCCGCAGCCCGGCGGGCCGGCGGCCGGGGCCCTGGGCGAGGAACGGGACGATGTGCGGATGGGCGGCGAGTGCCGCGCGGTAGGAGCGGGCCCAGGCGAGCAGGCCGGCCCGCCAGTCGGTGCCGTCGGCCAGGGCCGAGACGTCGACCCGGGCGACGACGGTGTCGGCCACCGCGTCCAGGATCTCGTCCTTGGTCGTGAAGTGGTTGTAGAGGGAGGGGCCGCTGACGCCCAGTTCCGCCGCCAGCCGCCGGGTGGAGAGCGCGGCCAGCCCCTCCGCGTCGATCAGTGCCAGCGCGGTGGTGACGATGCGCTCGCGGCTCAGCAGGGGCTTGCGGGGTCGGGCCATGCCGCACATAGTAGGGGCTGCTCCACAAAAACTAGCACCGCTAATTAATGGCCGCCGCACCTCCCGTTCCCGCCGACAAGGGGCCCGAGATGAACCTGGAGCTCACCCCCGAGCAGTCCGCCGTACGCCGACTCGCCGCGGACTTCACCGACCGCGAGATCGCCCCGCACGCCACCGCCTGGGACCGCGCCGAGGAGGTCGACCCGGGCATCGTCCGGAAACTCGGCGACCTGGGCTTCCTGGGGCTGACCATCCCCGAGGAGTACGGCGGTTCCGGCGGTGACCACCTCGCGTACGCGCTGGTCACCGAGGAACTGGGGCGCGGCGACTCGTCGGTCCGCGGCATCGTCTCGGTCTCGCTGGGGCTGGTCGCCAAGACCCTCGCCGCCTGGGGCGACGAGGAGCAGAAGCGCGCCTGGCTGCCCCGGCTGACCTCCGGCGAGGCGCTCGGCTGCTTCGGGCTGACCGAGCCCGGCACCGGCTCCGACGCCGCGTCCCTGACCACCCGCGCGGTCCGGGACGGCGAGCGCGGCGACTGGATCGTCGACGGCGGCAAGATGTTCATCACCAACGGCACCTGGGCGGACCTCGTCCTGCTCTTCGCCCGCACCGGCGGCCCCGGTCACAAAGGGATCAGCGCCTTCCTGATACCCGCCGACACCCCGGGTCTGACCCGCCGCCCGATCCACGGCAAGCTCGGGCTCCGCGGCCAGGCGACGGCCGAGCTCGTCCTGGAGGGCGTGCGGGTGCCCGCCGGTGCCCTGCTGGGCCCCGAGGGCAAGGGGTTCTCGGTCGCCATGTCCGCCCTGGCCAAGGGCCGGATGTCGGTCGCCGCCGGCTGCGTCGGGATCGCCCAGGCCGCGCTGGACGCCGCGCTCGGGTACGCCGGGCAGCGCGAACAGTTCGGCGCCCCGATCGCCGGGCGCCAGCTCGTCCAGGAACTGCTCAGCGACATCGCGGTGGACGTGGACGCGGCCCGGCTGCTGACCTGGCGGGTGGCCGATCTGATCGACCGCGGCGAGCCGTTCGCCACCGAGGCGTCCAAGGCGAAGCTCTTCGCCTCCGAGGCCGCGGTCCGCGCCGCGGGCAACGCCCTCCAGGTCTTCGGCGGCTACGGCTACATCGACGAGTACCCGGTCGGCAAACTGCTGCGCGACGCCCGGGTGATGACCCTCTACGAGGGCACCAGCCAGATCCAGAAGCTCCTCATCGGCCGCGCACTGACCGGCGTCCCCGCCTTCTGATCGGCCCGTCGCCGGCCCGTCGCCCCCTCCCGGGCAGCCCCTAAGCGCTTGCTCAGCGGCACGGTATGGTGTTCGATCCGGCAGAGGAAGGCCCCTGGCGGAGCGAGAGCGGGGAGAGGCGATGGGTGCGGCCGAGCGGGCGGCGGAGGAGAGCGACGAGTGGTCCGACGTGACCCCGGACGCCGCGCGGCGGCTGGTCGCCGCGGCCGTCCAGGCGTTCGCCGAGCGCGGCTACCACGCCACCACCACCCGTGACATCGCCGGCCGCGCCGGGATGAGCCCCGCCGCGCTCTACATCCACTACAAGACCAAGGAAGAGCTGCTCTACCGCATCAGCGGCATCGGCCACGAGAAGGCCCTGCGCATCATGGGCGCCGCCGCCGAGGCCGGGGGCAGCGCCACCGACCGGCTCCGCGACGCGGTGCGCACCTTCGCCCGCTGGCACGCCGAGCACCACACCACCGCCCGCGTCATCCAGTACGAGCTGCAGGCCCTCGGCGCGGACCACTACGCCGAGATCGCCGCGCTGCGCCGCCGTACCGACCGTATGCTCCGGCAGATCATCCAGGACGGCGCGGACAGCGGGGAGTTCGGCGTGGACGACGTGCCCGGCACCACCCTGGCCGTGCTGTCGCTGTGCGTGGACGTCGCCCGCTGGTTCTCCGCCGAGGGCCCGCGCACACCCGACGAGGTCGGCGCCCTCTACGCCGACCTCGTCCTGCGGATGGTGGGCGGCGCCTCCTAGGTCCGGTCCGACGGGCCGTGCCCGGGGCCGCCGCACCGGCTAGAGGTGGAACCGGCTGACCGACTCCGCCACGCACACCGGCTTCTCCGCGCCCTCCCGCTCGACCGTGACCACCGTGGTGAGCTGCACCCCGCCGGTCACCTCGGCCACCTCCGCGATCCGCGCCCGGGCCCGGATCCGCGAGCCGACCGGGACGGTGGCCGGGAAACGCACCTTGTTGGTGCCGTAGTTGATGCCCATCTTCACGTTGTCCACCCGCAGCAGCTGCGGGACCAGGACGGGCAGCAGGGACAGCGTCAGGTACCCGTGGGCGATGGTCGTGCCGAAAGGGCCGGCCGCGGCCCGTTCCTGATCGACGTGGATCCACTGGTGGTCGCCGGTGGCCTCCGCGAACAGGTCGATCCGCTTCTGGTCGATCTCCAGCCAGTCGCTGGGGCCCAGCTCCTCGCCGACCGCCGCCCGCAGTTCCTCGACCGACCCGAACACCCGGGGCTCTGCCATCCTCGTCCGCCTCCTCAGCCGGTGTTACTAAGCGCTTGCTCAGGATGCGAGGGCGGGCGCCCGCTGTCAACGCCCCGGGCGGCGGGCGCCCCGGCGGATCCCCGGGCAGGCCGTAGGGTTGACGGCGTGCCCCAGCTTCCGTTCAAGGTCCATGAGCTCTCCGTCGGCCAGCTCTCCGCGCGCAGCGGCGCGGCCGTCTCCGCGCTGCACTTCTACGAGTCCAAGGGGCTGATCAGCAGCACCCGGACGGCCGGCAACCAGCGCCGCTACACCCGCGAGACGCTGCGCCGGGTCGCGTTCATCCGGGCCGCGCAGCGGGTCGGCATCCCGCTCGCGGTGATCCGCGACGCCCTGGCCGAGCTGCCGGACGAGCGCACCCCCAACCGCGAGGACTGGGCTCGGCTCTCCGAGGTCTGGCGCACCGAACTCGACGAGCGGATCGGCCAGCTCGTCGAGTTGCGCGACCGGCTCACCGACTGCATCGGCTGCGGCTGCCTGTCGCTGCAGACATGCGCGCTGTCCAACCCCTACGACAACCTCGGCGTACAGGGGCCCGGCGCCCGCCGGCTGCGGGTGGACCGGCGCGCCGAGGACCCGGCGTCGGCCCCGAAGGCGGCTTCCCCGACCTGTGCCCCGGACGCCCCGACCTGTGCGCCCGGGGAAGCAGAGCACCAAGAGCCCTGACGGTCGCCGGCCCCGGAGGCCGTCACCGCACCCGACAGCCCCGCGCAGCGGCTGGACATGCCGACCAGCCCCGCACTGCTGGGCCGGAAGACGCACAAGGGCAAGCCCGTCCGCGACGACCAGGGCAGCCCGATCAGGGCCACCGAAACCCCCGTCGTGACCCGCGAGGAGTTCGACCGGATCGGCGCACTACTGGCGCCCAAGCCGACGGTGGAGAAGGCGCCGACGCGCAAGGACTCGGCGGCGCTGCCGCTGCGCGTGATCCACTGCACCGGATGCGGCAGCCGCATGTACCTGAACAAGTCGTCCAACGCCCTCAAACCGACGCCCACACCCAGGGAACCCTCTGGCCGGGAAGTGAAGCCCCGGAAGCGCCGCCGGCGAGCGGCCACCCCCGGACGACATGAGCAGATAGCACACGCACGCTGTGAGCCTCGTTCGGCCATGTGTCGGACGAGGTTTCACTTATCCATCCATGGAACGGCATGGTAGGCATCGTTGATCACGAACGCGCTCACGTAGGGGAGAGCATGAAGCGCATAACCACGGCCGTACTCGCAACGGCGGTTGCCATCGCGGCACTGTCCGCATGCGACATCGACGCCCCGAGCACCAAAACGCCCAGGCCCGCGCCGACGACCACGGCACCCACCGCCGGGAGCACCCCGAACGGCGAGGACATGGGCGCACCGACGAACGGCCCCGCGCCCTCCCCGAACGCTGAACAGACCCAAAAGCTCATGGGCGCACTCAAGGCCGTAGACCCGGCCCTGGGCGGCAACCAGCGATGGGCAGTCACTGCGGCCAAGACCATCTGCGCAGACATCCAGGCGGGCCAGGCCGACCCCGATGTGCGGCAGGGGGCGCAACTGCGTTTCCAGGGGTCCACGCCCGGCACCCTCAAGTCAGTGTCGGATGGCCAGGCGCGCCGGATCGTCGATGCGGTGAAAACGTCGTTCTGCCACTGAGCGCTACTGACCAGTGCCCCGTCCGGGACCACTCCGGACGGGGCACTCTCAGGCCCATCACAGAAGTACCGGTACGAGCTTCGGGCAGCCGACAACAGGGGAAGCCGGCCGAGCGCAGCGCGTACTCACCAGATGGGCGGCTTGCGGTGCGCCCACGGGCGGGCCGCCTCCAGCTGCGCGGAGAGTGCGATCAGGGTGGCCTCGTCGCCGTAGCGGCCGGCCAGCATCACGCCGATCGGCAGCCCCTCGGCGTTCCAGTGCAGCGGGACGTTGACCGCGGGCTGACCGGTGATGTTGTAGAGGGCGGTGAACGGCGTGAAGCGGCCGACCGCGGCGAACTCCGCCTGCGGGTCGTCGTCGTGCCGCAGTGCGCCGACCGGGTGCGGCGGCGCGGCCAGGGTGGGGGAGAGGAGCACGTCGTAGCCGGTGCCGGGCGGCATCAGCACGTCGGCGACGGCCTGGGCGAGCGACCGGAAGGAGTAGAGGGCGTCGGCGAAGTCGGTGCCGCCGACCTCGCGGCCGCGCGCCCGCAGATAGCGGGTGAGCGGCATCAGCAGCTCCTCGGCCTCCGGCGGGACGGGGCGGTTGGCGGCCGCCACCGACCAGACCCGGGTGAAGTCGTGCAGGATCCGCCCGTCGACCGGGAACGCCAACTCCTCGGCCCGATGGCCCAGTTCGCCGAGCAGCGCGGTGGTCTCCGCGACCGCGGCGAGGCAGTCCGGGTGCATCTCGATGTCCGGGAGCGGGGCCCGGGTGAGCACCCCGATCCGCAGCCGGCCGGGGTCCCGGCGGACCTGCCCGGCGAACGTCTCGCCGGGTGGCAGGGACGGGGCGGCGTACGGGTCGCCGGGCAGGGTGCCGGCCATCGCGTCCAGCAGCGCGGCCGCGTCGGCGACCGTACGGGCCAGCGGGCCCGAGGTGCTCAGTCCCGTCACGTCGTGCAGCAGGGGGCCGCCGCTGACCCGGCCGCGGCTGGGCTTGATGCCGTAGAGCCCGCAGGCCGACGCCGGGATGCGGATCGAGCCGCCGCCGTCGCTGCCGTGCGCGATCGGTGCCAGCCCGGCGGCCACCGCCGCGGCCGCCCCGCCGCTGGAGCCGCCCGCCGAGCGCGCCAGGTCCCAGGGGGTGCGGGCGGGCGGGGCGAGGGCGTTCTCGGTGTAGCAGGGCAGCCCGAACTCGGGGGTGTTGGTCTTGCCCAGCAGGATCGTGCCGGCCCGGCGCAGTGCGGCGGCGACGTGGTCGTCGGCGTCCGGGACGTGGTCGGCCAGCGCGGCCGAGCCCATCGTGCAGCGCACCCCGGCGACGTGGTTGAGGTCCTTCACGGGCACCGGGACGCCGTGCAGCGGCGGCAGCGCGCGGCCCTGGCGGCGGGCCGCGACGGCCTCGCTCTCGGCCTCCGCGGCCTGCTTGCGGGCGATCTCCGGGGTACGGGTGAGGAAGGCGCCCAGGGTGTCGTCCAGGCGCTCGATCCGTGTGAGGTAGTGCTCGGTGAGTTCGACCGGGGAGAGTTCCCCGGCCCGGATCTCCTCGGCCTGTTCGAGCGCGGTGAGGTCGTGCAGTTCGGCCATGGACGTCCACCTTCTCGTCAGGGCCCGCGCGACCCGGGTGCCGTGCGGGCGGAACGGGCCGGCGCCGGGGCGTACGTCCGCCGGTGATCAGCCCGTGCACAGTTGTTTCAGTTCGCGGGCCGGCTGGCAAAGGCCGTCGGGCGAACGGGGCGACCACCGGTGGCCGGACGGCGAACGGGAGGGCGGTGCGGGGTGGGGCGGGGATCGGGCAGGGGTCGGGCGCGGGTCGGGGTCCCTCCGGCTTGCCGCCTGCGGGCCGGCCGAGCGGCGTAAGTTGTCATGAATCGTACCGAATTCACCGCCGGGGCGGGTGGGCGCCGAGCGCCGCCCGCCCCGGCGAACAATGGCCGGGAAGTGTCGCTGATCGGCGCGATCGGCCGGTGTCGGCCCGGCGCCCCGGGCGGCTCCGGCCCGGCCTCAGGCGGCGGCCGGCCCGCCCGTCAACGCGGTCGCGCAGGCAACCAGATGGGAGTTCCCGACCGCCGGGGAGCCGTCGGCCAGGGTGAGGGTGTCCTCGATGCCTATACGGCTGGCCAGGCCCAGCTCCCCGGCCAGTCGCAGCACCGGCCAGGCGCCGCCGTCGAAGCCGTGCAGCAGCACCGGGCGGCCGTGCGGGATCCGCGCCAGCTCGGCGAGCAGCGCCCGGGCGGTGGCGGGCGCGGTGTCCGGGTCGGTGTCGTCGATGACCTCGGCCAGCACCCGCAGCACCCGCGGCGCCAGCGGGGAGGCGGCGAAGCGGGCGGCGGCGGGCGTCCCGGCCCAGATGCCCGCCTCGACGCCGACGCCGCGGTCCAGCAGCGCGGCGGCGACCGAATCGGCGCCGTCCTCGTGCCAGTTGACCGAGGCGTGGTCGGGGAGCACCGTCCAGGACGCGATCAGCTCGACCCGGCGCGCGGGGTCGGGCTCGGCCCAGGCGCCGGTCGTCACGCCCACCGGTACGTCCACCGCCTCCCGTATCGCCGTCAGGGCCGGGCCGACCACCCTGGGCGAGAGGGAGTCCTGGCCGCACGGGGTCTTGGGGTGGACGTGGACGTCCTGGGCGCCGGCCGCGACCGCCTGCCGCGCCGCCTCCGCGAGCGCGGCCGGCGACAGCGGCACCGCACCCGAATCGGCCGCCGTCCGGGCGCCGTTGAGACACACCTGAAGCATCTGAAGCATGGGTCCGATGATGACAGGCGGGTCCGACAGTCCGCCGTGTGCGGGTGGCGAGGTGCCGCACGGAAGGGGCTCAGGCCGCCGCGAAGGTCTCCGCGCCGGGTACCCCGGCCGCCGTGTGCAGGGCCTCCGGGGTCAGCACGGACGCCGGGGCGAGCACTCCGCACTCCCGGCAGGCCGGACCGGCCGCCGGGCAGCCGCCCGGGCCGGGGGCCCATGCGAAGCGGGTGCCGCCGCAGACCGGGCAGTCGCGGCGCGGGCGTCCCGCCTCCATCGCCGCGATCATGCGGCGCAGCACCTCGGAGAGGCGGGCCGCCGGGTGCCGCTGCGCGGAGACGCAGGGCACGATGTCGCAGCCGCCCCAGGTGCGGCGGTGCCACTCGTCGAGCGTGCCGGGCTGGCGGATGCCGTGGTGCTTCTCGCGGCGGCGCCGGGCGGCGAACTCCTCCTCGTAGGCGAGCCAGAGGGCACGTGCCTCCTCCAGCTCGGCCAGCGCGGCCACCAGCCGCGCCGGGTCGGGTTCGCGTTCGTGGGTGGTGAATCCGGCCCTGGTGCACAGATGGTGCCAGGTCGCGCGGTGCCCGTAGGGAGCGAAGCGCTCCAGGCACTTGCGCAGTGCGGTACGCCGCCGAACGGTGACGAGTCGCGGATCGCGGACCTGTTCTGCGAGGGCTCTGAAACCGGCCATGGTGCTTCCACCTCCGAGGAGGATCCCGAATGGACAGGGAATGGACGTGGGCGCCCACCACCTGGATCCATCGAATACTTTTGCGGTTTTGGGTGGCGATGTGACGGGGTGTCCGGCAGTCGGCGCCCCCGATCGCCTTCCCGCTGTGGGGAATTCAAAAAGGTGACCGTTGTTCATCTTCCCGTAACGGGTAACCGACGGTAACGTCCGGCGCACCCTCCCCCGAGCTCCGGACGAGCAGGGGCCCCTCCGAGGAGCAGGAATGCGACGACGTACCGGAAGGCTCAGGGCCGCCGCGGCGGCGGCCCTGTTCGCCCTGGGTGCCACGTTCTTGGCACCGCCACCCACCGCGGCCGCGACCGCGGCGCACGACTCCGACGACTACTGCCAGGGCCAGTGCGCGGACATCCTGCCGCCCGGCGCGACCGGCAACGCCACCCTGGTGCAGATCCTCGGCAACAAGCTGTTCGGCACCCACCCGGCGCACTCCACCGACCAGATCGCCCCCTACAACGCCCTGGCCGGCGGCTACCGTTCGCTCACCGACGCCACGCTCACCGACTTCTTCAACGACGCCTCCTTCGGCGTCCCCCAGGACCAGGTGGGCTCGGTCACCAGGCCCCGGTCCGACGTCACCATCACCCGTGACAAGAAGACCGGCGTCCCGCACATCAAGGGCACCACCCGCTACGGCACCGAGTACGGCGCCGGCTACGCCGCGGGCCAGGACCGACTGTGGCTGATGGACCTCTTCCGGCACATCGGCCGCGGCGAGCTGACCTCGTTCGCCGGCGGCGCCCTCGCCAACCAGGGCCTGGAGCAACAGTTCTGGCCCTCCGCCCCGTACACCGAGGCCGACCTCCAGAAGCAGGTCGACGCCATCCGCAACGGCAACGGCGCCCGCGGCCAACAGGCCATGGCGGACGCCCAGGCGTACGTGGACGGCATCAACGCCTACCGCGAACAGTCCAAGAACGGCCGGTACTTCCCCGGTGAGTACGTCCTCACCGGCCACATCGACGCGATCACCAACGCCGGCGAGATCCAGCCGTTCAAGCTCACCGACCTGATAGCCCTGGCCTCCGTCGTCGGCGGCCTCTTCGGCAACGGCGGCGGCGGCGAGGTCCCGTCCGCCCTCGCCCTGCTCTCCGCCCAGCAGAAGTACGGCCTGGAGAAGGGCACCAAGGTCTGGGAGTCCTTCCGCGAGCGGAACGACCCCGAGGCGGTCAAGACCCTGCACGACGGCCAGAGTTTCCCCTACGCCGTCAAGCCCGCCAGGGCCAGGGGCACCGCGCTGCCCGACCGCGGCTCGGTCACCGCCGAACCGCTGGTCTTCGACCGCACCGGCGCCGCCGCCTCCAAGAGCGCCACCCCGCCCCGCGACCCGGTCAGGGCACCGGAGAAGTACCGCAAGCTGGAGGGCCTCTTCAAGGACGGCGTGCTGCCCAACGGGAGCTTCGACCCGACCCGGCACCGCGGGATGTCCAACGCCCTGCTGGTCTCCGGCAAGCACACCGCCAGCGGCCACCCGGTCGCCGTCTTCGGCCCGCAGACCGGCTACTTCGCGCCCCAGCTGCTGATGCTCCAGGAGATCCAGGGCCCCGGTATCAGCGCCCGCGGCGCCTCGTTCGCCGGCGTCGGGATGTACGTCCAGCTCGGCCGCGGCCAGGACTACGCCTGGAGCGCCACCTCCGCCGGCCAGGACATCACCGACACCTACGCCGTCGACCTGTGCGACCCGGACGGCTCGGCGCCCACCAAGGACTCCACCTCCTACCGCTACCACGGCAGTTGCCTGCCGATGGAGAAGCTGGAGCGCACCAACTCCTGGAAGCCCACCATCGCCGACCCCACCGCCGCCGGCTCCTACCGGATGCAGGTCTTCCGCACCAAATACGGCATCGTCACCCACCGCGCCACCATCGGCGGCCGACCCGTCGCCTACACGGCGCTGCGCTCCACCTACCGCCACGAGGCCGACTCCATCATCGGCTTCCAGATGCTCAACGACCCGTCGTACGTCCACGACGCCAGGAGCTTCCAGCAGGCCGCCCAGCACATCGGCTACGCCTTCAACTGGTTCTACGCCGACTCCCGCGACATCGCGTACTACAACAGCGGCCGCAACCCCGTCCGCAACCCCGACGTCGACGCCGCACTGCCCGTCAGGGCCGAACCGGCCTACGAGTGGCAGGGCTTCGACCCCGCCACCAACACCGCCGCCTACACCCCGCCCGCCCAGCACCCGCAGTCCATCGACCAGGACTACTACGTCTCCTGGAACAACAAGCAGGCCAAGGACTACGACTCGGCCGGCTTCGGCAACGGCTCGGTGCACCGCGCCAACCTCCTCGACGACCGGGTGCGCGCGCTCACCAAGGAGGGCGGGGTCACCCGGGCCGCCCTGACCCGGGCGATGGCCGACGCCGCCCTCACCGACCTGCGGGGCGAGGACGTCCTGCCGGAGCTGCTGCGCGTCCTGGACAGCAAGCCGGTCGCCGACCCCGCGCTGCGCACCGCGGTGCAGCAGCTGGACGCCTGGCGCAAGGACGGTGCCCAGCGCCGCGAGACCACCCCCGGCTCGCACACCTACGCCCACTCCGACGCGGTCCGGCTGATGGACGCCTGGTGGCCGCTGATGGTCAAGGACGTCTTCCGCCCCGGCCTCGGCGGCGACCTCTACGACGCGTTGAACGCCAACCTCGCCATCGACGAGTCCCCGTCGGCCGGCCACGGCCCCACCGGGGCGCACGCCGGATCGGCGTTCCAGTACGGCTGGTGGAGCTATGTCGACAAGGACCTGCGCGCGGTGCTCGGCGACCGCGTCCAGGGCCCGCTCGCCGCACGCTACTGCGGCAACGGTGACCTCTCCGCCTGCCGCGACACCCTGCTGACCACTCTTCGGCAGGCCGGTGCGCGGACCGCCGCCCAGGTCTACCCCGGCGACGACAACTGCAAGGCCGGCGACCAGTGGTGCGCGGACGCCATCGTCCACCGCGCCGTGGGCGGTCTGACCCACGACAAGATGAGCTGGCAGAACCGCCCCACCTACCAGCAGGTGGTGGAGTTCCCCGCCCACCGGTAGCCGGGCGGCGGAACGGCAGCGGCGCCCACGCCGCGCACCGCGCGGGCCCCGGGTGTCGGCACCCGGGGCCCGCGCCCACTGCGGCGCCGCCGGAAAATCCGGTACGGCTATGCTGCTCCTTCCTGAATTGGGGGGAAGGGAAAGCGAGTAGGGGCGCATGACCGTGACAGGTCCGCAGCAGAATCCACGTCCGCGGCAGACCTCGGGGCCGCGGCAGTATCCGGCGGAGCTGCTCGACACCACGATGGACCAGCTGCGGACGCTGATCACGGTGTACGAGGAGGGCACCGCGCTGGCCGCGGCCCGCCGGCTGGGCCGCGAGCAGTCCAGCGTGCAGAAGCAGCTGGACACCATGAACCGCACCTTCGCGGCGCTCTGCGGCGAGGAGTTGGTGCTCAAGCAGGGGCGGGGCCGCGACGCGCTGTTCACCGCCACCGGCGAGGCCCTGGTCGAACTGGCCCGGCGCACCCTCGGCGAGTGGTCCGCCGGCGTCCACGACGCCCGCCGCCGGCTCGGCCGCACGCTCTCCGTCGGCACCACCCGCTACACCCTCGGCTTCCTCCTGGACGCGGTGGAGTACGTCAGCGCGGACTTCGACCGCGAGGGCGTCGACCTCAAGATCACCCACGTCCGCACCGCCGACCTCTTCACCAAGCTCCGCTCCCAGGAGCTGGACCTGGTCTGCGGCAGCGTCGTGGTCACCGAGGGCGAGGAGGCCGCCCAACTCGCCCCGTACGAGGTGATGGAGTGGCGGCGCAGCGGGCTGTCCCTGCTGACGAACCTGCCGCCGGAGCGGCTGCCCGCCGGCCCGTTCCCCGCCGGCGAACTGCCGCGGCTGCCGCTGGTGCTCTCGACCGGCGGGCTGATCGACCGCTTCCTGACCGCCTGGTACGGCACCGACTACCGCCAGAAGCTGACCGTCGCCGCCGAGATAGAGGCCGCGCACTACGGCTTCGAACTCCTCCGCTCGGGCGTGGTCAGCGGCGCGATGCTGGTCACCCGGGGCCTGGGGGAGGCCGCTTCGGACGGCCACCTGCCGGAGGCCGAGGGCCTGCGCACCCTGGAGGTCGCCGGGGACGTCGGCCCCCGGACGGAGGTCCTCGTCGGCGTCTTCACCCGGCGCGGCGAGCGGGGCTCCTACGGGCCGGAGCACCCGCTCAACCGCCTCTGGGAGGCGCTCTCCTGGGAGAGCGAACGCTGGTGGCTCCGGCCCTGACCGCCCTCTAGGGGGCGGCCGCTCCCGGGGCGGCCGCTCAGTCCGGGAGTTCCCGCTGCCGGGTCTCCGGCAGTGCCAGGACGCAACCCAGCGACACCAGCGCCATCGCGCTCACGTACCAGCCCACCGACGCCGAGCCGAACGCCGCCTGGAGCCGCGTGGCGACCAGCGGCGCGACCGCCCCGCCCAGCACGCCGCCCAGGTTGTAGGCGAGCGAGGCGCCCGAGTAGCGGACGGTGGTCCCGAACAGCTCCGGCAGGTAGGCGCCCATCGGGCCGTAGACCACGCCCATGCAGAACAGTGCGCCGCCGACGCCCAGCGCGATCAGCACCGGCTGCCGGGTGTCCAGCAGCGGGAAGAGCACCGGCCCCCACGCCACCGCCAGGCCCGCGCCGCCCAGCACCAGCTTCCGGCGCCCGATGCCGTCGGAACGGGTCGCGGCCAGCCAGGTGCCGGCCGCCAGGAACAGACAGGCGACCAGCGAGAGTCCGAGCATGGTGGTGCGGGAGACGCCCAGGGTGCCGGTGGCGTACGCGAGGCAGTAGGTGGTGGCGGTGTAGAAGAGCCCGTACGCGACGATCATCCCGCCGGCGCCCAGCAGCAACTCCCGTGGATGCCACCGCAGGACGTCCACGGCCGGCACCCGGCCGGCCTCCTGCGCGTCCCGCACTCTTGCGAAGACCGGTGTCTCGCTGATCTTCAGCCGGACGAACAGCCCCACCCCGACCAGCAGGAACGACAGCAGGAACGGCACCCGCCAGCCCCACGAGCGGAACGCCGCGTCGCTCATCGCCTCGGACAGCAGCCAGAACACCCCGGTCGCCGCGAAGAACCCCACGGACGGCCCCAGTTGGGGGAACGCGGCGTACAGCCCGCGCCGGGCGCGCGGCGCGTGCTCGACGGCCAGCAGCGCCGCGCCGCCCCACTCGCCGCCCAGCCCGATGCCCTGGAGGAACCGCAGCAGGATCAGCACCAGCGGCGCCCAGATCCCCCAGGTCCCGTATCCGGGCAGCAGTCCGACGCACGCCGTGGACAGCCCCATCAGCAACAGCGAGGCGACCAGGACCGACTTGCGTCCGACCCGGTCGCCGAAGTGCCCGAACACCAACGATCCGAGCGGCCGGGCGGCGAACGCCACCGCGTAGGTGGAGAACGACGCCAGTGTGGCGTTGACCGGATCCAGTGTCGGAAAGAACGCCTTGTTCAGCACCAGCGCCGCGGCCGTGCCGTAGATGTAGAAGTCGTAGAACTCGATGGCCGTTCCGATGAACGAGGCCACGGCGACCCGCCGCAGGCTCTCCCCGCCGACCGCCGTCCCGACCGGCGCACCGGCCGGCTTCGCTGATGTCGCGTCACTGTGCACGAGCCGCACTCTCACGGTCGGCGCAGAGGGCAGTCAATAGCCGGAATGGCCCGTCCCGGATGGTGAGATGTCGGGCGCGACCCGCCGCCGGCCTGCGCTCACCGGTATCGCAGATACCGCTTCCGCACCGCCCGGAAGCTTCGCAGCCCGTCGTGCCAGGACTCGGTGATCTCGTCGAGGCCGGCGCCCGCGTCGATCTGCCTGCGGACGGTGTCGGTGCCGGTCAGGTGGTCGAAGTGGTCGGGGATCCAGGCGAAGTCCTTCCAGAGGCGTCTGGCGGTGAGCAGGAGGCCGAGGCCGGTGCGGATCGGATCGAAGACGGAGCGGTCGTGGACGTGGAGTTGGAGGCCGCCGATCGTCTTTCCCTGGAACTTGGAGAAGGTGGGGGCGAAGTACGCCTCGCGGAAGTACACGCCGGGCAGGCCCAGTTCGGTCGCCGCGTCCGCCCAGCGGTGGTCCAGTCCCTCCGCGCCGAGGAGTTCGAAGGGGCGGGTGGTGCCGCGGCCCTCGGAGAGGTTGGTGCCCTCGAAGAGGCCGGTGCCGGAGTAGACCAGGGCGGTGTCGGCGGTGGGCATGTTGGGACTGGGTGGCACCCAGGGGAGGCCGGTGGCGTCGAAGAAGTCGGCGCGGCGCCAGCCGGTCATCGCGACGGTCTCCAGCGCCACCGGCCGTCCGGCGGCACGTGGCACGAAGCGGTCGTTGAAGAGCAGCGCCAGTTCCAGCACCGTCATGCCGTGCGCCTGGGCGATCGGTTCCCGGCCGACGAAGGAGGCGAACCGCCGGTCCAGGACGGGGCCGGTCGCGCTGCGGCCGGTCACCGGGTTGGGGCGGTCGAGCACCACGAACCGCTTGCCCGCCAGCACGGCCGCCACCATGCAGTCGTAGAGCGTCCAGATGTAGGTGTAGAAGCGGGCGCCGACGTCCTGGATGTCGAAGACGACGGTGTCCACCCCGGAGGCGGTGAAGACGTCGGCCAGTTCCCGGCCGCTCTTGTCGTAGGTGTCGTAGACGGGCAGGCCGGTGGCCGGATCGTCGTAGCGGCCCTCGGAGCCGCCGGCCTGGGCGGTGCCCCGGAAGCCGTGCTCCGGGCCGAAGACCGCGGTGAGCCGCACTCGGGGGTCGGCGTGCATCACGTCCACGATGTGCCGGACCGCCCGCCGCGCGGTGGTGACGCCGGTGGGGTTGGTGACGACGCCCACCCGCCGGCCGTCCAGGAGGCGGTAGCCGTCCGCGGCCAGGCGGTCGAAGCCGGTGCGCACCTTCCGTCCCTCGGTGCGCGGCGCGGCCTGGGCGGAGCCGCCCGGACCCGCGGTGACCGCCGCCGCGGCCGCCCCGGTCGCCGCCAACTGCCCCAGCAGAACACGTCTCGACAGAGCCATGCGCACACCTCCGTGAGCGGTGGTCGACCCGATGTGTGTCGTGGGCACGCTAACGCGGTCGGGGCCGGGGCGGAACGCGCCCGGCCGTGACGGAAAACAGAGGCTTCCGCCGAGACATACCGACTGGTTAGTCTGCCCTTGCCGGTGCGCCGGCGTGACCGGTGCGCGGACGGAGCCAGGACGACGACCGAGGGAGACACAGCGTGGCAGCCGTACGGGACAAGGCCGTTGTCGTAACCGGAGCGGGCGGGGGGATCGGCGCCGCGCTCGCCCGCCGGTTCGCCGCCGAGGGCGCCCGGGTCGTGGTCAACGACCTGGACGAGGCCAAGGCCCGCAGGACCGCGGAGGAAATCGGTGCGATCGCCGTCCCCGGCGACGCCTCCGGCATCGTCGGCCCGGCCCGCGAGGCACTCGGCGGCGCCGTGGACGTCTTCTGCGCCAACGCCGGCGTCGGCACCGGCGGCGGCCCCGAGGCACCCGAGGACGACTGGGCGCTGGCCTGGGACGTCAACGTCATGGCCCATGTGCGGGCGGCGCGCGAGCTGGTGCCGGAGTGGCTGGCGCGCGGCAGCGGCCGCTTCGTCTCCACCGTCTCCGCGGCCGGCCTGCTCACCATGGTCGCCGCGGCCCCCTACAGCGTCACCAAGCACGGCGCGTACGCCTTCGCCGAGTGGCTGTCGCTGACCTACCGCCACCGCGGCATCGACGTGCACGCCATCTGCCCGCAGGGCGTACGGACCGACATGCTCGCCGCCACCGGGGCCGCCGGCGACCTCGTGCTGACCCCGACCGCCATCGAGCCGGACGCGGTCGCCGACGCGCTCTTCGCCGCCATGGACGCGGGCCGCTTCCTGGTCCTGCCGCACCCGGAGGTGGCCGACTACTACACCGCCCGCGCCACCGACCCGGACCGCTGGCTGACCGGCATGAACCACCTCCAGCGGAGGCTGGAGGAGCGAGCGGGGGAGGCCCGGTGACCTCCTACCAGGACAAGCCGTGGCTGGCCCTGCTCACCGAGGCCCAGCGCGCCCCCGTCCAGCCGCCGCCCTCCCCGCTGCACGCCTTCCGCGCCGCGGCCCGCCGCGCCCCCGACCGCACCGCGCTCGCCTACTTCGACGGCCGGGTCTCCTACGCCGAGACCGACACGCTCTCCGACGGCCTCGCCGGCCACCTCGCCGCCCGCGGCTTCCGGCCCGGCGACCGCGCCGTGGTGATGCTCCAGAACACCCCGCACTTCGTGCTCGCGGCGCTCGCCGTCTGGAAGGCCGGCGGCGTGGTCGTCCCCGTCAACCCCATGTACAAGGCGGCGGAGACCCGGCACATCCTCGACGACGCCGAGGTCGCCGCCGTCCTCTGCGCGGACCGCACCTGGGCCGGCTTCCTGCGCGCCACCGCCGCCGAGTCGCCCTCCGTCCGCATCGCGCTCACCGCCGACGAACGCGGACTCCAGACCCGCGACGACCCCCGCGTCCTGCGCGGCGAACCGGCCGGTCCCCAGGACGGCGCCGACGACCTGCTCACCGCGGCCCGGACGGGCGGCGCCGCCCCCGCCGCCCCCGAACCGGCCGCCGACGACATCGCGCTCATCAGCTACACCTCCGGCACCAGCGGCACTCCCAAGGGCGCCACCAACACCCACGGCAACATCAGCTACAACGCCGAACGGATGCGCACCGGCCTCGAACTCCCCGAGGGCGCCACCTACTTCGCGCTCGCCCCGCTCTTCCACATCACCGGCATGGTCTGCGAACTGGCCGCCTGCCTCGCCAACACCGGCACCCTGGCGCTGGCCCACCGCTTCGAGGCCGGCGCCGTCCTGGACGCCTTCCTGGAGCACCGCCCGGCCTTCACCGTCGGCCCGTCCACCGCCTACATGGCGCTGATGGCCCATCCGTCGGCCACCCCCGGGCACTTCACCTCCTTCCGGACCGTGAGCTCCGGCGGCGCACCGCTGCCGCCGGCCCTGGTCGAGAAGTTCCGCACCGCCTTCGGCCCGCACCTCCACAACGGCTACGGCCTGACCGAGTGCACCGCGCCCTGCGCCACCGTCCCGCCCGGCAGGGAGGCGCCGGTCGACAAGGTCTCCGGCACCCTCGCGGTCGGCGTCCCCGGCCCGGACACCGTGGTGCGGATCATCGACGAGGCCGGCCGGGACCTGCCGTTCGGCGAGCAGGGCGAGATCGCGGTCCGCGGCCCGCAGGTCGTGCCCGGCTACTGGCGCCGCCCGGACGCCACCGCCGAGACCCTCCCGGACGGCGAACTGCGCACCGGCGACATCGGGTTCATGGACCGCGACGGCTGGCTGTACGTCGTCGACCGCAAGAAGGACATGATCAACGCGTCCGGGTTCAAGGTCTGGCCCCGCGAGGTCGAGGACGTCCTCTACACCCACCCCGCGGTGCGCGAGGCGGCCGTGGTCGGAGTGCCCGATCCGTACCGGGGCGAGACCGTCAAGGCGTACGTCAGCCTGCGTCCCGGCGCGTCCCCCGCCCCCGGCGAACTGGCCGCCTACTGCAAGGAGCGGCTGGCCGCGTACAAATATCCCCGGGTGGTGGAGATCCTGCCGGAGCTTCCCAAGACCGCGAGTGGCAAGATCCTTCGACGGGAGCTGCGCCGACGCGTATGAAAGAGCGCAGGCCGGCGCGCCGGCCGGACGCGGGCAGGCGCCCATGATGGACGCAGGCCGGGTGCGCATGACGGACGCACATGAGGAACAGAGGAACAGGTGAGGGCGATGGCCGGCATCAAGGACGGCGCGGGCAACGGGAGCGGCACGGCGAAGCCCGTCGCGCAGCGGCTGCTGGCCACCGCCACCAGGCTCTTCGCGGAGCAGGGCTACGACCGCACCTCGGTGCAGGAGATCGTGGACGCGGCGGGCGTCACCAAGGGCGCCCTCTACCACTACTTCGGCTCCAAGGAGGACCTGCTCCACGAGGTCTACGGCCGGGTGCTGCGGCTCCAGCAGGAGCGGCTGGACCGCTTCGCGGACGCCGACGCGCCGGTGGAGCGGCGGCTGCGGGACGCGGCCGCCGACGTGGTGGTCACCACCATCGAGAACCTCGACGACACCAAGATCTTCTTCCGCTCGATGCACCATCTGAGCCCGGAGAAGGACAAGCAGGTGCGGGCCGAGCGGCGGCGCTACCACGAGCGGTTCCGGGCGCTGATCGAGGAGGGCCAGCGCACCGGGGTGTTCACCGCCGACGTCCCCGCCGACCTCGTCGTCGACTACCACTTCGGCTCGGTGCACCACCTGGGCACCTGGTACCGCGAGAACGGCCCCCTCACCCCACAACAGGTCGCCGACCACCTGGCCGACCTGCTGCTACGTGCGTTGCGGCCGTAACGCGCCGGTGTTCACTGCGCCGCGTCGCCGTGTCCGCGTCCGTGAGCCTACGCGCGGGCACCTCGACTCCCCGAGCGCCGGAAGCGCTACCTCGTTCCATGACTCTGGGGCTTCGGGGCTACGGGGTCGTGGGGCGTGTCCCCTACGCCCCCACGACCCCACGGGCACCGCCCGCCTACTGGTACCGCTTGATTTCCCGCCGTGCCAGCGACCGCTGGTGGACCTCGTCGGGGCCGTCCGCCAGTCGGAGCGTACGGGCGGCGGCCCACAGCTCGGCCAGCGGGAAGTCCTGGCTCACCCCGGCCGCGCCGTGCAGCTGGACCGCCTTGTCGAGGATGTCCACGACCGTGCGCGGTGTGGCGATCTTGATGGCCTGGATCTCGGTGTGCGCGCCCTTGTTGCCGACGGTGTCCATCAGCCAGGCGGTCTTCAGCACCAGCAGCCGCAGCTGCTCCACCGCCACCCGGGCGTCCGCGATCCACTCCTGGACGACGCCCTGTTGGGCCAGCGGCTTCCCGAAGGCGGTACGGCTCACCGCCCGCCGGCACATCAGCTCGATCGCCCGCTCGGCCATCCCGATCAGCCGCATGCAGTGGTGGATCCGGCCGGGCCCCAGCCGGGCCTGCGCGATGCCGAAGCCGCCGCCCTCCTCGCCGATGAGGTTGCCCACCGGAACCCGGACGTTGTCGAAGACGACCTCGGCGTGCCCACCGTGGGAGTGGTCCTCGTAGCCGTAGACCTGCATCGCGCGCTTCACCGTCAGGCCGGGGGTGTCGCGCGGCACCAGCACCATCGACTGCTGGCGGCGGACGTCCGCGCCGTCGGGGCCCTCGGCGGTCGCCGTCTTGCCCATCACGATGAAGATCCGGCACAGCGGGTTCATCGCCCCGGAGATGTACCACTTGCGGCCGTTGATGACGTAGTAGTCACCGTCCCGCTCGATCCGGGTCTCGATGTTGGTGGCGTCCGACGAGGCCACCTCCGGCTCGGTCATCGCGAACGCCGACCGGATCTCGCCCGCCAGCAGCGGCTCCAGCCACCGCTTCTTCTGCTCGTCGTCGCCGAACTGCGCGAGCACTTCCATGTTGCCGGTGTCCGGCGCCGCGCAGTTCAGTGCGGTGGGCGCCAACTGCGGGCTGCGGCCGGTGATCTCGGCCAGCGGCGCGTACTGGAGGTTGGTCAGCCCCGCGCCGTACTCCTCGTCCGGCAAGAACAGGTTCCACAGGCCCTGCCGACGGGCCTCGGCCTTGAGCTCCTCGACGACCGCCGGGGTGTCCCACGGCGAGGCCAGCGCGGCCCGCTGCTCCTCCGCGACCGGCTCGGCCGGGTACACGTGCTCGGCCATGAACGACTCCAGCTTCGCCCGCAGTTCCTCGGTACGGGCGTCGAATGCGAAGTCCATCGGTGCCTCAGCCTTCCTTGAGAGTGGTCAGTCCGCGGTCGATGAAGACGGGCACCAGCTCGCCGATCCGGTCGAAGCCCGCGCCGACCGTCTGGCCGAGCGTGAAGCGGTAGTGGATGCCTTCGAGGATCACCGCGAGTTTGAACCACGCGAACGCGGTGTACCAGGCGATCCGCGAGGTGTCCCGTCCGGAGCGTTCGGCGTAGCGCGCGATCAGCTCCTCCGGGGCGGGGTGCCCCGGCGCGCCGCTGGTGGTGCTCACCGGCGACTTCGGCAGCCCTAGGTCGGTGCAGTACATCACCAGCAGCCCCAGGTCGGTCAGCGGGTCGCCGAGCGTGGACATCTCCCAGTCCAGCACGGCGGTGATGGTGTCGTCGGCACCGACGAGGACGTTGTCCAGCCGGTAGTCGCCGTGCACCACGGCCGGCGCGGGGGAGGGGGGCAGCGCCCGGCCCAGTGCCTCGTGGAGCGCGTCGATGCCGGGCAGGTCGCGGTTCTTGGAGGCCGCCAACTGCTTTCCCCAGCGCCGGAGTTGGCGCTCCAGGAAGCCGTCCGGCCGCCCGAAGTCGGCCAGTCCGGCCGCCACCGGATCCACCGCGTGCAGCTCCACCAGCGTGTCGACCAGCGACAGCACCACCGCGCGGGTCCGCTCCGGGCCGAGCGGGGCCAGCTGGTCCGCGGTCCGGTACGGGGTACCCGCCACCAGCTCCATCACGTAGAACGGCGCGCCGAGGACCGTCTCGTCCTCGCACAGCAGCAGCGTCTCCGGTACCGGCACCGCGGTGTCGTGCAGCGCGCTGATCACCCGGTGCTCGCGGCGCATGTCGTGCGCGGTGGCCAGCACGTGGCCGAGCGGCGGCCGGCGGACGACCCAGGAGCCGGCGCCGTCGGTGACCCGGTAGGTGAGGTTGGACCGGCCGCCCTCGATCAGTTGCGCACGCAGCGGCCCGGAGACCAGGCCCGGCCGCTCCCGGTCCAGATGCTTCCGCAGGCGCTCCGGATCGAGGCCGGGTGGCGCCTTTCCGGCGGCCGGCGGGGGCGGGGTGCCGTTGCTCATCGTGCTTCCTCCGTACGGAGTGACGGTTGGGCGGTGCAGGGCCTGCGGGCCCGTCCCGCCTGATCATGCCGACTAGTCGGTATGGAGTCCAGTGCCCCGCCGTGGGGCGTCGGTCACCCGACGTGTTTCCGCCACGGGGCGGCCCGGCGCCCACCGGCCCGGCATGCCCCACCGCCCGCTCAGGCGTGGCAGGCCGGCAGCACTCCGCCGTTCATCTCGGCCATCGCCAGGAACCCCGCCGCCACGTCCAGCGGCGCCCCCGGGGCCGCGCCGTCCAGCTCCGCGTACGCCCGCAGCAGGTTGGCCACCAGCCGCTCGCGCTCCGCCAGCCCGGCGAACGCGCCCGGCTCCGCCTCCCGGGCCACCTCCAGCGGCGTCCGCCCGGCCGCCCGCCCCTCCCGCGCCAGCTCCCCGACGAACCGCAGATACCGCTCGACCTCGTCGTAGACCTCCGGCCCGGCCACCGGGCCGTGCCCGGGCACCACCGTCTCCGCGCCCAGCGACCGCAGCAGCTCGATCGCCCGCAGCGACCCGCTCAACGACCCCATCAGGACGAACGGCGTGCCCCCGTGGAAGACCAGGTCACCGGTGAAGACCACCCGCTGCCGCGGCAGCCAGACGATCGTGTCACCGGGCGTGTGCGCCGGCCCCGGATGGATCAGCCGCACCTCGAACTCCCCGACGTGCACGGTCATCCGGTCCTCGAACGTGACCTCCGGCGGGGTGAGCCGGATGTCGCCGTACGTCACCTCGGGCCACACCGCGTGCAGTTGGTACCCGGCGGCCAGCACCTCCCGCCGGCAGGCCGCGTGCCCGATGATCGTCGCCTCGGGCGCGAACACGCCGTTGCCGTAGGTGTGGTCGCCGTGGTGGTGGGTGTTGACGACCGTACGGGGCGCGGGCGCGCCGGTCTCCGCGATCCGGCGGCGCAGCAGCCGCGCCCGCCGCTCGGTGGCGGCGGTGTCCACGACCAGGGTGGCGGTGCCGTCGGTGACGAAGCCCGCGTTGTTCAGGCACCAGCCGCCGTCCGGCTGGACGAACGCGTGGACGCCCGGGGCGAGTTCGGTGAGGTAGGGCTCGGGCACCGCGCCGGCGCCCGTGCCCGCGTCCGTGGGGGTCCGTCGATGGTCCGTCATGGCCGCTCCATGCTGGTCTCGATCGGTCCGCGCGGACACCGGGGGCCGGCGGCCGGACCGGCGCCGCACGGACCCGGTAACGGTACCTCCCGGCCCCCGCCGATCAGATCTCCCCGGCCGCCCGACGGGCCGTCAGCTCCCGGTACGCGGCCAGCCCGTCCGGCGTCCACGGCCACTCCTCCAGCCGCCGGGCCAGCTCCTCCTCGGGCAGGAAGGCATGCCAGTCGATCTCCGCCTCCTGAGGCGCCACCGGAAGCGTGCAGCGCACCTCGTAGACCGCCGACCACCAGGTGTGCTCGGGCGTCTCGTACAGGAACCGGAACAGCGGCTCCGGGCGGGCCAGCCCGGACACCCCCAGCTCCTCCTCGGCCTCCCGCACCGCCGCCTCGTCGTAACTCTCGCCGGTGCCGACCACCCCGCCCACGAACATGTCGTAGTGCGAGGGGAACACCAGCTTCCGGGGCGTGCGGCGGTGCACGAAGATCCGGTCCTCGGCGTCCCGGACCAGGACGAACGCACACCGGGTGCGCAGCCGGCGGGCGTAGGTCACCGCCCGCGGCGCCTGCCCCACGACCCGGTCGTGCTCGTCGACGACGTCGAGGATCTCGTCCGCGTTGAGCGGCTCCCGCTCGCTGACTGGTCGCTGATCGGTCATGGAGCCATCGAACCACCCGCGGCGGCGCCCCCGGTTCCGCACCCGCCCGGGGTGCCGCCACCGGGTGCCGCCTCAATGCCCCATGACGTACTTCACGGTCGGCCCGGTGGTCCAGCCGCCGTTCACCGCCGGCTCGGCGCCGCTGAGGTCGGCAGCGGGGAACGCCGGGGTGGACCCGCTCATGGTGAACGCTTTCGTTCGGGGGCGGTGGCGAGCAGGAACGCCGTCGTCGTCCCGGTGAGATCGGCGAGAAACAACTCCTCGCCCGCCAGGGGGGTGACGCCGTCCAGGTACTGCCGGGCCCGGTCGGCCAGCGCCGCGCCGATCAGCGTCAGCGCGAGGTCCAGCCGCTCCAGCCGCACCGCCTCCGGCAGCCCGGCCGCGGCCAGCGCCTCCTCGACCCGGCGGATCAGCCGCCAGTACGCGGTCCCGGCGAGCGTCGGGTGCGGGACCCGGGCGCGCACTCCGCTCTCGTGGCCGAGCTGCGCCGAGATCCGCAGGCAGCGCCGCCCGCGCTCGGACCGCAGCTCGGTGGCCTCCGCCGCGACCAGCATCCCGATCAGCTCCCGCGGCGCCGGCCCGCCGGCCTCCGCCGCGGTCAGCACCGGCGCCAGCGCCGCCTCCGTACGCGCCAGCCGGCCGGCCATCACGGCGTCCAGCAGACCGGCCCGCGAGCCGAAGTGGTACTGCACCGCGGACGGGTTGCTCTGACCGGCCAGCGCCACGATGTCGCGCAGCTGGGCACCGTCCACGCCGTGCGCCGCGAAGATCTCCTCGCGGCGCGGATCAGCTTCTCCCGGGTCTCGGGGCCGGATGTCCTGGGCATGCCCCGATTCTGATGCCGAGCATTAACGAACTGGGCAGGAGGCGGCCGCCGGCATGTCGGATGCCGGTATCCCGATCGCTCCTTCCGGCGCCCGGCCGCGGGCGCGACCGGCCTCAGCGCGGCTGGAGTTCCCGTACGTCGTCGGCCGCGCCGCTCCCGGGCGGCATCGCCGGATGGCTGCCGATCAGCACGATCCCCGCCACCACCGCCACGATCCCGGCCGCCTGGAAGGCCAGCGCCCCGGGCGTCACCCGCAGCTGGTCGCCCAGGAAACCCACCCCGCAGGCGATTCCCGCCAGCGGCTGCGCGGCGGTCAGCGCGGGCAGCGACATCCGCAACGGCGCCGACTCGAACGCGCTCTGCACCATCACCAGCGCCAGCACCCCGAGCACCACGATCGCGTACGGTTGCCAACTGGTCAGCAGCGCGCGCCAGCCGCCCGCCGTGAACCGCAGTCCGCTGATCCGCGTCAACGCGTCCTGGAGTCCGTACAGCAGCCCGGCCGCCACCCCCAGCAGCGCGGCCTCCAGACTGACGTGCACCCGCTCCCGTTTGGCGACCGCCGCCAGCACCAGGGCGACGCCCAGCACCCCGCCCATGATCAGCCACTGGGCCAGCTGCCCCACCTCGCTGTTGTGCCCGCCGTGCGGCTGCCCGGCCACGATGAACGCGGTCACCCCGCCGGCCAGCAGCCACAGGCCGGCCCACCCGCTGCGGCCCAGCCGCTGCCGGGAGATCCGGCGCGCCAGTGCCATCGCGAACAGCAGGTTCGTCGCCATCAGCGGCTCGACCAGGGTGATGTCGCCCATCCCCAGCGCCACCGCGCCCAGCGCCATCCCCGTCACCATCAGCGCGATCCCGGCCACCCAGCGCGGCATCCGCACCAGGTCGAGCAGCAGCCGGAAGGAGAGGTAGTCCTGCGGCGGGGCGTGCTGCGCCGCGATCTGCTGGAGGACGAACCCGGTGCCCAGACAGCATGCCGCGGCAAGGGCGAGCAGGATCACCGTCACGTCGCACACCTCGTATCGCGCGGGGCGGGGGATGCGCCCGAGGATAGTCAGCCACCATGGCCGAAACGCGGCCCTGGGCGGCGCCATTCGCGCGCGTACCCGTCTGTACCACCGGCCACCGCCGTTACGGGGACGGCGGTCAGGCGGCGGGTCGCCTCCGGCGGCGCGCACGCGAGTCCGAGAGACGTCCTGGCGTGTCCGAGGAGGGTTCTCCCGTCCGCATCCGCATCCGCATCCACAGAGGGAACTCTGCGGAGAACCATGTGCAGAGAACTCTATGCAGAGAACTCTATGCAGAGAGTTCTCTGCAATCCTAGGCTGACGTTCATGAGCCATGACGACGTGCCCGAAGGTGACCGCCCCGCAGGGGGCGGCGCCCCCGCGCCCCGCCCCACCCGCCGGATGGACGCCCGCAGCCTGCGCGGCATCGCCCACCCGCTGCGGATGCGCATCCTGGAGCTGCTGACCCTCGACGGCCCGGACACCGCCACCGGTCTCTCCCGCCGGCTCGGCGAGAACACCGGCACGGTCAGCTGGCACCTGCGCCACCTCGCCGACCACGGCTTCATCGAGGAGGAGACCGGCCGGGGCACCCGGCGCGAGCGCTGGTGGCGGGCGGCGGCGGTCTCCCACCGGCTCGACACCACCGACTTCCGCGACGACCCGGACGCCCGTGGCCCGCTCTCGGTCTACGTCCACGAGATCGTCCAACAGCACTTCAACCAGGTCGTCGACTACCTCGCCGACGACTGGGGCCCGGAGTGGCGCGACGCCGGCGCCGTCGCCCAGTGGCACGACCTCGCGCTGACGCCCGATCAACTCACCGCGATGAACCAGGAATTGGCGCAGGTCGTGGAGCGGTATCGGGGCGTCGCCACGGCGGACGGCGCAGGGGGCGGCGGGGAAGGCGGCGTGCCCGCCGCGCAGCCCGTGATCGTCCAGCTACAGTCCTTCCCCCGTAGGCCGCGGGCCGACGTTCCACCGCGGCACGACACCGCGCACCGGGACCGCACCGACCGCACCGACCGCATCGACCGGACCAACCCGTGAGCGGCCTGCTCCGCCGCCACCGCGACTTCCGGTTGCTGTGGTGCGGGGAGGTCGCGGGCAAGTTCGGGGCCGCGGTCACCGGGGTGGCGATGCCGCTGACCGCCGTCGCCGCCCTGCGTGCCGACGCCTTCGCGGCCGGCCTGCTGAGCGCCTGCGGCTGGCTGCCCTGGCTGCTGATCGGGCTGCCGGTCGGAGCCTGGGTGGACCGGGTCCGCCGCCGCCCCCTGATGCTGGGAGCCGCGGTGCTCTCCATGGTGGTGTTCGCCGCGGTCCCCGTCCTCACCTGGTGCGGCGGGCCGAGCCTCGGCCTGCTGATCGGCGCGGCCCTGCTGAGCGGCGCCGCCGCGGTGGTCTTCCAGACCGCGTACAGCGCCTACCTCCCCGGCCTCCTCGCCCCCGCCGACCAGCCCGAGGGCAACGCCAAGCTGCACGGCAGCGCCTCGGCGGCGCAGCTGGCCGGGCAGGGCGCCGGCGGCTTCCTGGTCCAACTCGCCGGCGCCGCGAACGGGTTGTTCGCCAACGCGGCCACCTTCCTGGTCTCCCTGCTCTGCCTGCTCGGCATCCGGCACCGCGAGGCGCGCCCGGCCGGCACGGGGGAGCGCGCCGCGCGGTCCCTGCGGGGCGAGGTGTCCGAGGGGCTGCGGCTGGTCGCCGGCGACGTCTGGCTCCGTACGCTGACGCTCTTCGGCGCCGCCTCCAACCTCGCCCTGATGGGATACCAGTCGATCCTGCCGGTCTTCCTGGTGCGCGAGGCCGGGCTGACGCCGGGCACCGTCGGCACCGTGCTGGCGGTGGCGAGCACCGGCGGGGTCGCGGGCGCCTTCGCCGTCCGCCGGGTCGCCGCCCGGCTCGGCACCGCCCGCGCCACCCTGCTCTTCGAACTCGGCCTGCCCGCCGCGGCGTTGCTCATCCCGCTCACCACCTCGGGGCCCGGCGCCGTCCTGTACGTCGTCGGCGGCTTCGGCGTCACCGCGGGCGTGGTCGGCGGAAACATCCTCAAAGCCGGCTTCCAGCAGGCGTACTGTCCGCCGGCGCTGCTCGGCCGGGTGACCGCCGGCTCCGCCTTCCTCAACTACGGCACGCTGCCGCTGGGCGCCCTGCTCGGCGGCGCGCTCGGCACCGCCTTCGGCGTCCGCACGGCCATCTGGATCACTACCGCCGGCGTCCCGCTCGCCGCCCTGATCCTCCTGGCCTCACCGATCCGCACGGCCCGCGACCTCCCGTCCCGCCGCCCGGAGGAGAGCGCCTGCACGGACGCCTGCACGGACGCAGGCACGGGCGCAGGCACGGACGTCGCTACGGACGCCGACGTGAAGGCCGACGGGCACGCCGACAAGAAGCCGGACACGCCCGACCGCGACCGGCTCGCCCGGCCCTGACCCGCACCCCGGCGCCGCCCGCGCCGACTCCCCGGCCCGGCCCGCCCACCAGCCCCTACACCGCCCCCATTCCCATCCCCAGCATCGTTTCCGTCCCCGTCCCCACGGACACCACCTCTCCGCCCCCGGGATCGAAGCGGTATCCGGACCCCCACACCTCCGTCAGCAGCCGGGGCGCGCCCGGATCCGGCGCCGCCCCGTCCAGCTCCGCCCGCAGCCGCGCCATGCGCGCCGCCACCGCCGACAGGTCGCCGAAGTCCCGTCCCCAGACCCGCTTGAGCAGCTGCTCCCGGGAGAACACCCGCCCCGGGTGCCGCATCAGAAACACCAGCAGCGCGAACTCGTCCTCCGACAGGGCGAGTTCACGTCCGACGCGGAGCGCCCGCCCGGTCCCGGTGTCGGCGGTCACCTCCCCGGCCCGCAGGACGGCCGAGGACCGGTCGGCCGGTGCCACGTCCCCTCCCGCACCTCCGCCCCCGCGCAACGCCTCCGCCACCCGCGCCACAAGTTCCCGCATCCCTACGGGCCCGCCCTCGGTCAACGGCACCACGGGAACCGACGGCCCGCCCGCGCGCCGCCGCAGCCGGCGGCGCAGCTCCAGGCCGTCGATGCCCGGCAGCGCCGGATCGAGGACGACGGCGTGCGGGCGGAAGTCCGCGGCGAGTTCGAGGGCGGTGAAGCCGTCGGTGGCGCAGGCGGTGGTGTGGCCGGCGCGGGCGAGTCCGGCGGTGACGGCCGTGGCGACGGCCGGCTCGTCCGCGACGACCAGGACACGGTGCGGCGGCCCGGATGCCGGCCCCACGGGAGCGGACGGCGCTGCCCGGCGCACCGCTCAGCCCGCCGTTCCCGCGAGGCGCGTCCCGGGGCGCGCCGTCAGGAGAAGCCTCATACCTCCAGCCAACACCCGTCCGCGCACCCGCGCGCGCCGAGAACCCGGCCGCGCCGCCGCGCCCCGTGCCCCCGGCCTCCGCCCGCTACTTCTCCAGCTGCTCCCGCACCCGTCGCGACACCGTGAACGCGTACAGGTCCAGTACGCCGGGCGGCTCCGCGAGGCCCGGCCCGCCGGCCCGTATCCAGGCGGCGATGTCCGCCAGCGCCGCGTCGTCGTTGACCAGGCCCAGCCACACCGGTCGCCCGCCCGCGGCCCGCCCGTCCGCCGAGGGCTGCACCACGACCACGTTCGCCTGGTCGCAGACGTCCAGGCACTCCGAGGCCCGGACCGGTGCCGCCCCGTCCAGCGCCGCCCGCAGCCGCGGGATCTGCCCGGCGTGGTCGACCCCCGGGATCTTCGCCCCGTCCCCGCAGCAGCAGCCGCGGCAGACGGTCACCCGGCACTGCTGTGCGGTGGCCCGCCCCGCCCGCCCGACCTGCTTTTCGATCATGCGGCCATGCTACGGGGCCGCTCCACGCCGGCCGCCGGCCCCCGGCCATCCGCCCCACCGCCCACCGGCGCCGCCCCGCCCGTTGCGCAGACCACGCCGGGGCGCGACATTCCCCGGCCCGTTCCTGGACAGACATCCGGGCATGTCCCCGACCAACCCTTCGCCCCGTACCGGCGCCGGCACCGTACGCACCTCCTCGGCCACCGTCCGGCGCCCGGTCCCCGGCCCCGCCGGCCTCCCCGTGATCGGCTCCCTGCTCGACCTGCACCGCGACTCGCTCGGCGCCTTCTTGAGCGCCCGGCGCGAACACGGAGACGTGGTCCGCCTGGAGGCCGGCCCGCCCGGCTTCCGCAGCGTCTTCTACGCGGTCTTCGCGCCCGAGGGCGTCCAGCAGATCCTCGCCGCCCAGGCCGCCAACTTCCGCAAGGACCACCCGTTCTACGAGGAGGTCCGCCAGTCGTTCGGCAACGGCCTGCTCACCAGCCAGGACGCCGACTACCTCCGGCAGCGCCGGCTGGTGCAACCGCTGTTCACCAGGCGCCGGGTCGACGGCTACGCCACGGCGGTCACCACCGAGGCCGACGCGGTCGCCACCCGCTGGCGCTCGGCCGGGGACGGCGTGGTCGACCTCGTCCCCGAGATGAACCGGCTCGCCCTGCGCACCGTCGCCCGCATCCTCTTCGGCGTCGACGCGGAGGTCGCGACCACGGCCATCCACCGCTGCGCGCCCGTCGTCAACGACTACGTCGTCCGCCGCGCCTACGCCCCCGTGAAGGTCCCGCGCGACTGGCCCACCCCCAGGAACCTCCGCAACCGCCGGGTCACCGCCGAACTCAACGCGCTCTGCGACCGGATCGTCGCCGAGCGCCGCACCGCCTCCGGCACCGCCACCGGGGAGCCAAACCACAACGACCTGCTCTCCCTGCTCGCCGCGGCCGGCAACGACGAGGACGGCACCCTCGACGCCACCGAGGTCCGCGAACAGGTCCTGATCTTCCTGCTGGCCGGCCACGAGACCACCGCCACCTCGATGGCCTTCACCCTCCACCTGCTGGCCCGGCACCCCGACGAACAGTCCCGGATCCGCGCCGAACTCGCCCGGGTGCTCGGCGACCGTACCCCCACCGCCGCCGACCTGGACCGACTGCCGCTGCTCGGCCGGGCGTTGAAGGAGTCCATGCGGCTCTACCCGGCGGCCCCGGTCGTCAGCCGCCGCGCCGTCGAGGCCACCGAGGTCGCCGGCTTCCCCCTCCCGGCCGGCGCCGATGTCGTCGTCTCCCCCTGGGTCACCCACCGCCACCCGGACCTGTGGGAGGACCCCGAGCGGTTCGACCCGGAGCGCTTCACCCCCGAGCGCGAGGCCGAGCGCCACCGCTACGCCTGGTTCCCGTTCGGCGGCGGCCCGCGCGCCTGCATCGGCCAGCACTTCTCGATGCTGGAGTCCGTCCTGGCCCTGGCGACCCTGCTCCGTTCCCACGAACTGACCGCCCTCGACCGGGAGGTGCCGGTCGCCGCCGGCATCACCCTCCAGGCCACCGGCCCGGCCCGGGTACGCCTCCGCGTGCTGTAGCGACCCGGGGCGGGACCGGCCGGCCCGGGGCAGGGAACCGCGGGCGGGAATGCAAACGCAACAGAAATAGCGTTTGCATTCCCGCCCGCCACCCTCTACGGTCGTGGACGTCCACCCCGCCAGGGCAGTGCCCGGCGGGTTTCCCTCCCGACAGGAGAAGGCCGTTGCTCGTCTGAGGTCCGGCAGACACCGCGCCCGCGACCGGCGATCCGTTCCACGATCCCGCTCCCGCGAGCCCGTCCGCGACCTCGGCGTACGCACGGCGTACCCGATCCCCGGCACTGCCGCGGTGTCTCCCTGCGCACATATCGCCCCACCCCGCGCACACCTCCCAGGAGACCCGTATGTCAAAGCCCCCCGCCGCGTCCGCCGCGGCCGTCGTCTGCACCAACACCGGCTTCGCCTGGCCCGACGGCACCCCCGTCCTGGACGGCTTCCAGTTCTCCGTCGGCCCCGGCCGCACCGGCCTGGTCGGTCTCAACGGATCGGGAAAGTCAACCCTGTTGAAGCTGATCGCCGGTGAACTCACCGCCACCGCCGGCAGCGTCAAGGCCGTCGGCGAGGTCGGCTACCTCCCGCAGCACGCCTCCCTCGACACCCACCTGAGGGTCGACGAGGCGCTCGGCATCGCCGCCACCCGAGCCGCCCTGCACGCCATCGAGAACGGCGACCCGAGCGAGGAACACTTCGCGTCCGTCGGCGACGACTGGGACGTCGAGGAGCGCGCCCGCGCCACCCTCGACCAACTCGGTCTGCACGCCATCGGCCTCGACCGCACCGTCGGCGAGCTCTCCGGCGGCGAGTCCGTGCTGCTCCGGCTGGCCGCCCTGCTGCTCCGCCGCCCGGACGTGCTGCTCCTCGACGAACCCACCAACAACCTCGACCTGCCCGCCCGCCGCCGCCTCTACGACACGGTCGCCACCTGGTCCGGGGTCCTCCTCGTCGTCAGCCACGACCGCGAACTCCTCGAACACGTCGACCGGATCGCCGACCTCCGAGCCGGAGAAGTCCACTGGTACGGCGGCAACTTCAGCGCCTACGAACAGGCCCTCGCCGTCGAGCAGGAGGCGGCCGAGCGGATGGTGCGCGCCGCCGAGTCCGACGTCGCGCGCCAGCAGCGCGAACTGGCCGACGCCCGGGTCAAACTGGCCCGCCGGGTCCGCTACGGCAACAAGATGTACGCCCAGAAACGCGAACCCAAGATCGTCATGAACGCCCGCAAGGGGGAGGCCCAGGTCTCCGCCGGCAAACACCGCGCCCTGCACACCGAACGCCTCCAGGAGGCCAGGGAGCGGCTCGACGAGGCCGTCGAGGCCGTCCGCGACGACGACGAGATCCGCGTCGACCTCCCGTACACCGCCGTCCCGCCCGGCCGCACCGTCCTCACCGCCACCGGCCTGCGCACCCGCCACGGCACCCGCGCCGACCTGGAGATCCGCGGCCCCGAACGGATCGCGCTCACCGGCCGCAACGGCTCCGGCAAGACCACCCTGCTCCGCACCCTCACCGGCGACCTCCGGCCGGCCGCCGGCACCGCGGAGGTCCACGTCCCGCACCGCTTCCTCCCGCAGCGCCTCGACGAGGTCCTCGACCACGACCTCACCGTCGTCGAGAACGTCGCCCGCTACGCCCCGGAGGCCACCAACAACCGCATCCGCGCCCGCCTCGCCCGCTTCCTCTTCAAGGGCGCCCGCGCCGACCAGCAGACCGGCACCCTCTCCGGCGGCGAACGCTTCCGGGCCGCCCTGGCCGCCCTGATGCTCGCCGAACCGGCCCCCCAGTTCCTGCTCCTCGACGAACCCACCAACAACCTCGACATGTCCTCCGTCCGCCGCCTGGTCACCGCCCTGCACTCCTACGAGGGCGCCCTCCTCGTGGTCAGCCACGACCCCCGCTTCCTGCGCGAACTCTCGCTCACCCGCTGGCTGACCCTCGAATCCGGCACCCTCACCCCCGCCGACCCGCTCTGACCCGCCCCGGCCCCGGCCCCGGGACCCCGCTCCCGGGGCCGGGCCGGCGCTAGAAGTGCCGCACCAACTCCCCGAACGCCCCCAGCCGCAGCACCTTCGCATCCGCCGGATCCAACTCCTCGTGCTCCAGCACCCAGGTGTGGTCGTGCGGGATGTACACCGCGTTCAGCCCCGCCGACCGCGCCGGCAGGATGTCCGACTTCGGGGAGTTCCCGATCATCCACGTCCGCTCCGGCACCAGCCCGTAGGCCCGGGTCAACTCCTCGTACGCGGCCACGTTCTTCTCCGGCACGATGTGCACCCCGCGGAAGTGCCCGGTCAGGCCCGACGCGTTCACCTTCCGCCGCTGCTCCTCCTGGTCCCCCTTGGTCAGCAGCAGCAACTCGTGCCGCCCCGCCAGCTCCGCCAGCGTCTCGGCCACCCCCGCGATCAACTCCACCCGGTCCCCGGCGAACGCCGCCTGCCACCCGGCGATCCGCGCCCGCTCCGCCGCCGTGGCCGCCCGCCCCCGCACCCGCTCCAGGCACTCCCCGAGGCTCCGCAGGAACACCCGGCTCCCGTACCCCAGCGTCACCGCGTTCGCCGCCTCGATCCCGTTCAGCACGGACCGCACCGCCCCCCGGTCCATCCCCGGCCCGGCCAGCCACCCCGTGAACTCGTCGATCACCCGCTCGAAGATCACGTTGTTCTCCCACAACGTGTCGTCCGCATCGAAGATCAACACAGCCCGCACTCCTCTCACCCGCCATGAACCCGCCACGAACGGGGGCACCCTACGCACGCCCCCACCGCCCCCGCACGGGAATTCCGCGCACTTCCGCGCACCGTGCACCGGCGCCGACGGGGAAGTCCGGCAACGACGCGGTCCGGTGTCCAGGAACGGCGAAAGACCCCGGATCCGAAGATCCGAGGTCTGTCGCCTTGTGGTGTCCGAGGGGGGACTTGCACCGTACGCACATGCCGGTGATGCGGGGGGGGGGGGAATGCAGCTGGCGTAGCCGCGCACGGCTGGCACATGTCTACCGCGTGCCGCACAGGAAGCTCTCCCCTTTCCGCAAGTTACTACTCTGCGGGTGCGCAGACACATAGCCCGTCCGCATGAAGGCTCGTGCTGTGATACGGGCAGGCAGCGCCCGACATGGAATTCGGTGAGGCCGGAAGGTAGTCCGCGGTGTCCACGCTCAGCGTTCGCACCGGTGCCTCTCGACGACGGCCGGACCAGGGTTCACCCGACGCCGACACTCGGCGGCGTCATTTGACGCCGAGTTGACCGAGAACTCGTCTCGACATACGCGGCACCGTCACACACCGCACCTGATATGTCACGGTGCGAGCGGAACAACGGTCGAAGACCGAGCAGGCGGCACCCTGGAGGAAGAGAAGGTGTGAAGGCGGGAGAGGAGGCGTGATGCGAACCAGCGACGAGATCTATCACCGGGTCCGCTGGGACTCGCGGTTCGACCCCACCCGGTTCGTGCTGGGGATCAGCCAGCGCAGGGATGCCGTCAAACGCGTCCCGCTGCCTTCCTTTGTGCCCGGGGGCGACATCCCGTGGCACCGGGTGATGTTCATCGAGGCGGACGGCGAGGTGGTCTGGGACCGGGCCACAGGTGTGGACCGCATCGACGCGTCGGGGGCCGGCCGGGTGCGGGCCCCACAAGCGGACCCGAGCTTCGCCAGGAGCGAGCCCGCCGGCGTCCTCGATGTGTCCCCGACGGCCCGCACGGCGGTGGCCTGGATCCCGCCTGCGGAGCTGTGGCCGCCGATCCAGGACATCCGCCGGGATTACGATCCACAGATCCACCGCTGGCCGCCGCACGTCAATGTGCTCTTCGGTTTCGTCCCGGAGTCCGACTTCGAGCGGGCGGCCCCGTTGCTCGCCGCAGCGACGGCTGAGACGCCGGTCTTCACCGCCCGGCTGGGCGGGGTGCGCACCTTCCGGCAAAGGGCGTACGTCACCGTGTGGCTCGACCCGACGGCGGCCGGCGAAGCACCGTGGGTGGATCTGCACCGCGTACTGCAGCAGCGGTTCCCGCGGTGTCGTGGGCCCGCAAAGAACTTCACCCCACATCTGTCCCTGGGCCGGACCCGGGATCCGCGGCGAGTCACCGCAGACTGCGCCACCCGGCTCGACGCCATGACGGCGACGGTCTGGGAACTCGTCCTGCTCTCACGCAGCGGCGTCGGGCCGATGAGGGCACGGGCCACGGTCGCCCTGCGCACGGGCGAGGTCCGCTGGCTGCCCGCGCCCGGCCTCGAAGCGCCGGGCCCGGAGGACACGGCATGGCTCTCCGAGATCACCGACAGGTGAGGGGCGGGGAGGCAACGTAGGCGGCCGGTGCCCGAACTGATCGGACGCGGTGCGCGTGAAGGCTCTCTAACTTATAAGGACTTCACCCTTTTTGGACATCTTGTAGTAGTCGGTGACCGGTAATTCCAGTTTGAACACCATTCCGTACTGCTTGCGTATGTCGGCCACCGTCTTCTGCGCCGGTTCGCGCAGGCACCGTGTGACTGGCGGATCGCTCTTCATGCACGGGCTCAGCTCTTGCACCAGCCGCCTCTTGCTGCTGCGTACGGTGTCCCATGACAAGGTCTGCGAGGGGTTGAACACCTGGGCCGGTTCCTGCGTGTCCGGGCCCGTCGGGTTCGGGCCGTGGCCGCGGTAGTAGCCGACGAGGCGCCTGCGGTAGGAGTCGTGGTTGAACGGGATGGTGTCCCCGTGAGCGCCGTCGGAGGAGTAGTGGTCACCGGTGGTGAAGATGCCGTCCAGGACGTCTCCGATGCGGTGGGGGTCGGCGCCGTAGTAGGCGGTGAGGCGCAGGGCGCAGCGGATCTTGTACTGGTCTTTTCCGTCCTGGAAGAACCACTGTTTGGCTTCTCCGCCTGAGCAGATGTCGTCCACGGTGATCAGGGCCAGGGTGAGGGGGGTTTTCTTGTCGTAGGCGTCTGCGATGGATCGCAGGTGTTTCTCTGCCTTGTGCCGGGACTCTTCGGCCTGTTTGCTTCCTGCGAGTCTGCGTACCTCTTTGGGGCTGGTGGCGCGGTTTTGGGAGGAGCAGGCGGTGAGAGCGAAGATGAGGAGGACGGAGAGGAGTCCGAAGAGACGTTTGCCTGCGTTGCGTAAGGCGGTTGCGGCGTTCTTGGTCTGCTTCGTGGTCATGCGGCCATTGTGGCAATGCAGTCTGTGGCGTCTATCCATCCTGATGCTCATCTCCTGCGGGTACGGGGGCACCCCGTGTGGGGTGCCCCCGCTGATCGTGGCTGGGTGCGGTTACAGGCCCATGCCTGCCAGGGTGCGTTCCAGGGAGTTCGCGTAGAGGAACGCTCCTCCGATCTTGGGGTGGAACGACTGGGCGGAGAGGCCGTACTTGTTGATGAGCGGCCAGTCCTTGATCGGATCGTCGGATGCGGTGAGAGTCTTCACTATGCCGTGGACCTGTTCGGGGTCACCGCATACCGCCTGGCCCTCGAAGTCGTTCTTCGGGTTGGAGAACCAGACGGGTATGCCCTGCCTCTTGGCGTCGTCGGCTGCGCCCTGCATTGCGGTGGCGAGGGTGCCGGCGGTGTTGTTGAGCCATTCCGTCGACTCTGGGGTCAGGCCGATGATGGGAAGGCCCAGGATGCTGAGTCTGAGACAGGAACCGGTGTTGGAGATCAGGGGTGGGTAGCCCATGAGGGCGATCTTCGCGTTCGGGGCGAGCGCGTGGATCTGGTAGAGGGTCTGGGTGATGTCGGGTCGGACGATTTCGTTGATGATGCCGGGGGCGGCGTTCTCCAGTGGCTGTCCGACGAACTTCTGGTCCCTGCCGTGGACGTCGTCGTCCGGCTTGTCGAACGCCTTGTCCTTGCAGTTGCCGCTTCCGAAGGAGATCAGGCACTTCTGGATGATGTCGGAGAAGCGGGCGTCGTTGCCGCCGATGGAGATGGTGACCAGGGTGGTGTTTTCGTCGAGGTAGCCTTGGTCGATCTGCGGGAGTTCACCACCGCTGTCCTGGACCTTGCTCAGGACGTTGTAGGTGCGGGCTCCGGAGCAGGCGATGAGGTGGTAGTCCATGTCGAGGTCTAAGTTGTCGTCGAGGTAGCCGATCGGCTGGGGCTGGCCGGGAAGTTTGGCCAGCCGTGACCAGGTGTAGCGGGAGCGGTGGCAGGCGTCGCGGGCCTTGTCGTTGTTCTTGTTGCGGTAGTTGGTTTCGGGGTAGTAGTCGCGGTTGCCTTCGGATGCGCCTTCGCCGGAGGAGTACGAGTCGCCCATGGCGACGATCATGTTCTTCGGCTTGCCGGGGAGCGGCTGGAAAGCGACGGCTCCCCAGGCGATGTCTTCGTCGGCTGTTCCGTCTTTGGTGTTGTTGGACAGCTCGACCTTGGGCGTTCCGTTGAAGTGGAAGACACCGAGGCTGACCCATCGGCCTGCGCGCTGCTCGACGACGCGTTCTGCGCTGTGACTGTCGGTGTTGAGGACCCTGTATTTCGCCTGGCGGGTCTGTGCGCCGGTGTCGGGGAGATGGACCAGGACGCGCGCCCATCCGAGGGTTTCGGGGTCGGTCCAGGTGCCGTTGATGGTCATGGGGCCGTTTTCGCCACCGAGGTGGGCGGCGTCGCGGGTGCGGGCGTACCAGAAGTGGCCGCCGTAGCCGCCGCCGACCTGGTGAAGGTCTTCCTTGGCTTCGTACTGGTTGTCGCTGTCGGGGTAGAAGGTGAACTGGAAACTGCCTGATGAAGCGATCTGTCCGCAGTCACTCCACGTTTTGGTGGCGTCGGGGACGGAGGCGACCACATGGGAGCCTGATGGGGCGCCACAGATGGGCTGTCCGTACTGGAGACGGTAGCCGCGGCCGGGCTCGGTGATGAGCTTTTCGTACTTGATGTGCTCGTTTCCGCAGGTGGTGTTGCAGTCGGGCTTCCATGTGGCGTTGAGCTGGTGCCACCAGTACTGCTGGTAGCACTCCTTGTTGGGGCAGTCCGGCGGGGTGGCGGTGGAGCAGTTGTTGTTGCTGTTGCAGAAGGTGCTCAGGGGTGGCGAGACGGCGCTGCGGGCGGTGGTGGAGGTCCACCAGGCCGGGTAGAAGCCGGCGGTGGCGTAGCCGGATTCACCGGGCCAGTCCTGGCGGCCGGAGGTGGCGTAGGAGAAGCCGGTGTCGATGGACCAGGCGGACCAGCCCATCACCTTCTCCTCATAGGGCCAGTCCTGGGGGTGGGCGGCGTCCCTGATCGCCGTGGGGCCGTCGACGTCGGTGTCCATGAAGGGGTGGCCCCAGCCCTTGGCGTAGACGGGGTTGGCGGGGTTGTTGTACCAGCCCAGGCCCCAGTGTCCGTTGTTGGCGCCGGCATCGGCGGGGGTGTTGAAGCCGAGGTTGTAGTTCCAGATGGCGGTGAACCAGTTCTCGACCTTGGAGGGGTCGTCGTTGTTCACGGTGACTTTCTGGCCGTCGGTGTGAACCTCGTTCCACTTGTCGGCGAGGATCTGGACGGCTGCGGCGATGTTCGTGGCGTAGTCGATGGCCACGGCCTTCTGCTTTTCCGGTGGCAGGTTGGGGATCTTGTGCCCGGACGGGTCCGTCTTCTCGAATCCGTTGAGGCGCATGCCGTCGGTGACCTGTCCGACGCCGTATCCACAGTCGGACTTGTCCCAGTGGATTTTCCAGTAGGCGTTCGGGTCGCCTTCGACGGCCTTGCGGCCGTAGTAGCCGTCAGTGGCAGCGAGCGGACTGCCCATCTGGCCGGGGATGGAGCCGGATTCTGCCTGCCACAGGTTGGATTCCTGGGCCAGGATGCCGAGGAGGACGTTCGCGGGGACTCGTCCACCGCCCTTCAAGGTCGGTGCCGGGAATAAGCCCTGCGGGTCGATCGTGGCCAGATCCGCCTGGCTGCGGTAGCCGGTCTGTGTCAGGTAGTTGGCGTGCAGTTCGCCTCGGATGGCCATGTCGACCGCCCATTCCACCTGGTTGGGGGTGGGCTGCAGCGCCTGGACGTGGACGTCGTTGCGGGAGATCGCGCAGTGGCGATCCGGATCGGTGGGGTCGTGGGAGACACCGGCCGCTGCGAGGGAGCGCGGCTTCTCGCCCGTAGCGGCCAGGGCTGGCGAGGGGCGGGAGGCGGATGCGCTCGGCGCCTGCTGGGTGACGCCCTGGGTGACGGCGGTGCCGGTGGTGGTGGCTGTCGAGGTGACGGTCAGGGGCTGACTGTCGGGCCTGTTCGCCCCGCGCGCCTTGAGCTTCGCTGCGCTCTCCTTCGTGAATCCCTTGCCGGCGTTGGCGATCCGGTCCAGCCCGGCTTTGACGCCCGGGAACAGGACGGGCGCCGTGGCCAGGCGGCCCTCCGAGGAGATGTCGGAAGTGGCGGGAGCGTTCAGGGGTGTGATACCGGTACCGGCTGTGCTCGCCTTGCCTGCTGGGTGTCCGGTGAGAAAGACGCGGGAGGCGCCTTGGGCGAGGGCAAGATCGCCGAGGCGGCCGGTGGCGACCACGGTCGGCTCTCCGCTGCCCTTCCACACCTTTGCATGTGCTGTCTTGTCCCCGTCCCGTTCGATAAACGCCACACCCGTACCCTGGGTCGGGCGGATGTCGAACGGAACGCCCCCGGCTGCTGTGAGGGTGTTCACCTTGCCGGTGCGGTCGAGGTGGATGACACGGTTGCCACGGGCGGCAACCGTGCCGTCGGCCACGGGAACGGCCGACGTCACCTCGCCGCCTGCCGTGACGTCGCCGGTCGTGCGTCCGGCGGTGCTGACCGTGACCACCCGCGTCTCCATGCCCTTGATGTCGTTCATGCCGCGGAAGGCGGTGAAGGCGGCGGTGTGGGTGGCGGGGTTGCAGGTGGGGTCGAAGTATGCGAGGGAGGCGGTGAACGGC
Organism: Streptomyces sp. BHT-5-2; assembly: GCF_019774615.1. Taxonomy (NCBI): domain Bacteria; kingdom Bacillati; phylum Actinomycetota; class Actinomycetes; order Kitasatosporales; family Streptomycetaceae; genus Streptomyces; species Streptomyces sp. BHT-5-2. Next base: position 5,457,489 of record NZ_CP081496.1, on the reverse strand, counting down.
AGCTTCGTCACCGCACCGGTCCTGACGTTGACGATGGCGGTGAATGCACCGCCCTGCATCAGATCCGGCTTGTTGGTGAACGTCCGGGGGGCGTACACGGCTGCGACGTGATCGGCGTCCATGACGCACTGGTTGCCGATCCACGAGTCCGCGGGCATGCCTGGCTCGGACAGAGTGGCGGCGGTTTTCCACTCGTACGCCTTGGCGCTGTCGGCGACGAGGATCTTCAGACCATCGGCGTCAGCCGCTGCGGTGATGGCCCGGTCAGAGGACGTGTTCCACCCTTTGCCGAGTTTCTTGTCCGGGTCCGTGACCCGGGTTGGCGGCGGTGTCGGCTTGGCAGATGGTGTGGGCGACGGTTGCGGTTTGGTGTCGGCGAACGCCGGTATGGCGGCGGCCGGTATGAGCCCGGTCAGGATCGCCGTGGCCGCCAGGCTTGCGACCGCGACGCGGGCCTGGCGGGCTGGTCTGGGCACTCTTAACAACCTTTTCCCTTCTAGGGTCTCGTAGTCCTGCTTGCGCTAACTCGCGTTGTTCTTGAGGAGGTTCTTCACGTCGGACTGGACCAGGCGGGCCTCGGGCGTGGATCTCGTCGGTGGTCGTAAGCGCAGTGCCAGTCATGGCAGCGGACCGGTGTCGATCCTGTGGATACGGACGGGTTACGCGATGTCAGCTGCGCATTTCCCGCCGCGAGATGCGCTCGATGGTGATCTGGGGGTGCTGGGGTACTGGCTTACCCGGGTCGCTGACGGTGGGTTCGACCGGCCATGAGCCACCCGGATAGACCCCGACGACGTCGGTGTCGACATGCACGGTCGCGTCAAAGCCGCCCGGCCCCTGCACCCGTACGTCGACCTTGTAGAACGCCCGCCGAGAGCCGCTGTTCTTGATCTCCACAGGAACGATCAGTCCCGTTCCCGCACGGACGGGGAGGTAGACCGTCACATCCCCTTTGACAACCGCGTGCTGCTGGAAGTTCTTGTCGTCCGCCCCCGAACGCCCGGGGCGCACGGGATCACCACTGGGGGCGCTCGCAGCCCGTTCGGCATCAGCCCGCGCGCCAGCATCCCGGTCCCACACATTCCTCGGGCTGGGGCCGGCCACGGGTGCGGCCGGAGACGCGGCCGGCGAATGGGCCGTCGACGCAGACGCCGAGGGCTCCGGGGTGGCGACGGTCGCCATAGCGTGCGGGCTGCTCGACGGTGCAGCCGTCGGGTGGCTGCTGCACCCCACCGCCAGTGCGCCCGCAGCCAGCGTCGCGATCGCCAGCGCCGCGGTCTTGGCCCTATCGGGTATGCGGCGGCACGTATGAGATGAGTCAATTACAGAAGACGGCATGTCGGCCTGGCCTTTGTCGGGTCGTCGGTTCTCGACGAGCACGGAACACTCACCGGGCGTGCTGGTGTGCCTGCAAGCACACCAGCACCTGTGTCACGCGGGCAGACTACCGATGGCGTCTCCCGTCACACCTCGGCATGCTTCGCTAACTCCCCCTGTTCTAACCAGAGTTAGTCAGCCCGCGCTGGTCAGTCGCACGGGGTTGCGTAATCCACCCGGTTGATCAGGTAGGAGCCCGAGCCGGCGGAGTTCTTCATGAGCGCGGTCACCTTGGAGCAGAAGACGTAGTCCCCCGTGATCCGAACAGGGCCGGCGTACTGGGAGAAGGTGCCCTCATCCACGCTGCATCTCGGGTTGACCTGGTTCTCGCAGAGCGCGAGCTTCATGTACTTGGACGAGCCCATGTTGTTGTCGAAAATCGCGCAGGCGGCCGTGTTGTCGCTGTTGTTGTAGAGGAAGAGAGTTCCCCGCCGACTGCTTGCATCTGGCAGGCGCTGGGCCACCCACAGCGTAAATTCCGAGCCGCACAGGTAGCCCGCGTACTGGGCGGCCTTCGGCTCGGCCGCGGCAACCGCGCGGGTCTCCTTGCTCGCCTTGGACGAGATCGCCACACCCGCCACGGCGCCGGGCCCGTCGGTCGCCGAGGCTTGCGGCGCAGTGATCCCGAGTGTGGCCACAGCGGCCACGACGGCAAGCCCGCGAAGCGCGGCGGTCTTACTGATGATGGACATACGTCCCCCCTTGAAGGCTCTGCTGTTCATGCAATGGGCACGCATGACCACCCGACCGTTCAGCCGGATGGAAGGGCCCGGCCGTCGGCGGAAACACCGCACAACGCCTGGTGCCCCGTGCAGAGATGGAAGCGCGACACTCCCAACGATCGTCGCGGCTTGCCCCCCGATGCCCCGTTACGTGCCCACGGCCTGGTCGGATGACCGGAGGCGGACTAGACCATAGGTCCGAAGGCGGTGCAGGGCACGTGGTTAACCGACCAGTGACCGAAAAGCCGCTCTCTCAACTCGTAGAGATCCAGAGTTTGTTGTGGTCGCTGAGCTGCCCAGTAGCCACGGGTGGGACACGTGGAGGCAATTCTTCCCCTTTGCGGGGTTGACTTATTTTATTTCCGCAAGAGTCACGTATTGCAGCCTGTGAGTAGTGCGGCAAGAAACCTGCGGCGATTGTGGCCTTTGCGGCGATCGGGCCGGTAGCTGAGCCGCCAACGCTGCCACAGGCAATGTCTCGGAACACGGCTTCACGTTGCGCGCCGGTCGCCGCACGAAGGCCGAGACGGAGACAGAGAACCACCGCGTGCGCGTGAGACAGAGAACCCAGCGGATACCGGGTATCCGCGAGGTGCCGGGGTCCGGCGCGAAGTGCACCCGGCGGGCACCCTCTCCGCGAACGTCCGGCACCACTCGCCGGGCTACACGATGGCCCGCTACGGCCACAGCAGGAAGAACGGAGCCTGGAAGCTCGCCGCCTCCGGGGCCAACGGGCTCGGCCTGTCATCCCTGGTCTGACCTGGGGATTCGCTGGGCCGTTGGTCACGTGGTTGGTCACGCCACTGCCCAGAAATGACGAAAGCCCCTGGTGAGGGGCTATTCGTACTGGTGTCCGAGGGGGGACTTGAACCCCCACGCCCGATAAAGGGCACTAGCACCTCAAGCTAGCGCGTCTGCCATTCCGCCACCCGGACAAGGTGTCTGTCTTCGCGGCCTCCGGGCCGTTCTGACGAGGAAAACAATAGCAAACGTTCGGGGGTGGTCGATCACGCCCGGTCCGGAGCCGCCGCGGGGCTGTGATCGGCACATGTCGGGAGTATTGCGGCCTTGGGCGGAGCGGGCGCCGGGTGGAGGATGGCGGTGGACCCCGCCGCGGGGTGCCCTCGGGTGCGCCGCGGCCGTGAACCAAGAGGAGGCAGAGTGAGCGAGCTTCGCGAGCGAACCATGGAGAGGCGCGGGCCCCGCGCGGGCCGGGCCGGGCGAAGCGAGGTCCGGGCATGAGCGAGGCGCGGCCGGCCCGTACGGTCACCGGCGAGGACGAGGTCGTCGACCTGTGCCGGGACCTGATCCGGATGGACACCAGCAACTACGGCGATCACTCGGGGCCGGGGGAGCGCGTCGCCGCCGAGTACGTCGCCGAGAAGCTCGCCGAGGTCGGCCTGGAGCCGCAGATCTTCGAGTCGCACAAGGGGCGGGCCTCGACCGTCGCGCGGATCGAGGGCGAGGACCGCTCGCGGCCGGCCCTGCTGATCCACGGCCACACCGACGTGGTGCCGGCCAACGCCGACGACTGGACCCACCACCCGTTCTCCGGGGAGATCGCGGACGGCTGCGTGTGGGGCCGGGGCGCGGTCGACATGAAGGACATGGACGCCATGACGCTGGCCGTCGTCCGCGACCGGCTGCGCACCGGGCGCAAGCCCCCGCGGGACATCGTGCTGGCATTCCTCGCCGACGAGGAGGCCGGCGGCACCTACGGCGCGCGCTACCTCGTCGACCACCACCCGGAGCTGTTCGAGGGCGTCACGGAGGCGATCAGCGAGGTCGGCGGCTTCTCGTTCACAGTCAACGAGAACCTGCGGCTGTATCTCGTGGAGACGGCCCAGAAGGGCATGCACTGGATGAAGCTGACCGTGGCCGGCTCGGCCGGGCACGGTTCGATGATCCACCGGGACAACGCCATCACCGAACTGTCCGAGGCCGTCGGCCGGTTGGGGCGGCACGAGTTCCCGGTGCGGGTCACCAAGACCCTGCGGGCCTTCCTGGACGAGCTCGGGGACGCGCTGGGCACCGAGCTGGACCCGGAGAACATGGACGCGACGCTGGCCAAGCTCGGCGGGATCGCCAAGCTCATCGGCGCCTCGATGCGGAACACCGCCAACCCCACGCAGCTGGGCGCCGGTTACAAGGTCAACGTCATCCCGGGCGAGGCCACCGCCCACGTCGACGGCCGCTTCCTGCCCGGCTTCGAGGAGGAGTTCCTGGCCGACCTGGACCGGCTCCTCGGCCCGCGGGTCAGGCGCGAGGACATCCACGCGGACAAGGCGCTGGAGACCACCTTCGACGGCTCCCTGGTGGACGCGATGCAGTCGGCGCTCCAGGCCGAGGACCCCATCGCGCGGGCCGTGCCGTACATGCTCTCCGCGGGGACGGACGCCAAGTCCTTCGATGATCTCGGCATCCGGGGCTTCGGGTTCGCGCCGCTGAAGCTGCCGCCGGAGCTGGACTTCGCCGGGATGTTCCACGGCGTGGACGAGCGGGTTCCGGTGGACGGGCTGAAGTTCGGGGTGCGGGTCCTCGACCGGTTCATCGACCAGAGTTGAGGCAGCGGGGCGACGGGTGCGCGAGGTGCGACGGGGCGGTTTTCCGTCCCATCGGCCCTGCCCGCCTTGGGAGTTCGCCTCGCGAAGTCGTCCGCATAACGTGAAGTCGGCCTCAATTCCCTGTCTATGACGCCGACTTCGCCGGAACGGGTGAATGCTGCGATGTGTTCGTAGCTTCATGCGCCTTACCTCCGTTGACGGGGGTGCGGTCCGCGGCTGGGATCGCATTGCCTACAAGGAGGAACCATGATCAAGAAGGTCGTAGCCGCAGCAGCGGTCGCCGGTGGCTTCGTCATCGCCGGCGCCGGCCTGGCCGTTGCCGACTCCGGTGCCCAGGGTGCCGCGGTGCGCTCCCCGGGTGTGCTGTCCGGCAACGTCGTCCAGGCTCCGGTACACGTGCCGGTGAACGCCTGCGGCAACACGATCTCCGTGGTCGGCCTGCTGAACCCGTCCTTCGGCAACCACTGTGTGAACCGCTGACGTTACCGACGGCCTCTCCGGCCCGATTGCGGGCCCGGCTCGGTCCGGCTCCGGAATGTCCTTCCGACATTCCGGGGCCGCTGGGCATTTCGCGGGTGGAGGCCCCTCCCCGGGAGGCAGTCCGCGGAGCGTTCTCTCACCTCCGCCGGCGGTCATCCGCCCGCATTCCTGTAAAGCACTAGGCAGGGGAACACCAATGAGACAGGTCGCGAGGAAAGGTCTGATCACCATGGCGGCCGCGGGCGGCGCGCTCGCCATGGCCGCCGGAGCCGCGCACGCGGACTCCGGAGCCATGGGCCGCACGGCACACTCGCCGGGTGTCGGTTCCGGGAACACCATCCAGGCTCCCGTCGACGTCCCGATCAACGTCTGCGGCAACACCGTCAACGTCGTCGGCGCGCTCAACCCGTCGTTCGGCAACAAGTGCGGGAACGGGGCCGACGACCACGGCCACGGCCACGGCAAGCACCGGCGGCCGCCGGGCGGGCACGGCGGCGGCAGTGCGACGGGCGGGGCGACGCACTCCCCCGGCGTCGGCTCCGGCAACACCGTCCAGGCGCCGGTCGACGTCCCGGTCAATGTCTGCGGCAACAGCGTCGACGCGGTCGGCGTGATGAACCCGTCGTTCGGCAACGACTGCGGGAACGCCTCGCCGGGCGGCCCGGGCCACCCGGGACACCCCGGGCACCCCGGTCAGCCTGGACACCCGGGTCAGCCGGGGCACCCCGGTCAGCCTGGACACCCGGGTCAGCCGGGGCACCCCGGTCAGCCTGGACACCCGGGTCAGCCCGGTCACCCGGGTCAGCCGGGGCACCCCGGTCAGCCGGGTCAGCCGGGGCACCCCGGTCAGCCCGGTCACCCGGGGCAGCCGGGCCACCCGCACGGGCCGGGCGGGGCGCATGTGCCTCCGGCCGGCACCCCGCAGGCGCCGGGCGCCCCGGCGTCGCACGCGGGAAGCCACAACGTGACGGCACCGGAAGGCGGAGCACAGCTCGCGCACACCGGTGCCGGGACGCTGGGCTACGCGATCCCGGCCAGCGCGGGCCTGCTGCTCGGGGGAGCCGTCCTCTACCGCCGGGCACGTACCGCCCGTAGGTGATCAACGGCACTCCGTAGCACGCACGACGGAGCGGGCCCCGTCCTGGACGGGGCCCGCTCTGCCGTACTCACACCGTCCCCGGGCTCACCACGTCGCGCGCAGCTGGCGGATGATCCGGCGACGCAGCCGCACCCGGCGGCTGCCGTCGGGATTGAGACGAAGTCGGTCCAACTCCCAGTGCCCGTACTCGGCGTGGTCGGTCAGCAGGCGTGTGGTGGCCTTGCGGGAGACACCCCGTGGCACATACACATCGCAGAATTCGTATTCCGGCATCGCATCTATTGTGCGGGACCGGCCCCGGTACGGATAGCGTCTGCACTATGTCTGATGCTGCGCAGCCTTCCGCTGCCGAGGTACGTGCCGCCGCTGAGGCGGTCAAAGCCGCGCTGGACCGTCACCTCGACGCGGTCGAACGCCGCACGGGGGCGGACGATCCCGCCGTCTACGCCGCGTTCGACGAAGTCGCCGCGGCTGCCGAGCGCTATGACGAGCTGCTCTACGACGCCTACGACGAGGTCACCCCCTTCGAGATCCCCGGGAACGACGCCCTGCCCGCGTATGCCGGGCCCGAGGAACCGAGCGCGCTGAGCGTGCTCATCCGGCGCGACTACACCGTCGCCAAGCCGCAGCGGCTGCTGCATCAGGCCCAGCGCATCGCGGCCCTGGACCCCGATGCCGCGGACGACGCCACGGGCAACGCCCCGGACGCCGCCACGCTCGTCGGCAGCAGCGTGTACGCCGCGCTCGGTGTGCTCTTCGGGGAGTACGAACCGGACGAGATCGCCTCCCGGCACAAGGAGTTCGGCCTGGAGGAGGGCGACTCCACGCTGTGGGTGGCGGCCGTCGACGAGCCGGCCGAGCCGGGGGAGTGGCTCTCCGCGCCGTTCGACCAGGCGGATCCGCAGCGGGTGGTGTGCCGCTTCGACGTCAGCTCGGTCTTCGACGAGGAACTCGACGACGACGATGACGACGATCTGCTGGAGCCGGCCGACCGGAGCCGGTGAGGCACGACGGAAGGGGCCCGCGGGACGGACGGCCGATGCGCCGCCGCCCGCGGGCCCACCGCTGGGAACCCCCGGGCCGGGGGCGCGTCAGCCCTCGGACCCTTCCTCGGACTGCTCCTCGATCTGCGTCCGCAGCAGCGTCCGCAGCCGGGTGGTGCGCTCCTTGGCGGGGACTTCGGCGATCGCGCGGGACAGCGCCTGGCCCGCGCCCTGGACCACCGACAGATGCCGTTCGCCGCGGCTGAAGGCGGTGTAGGCCCAGGCGCGGGTCAGGCCGCCGGCGGCGTCGCCGGGGAGCACCACGACCGCGGCCGGCCAGCGCGACCCGGCCGCCTGATGGGCGGTGAGCGCCCAGCCGTGCCGGACCGCACCGGAGCCGACCTGCTCGCGCGGGACGACCACGGCGGTGCCGTCGCAGTCCAGGTGCAGGCCGTCGGCGTCGGCGCCGGTGACCGTGCCGGGGAGCGTACGGCCCGGCGCCGGGGAGTAGGCCACACGGTCGCCGGGGTCGAAGCCGCCGAACCGGCCGGGGCCGGGGTTGAGGCGCTCCTTGAGCGCGGAGTTCAGCGCGCGGGTGCCGGCCGCGCCGCCGTGGCCGACGGTGACGACCTGGGTCTGCTCGGCGGGAATGCCCAGCGCACGGGGGACCGAGTCGGCGACCAGCTGGACCGTGCGGTGCACCGCCTCGCGGGCGTCCCGCACCGGGACGGTGACCACCTCCTTGCCGGGCGCCTCGACCTCGGTCAGCTCGCCGATGCCGATGCCCGACACCAGCTCGCCGATCGGGCCGAAGTCCGGCGTGCGGGAGGCGACCTGGGGGCAGAACCGGGACTGCAGGACGTCCTGGAAGAGCCGCCCCGGGCCCGCCGACCACAGGACGCCGGGGTCGCCGCTGAGCACCAGGCGCGTCCCGTCGGTGAGCGATTCCACGAGCAGGGCGGTGGTCTCCAGATCCAGCTGGGGGGCGTCCAGCACGACCAGCAGGTCGAGGGCGAGCGCGCCGTCCGCGTCCCGCCCGGGGCCCTCCTGGCCGGACAGCAGACCGGCGACGGTCACCGCGGCCGGGCCGGCGGGCTCTGCCGGGGCGGAGTCCGGCGCGGCCTCGGCGAGCTGTGCGGCGAGTCGTCGGCGGCCGTCGGCGGTGTGGGCGGCGCCGAACGCCCGCAGCCCGAGGGCGCGGGCGGCGGCGATCAGCGCGGCGGGCTCGGCGCGGGCCGCCTCGCCGCCGGTGTGGGCCACCAGGCCGCTGTGCGCGACGGTCCGGATCAGCTCGCCGGCGGAGGACGAGGGGGCGGCCGCCGCGGCCTGCGCCCAGGCGTCGGCGGTGGGGTGGGCCCGGGGGCCGTCGGCCGGGTCGTCCGTGGCCGCGACGTCCTCGGTGTCCGCTGCCTCCTCGGTGTCCTCGTCCTCGGCGGACGGTGCCTGCACGACGTCCGCGCCGGAGTCCGCCACGGCACCTTCCGCGGCGCCGTCCGCAGCGCTGTCCGCGGCGCCGTCCGTCGGTTCGTCGGCTGGTTCGTCCGCCGGCGGTTCGAAGGTGTTCAGCAGCCGGGCCAGGCCGTCGGCGACGCTCTCCTCGGCCATGGCGAGCCGGTCCAGGCCGAGCAGCAGGCGGACCGGCTGCTCCTCCTCGCCCTCCGCCGCGGCGGCCCGGGGGCGGCCCGGGGTCTCCAGTGCGTCCTGGAAGACCAGCACCGCGCCGTCCGCGATGGCGCTCTGGAGGGCGTCGTCCGGATCCGGTACGGCGCGCTGGGCGAGGGCGGCGCGGAGTGCGGACGCCTCCAGGGCGGAGTGGCCGGCGACCGCGGCCTGCTCCAGCAGCCAGCCGATCAGCGCCTGGGCACGCCGCTCGTCACCGGGGCCGCAGGCGGGGCCGAGCAGCGCCCGGGCGAAGCCGTCGGCCTGCTCGGGGCGCACACCGGGCACCGCGAGCAGCTGCCAGGGGTCCTCGGTGAGCGCCTCGGCGGCCTGCTGGCCGAGCGCCTCCGCGGCCCGCTCGGCCAGTGCCTCGGGGGCGCCGCCGGCGGCCAGCACCCGCCGGACGCCCTCGACGCCGGGGGCCGGGGCGACGGCCGGGCGGGCCGCGGGGACCGCGGGGCCGGCCCCGGAGCCCTGGCCGCCGGCGTCCGGGACGGCTGGACGGGGCGGGGCGGGCGGCGGACCGGCGGGCCGCTGCGCGGCAACCTCGGGGCCCGGGCCCGCCGGTGCCGGCTGCGGGGACCGGCCCGGGCCGCCGGTGCCGGCCGGGCCGGTCGCGCCGTCCCGTGCCGGGCGGGCGGCCGGGGCCTTGGCGGCCGGCTTCGGGGTCTCGGCGAAGAACGACGCGGCGGAGCGCTCACCGCTCTCCACGGCCCGCACCGCCGCCGCCAGTGCCGCCACGGACGCGGCAGGGGCGGACCGCGCCGGGCCGTCGGCGCCGCCGGACTCGCCGCCCGGGCCGCCCCCGGGGGCCGCGGCCTCCTGCTCGGGCGGGTTGTCGCCGGCGCGGTCGGTACTCACAGCGTGCTCCAGTCGTGGTCGGGATAGTGGTGCACCGGAGCCGACACATCGTCCAGCGCCCGGAGGATCTCGTCAGGAAGACTAAGCGCCTCCACTGACAGTGCGGCTCTGAGCTGCGGCGCGGTGCGGGCGCCGAGGAGCGGGGCGGTCACGCCGGGGCGGTCGCGGACCCAGGAGAGCGCGACCTGCAGAGGGGTGACGGCCAGTCCGTCGGCGGCGGTGGCGACCGCGTCGACGACCCGGCTCGCGGTCTCGTCCAGATAGGGCGTGACGAACGGCGCCAGATGCTCCGAGGCGCCCCGGGAGTCGGCCGGCGTGGCATGGCGGTACTTGCCGGTCAGCACCCCGCGCCCCAACGGGGAGGACGGGAGCAGGCCCAGGCCCAGATCCCGGGCGGCGGGCAGCACCTCCCGTTCGACGCCGCGCTGGAGGAGGGAGTACTCCAGCTGCGCACTCGCCAGCCGGTTGCGGACGCCGGGGGCGGCCAGCTGCCAGGTGGCCGCCTTGGCGAGCTGCCAGCCGGAGAAGCCGGCCAGGCCCACATAGCGCGCCCGGCCGCTCGCCACCGCCAGATCGAGCGCCTGGAGGGTCTCCTCCAGCGGGGTGTGCGGGTCGAAGGCGTGCAGCTGCCAGAGGTCCACGTAGTCGGTGCCCAGGCGCTCCAGGGAGGCGTCCAGGGCCGCGAGCAGATGGCGGCGGGAGCCGTCCACCCGGCGGTCCGGCGCCAGGACGCTGCCCGCCTTGGTGGCGACGACGAGGTCCGTGCGCGGCACCAGCCCCTCCAGCAGCCGGCCGAGGAGGTACTCGGCGCCGCCGTCCGCGTAGATGTCGGCGGTGTCGACGAGCGTGCCGCCGGCCTCCCAGAACGTCTTGAGCTGTTCGGCGGCGTCCTGTTCGCCGGTGTCGCGTGCCCAGTTGAGGGTGCCCAGCCCGAGGCGGGACACCCGCAGGCCCGTGCGGCCGAGGTGCCTTTGCTCCATGGGCCAGACCCTACGCGCCGGGCCCCGCGCGCAGGGGACCTGTGGACAACCGCAGGTCCGCCGCGCCCGGACCGGCCTCCGGCCCACCGGTGACGGCCGCCGCACCCGCACGCTAGAGTCCCCGGAACAGCGACGTTACTGATGGGTAAGGGGAGCGGCATGAGGCTTGGCATCAACCTGGGCTACTGGGGCGCCGGCATGGACTCCGACAATCTCGCGGTGGCGAAGGAGGCCGACCGCCTCGGCTACGCCGTCTGCTGGGCGGCCGAGGCCTACGGCTCCGACGCCGCCACGGTGCTCTCCTGGGTGGCCGCGCAGACCGAGCGGATCGACGTCGGCTCGGCGATCTTCCAGATCCCGGCCCGTACGCCCGCGATGACCGCGATGACCGCCGCGACCCTGGACTCGCTCTCCGGCGGCCGCTTCCGGCTCGGCCTCGGCGTCTCCGGCCCGCAGGTCTCCGAGGGCTGGTACGGCGTGAAGTTCGACAAGCCGCTGGCCCGCACCCGGGAGTACGTGGAGATCGTCCGCAAGGCGATGACCCGCGAGCGGCTCTCCTACGAGGGCGCGCACTGGACGCTGCCGCTGCCGGGCGGCCCGGGCAAGCCGCTGAAGCTCACCGTGCACCCGCAGCGCGAGCACATCCCGCTCTACATCGCCGCGATCGGGCCCAAGAACCTCCAGCAGACCGGCGAGATCGCCGACGGCGCCCTGCTGATCTTCCCCTCCGCCGATCACCTGGAGGAGACCGCGATCTCCCACCTCCGGGCGGGCCGGGAGGCCGCCGGCAGGACCATGGACGGCTTCGACGTCTGCCCCACCCTGCCGCTGGCCCTCGGCGACGACAAGAACGTCAGCGCGCTCGCCGACTTCTTCCGCCCGTACACCGCGCTCTACGTCGGTGGCATGGGCAGCCGGAAGCAGAACTTCTACAACCAGCTGGCGCGGCGGATGGGATACGAGAAGGAGGCCGCCGAGATCCAGGACAAGTACCTGTCCGGGGACAAGGACGGCGCCGCCGCGGCCGTCCCCGAGCGGCTGATCGACCAGACCACCCTGCTCGGCTCGGTCGACCGGATCGCCGAGCGGATGCAGGCGTACGCCGCGGCCGGCGTGACCACCCTGACGGTGACGCCCGCCGGCTTCACCCTGGAGGAGCGGCTGGCCGCGCTCCGCGCCGGCACCGAGGCGCTGGAGCGGTCCGGCCTGGCGTAGCGCCACGCACCGCGCACACGCGAAAGCCCGGCGCGGAAGGCGCCGGGCCCGGGAAGCGCTGCGGCCGTGGTGGGGGCTCGGGGGTCTTCCCCGCCACGGCCGTCAAGGAACTCAACGCCCCAGGGACGGGCGGGTTACGGGCCTCACGCCCCGCGCGTCAGGCGAACGGGCGCAGCGGGCCGCGCCCCCGGTTGCCGGGGGCGGAACGCGGCATTTGACTCTCCGAGCACGGGTGTGTCCGTTCGGAGGTGACGCTGATGTTCTCGGCCAGGAGCCTGTTCCAGGAGATCGTCGACAACGACGCCTCCTACCGTCTCTTCTGCTCCATCGCGGCCAGCGGGGAGGCCCAGGGCGGCTGGGAGAACGGGCGGATCGCCGCACTGCTGCCGGCGTCCCACGGCGACCTGGCGCCCAAGGTCGCCCGGCACGGCGCCGACGAGGACAAGCACGGCCGGATCTTCCGCGCCCTGCTCCGCCGGCGCGGCCTGACGCCCGTCGAGGTTCCCGAAGCCACCGACTACACCATGCTGTTGGAGCGGCGCGGCATCGGACTGGCCCACGACAAGCTCCGCCGCGAAGAGCCGCTGGGCGAACGGGACATCGTCACCTACCTCGCGCACAGCCGGGTCACCGAGCAGCGCGCCGCGGAGCAGATGCTGCTGCTCCGGAAGTACTTCGGCGACCATCCCGAGCTGGGCCGGGCGGTCCGGATGATCTGCCACGACGAGGAGAACCACCTCGCGTACTGCCACGAGGAGCTGCTGCGGCTGGCCCGGGCCGGTCACGGACGCGCCATCCAGCGGACCCTGCGGCAGTCCGCGCTCGCCGAGATCGCCGTCCACCGGGACGTCGGCCTGGCCGTGATGGCGCGGATGGGCCGCATCCTGGGCTGGTCCCGGACCAGATCGGCACTGATCAGGGCCGGGATCCTGGCGTTCTACGGCTACGAGCGGCTGCTCGGCTGGCGGCGGATGGTCAGCCTCGCGATGCCCGAGCGGCGGAACGCGCTGGGCGGGCCGGCCGCCGCCGCGCCGGAGTTCGCCTGAGCAACCGCGGCCCCCGGCCCCCGCTCACAGCCAGCCGCGGCGCTTGAACAGCCGGTAGAGCAGCACCTCGATGGTCGCCATCAGCAGCAGGATCACCGGGTAGCCCAGCGGCCACTTCAGCTCCGGCATATCGCTGAAGTTCATGCCGTAGATGCCCGCGATCAGGGTCGGCACCGCGGCCAGCGCCGCCCAGGCGGAGATCTTGCGCATGTCGTCGTTCTGCCGGACGCCCATCTGCGCCAGATGGGCGGCGAGGATGTCCGACAGCAGCCGGTCCAGCGACTCCACCGACTCGTTGGCACGGGTCAGATGGTCGCCGACGTCCCGGAAGAACGGCCGGGCGTGATCGTGCACGAACGGCACACCGGGGTTCTGCAGGCGGTTCATCGGCTCGACCAACGGGACGGTGGCCCGGCGGAATTCGAGCACCTCGCGCTTGAACGCGTAGATCTGGGCGGCGGTGCCCCGGGTCTCCCGGCGGATCGGCGCGAACACCTCGGCCTCCAACTCCTCCATGTCCACCTGGAGTTCGCCGGCGACCTCGATGTAGTGGTCCACCACCGCGTCGCTGATCGCGTAGAGCACCGCGCCGGGGCCGTGCCGCAGGATCTCCGGATGGTGCTCCAGCCGCCGACGGACCGCCGCCAGCGGACTGGCCGTACCGTGCCGGACGGTGACGACGAACGAGTCGCCGACGAAGACCATCAGCTCCGAGGCGGTCACCGTGTCGGCCGTGACGTCGTAGGTGATCGGCTTCAGCACCACGAACACCGAGTCGTCGTAGACCTCCAGCTTGGGCCGTTGGTGGGCGTTGAGGGCGTCCTCCACGGCCAGCGGGTGCAGCCCGAACTTGCTGCTGACCTCGTCGAACTCGTGCTGGGTCGGCTCGTACATGCCCAGCCACAGAAAGGAGTGCCCCTCCGCCCGGGCCGCGGCCAGTGCGCGCGAGAAGTCCCGCGCGCACTCATGGCGGCGGCCCTCGCGGTAGATGGCGCAGTCCACGATCACACCAGGCATTCTCGCCCGCGGCAGAAGCCCCTGCCAGGGAAGAAGCCGACCCGCCCCGGGACCTTCTTGCCGGACAGGCCCTAGGGTGGCGGGCATGCCCACGCTGATCCTGGTGCGGCACGGCCGCTCCACCGCCAACACCTCCGGCGTGCTCGCCGGCCGGACGCCCGGCGTCGCCCTCGACGAGCGGGGCGCCGCCCAGGCCGCGGCGCTGCCCGCCCGGCTCGCGGACATCCCGCTGGCGCTCGCCGTCACCAGCCCGCTGCAGCGCTGCCGGGAGAGCCTGGGGCCGCTGCTGGCGGCCCGCCCCGGGCTGCGCCTGGAGACCGACGAGCGGATCACCGAGTGCGACTACGGCGACTGGTCGGGGCGCAAGCTCGCCGAGCTGGCCGACGAACCGCTGATGGAGACCGTCCAGCAGCACCCCTCCGCGGCCGCCTTCCCCGGCGGCGAGCCGATGCGGGAGATGCAGGCCCGCGCGGTGGCCGCGGTCCGGGACTGGAACGCCCGGGTCGAGGAGACCTCCGGTGCGGAGGCGGCCTACTTGATGTGCTCGCACGGCGACCTCATCAAGTCCCTGGTCGCCGACGCCCTCGGCATGCACCTGGACCTCTTCCAGCGGATCTCCGTGGAGCCGTGCTCGGTGACCGTGATCCGCTACACCCGGCTGCGGCCCTACCTCGTACGGCTCGGCGACACCGGCGACCTCGCCTCGCTGGTGCCCCGCGAGGACGCCGGCGGCGCCGGCGGCGAGCGGGACGCGGCCATCGGGGGCGGTGCGGGCGCAGCGTGATCAGCAGGCGCAGTAGGGTGGTGCGACGGCGCTGCCCGCGACGCCCCTGTGATCCGCGCCGTACCCCCTCCGGGACGCCGCGACCGCAGCGACCGCACTGACCCAAGCAGTCGACACAATCGGAGCAGGACGTTGTCCCGTCAGGTGTTCTTCTACGACCTACCGGACCGCTTCGTGGCCGGTACGGTCGGGCTGCCTGGCCGCCGTAGCTTCTTCCTCCAGGCCACCGCGGGTGGCCGCGTCACCAGCGTCGCCCTGGAGAAGACCCAGGTGGCCGCGCTCGCCGAGCGGATCGACGAGCTGCTGGACGAGGTGGTGCGGCGCAGCGGCGGCAGCGCCCCGGTACCCGCGGTCTCCCCGTCCGAGATGGCCGACACCGCGCCGTTGGAGACGCCGGTGGAGGAGGAGTTCCGGGTCGGCACCATGGCGCTGGCCTGGGACGGCGACGAGGAGCGGATGATCGTCGAGGCGCAGGCGCTGGTCGAGTTGGAGGCCGACAGCGACGAGGACCTCGCCGACGCCGAGGAGCGACTGCTCCAGGACGACGAGAACGGCCCGCCGATGCTCCGGGTGCGGCTGACCGGCACCATGGCCCGGGCGTTCGCCAAGCGGGCGCTGGACGTGGTCAACGCCGGCCGCCCGCCGTGCCCGCTGTGCAGCCTGCCGCTCGACCCGGAGGGACACGTATGCCCGCGCCAGAACGGATACCGGCGGGACGCCTGAACCCCATGGAGCCCGTCGCCGAACCGGCCGGCCCGGATGCCGCCCGCGCGGTCCCGCGGGAGCCGGCCCGGGAGCCCGTCGGGAGCCTGCCGCCGGCACTGCTCGCCGAGGGCGAGCTGACCGTCCGCGGCCAGGTCCCCGACGCCTCCAACGCCGTCCTCTACTGCACCGTCGAGCGCGACGGGCGCAGCGCCGCATGCGTCTACAAGCCGGTCGCCGGCGAGCGCCCCGCTGTGGGACTTCCCCGACGGCACGCTCGCCCAGCGCGAGGTCGCCGCCTACGAGGTCTCCCGGGCCTGCGGCTGGGACCTCATCCCCACCACCGTGCTGCGCGACGGCCCGTACGGCACCGGCATGGTCCAGGAGTGGATAGCGCCGCCCGGGGACGGCGACGAGGCGCCCGAGCTGCTGGCGCTGGTCGCCGAGGACGAACCGGCGGCGGGCTGGAAGGCGGTCGGCCGGGCGGAGATCGGCGCGGGCCGCACCGCGCTGCTGGTCCATGCCGACGACCCCCGGCTGCGCCGGCTGGCCGTCCTGGACGCGGTGATCAACAACGGCGACCGCAAGGGCGGCCATCTGCTGCCCGGGGCCGGTGGCGCGTTCTTCGCGATCGACCACGGTGTGACGTTCAACTCGGCGGACAAGCTGCGCACGCTCCTGTGGGGCTGGGCCGGCGAGCCGCTGCCCGGGGAGGCGCTGGAGGTGCTGCGCGGTCTGCGGGCGGCACTGGCCGACGGCGCGCCGCTCGCCGCCCGGTTGGCGGAGCTGATCACGGATGCCGAGCTGGCGGCGCTGCGCGCGCGGGTCGAGGGGCTGCTGAGCAGCGGACGGCACCCGGAGCCGAGCGGGGAGTGGCCGGCGATTCCCTGGCCGCCGGTCTGAGCCGACACCGGCCCCGGCCGCCCAACGGCCGTATGCCTCCGGCACATCCGGTGGCACATCCGGCCGCGGATCGCAAGACCACCTTTCCAGCCAGAGAGGCCCCTCCGGTTCGTATGCGGAACATCCGTCCGGTTACGCTCAAGGCATGCATGCATGGCCCGCTTCTGAGGTCCCCGCCCTGCCCGGTCAGGGCCGCGACCTGAGGATCCACGACACCGCGACCGGCGGACGGGTGACCCTCGACCCCGGTCCCGTCGCCCGTATCTACGTCTGCGGCATCACGCCGTACGACGCCACCCACATGGGGCACGCGGCGACCTACAACGCGTTCGACCTCGTTCAGCGCGTGTGGCTCGACACGAAGCGCCAGGTGCACTACGTGCAGAACGTCACCGACGTCGACGACCCGCTGCTGGAGCGGGCGGTGGCGACCGGCGTCGACTGGACCGCGCTCGCCGAGCGCGAGACCGCCCTCTTCCGCGAGGACATGACGGCGCTGCGGATGCTGCCGCCGCGCCACTACATAGGCGCCGTCGAGTCGATACCGTGGATCGTCCCGCTGGTCGAGCGGCTGCGCGAGGCCGGTGCGGCCTACGAACTCGACGGCGACACCTACTTCTCGGTGGCCTCCGACCCGCACTTCGGCGAGGTCTCCGGCCTGGACGCCGAGGCGATGCGGCTGCTGTCCGCCGAGCGCGGCGGCGACCCGGAGCGCGAGGGCAAGAAGAACCCGCTCGACCCGATGCTGTGGATGGCCGCCCGCGACGGCGAGCCGAGCTGGGACGGCGGGTCGCTGGGCCACGGCCGGCCCGGCTGGCACATCGAGTGCGTCGCCATCGCCCTGGAGCACCTGGGCATGGGCTTCGACGTCCAGGGCGGCGGCTCCGACCTCGCCTTCCCGCACCACGAGATGGGCGCCTCGCACGCCCAGGCACTGACCGGCCGGCACCCCTTCGCCCAGGCGTACGTGCACGCCGGCATGGTCGCCCTGGACGGCCAGAAGATGTCCAAGTCCAAGGGCAACCTGGTCTTCGTCTCCGCGCTGCGCCGGGCCGGCACCGACCCGGCGGCGATCCGCCTGTCGCTGCTGGCCCACCACTACCGCAGCGACTGGGAGTGGACCGACGAGGTGCTCCGGGACGCCGAGGACCGGCTGGCCCGCTGGCGTTCCGCGGTCTCCCGCCCGGACGGCCCGCCCGCCGAGGCCCTCCTCGCGGAGATCCGCACCGCCCTGGCCGACGACCTGGACGCGCCGGCCGCGCTCGCCGCGGTGGACCGCTGGGCCGCCGCGCAGGAGGCCGACGGCGGCACCGACGAGGGCGCGCCCGGCCTCGTCTCCCGCGCGGTGGACGCCCTGCTGGGCGTGGCGCTGTAGGGACGGGGACGACGGCCGCACGGCCGTCGCCGGACGCGTGAGGGGCGCCCCCCGGAATGGGGGGCGCCCCTTCGTCGTGCGCCGGCCCGGTGCGGGGACCGGCTGCCGCCGGGCGGCCGGTCAGCGCTCGGCGCCGGAGTCCTCCGGGCCCTCGCCGTCGGTGCGGCCGCCGTCCGGTCCCGCGTCGCGCTCCCCGGTGCCCTCGCCGGCCTCCGGGCCGGTGGACGGCTTCGCGGGGCCGGACTCCTCCGGCGGCCGGGGCTCGCGAGGCTCCTTGGGCGTGGCGCGCGGGTGCCGGGTGCGGCCGCCGGCGGTGTCCCGGAGGTAGGAGCCGTCCCGGCCGTCGGCGACGCCGCCCTCGCTCGCCACCCCGGGGCCGGCCTGCGGGTCGCGGCGGCGCAGATAGCGCTCGAACTCCCGGGCGATGGCCTCGCCGGACGCCTCCGGCAGTTCGGCGGTGTCCCGGGCCTCCTCCAGCGACTGGACGTACTCGGCGACCTCGCTGTCCTCCGCGGCGAGTTGGTCCACGCCCAGCTGCCAGGCGCGGGCGTCCTCGGTCAGTTCGCCGAGCGGGATCCGCAGGTCGAGCAGGTCCTCCAGGCGGTTGAGGAGGGCGAGGGTGGCCTTGGGGTTGGGCGGCTGGGAGACGTAGTGCGGCACCGCGGCCCACAGGCTGACCGCCGGGACGCCGGCGTGTGTGCACGCCTCCTGGAGGATGCCGACGATGCCGGTGGGGCCTTCGTAGCGGGACTCCTCCAGATCCAGCCGGCGGGCCACGTCGGCGTCGGAGCTGACGCCGCTGACCGGGACCGGCCGGGTGTGCGGGGTGTCGCCCAGCAGCGAGCCCAGCACCACCACCATCTCGACGCCCAACTCATGGGCGAAGCCGAGGAGTTCGTTGCAGAACGAGCGCCAGCGCATGCTCGGCTCGATGCCGCGGACCAGGACCAGGTCGCGGGGGTTCCCCTTGCCGTCCGCGTCGCCGACCCGGACGACGGAGAGCCGCGTCGTGGGCCAGGTGATCTTGCGGACGCCGTTCTCCAGGAAGACCGTGGGGCGGTTCACCTGGAAGTCGTAGTAGTCCTCGGCGTCGAGCGCGGCGAAGACCTCGCCCTTCCACTCCCGGTCCAGGTGGGCGACCGCGGCGGAGGCGGCGTCGCCGGCGTCGTTCCAGCCTTCGAACGCGGCCACCATGACCGGGTCGATCAGCTCGGGCACCCCCTCCAGCTCGATCACCCAGCCCCTCCTTCCGGCCGGTCGGGCCGCCCGGGGCGGCCGCCGGCAGCAGTTCCATTGCGTGCGCTCCCAAGACTACGGCTTCCCCGGGGCCGATCCGCAGCCCCTTTACGAGCACGTGTGCGGACGGTGCGGAGCGGCGCACGGCCCGCCCCGCGGCCTGGCCGTCCGTATTCCGCCAGCACCGCCCGCCGCCGTACCGGAGGATCGAGCCGTACCGCGGAGGAAGCCCCCGGAAGCGCCGCAAAGCTTCCGGGTCGGCCCAACTCGGTACTTGTTGGTGGGATTTGGATATGGAACAGGTGAGGACGATGACGACGACGACTTCCGCCGGCCCGGTGGCCGGCACCCGCCCGCTGACCGGCAGGGCGGCCCTGGTGACCGGCGGCAGCCGGGGCATCGGCGCGGCCGTCGCGGTGCGGCTGGCGGCCGACGGGGCGGCGGTCGCGCTGACCTACCGTGACCGGGACGATCTGGCCGCCCGGGTCGTCAAGGAGATCGAGGAGGCCGGCGGGCGGGCCTGGGCGCTCCGGGCCGACGCCGCGGACCCGGAGGCGGTGCGGGCCTCGGTGGCCGCCGCGGCGGACCGGATGGGGCGGCTGGACGTCCTCGTCAACAACGCGGGTCTGGGCGTCCTGGGCCCCTTCGAGGGCATCGGGCTCGACGCCGTGGACCGGGTGCTGGCGACCAATGTCCGGGCCCCCTTCCTGGCGGCGCAGGCCGCGGCCGCCCACCTGGTCGAGGGCGGCCGGATCATCTCGATCGGCAGCTGCATGGCCGAGCGGGTGGCCTTCCCCGGCGGTTCCCTCTACGCCACCAGCAAGGCCGCGCTGACCGGCCTGACCAAGGCGCTGGCCCGGGAGTTGGGCCCGCGCGGCATCACCGTCAACCTCGTCCACCCGGGGCCCATCGACACCGACATGAACCCCGCGGACGGCGAGAGCGCCGCGTTCCAGGCGCAGTTGACCTCGCTCGGCAGCTACGGGCGGCCGGCGGACGTGGCGGCGACGGTGGCCCATCTGGCGGGCGACGGCGGCCGGTACATCACCGGTGCCGCGCTCGCGGTCGACGGCGGCTTCGCCGCCTGACGGGCGGCCGCGGGCGCCCGACGACGCCCGATCACGCCCGCGGTCACCGCCCGTCCCCGTCCGCCGGGGAGCCGTCCGCCGCGTCCGCCCACAGCGTGCTGGGCGCCTCGCGGCGGACCACGGGGGCGATCTCCTCGGCGAACCGGTGCAGGGTCTCCAGCTGTTCGGCGTGGTCCAGCCCGAAGCCGTCGACGCTGAGCGACTGCAGGTCGTGGCCGTACACCGCGTGCCAGCCGAGGATCTTGTCGATGATCTGCTGCGGCGAGCCGATCAGCTGCGGGCCGTTCGCGATGGCGTCCTCGATCGTGCGGAAGGGGGTGTTGTAGCCGGGCCGGCCCGCCAGGTGCGGCCGGAAGCTCTGCGCGACCTTCGCCTCGTAGAGGTCCTTGTAGCGGGCGATCGCCTGCCGTTCGCTGTCGGCGATCAGCAGCCCGCCGGAGCCCGCGGCCACCCGGGCCCGCGCCGGGTCGTGCCCGTACGCCGCGAACCGCTCGCGGTAGTACGCGATCAGCCCGGCGTAGGCGGCGCGCGGCTGGATCGCGTTGGCGGTGAACAGCGGATCGCCGTGCTTCGCGGCCAGTTCGGGGGAGTTGCGGCTGGTGGCCGAGCCGTGCCAGATCCGCGGCGGGTCGCCGTAGGGGCGCGGCAGGGTCGTGACGTTCTTCAGCGGCGGCCGGAACTCGCCCGCCCAGTCGACGTTCTCCTCGTGCCACAGCCGGCGCAGCAGCTCGTACTTCTCGGCCTGGAGGTCCCACTGCCGCTCCTCGTCGAGGCCGAAGAGGTCGAAGTGACCGGCCTCGGCGCCCTTGCCGACGACCAGCTCCAGCCGGCCGCGGGCGAGTTGGTCGAGCGTCGCGTAGTCCTCGGCGACCCGCACCGGGTCCAGGACCGCCACGACGGTGACCCCGGTCAGCAGCCGGATCCGGGACGTCCGGGCGGCCAGCGCGCCCAGCACCACCGACGGGCTGGAGGAGAGGAAGGGACCGGCGTGCCGTTCGCCGACGGCGTAAGCGTCGAAGCCCAGCCGCTCGGCCGCCTCGGCGGTCCCCACGACCTCGGCGAACCGGTCGGCGGGGGCGGCCAGTTGCCCGGTCAGCGGGTGTGGCGCATGGCCGATCAGGGAGAGCACGGAGAATTTCATGGCGTCCTTCCGGCGTGGGGGCCACCCCGGCGGTGGTCCTCCCACTGTGCGCGCCGGACGTTGCCGCGGTGTGTCGGCCGCGTGGCACCATGCCGCCGGACGGCCGCGGCGCGCGCCCCGAACGGGGCCGCGCGCCGCGGTGAGCTCCGGAAACAGGGGTCGGGGCGGCCCGTGGACCGCCCCGACTCACCTCACCCGTGCAGGTTCCTGACTGTTCGTCAGCGCTCCAGCATGCTCTCGACCCGGGCGCGGATGTCGTCCGTGGCCAGGCCGCGGATGGTCAGCGTGGTCCGGCGGCGCAGCACGTCGTCGGCGGTCTCGGCCCACTCGTGGTCCCGGGCGTAGGCGACCTGCGCCCAGATCTCCGGGGCGTCCGGGTGGATCCGCTCGGCCAGCGCCGGGTCCTCGTTCGCCAGCCGGGCGATGTCGAAGGAGAGCGACCCGTAGTGGGTGGCCAGGTGGCGCGCGGTGTCGGCGGCCATCCGCGGGCCGGGCGTGCCGCCGTCCACCAGCAGCCGGTGGGCGACCGCGTTGGGGTTGGCGATGCCGGGCAGCGGGAGCTTCTTCGGCAGCTGCGCGATCGGCTCCATGTCCTCGGCCAGCGGGTGGCCGGGCAGCGCGGCGAGCTTGTTCATCACCGTGCGGCCGATGTGCCGGAAGGTCGTCCACTTGCCGCCGGCCACCGACAGCATCCCGCCGCGGCCCTCGGTGACCACCGTCTCGCGCTTGGCCTTCGAGGTGTCGCCGGGACCGCCCGGCAGCACCCGCAGACCGGCGAACGAGTAGGTGATCAGGTCGCGGGAGAGCTGCTGGTCACGGACGGAGAAGGCGGCCTCGTCCAGGATCTGGGCGGTGTCCTTCTCGGTGACCGCGACGTCCGCCGGGTCCCCCTCGTACTCCTCGTCGGTGGTGCCGAGCAGCAGCATGTCCTCCCAGGGGAGGGCGAAGGTGATGCGGTACTTGTCGATGGGGGTCGCCAGCGCGGCCTTCCAGGGGGAGGTGCGCTTGAGGACGAGGTGCGCGCCCTTGGAGAGGCGGATGGAGGGGGCCGCGTTCGGGTCCTCCATCTTGCGCAGGTGGTCCACCCACGGGCCGGTGGCGTTGAGCACCAGGCGGGCGTTGACGCCGAACTCGGTGCCGTCCAGGCGGTCCTTGAGCTCGGCGCCGGTGACCCGGCCCTGGGTGAAGCGCAGGCCGGTGACCTCGGAGTGGTTCAGGACCGTGGCGCCGGCGGCGACCGCCGCGCGGACGGTCATCAGCGCCATCCGGGAGTCGTTCATCTGGTCGTCGCCGTACACGGCAACGGCCTTGAGGTTCTCCGTCCGCAGCTCCGGGACGTCGCGCTGGGCCTTGGCCGGGCTTATGACGTGGCCGACGCCGTCGCCGAACGCGGAGAGCGCGGAGTAGGCGAAGACGCCCGCGCCGAGCTTGGCCGCGCCGTGCGGGCCGCCCTTGTAGACCGGCAGGTAGAAGGTGAGCGGGTTGGCCAGGTGCGGGGCCACCTCGCGGGAGACCGCGCGGCGCTCGAAGTGGTTCTCCGCGACCAGCTTGACCGCACCGGTCTGCAGGTAGCGCAGACCGCCGTGCAGCAGCTTGGAGGAGGCGGAGGAGGTGGCGCCGGCGAAGTCGCCGGCGTCCACCAGGGCAACCCGCAGTCCGGCCTGCGCGGCATGCCAGGCGGTGGAGATGCCCAGGATGCCGCCGCCGATCACCAGGAGGTCGTACGTCGCCTTGGACAGCTGCTCCCGGGTTTCGGCGCGGCTCGGCAGGGAACCGGCGGCCGGGTGCGTCCCGAGGGCCGGGACGCTCTGCAGGGTGCTCATGATGTGCTCCTCAGTCAGCTCTCGTCGTCGAGCCAGCCCATGGTCCGCTCAACGGCCTTGAGCCAGTTCTTGTACTCGCGGTCACGGGTGGCCGCGTCCATGCGGGGGGTCCACTCGGCGGCCCGGCGCCAGTTGGCGCGCAGCTCGTCGGTGCTGGACCAGAAGCCGACGGCCAGTCCGGCCGCGTAGGCAGCGCCGAGGCAGGTCGTCTCGGCCACCATCGGGCGCACCACGGGTGCGTCCAGGAAGTCCGAGATGGTCTGCATCAGCAGGTTGTTGGAGGTCATTCCGCCGTCGACCTTGAGCGCGGTCAGGTCGACGCCGGAGTCCTTGGTCATGGCGTCGGTGATCTCGCGGGTCTGCCAGGCGGTGGCCTCGAGGACGGCACGGGCGATGTGCGCCTTGGTGACGTAACGGGTCAGACCGGCGATGACGCCGCGGGCGTCGGAGCGCCAGTAGGGCGCGAACAGGCCGGAGAAGGCCGGCACGAAGTAGGCGCCGCCGTTGTCCTCGACGGTGCTGGCCAGCGTCTCGATCTCGGCCGCGCTGTTGATCAGCCCCATCTGGTCGCGCATCCACTGGACGAGCGAGCCGGTGACGGCGATGGAGCCTTCCAGGGCGTAGACCGTCTGCTGGTCGCCGATCCGGTAGCCGACCGTGGTCAGCAGCCCGTTGTAGGAGTTCACCGGCTGGTTGCCGGTGTTCATCAGCATGAAGGTGCCGGTGCCGTACGTGGACTTGGCCTCGCCCTCGGCGAAGCAGGTCTGGCCGAAGAGCGCGGCCTGCTGGTCGCCGAGCGCGGAGGCGACCGGCACGCCCTGGAGGACGCCGGCGGCGGTGGTGCCGTAGACCTCGGCGGAGGACCGGATCTCGGGCAGCAGCGCGGCGGGGATGTCCAGGGAGGCGAGGATCTTCTCGTCCCACTGCAGGGTGTGCAGGTTCATCAGGAGGGTGCGCGAGGCGTTGGTCACGTCGGTGACGTGCTTGCCGCCGTTGACGCCACCGGTGAGGTTCCAGATGACCCAGGAGTCCATGGTGCCGAAGAGGATCTCGCCGCGCTCGGCGCGCTCGCGCAGGCCCTCGACGTTGTCCAGCAGCCAGCGGATCTTCGGACCGGCGAAGTACGAGGCCAGCGGCAGGCCGGTCTCGCGGCGGAAGCGGTCCTGGCCGACGTTGCGGCCCAGCTCCCGGCAGAGCGCGTCGGTGCGGGTGTCCTGCCAGACGATGGCGTTGTGGACCGGCTCGCCGGTGTTCTTGTCCCAGAGCAGAGTGGTCTCGCGCTGGTTGGTGATGCCGATCGCCTTGACGTCGTCGGGGGAGAAGCCGGGGTTGCTCTGCGCGGCCTTGTCGATGGCGCCCTCGACGACCTGCTGGACGTTGGTCCAGATTTCGGCGGCATCGTGTTCGACCCAGCCCGGCTTCGGGAAGATCTGCTCGTGTTCCTTCTGGTCGACGGAGACGATCCGGCCGTCCCGGTCGAAGACGATGCAGCGGCTGGAGGTCGTGCCCTGGTCGATCGCCGCGATGAAGGGGCCGTGGCTGTGCGAGGAGGTGCTGGGGGTGTCGCTCATGGTGTGCTCCAGGGGTCGGTGCGGGCGTGGTGGGCGGGGCGGCTCAGGCGAACGCCAGTTGGTAGATGCCCCCGGCGATGGCCCCGCCGATCAGCGGGCCCGCCACGGGGATCCAGGCGTAGCCCCAGTCGGAACCACCCTTGTTCGGCAGCGGCAGCAGCGCGTGCACGATGCGCGGGCCGAGGTCGCGGACCGGGTTGATGGCGTAGCCGGTCGGTCCGCCCAGGGACAGGCCGATTCCGGTGACGACCAGGGCGACCAGCAGTGTGCCGATCGCGCCCACGCCCTTGCCGTTGTCGCTCAGCCCGAGGGTGAGGATCGACAGCACGAGCACAGCGGTGGCGATGATCTCGGTGACGAGGTTCTGGACCACGTTCCGGATCTCCGGGCCGGTGGAGAAGATGCCCAGCACGGGGCCGGCCTTCGGTGCGGCGGCCGGGTCGACCATGCCCTCCTCGCCGAAGTGGCCGGTGAGGACCTCCGGGTCGGTCAGATGCGCCCGGAACTGCCCGTAGTAGACCAGCCACACCAGCACCGCGCCGATCATGGCGCCGAGGAACTCGCCGGCGAAGTACACCGGCACCTGGCTCCACTCGATGGCGCCCTTGATCGCGAGACCGATGGTCACGGCGGGGTTGAGGTGTGCGCCGGACTTGGCGGCGATGTAGGCACCCGTGAGGACGGCGAAGCCCCACCCGAAGGCGATGGCGACCCATCCGGCGTTGAACGCCTTGGAGCGCTTGAAGGTGACGGCGGCGCACACGCCACCGCCCATCAAGATCAGAACAGCGGTACCGATGGTCTCGCTGATGAAGATGTCGGAGCTGGACACCCGCGACTCCTTTGTCCTTCGTCCAGGGGAAGGCGAACCCCGGGTCCCTCCGGTGGTCCGCACCCTCCGAGAGGGCGTTGGTCGGCCCGCGGCAGTCCACACCATAACGCTTATTTCCGTCAGGTGTTCGGCAATGCCGACCGACGAACGGCAGTTTTGTTTACCTCCTAGACCCCGTCAAGGGTGCTGTGGCGAAAAACTTAGGTGAACATTTAGGGCGTAAGCGGTCAGAACCGTCCTGCCCCGAGGTCCCGGGAGACCGCTCGTGCGCAATCCCTCACAGCAGCGACGATTTCCGGCCGCAGTTCGCCGTCGCGGCACACCCGCTCGACGGCCCCGGTGACCCCCACCGCACCCACCGGCATCCGCCGCCGGTCGTGGATCGGCGCCGCGATCGAGGCCACGCCCTCCCAGGTCTCCTCCACGTCCGCGGCCCAGCCGCGCGCCCGCGTGAGGTCCAGCACCCCCTCGAAGTCCGCCAGCCCGGTCGTCGTGCGCGGGGTGAAGGACTCCCGCTCGGACTCCACGGCCTCGCTGTGCGCCACCGGGTCGTACGCCGACAGCACCTTCCCCAGGGCCGTGCTGTGCAGCGGCTGCATCGCGCCGACCTCCAGCACCTGCCGGCTGTCGTCGGGGCGGAAGACGTGGTGCACGATCAGCACGCCCTGCTGGTGCAGGACGCCGAGATAGACGCTCTCCCCGCTGGAGCGGGCCAGGTCGTCGGTCCACACCAGGGCGCGGGCCCGCAGCTCGTGGACGTCCAGGTAGCTGTTGCCCAGCCGCAGCAGCTCGGCGCCGAGCTGGTAGCGGCCCGAGGCGGCGTCCTGCTCCACGAAGCCCTCCTGCTGGAGGGTGCGCAGGATGCCGTGCGCCGTGCCCTTCGCCAGTCCGAGCGAGGAGGAGATGTCGGAGAGGCCCAGCCGCCGTTCTCCCCCTGCGAGCAGCCGCAGCATCGCGGCTGCTCGCTCCAGCGACTGGATGGTGCGTGCCATCGGGCGACCTCCGAAATATCTGGTTCGACAATGCTGAACGATATCGGCCCATGCCGACCATGGGGAGGGGACCCGGCAATCGACGATCATGGCCGACGGACCGGTCGGACCACCGGAACGGCTGTCCACGCCGTGGAACGGGGAACACCTGTCCCGGCCCGGAAGCTACGCTGGCCGGGTGCGCCCTCTTCAGGAGGGGGTGCAAAGCCGACAGCCGTCGCAACCACGGGAGCACTTCCATGGCTTCGAATTCGCCCGCGTCCACCAGCTCGTCCCGCGTCACCTCACTCCGCGAAGCACTCGCCTCACGGGTCGTGGTCGCCGATGGCGCCATGGGCACGATGCTGCAGGCACAGGACCCGACCATGGAGGACTTCCAGCAGCTGGAGGGCTGCAACGAGATCCTCAACGTCACCCGCCCCGACATCGTCCGGTCGGTCCACGAGGCGTACTTCGAGGTCGGCGTCGACTGCGTGGAGACCAACACCTTCGGCGCCAACTTCGCCGCGCTGGCCGAGTACGACATCCCCGAGCGGGTCTTCGAGCTGTCCGAGTCCGGCGCCCGGATCGCCCGCGAGGTCGCCGACGAGTTCACCGCCGCCACCGGCCAGCAGCGCTACGTCCTCGGCTCGATGGGCCCCGGCACCAAACTCCCCACTCTCGGCCACGTCGCCTACGTCACCCTGCGCGACGCCTACCAGCGCAACGCCGAGGGCATGATCGCCGGCGGCGCGGACGCCCTGCTGGTGGAGACCACCCAGGACCTGCTGCAGACCAAGGCCGCCGTGCTCGGCGCCCGCCGCGCCCTGGAGGCCACCGGCACCCACCTGCCCATCATCTGCTCCGTCACCGTCGAGACCACCGGCACGATGCTGCTGGGCTCGGAGATCGGCGCGGCGCTGACGGCGCTGGAGCCGCTGGGCATCGACATGATCGGCCTGAACTGCGCCACCGGCCCGGCCGAGATGAGCGAGCACCTGCGCTATCTGGCCCGCCACTCCCGCGTCCCGCTGTCCTGCATGCCCAACGCCGGCCTGCCGGTCCTGGGCAAGGACGGCGCGCACTACCCGCTGACCGCCGCCGAACTGGCCGACGCCCAGGAGACCTTCGTCGCCGAGTACGGGCTGTCGCTGGTGGGCGGCTGCTGCGGCACCACCCCCGAGCACCTGCGCCAGGTCGTCGAGCGGGTCCGGGGCTTCGCGCCCACCGGCCGCGAACCGCGCCCCGAGCCTGGCGCGGCCTCCCTCTACCAGACCGTCCCGTTCCGCCAGGACACCTCCTACCTGGCGATCGGCGAGCGCACCAACGCCAACGGCTCGAAGAAGTTCCGCGAGGCGATGCTGGACGGCCGCTGGGACGACTGCGTGGAGATGGCCCGCGACCAGATCCGCGAGGGCGCCCACATGCTCGACCTCTGCGTCGACTACGTCGGCCGGGACGGCGTCGCCGACATGGAGGAGCTGGCCGGCCGGTTCGCCACCGCCTCCACCCTGCCGATCGTCCTGGACTCCACCGAGGTCGACGTCCTCCAGGCCGGGCTGGAGAAGCTCGGCGGCCGCGCCGTGATCAACTCCGTCAACTACGAGGACGGCGCCGGCCCCGAGTCCCGCTTCGCGAAGGTCACGCGGCTGGCCGCCGAGCACGGCGCGGCGCTGATCGCCCTGACCATCGACGAGGAGGGCCAGGCCCGCACCGTGCAGAAGAAGGTCGAGATCGCCGAGCGGCTGATCGAGGACCTGACGGGCAACTGGGGCGTGCGGGAGTCCGACATCCTCATCGACTGCCTGACCTTCACCATCTGCACCGGCCAGGAGGAGTCGCGCAAGGACGGCATCGCCACCATCGAGGCGATCCGCGAGCTGAAGAAGCGTCACCCGGACGTCCAGACCACCCTCGGCCTCTCCAACATCTCCTTCGGCCTCAACCCGGCCGCCCGCATCGTCCTCAACTCCGTCTTCCTGGACGAGTGCGTCAAGGCCGGCCTGGACTCCGCCATCGTGCACGCCTCCAAGATCCTGCCGATCGCCCGGTTCGACGAGGAGCAGGTGACCACCGCCCTCGACCTGATCCACGACCGCAGGGCCGAGGGCTACGACCCGCTGCAGAAGCTGATGGAGCTCTTCGAGGGCGCCACCGCCAAGTCCCTCAAGGCCGACAAGGCCGCCGAGCTCGCCGCGCTGCCGCTGGAGGAGCGCCTCAAGCACCGCATCATCGACGGCGAGCGCAACGGCCTGGAGGCCGACCTCGCCGAGGCGCTGACGGAGCGTCCGGCCCTCGACATCGTCAACGAGACCCTGCTCGACGGCATGAAAGTGGTCGGCGAACTGTTCGGTTCCGGCCAGATGCAGCTGCCGTTCGTGCTCCAGTCCGCCGAGGTCATGAAGACCGCGGTGGCCTATCTGGAGCCGCACATGGAGAAGTCCGACGACGAGGGCAAGGGCACCATCGTGCTGGCCACCGT
The DNA here is from genome assembly GCF_019774615.1 of Streptomyces sp. BHT-5-2. Taxonomy (NCBI): domain Bacteria; kingdom Bacillati; phylum Actinomycetota; class Actinomycetes; order Kitasatosporales; family Streptomycetaceae; genus Streptomyces; species Streptomyces sp. BHT-5-2. Next base: position 5,428,578 of record NZ_CP081496.1, on the reverse strand, counting down.
CCGCGGCGACGTCCACGACATCGGCAAGAACCTCGTCGACATCATCCTGTCCAACAACGGCTACAACGTCGTCAACCTCGGCATCAAGCAGCCCGTCTCCGCGATCCTGGAGGCCGCCGAGGAGCACCGGGCCGACGTCATCGGCATGTCCGGGCTCCTGGTCAAGTCCACGGTGATCATGAAGGAGAACCTCGAGGAGCTCAACCAGCGCAAGATGGCGGCCGACTACCCCGTCATCCTCGGCGGCGCCGCCCTCACCCGCGCCTACGTCGAACAGGACCTCCACGAGATCTACGAGGGCGAGGTCCGCTACGCCCGCGACGCCTTCGAGGGCCTGCGGCTGATGGACGCGCTGATCGCCGTCAAGCGCGGCGTGCCCGGCGCGACCCTCCCCGAGCTCAAGCAGCGGCGGGTGCCCAAGCGCACCGCGACGTCAGCGGCCGGCGCCGCGGGCCAGGCCGCCGAGCCGGAGCCGGAGGAGGGCACGGTCCGCTCGGACGTCGCCACCGACAACCCCGTGCCCACCCCGCCGTTCTGGGGCACCCGGGTCATCAAGGGCATCCAGCTGGCCGACTACGCCTCCTGGCTGGACGAGGGCGCCCTGTTCAAGGGCCAGTGGGGGCTGAAGCAGGCCCGCACCGGCGAGGGCCCCAGCTACGAGGAGCTGGTGGAGACCGAGGGCCGGCCGCGGCTGCGCGGCTGGCTGGACAAGCTCCAGACCGAGAACCTCCTGGAGGCGGCCGTCGTCCACGGCTACTTCCCATGCGTCTCCAAGGGCGACGACCTCATCCTGCTCCACGAGGACGGCACCGAGCGGACCCGCTTCACCTTCCCCCGCCAGCGCCGCGGCCGCCGCCTGTGCCTGGCCGACTTCTTCCGCCCGGAGGAGTCCGGCGAGACCGACGTCGTCGGCCTGCAGGTGGTCACCGTCGGCTCCCGGATCGGCGAGGCCACCGCCGGGCTGTTCGAGGCCAACTCCTACCGCGACTACCTCGAACTCCACGGCCTGTCCGTGCAGTTGGCCGAGGCACTGGCCGAGTACTGGCACGCCCGGGTGCGCGGCGAGCTCGGCTACGGGGGCGAGGACCCGGCGGACGTCGAGGACATGTTCGCGCTGAAGTACCGCGGCGCGCGCTTCTCGCTCGGCTACGGCGCCTGCCCCGACCTGGAGGACCGCGCGAAGATCGCCGACCTCCTCCGGCCGGAGCGGATCGGCGTCCAGCTCTCCGAGGAGTTCCAGCTCCACCCGGAGCAGTCCACCGACGCCATCGTCATCCATCACCCGGAGGCGAAGTACTTCAACGCGCGGTAACCAGGCCCCGCGGGCCGTACCGGAGCGCGTGGTGAGGTGCGGTGGTGCGGCGAGCCCGGCCGGAACGCCCGCGGAAGCGGATCCTCCGCGTTCCCCGGGCGTTCCGGCGCGCACGGTCGTACACTTGTCGATCCGGTAGTGGCCGGTCGCTGTCCCCCGCCGGGGGTGGCGGCCGGCCCTTTCGTCCCTCCGGGGACGTTGCAACGGAGGTGGACGGATGACCAACAGCATCCCCGCAGTCGGCGCCCTTCCCCGAACTCTCAACTCCGATCGAGCAGGGGAGACCCCCATGGCCGAAGCCGCGACCCTCCAGGCCGTCCTCCTGGATCTGGACGGCACCCTCGTCGACACCGAGGGCTTCTGGTGGGAGGCGGAGGCGCAGGTCTTCGCCCGGCTCGGCCATGTCCTCGACGACAGCCACCGGGAGGTCGTCGTCGGCGGACCGATGTCCCGCAGCGCCGGCTACCTGCTGCGCGCGACCGGCGCCGACATCGGCCTGACGGAGCTGAGCACCCTGCTCAACGAGGCGTTCGTGGCCCGGATCGGGAGCGGTGTCCCGCTGATGCCGGGCGCCCGCCGGCTGCTGTCCGAGCTGGCCGCGCACCGCGTGCCCACCGCGCTGGTGTCCGCCTCGCACCGGACCATCATCGAGCGGATGCTGTACTCCCTCGGCGCGGAGAACTTCCGCCTGACCGTCGCCGGCGACGACCTGATGCGGACCAAGCCGCACCCGGACCCGTATCTGACCGCCGCCGCCCGCCTGGGCGTCGACCCGACCCGGTGCGCCGTCGTCGAGGACACCCTCACCGGGGTGCGGGCGGGCGAGGCGGCCGGCTGCCAGGTGGTCGCGGTGCCGTCCGTGACCCCGATCCCGCCGGCCCCGGGACGGCGCGTGGTCGGCTCCCTCGAAGAAGTCGATCTTCCCTTTCTCCAGGCCCTCATCACGGAAAGCAAAGGTTCCGTGCACTGAGCGTACTGCGCGTATTGCCCGGAAACTCACGGCAGCGATCCGCTTATTTTCCGTGACGAATACCCGAGGGAATTCCGGGGGCGGACGGGGTGCTGGAGTGCGTGACGTTTCTCACGTGCCGGGCCGTCGACAGGGGGCTCGACGGGTGATCCAGGGGGTCCCGTCGGTGGTTTCTACGGGGGTAAGTGTCCGGATTGATGGGGCAACGCGCAATACGTTCCGCCATCCGGATATCGATCACGCCGTTCCCGTAATCCCACCGCCCTATCGATGTAACTTCCGTGCGTCGATGAGCCGCTGGCGGTGCCTACTAATCTCGACGCGAGCAACACCTCTGCGCTGATAAGGAACCTGTCGACGATGAATCGCAAGACCCTGGTGCTACCGGCGCTGGCCGGTCTCCTCGCCCCGGCTCTCGCCGCTTGCGGCAACGGCGACGGCGCGGGCTCGGGCGGCTCGCCGATCGTCGTCGGCGTCGCCTCGCAGATCGAGGCCACCAAGGCGGCCCCCGCACCGCTGGATCCCGCGCAGGCGTACGACGTCGACGCCTGGAACGTGTTGCGCAGCACCTTCCAGACGCTGATGCGACTGCCCCGCACCGGCACCGCCGTGGTGCCCGAGGCCGCCGAGTCCTGCGGCTTCCGGGACACCCAGAACGAGCAGTACCGCTGCACGCTGCGCAGCGGTCTGAAGTTCTCCAACGGCCACGACCTGACCGCACAGGACGTGAAGTTCTCCATCGACCGGATGCGGACCATCAACTACACCAACGGCCCGGTGTCGCTGCTCGACGACATCGACCGGGTGGAGACGCCCAGCAACCGCGAGGTGGTCTTCCACCTCACCAAGCCGGACGCCACCTTCCCGCAGAAGCTCGCGACCCCCGCCGCGGCCATCGTCGACAGCCAGGTGTACCCCAAGAACAGCCTCTACAAGGGCTGGGAGACGGCCGGCTCGGGTCCGTACACCGTCAAGACCGAGCACAGCGGCGACCGCCTCACCAAGGCCGTCTTCACCAAGAACCCCGAGTACAAGGGCGGGTTGCCGGTGAAGAACGACTCCGTCGAGATGCGGTTCTTCGACGACCCCGCGGACATGGAGGCCGCCCTCCGCAAGGGCGACATCGACCTGCTGACCCGCGGCCTGACGCCCGCCCAGGTCCAGGGCCTGCAGAACTCCCAGGACAAGCACCTGGTGCTCCAGGAGATGCCCGGCCAGGAGATCCGCTACATCGCCTTCAACACCAAGGACCCGGCCGTCTCCAACAAGGCCGTCCGCCAGGCGGTCGCACAGGTCGTCAACCGCTCCCAGCTGATGCGCGACGTCTACTCCTACACCGGCGACCCGCTCTACTCGCTCGTCCCCACCGGCCTCTCCGGGCACATCAACTCCTTCTACACCAAGTACGGCAGCACCCCCGACGTCGCCGCCGCCAAGCAGACCCTGCAGCAGGCGAACATCACCACCCCGGTGAAGTTCACCCTGACCTACAGCAAGTACCACTACGGCCCCAACACGGCCAAGGAGTTCGCCGCCCTCCAGAAGCAGCTCAACAGCACCAAGCTGTTCGACGTCAGCATCAAGGGCATCGACCGCTGGCAGCAGTTCCGCACCGACGCCTCCAGCGGCAAGTACACCGCGTACGGCATGGGATGGTTCGCCGACATCCCCGACGCGGACAACTACATCGCGCCGTTCGTCGGCAAGGGGAACTTCCTCAACTCCCCCTACCGCAACGACAAGATCGAGTCGCAACTGATCCCCACCACCCGACAGCAGACCGACCGCAACGCCGCCGGGGCCGGCTTCAAGCAGGCCCAGGACATCCTCGCCGACGACGTGCCCTTCCTCCCGCTGTGGCAGAGCAAGCAGTACGTCGCCGCCCGCGACAACATCACCGGCGTCGAGTGGGCGCTCAACTCCTCCTCGGCGCTGCAGCTCTGGGAGCTGGGCCGCGGTGTCTCCAGCTGACCGCGCGCACCTCCCGGCACCGTCCTCCGCCACGGCACCCCGCCGCGGCCCGACCGGCTCCACCAGAACGTGAGGAACCACCGAGTGAAGCGTGACCAGTGGCTGTCCGCCCCGATCGGAGCCGGGCTGGCGACAGTCCTGCTCGCGGTCGCCGGATGCGGCACGGACACCTCGCAGTCGTCCGGCCACGGCGAGCCCGTCGTCATGGGCACGACCGACAAGGTCAAGGCCACCGACCCAGCCTCGGGCTACGACCCCGGCTCCTGGCTGCTGTTCAACAACGTCTTCCAGTCACTCCTCAGCTTCCCCAAGGGTCAGACGACCCCGGAACCGGAGGCCGCCGAGAACTGCGGCTTCACCGGCTCCGACAGCAAGGTCTACCGCTGCACCCTCAAGGACGGCCTGACCTTCAGCAACGGGGACAAGCTCACCTCACAGGACGTCAAGTTCTCCTTCGACCGCATCCGGCGGATCAAGGACAAGGACGGCCCCGCCGTGATGTTCGCCGCCCTGGACAACGTCGAGACCCCGGACGCCAAGACCGTGGTCTTCCACCTCAAGACGCCCGACGCCACCTTCCCCATGAAGATCGCCTCGGGCGCCGGCTCCATCGTCGACCACACCGCCTACCCCGCCGACCGGCTGCGCACCGACGGCAAGGCCGTCGGCTCCGGCCTCTACAGCCTCGACTCCTACGGCACCGAACAGGCCAAGTTCTCCGTCAACGCGTCCTACAAGGGCCCCGCCAAGGCCAAGAACTCCGGGATGACCCTGAAGTTCTTCACCGGCCCCGAGCCGCTCCGCAAGGCCGTCGAAAGCGGCAAGGTGGACCTCGCCTACCGCGGTCTGGCCATGAAGGACATCGCCGCGCTCGACAAGGCGTCCCGGGACCAGCAACACGGCACCCAGGTCGTCGAGGGCGGCAGCGCCGAGGTCATGCACCTGGTCTTCAACCTCAAGGACCCGGTCGCCGGCAAGCTCGGCGTCCGCAAGGCCGTCGCCTACCTCCTGGACCGCTCCACCCTCGTCCGGGACGTCTACCAGCGCACCGCCGAACCCCTCTACTCGGTCGTCCCGGCCGGCATCACCGGCCACAACACCGCCTTCTTCAACACCTACGGCGACCGCCCGCAGCCCGACAAGGCCGCCGCCGCGCTGCACGACGCCGGCCTCCAGGGCAAGGTTCCGCTCACCCTCTGGGCCACCCCCGACCGCTTCGGCCCCGGCACCGTCGCCGCCGTCCAGGAGATCGCCCAACAGCTCAACGCCAGCGGCCTGTTCGACGCCAAGGTGCGCAGCGTGCCCACCGGCGACTACGACCAGGGCGTGGCCGCCGGCCGCTTCGGCGTCTACGTCAAGGGCTGGGTCCCCGACTACCCGGACCCGGACAACTTCACCCAGCCGTTCTTCGGCAAGGACAGCGTGCTGGCCAACCACTACAGCTCGCCGGAGATCACCGGCCGGCTGCTGCCGGAGACCGCCGACCAGCCCAACCGCGGTGCCACCAAGGCCGCCTTCCGCGAGCTGCAGGACATCATCGCCAAGGACCTGCCGGTCATCCCGATCTGGCAGGGCAAGCAGTACGCGGTCGCCCGCCGGGGAGTCTCCGGCCTGGAATGGACCCTGGACTCCTCGACCGTCTTCCGCTTCTGGGAGATCAGCAAGTCCGCCGAGGCCTGAGCCGGCCGGACCGGCGAGCACCACGACGGCAGAGGACCACGACGGCGGGGCCGGACCGGGACGATCCCGGACCGGCCCCGCCGCCGCATCGGCCGCCGCGCCGCCCCTACTGGGCGCCCGGCCGCACCAGCCCGCTCTCGTACGCGTACACCGCCGCCTGCACGCGGTCCCGCAGCCCCAGCTTCGTCAGCACATGCCCGACGTGCGTCTTGACCGTCGTCTCGCTGACGAACAGGTCCGCCGCGATCTCCGCGTTGGACAACCCGCGGGCCACCAGCTTCAGGACCTCCACCTCCCGCTCGGTGAGCGTGTGGAGGGTGTCCGGCACCTGCTCCTCGCCCGACGGCAGATGCCCGGCGTACTTGTCCAGCAGCCGCCGGGTGATGCTCGGCGCGAGCATCGCCTCGCCCGCCGCCACCACCCGGATCGCCTGCACCAGTTCATCGGCCGGGGCGTCCTTCAGCAGGAAGCCGCTGGCCCCGGCCCGCAACGCCTCGACGACGTACTCGTCCAGGTCGAACGTCGTCAGCACCAGCACCTTCGCCGGACCGTCCTTCGCCGGGCCGGTGATCTGCCGGGTCGCCTCGACGCCGTCCATCCGTGGCATCCGGATGTCCATCAGGACCACGTCGGGCTGCAGCGCCCGCACCTGCTCCAGCGCCTGGAGCCCGTCGCCCGCCTCGCCGACGACCGCCAGATCCTGCTCGGCCTCCAGAATCATCCGGAAACCCGTACGCAGCAGGGGCTGGTCGTCGACCAGCAGGACGCGAATGGCCACAAGCTCTCCTTCGGCGGGGCGGGATCTCCTCGGTCCGCTCCATTCTGCCCTGCGGACCACCCCCACCGTCCGCCGGGCACACCGTAGGCACCGCCGCCCCCCGGGGGCGCCCCCGGGCCAACCCCCGGACCCCCGGCCCGGTCAGCCCCCGCCGGCCACCGGCAACGGGTACACCGGGGGAGTGCCGCCGAACTCGGGGCAGTGCGCCTGGTGGTCGCACCAACCGCACAGCTTCGTCGGCCGCGGGCGCCAGTCGCCGGACTCCGTCGCCTGCCGGATCGCCTCCCACAGCGCCAGCAACTTCCGCTCCACGCCCCGCAGATCACGCTCGTCCGGGTCGTACGTCAGCACCTCGCCGCTGCCCAGATACACCAGTTGGAGCCGGCGCGGCACCACACCCCGCAACCGCCACATCACCAGCGCGTAGAACTTCATCTGGAACAGCGCGCCCTCGGCGAACTGCGGCCGCGGCGCCTTGCCGGTCTTGTAGTCCACCAGCCGGACCTCGCCCGTGGGCGCCACATCGACCCGGTCGATGAACCCCCGCAGCCGCAGCCCGGAATCCAGCACCGTCTCCACATACAGCTCACGGTCGGCCGGCTCCAGCCGCGTCGGATCCTCCAGCGTGAACCACCGCTCCACCAGCGCCTCGGCCTCCGCCAGCCACTGCGCCAACTGCGCCCCGTCCGCGTCCTGCGCGAACAGCTCGGCCAACTCCGGGCGCTTGGCCAGCAGCTTCTCCCACTCGACCGGCACCAGCGCGCGGGCCCCGGCGGCCGTGCGCTCCACCGCGGGGGCGTCGAAGAGCCGCTCCAGCACCGAGTGCACCACCGTGCCCCGGGTCGCCGCCGGACTCGGCTTCTCCGGCAGCCGGTCGATCACGCGGAAGCGGTAGAGCAGCGGGCACTGCATGAAATCGCTCGCCCGCGACGGCGACAACGCCACCGGCGGCTGCGCCCCGCCCCGCGCCGGCTCCCCGCCCTGCGCCGGCACCGCGGCCGCCGCCGGCCCGCTGCCCGGCGCCGCCGCCTCGGTCTTCTCCGTGCTCCATCCCATGCCACCGAACCCTACGGCCCGCCACTGACAATCGCCGAAGCGTCACCGGCCGTGAGCCCGCGCCCGGCCGCCCCCGCGTCGGCTCGCGGCCGGAAGCTCCGCATACCATCGACGTCGGGCACCTTTGCCCTGCATGATCGAGTTGTCAGACAGTGCAGGTGCCGAAGCCGTATCGACGAGGGGACGCCGTGGACGAGAGCGGGAAGCCGCAGGACCCCCAGGAGTCCGGGCAGGACCGGCCGCCGCGGCCGACGGAGCACGCCCCCGACGGACCCCGGACGCAGCCACCGGCCGCGCCGGCCCGCCCCCAGGGCACCGGACGGGGCCGCCCCGAGCGCAAGGCCCCCGGCGGCGGCATCCTCATGGGCCGCCCCTTCGGCGTGCCCGTCTACGTCGCGCCCAGCTGGTTCCTCGTCGCCGCCCTGATCACCTGGGTCTTCGGCGGCCAGCTGGAGCGGGTCCTCCCCGAGCTCGGCGCCGCCCGCTACCTCGTCTCCCTCTTCTTCGCGGTCGCCTTCTACGCCTCCGTGCTCGTCCACGAACTCGCCCACACCGTCGCCGCGCTGCGCTTCCGGCTCCCCGTGCGCCGCATCCAGCTGCAGTTCTTCGGCGGCGTCTCCGAGATAGAGAAGGAGACCGAGACCCCCGGCCGGGAGTTCGTCCTGGCCTTCGTCGGCCCGCTGCTCTCCCTCGTCCTCGCCGGCGTCTTCTACGCCGGCATGAAGGTCGTCGAGCCCGGCACGGTCCCCGGCGTCCTGCTCGCCGGCCTGATGATCTCCAACCTCATCGTCGCCGTCTTCAACCTCCTCCCCGGCCTCCCGCTGGACGGCGGCCGGATGCTGCGCGCCGTCGTCTGGAAGCTCACCGGCAAGCCGATGAGCGGCACCATCGCCGCCGCCTGGGTCGGCCGCGCACTGGCCGTCACCGTCCTCATCGGTCTGCCGCTGCTCACCCACACCGGCGCCCTCGGCCGCGCCCCCGAGGAGATCGGCGGCGCCGACTCGCTCACCGACGCCCTGCTCGCCGCGATCCTCGCCGCCATCATCTGGACCGGTGCCGGCAACAGCCTCCGCATGGCCCGCCTGCGCGAACGCCTCCCCGACCTCACCGCCCGTACGCTCACCCGCCGCGCCATCCCCGTCGAGAGCGACACCCCGCTCTCCGAGGCCCTGCGCCGCGCCGACGACGCCGGTGCCCGCGCCCTGGTCGTCGTCGACCGCCAGGGATTCCCCACCGCCCTGGTCCGCGAGGCCGCCATCGTCGGCATCCCCGACCACCGCCGCCCCTGGGTCGCCGTCGGCACCCTCGCCCAGGACCTCAAGGACGGCATGCGGGTCGCCGCCGAACTCGCCGGCGAGGACCTCCTGGACCACCTCCGCGCCACCCCCGCCACGGAATACCTCGTCGTCGAACCCGCCGGCGAGATCTACGGCGTCCTCTCCACAGCCGACGTGGAACGCGCCTTCGTGGCCGCCATGGCCCGCACCCCCTGACCGGCCGCCCGGAGGGCCCGCCCCCGTCCGACGGGCCTCTTCTCCGGGCCGCCCGGCCGCCCGTGGTACGGCGCACGCCAAACGGCCGGTAGGCTGGTCACATGTCCGAACCGACCGGTGCCGCCCGCCGTCGCGGGCCCTTCAAGGTCGGGGACCAGGTCCAGCTCACCGACCCCAAGGGACGCCACTACACCTTCACGCTCGAAGAGGGCAAGAGCTTCCACACCCACAAGGGAGCCTTCCCCCACGACGAGCTGATCGGCGCGCCCGAGGGCAGTGTTGTCCGTACCACCGGAAACGTCGCCTACCTCGCGCTGCGTCCCCTGCTCCCCGACTACGTCCTGTCCATGCCCCGCGGTGCCGCCGTGGTCTACCCCAAGGACGCGGGGCAGATCCTGGCGATGGCCGACATCTTCCCCGGCGCCCGCGTCGTCGAGGCGGGGGTGGGCTCCGGCTCGCTCAGCAGCTTCCTGCTGCGCGCCATCGGCGACGACGGCATGCTGCACTCCTACGAGCGCCGCGCCGACTTCGCCGAGATCGCCACCCAGAACGTGGAGCGCTACTTCGGCGGCCCGCACCCCGCCTGGACGCTCACCGTCGGCGACCTCCAGGACAACCTCTCCGACACCGACGTCGACCGCGTCATCCTGGACATGCTCGCCCCCTGGGAGTGCCTGGAGGCCGTCTCCAAGGCCCTGGTGCCCGGCGGCATCCTCTGCGCCTACGTGGCGACGACGACGCAGCTGGCCCGCACCGTGGAGGCGATCCGCGAACACGGCACCTTCAACGAGCCGTCGGCCTGGGAGACCATGGTCCGCACCTGGCACGTCGAGGGCCTCGCCGTCCGCCCCGACCACCGCATGATCGGCCACACCGGCTTCCTGCTGACCGCCCGCCGCCTGGCAGACGGCGTCGAGCCCCCGCTGCGCCGCCGCCGGCCCGCCAAGGGCGCCTACGGCGAGGACTACACCGGACCGGGCGGCGGAACCCCCCAGGGCGGCCGGGAGAAGCCCACCGCCGGCAAGCCCGACGGCACCGCCGCGGCCGACCTGACCGCCGACCTCGCCGACGGCTCGCCCGAGCACGGCTGACGCCACCCGGCAGGCCACCGAACCGACCGGCGCCGCCGACGAGTTCCGCTTCGCGGGAACCGTCGGCGGCGCCGCTTCGTCGCCCCTGCGGGAGGTCGCGGAAAACTCCGCAAACTCCGTCCCCGCCGGTTCCTTGCCGCCGCCCGCTGTGGAACGATGCTGGGCACTCCCACCGCCACAGCACCTCACAGGAGTTACCCCACGTGCAGCCCTTGGCAGGCCAGGACCTGTTGCACACCCAGCCCCACCCCATCCACTGGCTCGCCACCGCCACCGCCATCTCGGCGGTGATCGCGGTCTCGTCCCTCCTGCAACCCACCGGCGCCCTCGCCACGACCACCGGCCCGTCGTCCGCCGAGGCCGCCCCCGTCCCCGCCGCCCCCGACCCGAGCCGGGTCGTCTTCCCGGTGAACTGCGGCCCCAACCGCCTCGACGTGGTCCGCAAGGTCTCCGGCGACCTCGACGGCACCGGTGGCACCCAGACCGTCGCCGTGGTGCGCTGCCACAGCGAGGCCGGCACCCCGCCCAGCGGTGTCTACGTCCTCGCCCGGCCCTCCGACCCCACCGACCCCACGGCCGCGCCGCGCGTCGTGGCGACCCTCCTGGCGCCCTCCCAGCGCCTCTCCGTCCAGGACATCACCCTCGACGCCCGCGTCGTCTCAGCGACCGTCCAGGGCTACTCCTCACCCGACGTGCCGCGCTACATGCCGGACGTGCACAAGACCATCAAGTGGCAATGGCAAGGCGGGAAGTTCGTCCAGAGCGAACTCCCCGCCGATACTGCAACTGACGGTGTCTGACCCCTCACACGCCGTGCGTGCGTCCGCTGTTCCGCTACGCCGCGCCTACGTCGTATCCACGCCGCGTCCGCGCGGCGTCCACGGCGCGGGCGCGGCCCGTCACTCCGCGTCCGGCCCGTAGACCTCGACGAGATCCGTGACCCTGCGCACGTGGATGCACTCGCCGGGGCACTCCTTGGCCGAGTCCCGCACGTCGTTGAGCAGCGGCAACGGGACGCGCGTTGTGGCGCCCTTCTCCTGCAGCAGCTCGTCGTCGGGGCTCTTGACATAGGCCAGGCCGTCGATGTCCAGCTCGAAGACCTCCGGCGCGTACTGCGCGCAGATCCCGTCCCCGGTGCACAGGTCCTGGTCGATCCAGACTTCCAGCTCCGGTGCTTCGTCCTGCGCGGTCATCTCGCCTGCCGTTCCTGCGTACGTGAACCGTTTTTGTCTAAGTGGCGCCAGCCCTGACGGGTGTTGACCGACTCGACGATACAACCGGTCGCTTTCCGATGTTGTTGGGTGGGTATTCCCCTGGCGTGAGGACGTGCGCAAGGGTGAAGATCGGACACACCCCGACAGTCTTTTCGATCTAGGGGTTTCAACCTGCACCGGCCCAGGTAGGGTCTGGAAGCGTCCAGCTCCTTGGAGGAGGTGAGGACCGTGGCAGCCCACGACGACGACATCAACCGCGGCATCCGGCCGGGGCGCGGGTCTGAAGATCCAGCCGGTCAGGTTGCCTATCTTGAGCAGGAGATCGCCGTCCTGCGACGCAAGCTCGCCGACTCTCCGCGGCACACGAGGATTCTCGAAGAGCGGATCGTCGAGCTGCAGACCAACCTGGCCGGCGTCTCCGCCCAGAACGAACGCCTCGCCAACACGCTCCGCGAGGCCCGCGACCAGATCGTCGCCCTCAAAGAAGAGGTCGACCGGCTCGCACAGCCGCCCGCCGGCTTCGGTGTCTTCCTGCGCGCGAACGACGACGGCACCGTCGACATCTTCACCGGGGGCCGCAAGCTCCGGGTGAACGTCAGCCCCAGCGTCGAGGCCGAGGACCTCCGGCGCGGCCAAGAAGTGATGCTCAACGAAGCACTCAACGTGGTCGCGGCCATGGAGTTCGAGAGCGCCGGCGACATCGTCACCCTCAAGGAGATCCTGGAGGACGGCGAGCGCGCGCTGGTCATCGGGCACACCGACGAGGAGCGGGTGGTGCGGCTCGCCGAGCCGCTGCTGGACATCACCATCCGCCCCGGCGACGCCCTGCTCCTCGACTCCCGCTCCGGCTACGTCTACGAGGTCATCCCCAAGAGCGAGGTCGAGGAGCTGGTCCTCGAAGAGGTCCCGGACATCGACTACACCAAGATCGGTGGTCTGAGCGGCCAGATCGAGCAGATCCGCGACGCGGTCGAGCTCCCCTACCTCTACCCGGACCTCTTCAAGGAGCACGAACTCCGGCCGCCCAAGGGCGTCTTGCTCTACGGCCCGCCCGGGTGCGGCAAGACCCTCATCGCCAAGGCGGTCGCCAACTCCCTTGCCAAGAAGGTCGCCGAGGTCACCGGCCAGCCCGCCGGGAAGAGCTTCTTCCTGAACATCAAGGGCCCCGAACTCCTCAACAAGTACGTCGGCGAAACCGAGCGGCACATCCGCCTGGTCTTCCAACGCGCCCGGGAGAAGGCGAGCGAGGGCACGCCCGTCATCGTCTTCTTCGACGAGATGGACTCCCTCTTCCGCACCCGCGGATCCGGCGTCAGCTCGGACGTGGAGAACACCATCGTCCCCCAGCTGCTCTCCGAGATCGACGGCGTGGAGGGCCTGGAGAACGTCATCGTCATCGGCGCCTCGAACCGCGAGGACATGATCGACCCGGCGATCCTGCGTCCCGGCCGCCTCGACGTGAAGATCAAGATCGAGCGTCCGGACGCGGAGGCCGCCAAGGACATCTTCTCGAAGTACCTCACGGAAAACCTCCCGCTGCACTCCGACGATCTCGCCGAACACGGAAATTCCCGCAAGGCGGCGGTCAGCGGAATGATCCAGTCGGTCGTCGAGCAGATGTACGCGGAATCCGAGGAAAACCGCTTCCTGGAGGTCACCTACGCCAATGGTGACAAGGAAGTCCTCTACTTCAAGGACTTCAACTCCGGCGCGATGATCGAAAACATCGTGGGCCGCGCAAAGAAGATGGCCATCAAGGCATTCCTCGAACACAATCAGAAAGGTCTGCGAGTCTCCCACCTCCTCCAGGCATGCGTGGACGAGTTCAAGGAGAACGAGGACCTGCCCAACACCACCAACCCGGACGACTGGGCCCGGATCTCCGGAAAGAAGGGCGAGCGGATCGTCTACATCCGCACCCTCGTCACCGGAAAGCAGGGCGCGGACACCGGCCGCTCCATCGACACGGTGGCGAATACCGGCCAATACCTGTAACACCGCTCGCCGGCTGCGGATGTCCTGCACGGGGCGTCCGCAGCCGGACGCTTTTCCGGGGGCGGCCCACCGCCCCGGCGAGCCGGCGACGGAACAGGGAAAACCGGACTGGAGCAATGACTGTAATGATCTCCCCAGCGCCGCAAAGGCGTTCTAGGCTCTTCGGTACCGCTGCGTCCCACTGTGCGGGCGCGGGGGCCGGACACGGACCGGAAGCGCAGCGGTTGAGGAGCGCCCGCCCCACCCTGGGGCGCCGCCGGGCAAGGAGGGCCGCATGACCGTACGGCGAGTAATGGGAATCGAGACGGAGTACGGGATCTCCGTCCCCGGCCACCCGAACGCCAATGCCATGCTCACCTCGTCCCAGGTCGTCAACGCCTACGCGGCCGCGATGCACCGGGCACGACGTGCCCGCTGGGACTTCGAGGAGGAGAACCCGCTGCGGGACGCCCGCGGCTTCGACCTCGCCCGCGAGGCCGCCGACTCCAGCCAGCTCACCGACGAGGACATCGGCCTGGCCAACGTCATCCTCACCAACGGGGCCAGGCTCTACGTCGACCACGCCCACCCCGAGTACAGCGCCCCCGAGGTCACCAATCCGAGGGACGCCGTCCTCTGGGACAAGGCCGGCGAACGGATCATGGCCGAGGCCGCCGAGCGCGCCGCCCAGGTCCCCGGCGCCCAGCCCATCCACCTCTACAAGAACAACACCGACAACAAGGGCGCCTCCTACGGGACGCACGAGAACTACCTGATGAAACGGGAGACCCCGTTCTCGGACATCGTGCGCCACCTGACGCCGTTCTTCGTCTCCCGGCAGGTCGTCACCGGCGCCGGACGCGTCGGCATCGGCCAGGACGGCCACGAGCACGGCTTTCAGATCAGCCAGCGCGCCGACTACTTCGAGGTGGAGGTGGGCCTGGAGACGACCCTCAAGCGGCCCATCATCAACACCCGCGACGAACCGCACGCCGACGCCGAGAAGTACCGCCGGCTGCACGTGATCATCGGCGACGCCAACCTCTCCGAGATCTCCACGTACCTCAAGCTGGGCACCACCGCGCTGGTGCTGTCCATGATCGAGGACGGCTTCATCGCCGTCGACCTCGCCGTCGACCAGCCCGTACGCACCCTCCACCAGGTCTCCCACGACCCCTCGCTGCGCCACCTGATCACCCTCCGCAGCGGGCGCACGCTGACCGCGGTGCAGCTCCAGATGGAGTACTTCGAGCTCGCCCGCAAGTACGTCGAGGACCGCTACGGCGCCGACGCCGACGAGCAGACCCGGGACGTGCTCGCCCGCTGGGAGGACGTGCTGGGCCGGCTGGAGAACGACCCGATGAGCCTGTCCGGCGAGCTGGACTGGGTCGCCAAGCGGGAGCTGATGGAGGGCTACCGCCGCCGTGACGGCCTGGACTGGGACGCCGCGCGGCTGCACCTCATCGACCTCCAGTACGCCGACGTACGCGCCGAGAAGGGCCTCTACAACCGCCTGGTGGCCCGCGGCAGGATGAAGCGGCTGCTGGACGAGGCCGCGGTGGAACGGGCCGAGCTGAAGCCTCCGGAGGACACCAGGGCCTACTTCCGCGGCCGCTGCCTGGAGCAGTACGCCGACGACGTGGCCGCCGCCTCGTGGGATTCGGTCATCTTCGACCTGCCCGGCCGTGACTCTCTGCAACGAGTGCCCACGCTGGAGCCGCTGCGCGGGACCCGGAAGCACGTGAAGGAGCTGCTGGACCGCTGCCGGACGGCAGAAGAGCTGGTCAGGACGTTGTCCGGGCGCTGAAACGGGGCAGGTTCATGGCAATTCCGTCGTGATCCACGGCTGATCGACGGCTGAAAAGGCCGCGCCGCGGGAATCATCGAGGTGACTCCCGGGCGTTGCAGCAAGTGCAGGGCCGATGTCGGACCCTGCTTGTAGGGTCGGATCTTGAAGGTCACATCGAGCGGGGCAAACCGAGCGGGGTGAGGGATATGGCGACCAAGGACAGCGGCGGCGGACAGCAGCGGGCCACCCGGTCGACCGAAGAGGTCGAGGAGCAGACCCAGGACGCGCAGGTCTCGGAGGACCTCAAGGAACGCCAGGAGAAGCTGAACGACGACGTGGACTCCGTCCTGGATGAAATCGATGATGTGCTCGAAGAGAACGCTGAGGATTTCGTGAGGTCGTTCGTTCAGAAGGGTGGAGAGTAGATTCCCCTTCGATTCGAAGGGGATCGGGGGGCTGGTGGATAGAGAGGCAGGGGCGAAGCGGTGCTCGCGATGTCGTATGCACAAGACACGAGCGGGCTTCGCGTCCAACAAGGCGATGAGCGACGGCTTGCAGGCGTACTGCCGGGAGTGCTCTGCGGAGTACTACCGGCAGCGCCAGATCGCCAAGGGGCGGACGGTGCGCGAGAAGGCGCCCGTGCCTCGGGGGTACAAGCGGTGTCCGCAATGTCGTGAAGTGAAGTCGCACGATCAGTGGGAACGCAACAAATCGTCGTCGGATGGCTGGGCGAGTTACTGTCGCTCATGCCGGGCGGAACGCAATCGCGAGAGTTATTTCCGGCGCAAGTACGGCCTCACGCCAGCCGAATTGGAAGCACTGATCGCGAAGCAGCAGGGTCTGTGTTGCATTTGTCTGGCCGCTCCAGCGGAGCATGTGGATCACTGCCACCAGACGGGTAGAGTCCGTGGCGTACTGTGCTTCGGCTGCAATGCAGCCCTAGGACAGTTCAAGGAGCGCCCCGACGTCATACGGCGAGCCATCGCATACCTGGAAGGAAACTCGTGGAAGCCAACCCTCTGAGCACCGGGCGTCTACCGGCTGCCTTCCTGACGCCCGGATCGTCCTCGTTCATGGACTTTCTCAGTGAGCACTCGCCCGAGCTGCTGCCGGGCAAGCGCCCGCTGCCGACCGTGCAGGGCGCCTTCGAGGCCCCGCACGGCACGACGATCGTGGCGGTCTCGTTCCCCGGCGGTGCGGTGCTCGCCGGTGACCGCCGGGCGACGATGGGCAACGTCATCGCCCAGCGCGACATGGAGAAGATCTTCCCGGCGGACGAGTACAGCGCGGTCGGCGTCGCCGGTACCGCCGGCCTCGCCATCGAGATGGTCAAGCTGTTCCAGCTGGAGCTGGAGCACTTCGAGAAGGTCGAGGGGGCCCAACTCTCCCTGGAGGGCAAGGCGAACCGGCTCTCGACGATGATCCGCGGCAACCTCGGGATGGCCATGCAGGGCCTCGCCGTGGTGCCGCTGTTCGCCGGCTACGACCTCGACCGCGAGAAGGGCCGGATCTTCTCCTACGACGTCACCGGCGGGCGTTCGGAGGAGCACGGATTCGCGGCCACGGGCTCCGGCTCGGTCTTCGCGCGCAGTGCGCTGAAGAAGCTGTTCCGGGAGGACTTCACGGAGCAACAGGCCGCCACCGCCGTCGTCCAGTCGCTCTACGACGCCGCCGACGACGACTCGGCGACCGGCGGGCCGGACATGGCGCGGCGGATCTACCCGATCGTCACGGTGATCACCGAAGAGGGCTTCAAGAAGCTGACCGAGGCCGAGGTCTCGGAGATCGCCCGCGCGGTGCACGAGCGCCGCCTCGACCAGCCCGACGGCCCGCGTGCCGCGCTGCTCTGACGGGACGGATGATTTGCGGTGAGCCCCCAGACAGCGAGAGAGCTTTTGACAGGAAGGGACGGATAGCCGGTGTCGACGCCGTTCTATGTCTCACCCCAGCAGGCCATGGCCGACCGTGCCGAGTACGCCCGCAAGGGCATCGCGCGCGGCCGCAGCGTCGTGGTGCTGCAATACACCGACGGCGTGCTCTTCGTCGCCGAGAATCCCTCCCGGGCCCTGCACAAGGTCAGCGAGATCTACGACCGGATCGCCTTCGCGGCGGTCGGCAAGTACAACGAGTTCGAGAACCTCCGGATCGGCGGCGTCCGTTACGCCGATCTGCGCGGTTACACCTATGACCGGGAGGACGTGACCGCCCGCGGGCTGGCCAACGTCTACGCCCAGACGCTCGGCACGATCTTCTCCAGCGCGGCCGAGAAGCCGTACGAGGTCGAGCTGATCGTCGCCGAGGTCGGCAACGCCCCCGAGGACGACCAGATCTACCGGCTGCCGCACGACGGTTCCATCGTGGACGAGCACGGTTCGGTCGCGGTGGGCGGCAACGCCGACCAGATCAGCAGCTATCTCGATCAGCGACACCGGGACGGGATGAGCCTGGCGGAGGCGTTGCGGCTGGCGGTCGACTCGCTCGCCCGGGACACCAACGGCGGTGAGCGGACGCTGACCGCCGAGCAGCTCGAGGTCGCGGTGCTGGACCGCACCCGCCCGCAGAAGCGGAAGTTCAAGCGGATCCTGGGGCGTCAGCTGTCCCGGCTGCTGGAGGAGCAGGCCGCTGCCGAGGGGGAGAAGGGCGCGCCCGCGGCGGATGCGGGGGAGTCCTCGGGTGCCTCCGCGGCGGGTGGGAACGGCAAGGGTGCCGGCAAGGGCACGGCCGCGGGGAAGAGCGGCTCGGGTGCGGCGGACGCGGACGCCGGTGAGCCGGAGTCCGGCTCCGCGGACGACTGACGATCGCGGTACTCCGTTTCCGGGCCCCGGGCCCGGATCGCGCGCCCCGGTGGGTCAACTCCCGCCGGGGCGCGCGGTGTTGTGCGGGGCGTCCGGCGGCGGTGCCGTGGAGCCGCGTGGGACGAGGGTGACGGGGAGGGTGGCCGCGTCGGCCGGGGCGCCGTCCAGGACGGCCATCAGGGCCCGGAGTCCGGCCTCGCCGAACTCCTCGGCGGGGAGCCGGACGGTCGTCAGTTCCGGTTCCACGGCGACCGCGAGGGCCAGGTCGTCGTAGCCGGTGACCGAGATGTCCTCGGGGATCCGCAGGCCGAGGCGGCGGACGGCCTTGCAGGCGCCGGCGGCGATGATGTCGTCGTCGCAGAGCAGGGCGGTGGGGCGGGGGCCGGGGGCGGTCAGCGCGGTGTGCGCGGCGCGGAGTCCGGCGTCGACGCCCAGTGCGGTGGGGACGCGGCGCAGCTCGACGTCCGGGACGCCGGCCAGGGCGTCGGCGAGGGTGCGGGCGCGGACGGCGAAGGTCCAGGAGTCGACGTCGGCCGCGAGGTGGGTGATCCGGCGGTGGCCGAGGCCGGTGAGGTGGGCGGCCAACTGCCGTACACCGTCGGCGATGTCGAGGTTCACGGTGGCCGAGGCGGTCGTGTCGGCGGGGTCGCTGTCGAGCATGACCAGCGGGAGTCCGGCGGGGCGCAGGGCGGTGAGGGCGTCGGCCGCCATGGAGGAGGCGATGACGCCGTCGAGGGCGGCGGAGGCGGAGGCGAACGGGTCGCGGGCCGGGCCGATGCCCTCGGGGGAGGGGTAGAGGACCACGCCGAAGTCGTGGTCGGCGGCGATCCGGGCGGCTCCGGTGTAGACGCGTGCGAAGAACTCGGTGGTGAGGGCGGGGACCACGAGCAGGGCGGTGCGGGTGCGGCCGGTGCGCAGGCTGCGGGCGGCGAGGTTGGGGCGGTAGCCCAGCTCGCGGGCGGCGGCGCGGACCGCGTCCGCCTTGCCGGGGGAGACCCGGCCGCGCCACTTCTCGCCCAGGACCAGGGAGACCGCGGCCTGCGAGACGCCGGCGGCGCGGGCGACGTCCCGGCTGGTGACCCGGGCGGGGGGCCGGCCGGGGGTGTCCTGCGGGGACGGTGGGACAGCGGCCGCGGCGGCCTCGTGGCTGGTCACCGGGTGCGTCACTCCTTGGGGCCGGTGCTGCGGGGGTGGACCCGCGGGTTGCCGCCATGGTACGTATGACGCCGGACGTTATACGTAACACTTCCAGTGTGGGACCGGGCGGAGAGGGGCAGCCGTGGCTGCGGGATATGCGGATTTGCTCAGGACCCGGTATGCCGCCCGGCTGCTGACCGGGACCCTGGTCGGCAGGTTGCCGAACGCCACCGCGCCGCTGGCGCTGGTCCTCTTCGTCCGCGCCCAGGGCGGCAGTTACGCCCTGGCCGGCGCGCTCTCCGCGGTCTACGGCGTCTGCACCGCCCTCGGCCAGCCGCTGCTGGGCCGCGCGGTGGACGTCCACGGGCAGCCCCGGGTGATGCTGCCCGCCTCGGTGGTCTCCGCGCTGGGCATGGCGCTGCTGGTCGTCGTCGGGGTGGCACCGCGGTGGGCCGCCTGTCTGGCCGTGGCGGTCGCCGGGTTGTTCACGCCGCCGCTGGAGGGCGGGCTGCGGGCGCTGTGGCCGGTGGTGCTCCGGCGGGCGGACCGGGTGCATGCCGCGTACGCGCTGGACGCGGTGGCGCAGGAAGTCATGTTCGCCGTCGGGCCGTTGCTGGTGACGCTGTGCGTGGCGGCCTGGTCGCCCGGGGCGGCGCTGCTGGTGGTCAACGCGATCGGGGTGCTGGGCGCGCTCTCGGTCGTGGTCTCCGCGCCGTCGCGGGAGTGGCGCAGTGCGCCCCGGGAGGCGCACTGGTTGGGCGCGTTGCGGTCGGCCGGGATGCTGGTGCTGATCGGCGCGTTCTTCTTCGTCGGGCTGGCGCTGGGGTCGATCGGGGTGGCCGCGGTCGGCTATGCCGACGGGCACGGCGGCGGCATGGTCTCCAGTTGTCTGCTCTCCGCGCTCGGTGTGGGCGCGTTGGCCGGCGGTCTGGTCTACGGGGCCCGGCAGTGGCCGGGGCGTCCGGAGACCCGGCTGCGGCTGCTCGTCGCGCTGCTGGCCCTGGGTTATCTGCCGCTGTTCCTGGTGCCGGGGGTGGTCGGGATGACGGTGCTCAGCGGGCTCGCCGGGGTGTTCCTGGCGCCGGCGCTGGCCTGCGCGTTCGTGGTGGTGGACCGTCATGCGCCGACGGGGACGGTGACGGAGGCGTTCTCGTGGCTGGTGACGACGTTCGGGGTCGGTTCGGCGGTGGGGGCCTCGGTGGCCGGGCCGGCGCTGGAGGTCGGTGGACCGGCCGCGGGGTTCGCGGTCGCGGGCGCCTCCGGAGTGGCCGCTCTGCTGGTGCTTTTGTCGATGAAGCGATTGCTCGGGGATCCGGTGCAGCCCGCCGTGGGCGCGGTCCGGGCGGAAAATGATCGAAACGGGGCTGTCGAACCCGGTTTCAGAGCAGGCCATCAGGCGTAATGTTCAGTCATGGACCGCCGCATTTTCGGGCTGGAGAACGAGTACGGCGTCACGTGCACGTTCAGGGGACAGCGCCGACTGTCGCCTGACGAAGTGGCGCGGTACCTCTTCCGCCGTGTCGTGTCATGGGGCCGCAGCAGCAATGTCTTCCTGCGGAACGGCGCGCGCCTGTACTTGGACGTGGGATCACACCCGGAATACGCAACTCCCGAGTGCGACAACGTGACCGAGCTGGTCACCCACGACAAGGCCGGCGAACGCATTCTCGAAGGTCTGCTCGTCGACGCCGAACGCCGCCTGCACGAGGAGGGAATCGCGGGCGACGTCTATCTCTTCAAGAACAACACCGATTCGGCGGGAAACTCCTACGGCTGCCATGAGAACTATCTCGTGGCCCGGCACGGTGAGTTCTCCCGGCTCGCGGACATCCTCATTCCGTTCCTGGTCACCCGGCAGCTGCTGTGCGGTGCCGGCAAGGTGCTGCAGACGCCGCGCGGCGCGGTCTACTGCGTCAGTCAGCGCGCCGAGCACATCTGGGAGGGCGTCTCCTCGGCGACCACCCGGTCCCGGCCGATCATCAACACCCGGGACGAACCGCACGCGGACGCCGAGCGCTACCGCCGGCTGCACGTCATCGTCGGCGACTCCAACATGTCCGAGACCACGATGATGCTCAAGGTCGGGGCCACCGACCTGGTGCTGCGGATGATCGAGGCGGGCACCGTCATGCGCGATCTGACGCTGGAGAACCCGATCCGGGCGATCCGTGAGGTGAGTCATGACACCACCGGTCAGCGCAAGGTGCGGCTGGCCAGCGGGCGTGAGGCGTCGGCGCTCGAAGTGCAGCAGGAATACTACGAAAAGGCCGTCGATTTCTGCGATCGCCGCGGAATCCGCACCGGTACCGTCGAGCGTGTCCTGGAGTTGTGGGGCCGTACTCTGGAAGCCGTTCGGGACCAGGAACTGGACCGGATCGCGACCGAGATCGACTGGGTGATGAAACATCAGCTCATCGAGCGGTACCGCACGAAGAACAACATCAGCATGTCCCATCCGCGGGTGGCGCAGATAGACCTCGCGTATCACGACATCCACCGCCGTCGGGGGCTTTATTACCTCCTGGAGCGGAAGGGGCAAGCGGCGCGGATCTGCAACGACTTGAAGATCTTCGAGGGCAAGTCGGTGCCGCCGCAGACCACGCGTGCGCGGCTGCGTGGGGACTTCATTCGTCGGGCCCAGGAACAGCGCCGTGATTTCACGGTCGACTGGGTGCATCTGAAGTTGAACGACCAGGCGCAGCGGACGGTCCTGTGCAAGGACCCGTTCCGTTCCGTCGACGACCGGGTGGAGAAGTTGATCGCCGGGATGTGAGCGTCCGGAATGCGGGCGGATGCGCCGGGAGCGTGAATGCTCTCGGCGCATCGTCGTGTCGTGGCGGGCCGCTGTGTTCACCGGAGGCGGCCATGGCGACAGGTCGTAGAGTGGCGGGCATTGCCCACCTTCCCCACGAGCCCGAGTTGGACAGATGCTGAATTCTCCCGGGGGGCGCTTCGTCCGCCCCTTCGCCACGCACACCCGCCGTGCCGCCGCTGCCGCGCTGGCGGTGCCCGTTCTGCTCCTCACCGCCGCCTGCGGGTCCGACGACGGCAAGACCTCCGACGAGGCGGTGGTCAAGGTGACGGGCACGCCCGGTGCGAAGCCGACGATCTCCGTGCCCAAGGACGCCAAGCCGGCGGACAAGGCCGTCACCAAGACCCTGGTCGAGGGCAAGGGCGCGGTCGTGAACAAGGGCGATCTGGTCCGGCTGGACTTCTCCGCGCAGACCATGAAGGGCCAGAACCTCGGCAGCAGCTGGACGCCGCAGCCCGGCGCGAAGCCGGGTGCGCCGCGTACCCAGGTCGTCACCGAGGTCACCGACCAGATGACGCAGCAGATGCTGCCGCCGAAGGTGCTGACGGCCGCGGCCGGGCAGAAGGTCGGCGGCCGGTTCGAGGTCGAGGGCACCGCCAAGGCGCTGATCGGCGAGGGCCTCAACCCGCAGTCGGGGATCAAGCCGGAGGACGGCCTGGTCTGGGTGGTCGACGTGGTCGGCGCGAAGAAGGTGGACAAGAAGGCGAAGGCCGAGGGCACCCAGGCGGCGCCGGAGGACGGTATGCCGGAGGTGAAGGCCGCGGACGACAAGGCCGCCGAGATCACCGTCCCCAAGGGGGAGAAGGCGCCCACCGACCTGGAGCAGCAGGTGCTGATCAAGGGCAAGGGCCCGGAGGTGAAGGCCGGTGACGGTCTGATCGCCCAGTACACCGGGGTGAAGTGGGAGGACGGGAAGAAGTTCGACTCGTCGTGGGACCACGGCGGTGCGACGGCCTTCCAGATCGGCACCGGGCAGGTCGTCCAGGGCTGGGACCAGGCGCTGGTGGGCAAGCACGTCGGGGATCGGGTGGAGATCGTGATCCCGCCGAAGCTGGGTTACGGCGCCAGCCCGCAGCACGAGCTGGCGAAGAACACCCTGGTCTTCGTGGTCGACATCGTCGGCACGGTCTGACCGGGCGGTCCGCGGGATCTGCAAGACTGGCCCGGTAATCGAAAAGATTCGCAAGTAGGAGCACATTCGTGAGCATCGACAAGCCCGAGATCGACTTCCCCGAGGGCCCGGTCCCCACCGACCTGGAGATCGTGGACCTGTGGGAGGGCGACGGGCCGGTCGCCAAGGCCGGGGACATGGTCTCCGTGCACTACGTCGGCGTCTCCTTCAGCACCGGTGAGGAGTTCGACGCGAGCTGGAACCGCGGCAAGCCGCTCCAGTTCCAGCTGGGCGCCGGCCAGGTCATCGCGGGTTGGGACCAGGGTGTGCAGGGCATGAAGGTGGGCGGCCGGCGCCGGCTGACCATCCCGCCGCACCTCGCCTACGGCGAGCGCGGCGCCGGCGGTGGCCGGATCGCGCCCAACGAGTCGCTGATCTTCGTGTGCGACCTGGTCTCCGTCTGAGACCTCGTACGACACCGGGAGGGTCCGTGCCGGCCGGCACGGACCCTCCGCTTTTGCCGGACGCACCCAGGGCGGTACGGTCACCCGTTGGGAGCCAACGAGAAAGGGCGTCGATGGCGATTGCCAAGGCCGAGCGGCTGATGAATCTGGCGCTGTGCCTGCTGGGGACGCGACGCCCGCTGACCAAGCACGAGCTGCGGTCGTCGATCGAGGCCTACGTCGAGGGTTTTGGGCCGGGCGCGGGGACCGCCTTCGGGCCGGGCGGCACGGCCGGTGACGACGCCTTCAACCGGATGTTCGAGCGGGACAAGGACGACCTGCGCGAGCTGGGCCTGGTCATCGAGACCGTGGACGGCATCGACGGCGAGGTCGGCTATCTGGCCCGCCGGGACAGCAACCGCCTGCCCCCGATCACCCTGGACGCCGAGGAGTCCGCGGCCCTCGGACTGGCCGCCAAGGTCTGGCAGCAGGCCCGGCTGGCCGGCGCGGCCAGCGGCGCGCTGCAGAAGCTGCGGGCGGCCGGGATGCCGCTCGCCGGGGAGCCCGACGAGCCGGACGCGGGGCAGCCGCACAGCGCGCTGGAGCCCCGTATCCCCACCCACGAGGCGGCCTTCGAACCCCTGATGCTGGCGTGCCGGGACCGCCGCCCGGTCGTCTTCGACTACCGCAAGTCCAACGCCGCCCACCCCGAGCCGCGCCATGTCGAGCCCTGGATCCTGGAGTGCTGGCGCGGCCACTGGTACGTCGCCGGCTGGGACCGGGACCGCGGCGCGGAGCGGGTCTTCCGGCTCTCCCGGATCACCGGCAAGGTCCGTTCCCGGCAGGGGAAGTTCACCGTTGCGGTGCCCGACCACGTCACCGTGCGGGAGACCGTCGAGCGCTGGGCGGGGGAGACCGCCACCGGCACCGCGCGGATCAGGCTCCGCACCGGTCACGGCTATCCGCTGCGGGCCCGCGCGCTGGCCGTCCGCGAGCTGGACGGCGACTGGGACGAGCTGGAGATCCCCTACGGGCACGGACTCGACGCCTGGCTGGTGGAGTTCGGGCCGGACGTGGTCGTGCTGGAGCCGGCGGAGCTGCGGGCCGAGGTCGTCGACCGGCTGCGCGCGGTGGCCAAGGGCTGAGAGGGGCACGGAACATGGCTGCGAACGCGATCGACCAGACCCGCCGGATGCTGTCGCTGGTGACGTATCTGCGCGAGCGTCCCGGCGCGCGCGTCGAGGACGTCGCCCGCGCCTTCGGCATCACCGAGGACGAGCTGATCGCCGACCTCGACGTGCTGCCGATGTGCGGGACGAGCTTCCGCGGCGGCGATCTGATGGACATCGACACCGACGGCGACCGGATCTGGTGGCACAACCCCGACGACGTCGCCGAGCCGCTGCGGCTGGCCGCCGACGAGGCCACCGCGCTGCTGGTCGCGGCCCGTGCGGTGGCGACCCTGCCGGGGCTGCGCGAGGGCGACCGGCAGGCGCTGCTGCGGGCCACCGCCAAGCTGGAGGCGGCGGCCGGGGAGGCGGCCGGGGCCAGCTCCCGGCTGTCGGTGACCTTCGAGTCCGAGGGCGGGGTGTTCGCCGACGTGGACCGCGCCATCGCCGAGCGGCGCCGGCTGTGGCTGCGTTACTACTCGCCGGCCCGCGACGAGCTGACCGAGCGCGAGGTGGACCCGATCCGGCTCTTCGCCGTCGGCCACACCTATATGGAGGCGTGGTGCCGGCTCTCCGAGGCCCGGCGCACCTTCCGGCTCGACCGGGTCGCCGAGATCAGGCTGCTGGACGCGCCCGCCGACCCGCCGCCGGTCGAGCTGCGCGATCTCTCCGAGGGGTTGGTGCAGCCGGCGGCCGAGGACCCCGAGGTCGCCGTCGAGGTGGGGCCCGGCGGGCGCTGGGTCGCCGAGTACTACCCGCACGACAGCGCCGAGGAACTCCCCGACGGGGGCCTGCGGATCACGCTGCGCACGCCCGATCCGGCGTCGCTGCGGCGGCTGGGGCTGCGGCTGGGCGGGGACGGCCGGATCGTGTCGCCGCCGGCGCTGGCGGCGAGTGCCCGGGAGGCCGCCCGGCAGGCGCTCGCGGCGTACGGCGAGTGAGACCGGCCCGCCCGGGAGGCGGGCCGGCGCACCGATGACCGTAGGAGAAGGCAGCGAAGGATGACGACCACGATGGCGACGACCACTCTGGCGGACATGGCCGCTCCGGTGCTCTTCAAGGCGGCCTGCCCGGAGTGCCGGGGGCGCTTCGAGCTGGCCTCCGACGCCTTCCGGCTGGCCATCGGCGCCAGCCGTCGCACCACCTTCTACTCCTTCACCTGTCCCGACTGCGGGCGCGCGGTGCGCAAGCCGGCCGGGGAGCGGATCGTGGAGCTGCTGACCGGCGGCGGGGTGCGCACGCTGCGGCTGCACATCGGCTGACCGGCGGCCGGGCCGTGTACCGCGCCGCCGCCGGGCCCTCCGGGGCGGGCGGTCCCGCCCGATAGGCTCGTCCCATGTTCTGGCCCATGCTCGCTGTCGCCCTCGGTTTCCTGGGGATCGCCGTCCTCGGCGTCCTCGCCGTCCGCGTCTTCGCGGAGGTACGGCGGCTGGCCCGGGAGGTGGGCACGGCGACCGCGCGGATCCAGCGGGCGACGGAGGATCTGGAGCGGTCCGCGGTGCCGCTCGCGGCGCGGCTCCACGACGTGGCACGCGACCGGACCTGAGGGCGGCACCCCGCTGTCGGGGTCGTCCGGAAGGTAGGCTGCCCAACGGTTCGAACGATGAGGCGGCGCGGGCAATCCACAGGATGCACGGGGATTGCCGGACGTTCACCGCCGGACGTTACGATCGAGGGACCACCAGGACGCCAGTCCGACCCCATCGGCAGGCACCACAGGAGACGCCGCCCCGGCGAGAAGGTAGTCGCACATGCTAGCCAACCTGAGGCTCCCCGAGATTCTGCTGATCATCGCCGTGATCTTTCTGCTGTTCGGCGCGAAGAAGCTTCCGGACATGGCGCGTTCGCTCGGCAAGTCGGCTCGCATCCTCAAGAGCGAGGCCAAGGCGATGAAGAAGGAGAGCGAGGCGGAGCGTGCGGCCGACGGCGGCGCGGCGCAGGCTCCTGCCGACGCCGCCCAGCAGGCGCCTCGTACGATTCAGGCTGCGCCCGGTGACGTGGCCAGCTCGCGCCCCGTGGCCGAGCCGAACCGCACCACCCAGAGCTGACCGAGCCGATCCGGCCGCGCCGACGCCGTCGGTGCGGCTGACGTACGAGACGAGGAAGTGGGTTGCTCAAGTCTGCCCGCAATCAGCAGAAGGACCCCGAGGGGCGGATGCCCCTCGCGGCGCATCTGCGTGAGCTGCGCAACCGGCTGCTGAAATCGGTATTGGCGATCCTCGTGGTCACGGCCGTCGCCATGTGGAAGTACGAGCCGATCGCGCACTTCATCACGGGGCCGACCATCGCGGCCGTCGGCTGCCCGGAGGGCGGCGGGCATCCCCACCCCTGCGCGCAGATCGTCGCGAACGGCTTCATCGCGCCGTTCACCATCATGCTCAAGCTGTCGCTGACGGTGGGCCTGGTCGCCGCCAGCCCGCTGTGGCTCTACCAGCTCTGGGCGTTCCTCGCGCCCGGTCTGCACCGGCACGAGAAGAAGTACGCGCTGGGCTTCGTGGGCGCCGGCGTGCCGCTCTTCCTCGGCGGTGCCTACCTCGCCTACGCGGTGCTGCCGACCACCGCCGGTGCCCTGGTGGGGCTGACTCCCAGCGACTGGTCCAACCTCTTCCCGGCCGACGACTTCTTCGACATCGTCACGCGCATGGTGCTGGTCTTCGGCTTCTCCTTCGAGCTGCCGCTGCTCCTGGTGCTGCTGAATCTCGGCGGTGTGCTCACCGGCAAGCGGGTGCTGAGCTGGTGGCGGTTCATGGTCATGGGGATCACGATCTTCGCGGCGGTGGCCACCCCGACCGGTGACCCGCTGACCATGTCGCTGCTGGCCGCGCCGATCGTGCTGCTGTACTTCGGCGCCGTGGGCATCTGTCTCTTCAACGACCGCCGGCGCCAGCGTGCCAACCCCGACCGGGCGCTGGCCGACGACGAGGCGTCCGAGCTCGACCTGACCCCGTCCGAGGTCGACGCGATCGAGCCGGTCGCGCCGAGCCGGATGCTGCCGGAGCAGTCCGGCGGGGAGGGCGCCGAGGGCGGCCGCCGCGGTTACGACGACGTCACATGAGGTGACGGGTAGTCGCGGGGTCACGTGAAGTGACGTACCGCGGACCGGATTTCGTGGCCCCCGTGCTCTGTGAGCCGGGGGCCGCGCCATATGCGGGCGAGGGGCGGGGGAGGTGTCGCCGGGCGCCGGCGGTGGGTAAAGGGCCGCCATAAAGATCCGGTCGATGTCAGAGGTGGCCGGTAGGCTCGTAAGCACGATGACCGAGGACATGTCCCCTGCTGAGCGCTATGCCGCCGCGAAAATCCGCGCGGCGGAGCAGGCCACCGCACTCGCGCCGTTCCGGGAGCTGTACGACTTCGAGCTGGACCCGTACCAGATCGAGGCGTGCCAGGCCCTGGAGGCGGGCAAGGGTGTGCTGGTCGCCGCTCCCACCGGATCCGGCAAGACGATCGTCGGCGAGTTCGCCGTCCACCTGGCCCTGGAGCAGGGCCGAAAATGCTTCTACACCACGCCCATCAAGGCGTTGTCCAACCAGAAGTTCCAGGACCTGGTCAAGCGCTACGGCCCCGAGAAGGTCGGCCTGCTGACCGGCGACAACAGTGTCAACGGCGAGGCCCCGGTGGTCGTGATGACCACCGAGGTCCTGCGGAACATGCTCTATGCCGGCTCGCAGTCGCTGGCCGGCCTGGGCTACGTGGTGATGGACGAGGTGCACTACCTCTCCGACCGGTTCCGCGGTGCCGTCTGGGAAGAGGTGATCATCCACCTCCCGGACTCCGTGACGCTGGTGTCCCTGTCGGCGACGGTCTCCAACGCCGAGGAGTTCGGCGACTGGCTGGACACCGTCCGCGGCGACACCTCAGTGATCGTCTCCGAGCACCGCCCGGTCCCGCTGTGGCAGCACGTGCTCGCCGGCCGCCGGATCTACGACCTCTTCGAGGAGCGGGACGGCGCCGCCGGCGGCCGCCGCGAGGTCAATCCCGACCTGGAGCGGCTGGCGCGGATGGAGAACAGCCGGCCGACGTTCGGCCGGGACAAGCGGCGCGGCCGGGCGATGCGCGAGGCCGATCGCGAGCGGGAGCGGCGGCAGCGCGCCCGGATCTGGACACCGAGCCGGCCCGAGGTGATCGAGCGGTTGGACAACGAAGGGCTGCTGCCGGCGATCACCTTCATCTTCAGCCGGGCCGGTTGCGAGGCGGCCGTCCAGCAGTGCCTGTACTCCGGCCTGCGGCTCAACGACGCGGAGGCCCGCGAGAAGGTCCGTCGGATAGTCGAGGCCCGGACGGCCGGCATCCCGGACGACGACCTGCATGTGCTCGGCTACTTCGAGTGGCTGGAGGGCCTGGAGCGGGGCATCGCGGCGCACCACGCCGGGATGCTGCCGACCTTCAAGGAGGTCGTCGAGGAGCTGTTCGTCAAGGGCCTGGTGAAGGCCGTCTTCGCGACCGAGACGCTGGCGCTGGGCATCAACATGCCGGCGCGGTCGGTGGTGCTGGAGAAGCTCGTCAAGTGGAACGGCGAGCAGCACGCCGACATCACCCCCGGCGAGTACACCCAGCTGACCGGCCGGGCCGGGCGGCGCGGGATCGACGTCGAGGGCCATGCGGTGGTGCTGTGGCAGCGCGGGATGAACCCGGGCGCGCTGGCCGGCCTCGCCGGGACCCGTACCTATCCGCTGCGCTCCTCCTTCAAGCCGTCGTACAACATGGCCGTCAACCTCGTCTCGCAGTTCGGGCGGCACCGTTCGCGGGAGCTGCTGGAGATGTCGTTCGCGCAGTTCCAGGCCGACAAGTCGGTGGTCGGCATCACCCGCCAGGTGCAGCGCAACGAGGAGGGCCTGAGCGGCTACCGCGAGGCGATGGTCTGCCACCTCGGCGACTTCGAGGAATACTCCCGGCTGCGGCGGGAGTTGAAGGACCGTGAGACCGATCTCGCCCGGCAGGGCGCGGTCCAGCGGCGGTCGGCGGCCGCGGCGGCGCTGGAGAAGCTCCGGCCGGGCGACGTCATCCATGTGCCGACGGGGAAGTACGCCGGGCTGGCGCTGGTGCTCGATCCCGGCATGCCCTCCGGGCGGACCGACGGCCACCGTGGCATGGAGGCCCATGACGGCCCGCGGCCGCTGGTGCTCACCGCCGAGCGGCAGGTCAAGCGGCTCGGTTCGATCGACTTCCCGGTGCCGGTGGCGGCCCTGGACCGGATGCGCATCCCGCGTTCGTTCAACGCCCGCAGCCCGCAGTCGCGCCGTGATCTGGCGTCCGCGCTGCGCACCAAGGCCGGCCATCTGGTGCCCTCGCGGCACCGCAAGCCCCGTGCGGAGGCGGCCGACGACCGCGAGATCGCCCGGCTGCGCAAGGAGATCCGCTCCCACCCCTGCCATGGGTGCGACGAGCGGGAGGACCACGCCCGCTGGGCGGAGCGCTACCACCGGCTGCTGCGGGACACCCGCCAGCTGGAGCGCCGGATCGAGGGCCGGACGAACACCATCGCGCGCACCTTCGACCGGATCTGCGCGCTGCTGACGGAGCTGGACTACCTCGAAGGCGACACCGTCACCGACGAGGGCCGCCGACTGGCCCGGCTCTACGGCGAGTTGGACCTGCTGGCCAGCGAGTGCCTGCGGGACGGCATCTGGGAGGGCCTCGGCCCCGCCGAGTTGGCGGCCTGCGCCTCGGCGCTGGTCTACGAGGCGCGGCAGGCGGACGACGCGGTGGCGCCCAAGCTGCCGGCCGGCCGGGCGCGGGACGCCCTCGCGGAGATGGTGCGCATCTGGGGCCGGCTGGACGCCCTGGAGGAGGAGCACCGGATCAGCCAGGCCGAGGGCGTCGGCCAGCGCGAGCCCGATCTGGGCTTCGCCTGGGCCGCGTACCGCTGGGCCTCCGGCGCCGGCCTCGACGAGGTGCTGGGCGAGGCGGACATGCCGGCCGGCGACTTCGTCCGCTGGTGCAAGCAACTGGTCGACGTCCTCGGGCAGATCGCCGCGGCGGCACCGGCCGACGGCACGGTGGCCCGGTCCGCCCGCAAGGCGATGGACGGCGTGCTGCGCGGGGTCGTGGCGTACTCGTCGGTGGGGTGACGGCCGCCGGGCCGCGCCGTCGGAACGGGAGGTTCCGGCGGCGCGGCCCGGCGCATGTCGTGGCGGGGGTGATCAGGACGCCGCGCGGGCCGCCGCCCGGTCGGTGCCGTTCTCGGTGTGCCGCTCGGCATCGGACCCGGCAGTACGCTCGGCGTCGCGCTTGGCGACCTCCTCGCGGACGAGCGGGATGACCTGCCGGCCGAAGTCGATGGCGTCGTCGAGCAGGTCGTAGCCGCGCGCGGAGAGGATGGTCACACCAAGGTCGTAGTAGTCCAGCAGCGCCTGGGCGACGGTCTCCGGCGTGCCGACCAGGGCGGTGGAGTTGCCGGCGCCGCCGGTCTCCGCGGCGGTCGGCGTCCACAGCGCGCGGTCGTGCCGTTCGCTCTGCGCCGCCACCGCCAACAGCCGCTGCGAGCCAGCATTCTGAGGTTGTGTCAGCGGGTGTCGGCGGCTGAGCGTGCCGCCCGCCTTGCGGGCCCTGATCCGGGCCAGGGTGTGGTGCGCCTTCTCCCAGGCCAGCTCCTCGGTGGGCGCGATGATCGGCCGGAAGGCGACCTGGATCCTGGGCACGTCGGTGCGGCCGGCCGCCGCGGCCGCCGCCCTGACCGAGGCGATCTGCTCGGCGGTCTGCGCCAGCGGCTCGCCCCACAGGCAGTAGATGTCCGCCTCGGCGCCGCCCGCCGTGTACGCCGCCGGCGACGAGCCGCCGAACGACACCAGTGGGTGCGGCTGCTGGAGGGGGAAGGTGTCGGAGACGAAGTCCTGGAAGGCGTAGTGCGCGCCCTCGTGGTCGAAGGGCTCGTGGCGCGTCCAGACCTTCTTGACGATCTGGATGTACTCGCGGGTGCGGGCGTAGCGCTCGTCCTTGGTGAGGGTGTCGCCCTCGCGGCGCTGCTCGTGGTCGTTGCCGCCGGTGATGAAGTGCACCGCGAGCCGGCCGTCGCTGATCCGGTCCAGCGTGGCGAAGGTCTTGGCGGCGAACGTCGGGTAGGAGACGTTGGGGCGGTGTGCCACCAGGAGTTGGAGCCGCTCGGTGTGGGCGGCGACGTAGGCGGCGGCCGGGGAGGGATCGGGGGAGCCGGAGCCGTAGGCGAACAGGACCCGGTCCCAGCCGTGGTCCTCGTGGGCGCGGGCGAGTCGGCGGGTGTAGTCCGCCTCGAAGGAGGCGCCGGAGCGGGGGGTGACTTCGGAACCGTCATGGGTGGCGGCTATGCCGAGGAACTCGACAGGCATGGGTGCGGCCTCGTCTTCCGGTCTCGTCGATCATGCGTGGGAGGGCATGCGAGCGCATGCGGTCTGCCGGGGAATGCCGGTGCAGAGGGGGCATGCGGGTGCGCGCGGGGCGGGGCGCCCGGCGCGGCACCGGGACGTCAGAGGCAACAGGAGGCGGACCACACGCGACCGAAGTCGATGTGGTCCCGGGTGACCAGCCGTTGCCGAGGTCGCATGCAGCCAGTGGAACAGGCGGATCCATGCGCCGTCAACCATTGCTCGGGAAGGCAAGTCCCTGGCGGGGCCGATCCTTTGGCGTGGTGGCGTGGTGGCGTGGCGCCAAGGGGGGATCACCCCGCGGCCGGCGGAGAGCGGGCCGGCGTGGGTGCCGGCGAGAAGGAGACCGCGGTGCCGACGCGGGTGCGGAGAAGGGCGGCGCGGGCTCGTCGTGAGCCGCGCCGCCCTCAGGGCCGGCGGGGTGGGTCAGGCGGCCGTCGCGGGCTCCTGTTCGGCCTCGACCTGCTGGTTCCAGGCGCGCTTGCCGGCCTGCCAGCCGTCCTCGTCGTGGCCGGTGCGCCAGTAGCCGGAGATCGACAGTGCCTCGCGGGGGACGGCGTGCTCGATCCGGAGCAGCCGGCGCAGCTCCTTGACGAAGCCCGCCTCGCCGTGCACGAAGGCGTGGACGCGGCCGGCGGGGAAGTCCAACGCCCGTACGGCGGCGACCAGTTCGCGGCCGACCGGGGCGGTGTCGCGGTACAGCCAGGTGATCTGCGCGCCGGGCGGCACGGTCAGCTCCTGCCGCTCCTCGGGGCCGGCGACCTCGATGAAGGCGTGCACCACGGCGTCCGCCGGCATCCGCTCCAGTGCGGCGGCGAGGGCCGGCAGGGCACTCTCGTCGCCGGCGAGCAGGTGCCAGTCGGCCGTCGGGTCCGGGGCGTAGGCGCCGCCGGGGCCGAGGAACATGATCTCGTCGCCCGGCCGCGCGGCCAGCGCCCACGGCCCGGCCAGCCCGGTGTCGCCGTGCACGACGAAGTCCACGGTCAGCTCGCGCGCCTCGGGGTCCCAGGCGCGCACGGTGTAGGTGCGGGTCCGGGGCCACTGGTCGCGCGGCAGCTCGGCCCGGATGCGCCCCATGTCGAACGGCTCGGGGTAGCCGATGTGCGGCAGCGGGAAGACGAGTTTGACGTAGTGGTCGGTGTACGGGCCGGTGTCGAACGCGGCCAGTCCCTCGCCGCCCAGGACGACGCGCATCATGTGCGGGGTGAGACGCTCGGTGCGCCGCACCCGGGCGCGGTGCAGTGTGGGCGTGCTGCGGGCCGGTCGCTCTGCTGCCACGGTGTCTCCCCTGACGCGGTCGAGGGCGGCGCGCCCCGTGGCCGCGCCGCCGCTTAGGTATACCTAACCTAACAGGTCATCGGGCGAGAGTGATCAGCAACCGCTGCAATGCGCCACCCAGGCCCCACCGGGCGGCCAGCGCCTCCAGCCGCTCGGGGTCGGCCGGCTCGTCCGGCAGGGCGAGGTCGACGTCCGGGACCGGTACGTCGGTCGCCACCCGGACGACCTTCGGGGCGACGGCCAGATAGGGGCCCGCCTCGACGATCCGTTTGCGCTGCGCCGGGGTGATCCGCGAGGCCGGGTCCTGGGCGGCGGCCACGACGCCGGCCAGGTCGCCGTAGGCGTCCAGCAGCTTGGCGGCGGTCTTCTCGCCGATGCCCGGGACGCCCGGCAGGCCGTCGCTGGGGTCGCCGCGCAGCAGCGCCAGATCCGCGTACCCCGGGCCGTCCACGCCGTACTTCTCGCGCAGCAGCGCCCCGTCGGTGAGTTGGAGGGTGCCGACGCCCTTGAGCGGATAGAGCACGCGGATGCCGCGGGCGTCGTCGACGAGCTGGAAGAGGTCGCGGTCGCCGGTGACGATGTCGACCGGCCCCTTGGCCCGCGCGGTCAGGGTGCCGATGACGTCGTCGGCCTCGTAGCCCGCGGCGCCGATCCGGGCGATGCCCAGCGCGTCCAGCACCTCCTCGATCACCGGGACCTGCGGGGAGAGGGTGTCCGGGATCTCTTCCTCGTCGGGAGCGGTCGAGCCGGCGGGGGCCTCCTCGGCGACCCGGTGTGCCTTGTAGGAGGGGATCAGGTCGACCCGCCACTGGGGGCGCCAGTCGAAGTCCATACAGGCGACGAGGTCGTCGGGGTGGTGGTCCTGGACGAGCCGGGCGACGAAGTCCAGCAGGCCGCGCACCGCGTTCACCGGGGTGCCGTCCGGGGCTCTGACCGATTCCGGTACCCCGAAGTAGGCGCGGAAGTAGAGGGAGGCGGTGTCGAGGAGCATCAGGCGTCGAGTCACACCCCGCATGATGCCGTATGCCCCAAACGTGCCTTCGTTGTGAGGTGAATCACCGATGTGTTTGAGCCTGATGAACCCGGGCAGGCGCGCAGCCGGAGCGGACCCGGCTGCGCTGTGCAACGGGCGGCCGGTGAAGACGAGCCGAACTCGTCCCGCACCACGACCTGCCAGCGGGGGCGGCAGGTCGTTTCTCGTGCGACAAGAGAGGTATATGTGTCCAGGCTGCAAGCCGAGCACCTCTTCAAGGTGTTCGGCAGACGACCCGAGGACGCCGTCCACCGACTCCAGGCCGGCGCGAGCCGGGACGAACTGCGGGCCGAAGGCGCCACCGCCGCGGTGATCGACGCCTCCATCGAGGTGGACGAGGGCCAGATCTTCGTCGTCATGGGTCTGTCCGGATCCGGCAAGTCCACGCTGCTGCGCATGCTGAACGGGCTGCTGGAGCCGACCTCGGGCACCGTCCGCTTCGACGGCCAGGACCTCACCTCGCTCAGCGACAAGGAGCTGCGCGCCGTCCGCTCCCGGAAGATCTCCATGGTCTTCCAGCACTTCGCGCTCTTCCCGCACCGCAGCGTGCTGGAGAACGCCGCCTACGGCCTGGAGGTCCAGGGCGTGCCGCGCGCCGAGCGGGAGCAGCGTGCGACCCAGGCGCTGGAGCTCGCCGGGCTCAAGGGCTGGGAGAAGTCCTGGCCGGACGAGCTGTCCGGCGGTATGCAGCAGCGGGTCGGGCTGGCCCGCGCGCTGGCCACCGACGCCGATCTGCTGCTGATGGACGAGTCGTTCAGCGCGCTCGACCCGCTGATCCGCCGCGACATGCAGGACCAGCTGCTGGAGCTGCAGAAGACGCTGAAGAAGACCATCGTCTTCATCACCCACGACCTCAACGAGGCGATGCGGCTCGGCGACCGGATCGCGGTGATGCGCGACGGCCGGATCGTCCAGACCGGCAGCGCCGAGGACATCCTGGTACGGCCCGCCAACGACTACGTCGCCTCCTTCATCCAGGACGTCGATCGCAGCCGGGTGCTGACGGCCGGCGCGGTGATGGCCGAGGTCGGCACCGTGCTCGGGATGACCGGTCCGGACGGTGCGAAGCTCACCACCGCCGCCGAGTTCCGGGCCGCCGCGCCCGCCACCGTCGGCACCGGGACCCCGCTCGTGGAGCTGTTCGGCGCCTGCTCGGCCAGCTCCGTACCGGTCGCGGTGACCGACGAGGGCGGCGAACTGGCCGGCGCGGTCACCGCGGAGCGGCTGCTCGCCGTGCTGGGGGAGCCGGGCCGGCCGGCGGCGCAGGCCGGCGCGGTGCCGCCCCCGTCGGGCCCGGCATCCTCCGGTGCGAGCACCGGCTCCACCGGAGCGGCTGACGCCGCGCCCCATGGTCGGACCGAGGGGACGGTGGCCGCCGATGCCTAGGATCCAGATAGGCAGCTGGGCGAACGACGCCGTCAACTGGCTGCGGGACAACCTCGACTGGCTGTTCAACCTCCTCACCACCGTCCTGAACGGCCTCTACAACGCCATCCACACCGTCCTCGCGGCCCCCCAACCGCTGCTCCTGGCCGGCATCCTGGCGGTGCTCGCCTGGTGGCTGCGCGGGCTGCCGGCCGCGGTGCTCACCTTCCTCGGCTTCGCGCTGATCGACTCCATCGAGCAGTGGAGCCCGACCATCGAGTCGCTCTCGCTGGTGCTGGTGGCCTGCCTGATCACCGTCGTGGTCGCGGTGCCGCTGGGCATCTGGGCGGCCCGCAGCCGGATCGTCGGCGGCATCCTGCGCCCGGTCCTGGACCTGATGCAGACCATGCCGGCGATGGTCTACCTCATCCCCGGCATCCTCTTCTTCGGCCTCGGTGTCGTCCCCGGCATCGTCGCCACCATCGTCTTCTCGATGCCGCCCGCGGTGCGGATGACCGAGCTGGGCATCCGGCAGGTGGACGAGGAACTCGTCGAGGCGGCCGAGGCGTTCGGCACCCACCCGCGGCGCACCCTGCTGCGGGTCCAACTGCCGCTGGCGCTGCCCACGATCATGGCCGGTGTCAACCAGGTCATCATGCTCGCGCTGTCCATGGTCGTGATCGCCGGCATGGTCGGCGGCGGCGGCCTCGGCGCGTCCGTCTACAACGCCATCAGCTCGGTCAACGTCGCGCTGGGCGCCGAGGCCGGCCTCGCCGTGGTCATCCTCGCGATGTACCTGGACCGGATGACCGGCGCGCTCAACCAGCGGGTCTCGCCGCTCGGCCGGCGGGCGTTGGCCAAGGCGCAGGCGGCGCTGGGACGTTGGAAGTTCCTGCACTGGCGGCCGGCGACCTCGGTGGCCATGGTCGGCATCGTCGTCCTGGCGCTGCTGGCCGGCGGGATGCGCTTCATGGACAACGGCGGCAGCGGCTCCGGCGGCGGCAACGGCAAGCCGATCACCCTGGGCTACGTCAACTGGGACGAGGGCAAGGCCACCACCTACCTCTGGAAGGAGATCCTGGAGGAGCGCGGCTACAAGCCCAAGGCCCAGGCCCTGGAGGCCGGCCCGCTCTTCGCCGGGCAGGCCCGCGGCGACATCGACGTCCAGACCAACGCCTGGCTGCCGGTCACCCACGCCGAGTACTGGAAGAAGTACAAGGACAAGCTGGAGGACCTCGGCACCTGGTACGACAAGACCTCGCTGGAGATCGCCGTCCCGTCGTACGTCAAGGACGTCCACACGCTCGACGATCTCAAGGGGAAGAGCGCCGAGTTCGGCGGCAGGATCACCGGCATCGAGCCGGGCGCCGGCGAGATGAAGATCCTCAAGGACAAGGTGCTGCCGGAGTACGGCCTGACCGGCGACTACCAGGTGCAGGAGTCCAGCACCGCCTCCATGTTGAGCGAGCTGGACCGCGCCGTCCACCAGAAGAAGCCGATCGCGGTCACGCTGTGGTCCCCGCACTGGGCGTACGACAAGTACCAGCTCACCAAGCTCAAGGACCCCAAGGGCGCCTTCGGTTCCGGCGACGGCCTGCACATGCTGGGCCGCAAGGGCTTCGCCGAGGACATGCCCGAGGTCGCCAGGTGGATGAAGAACTTCCACCTGGACGAGAAGCAGCTCACCAGCCTGGAGAACGCCATCAAGTCGGCCGGTGAGGGCCACGAGCAGGACGGCGTGCGCAGCTGGCTGAAGCAGCACCCCGGTCTCGTCGAGAAGATCGCCCCGTCCGCGCACGCCACCTACGCCAAGGGCGCGGACGCCGGCAAGGCACCCGGCATCGGCTACCCGGCGTGGGACGAGGGCATCGCCACCGCCTACCTGTGGAAGAACGTCCTGGAGAAGCGCGGCTACCACCCCAACCTGCGCAACCTCGACATCGGGCCGATGTGGACCGGCCTGTCCAGCGGCCAGATCGACGTGGAGACCGACGCCTGGCTGCCGGTCGCCCAGAAGCAGTACTGGGACAAGTACCAGAACGACCTCACCGACGTCGGCGCCTGGTACGACAAGACCTCGCTGGAGATCGCCGTCCCGTCGTACGTCAAGGACGTCAAGTCCATGGACGATCTGCGGGCCCACAAGGACGAGTTCAAGGGCAGGATCGTCGGCATCGAGCCGGGCACCGGTGAGATGCAGCGCCTGAAGAGCACCGTGCTGCCCGCCTACGGCCTGTCGGACTTCGAGGTCACCTCGGCCGGCACCAGCGCGATGCTCGCCGAGCTGGACCGGGCGTACCACAAGAAGGAGCCGATCGCGGTCGTCCTGTGGTCGCCGCACTGGGCGTACAGCAAGTACCAGCTCACCAAGCTCGCCGACCCCAAGGGCACCTGGGGCGCCAACAACCAGATCAAGACGCTCGGCAACAAGAGCTTCCCGAAGAAGTTCCCGGAGTTCCACGGCTGGCTGAAGAACTGGAAGATGACCCCCGACGAGCTCGGCAGCCTGGAGAAGGACATCCAGGACGCCGGAAAGGGCAACGAGGACAAGGGCGTCGAGAAGTGGATCGACGACCACCCGGGCATCGTGGACAAGATGGCGCCGGTGAAGTAGTCCGGCGCCGGGCGGCCACCTGACCGGGCGCGCCCGGCTGGCCGGGCGGGCCGGCGGGTGGTTCGCTCGGCCTGGGCCGGTGTCCGTCCCCGGCGGCCGGAGCGGCCGCGGCCGGCCCGGGAGCCGAACGTGCCGAACGCCCGCCCCGTCGCCGCCGTGCTGCTCGGCCTGCTCGCGCTCGGCGCGGCCGCACCCGCCGCCCGGGCCGGGGCCCTGCCGGATCCGGTGGTGGCCGGCGAGCGGGTCAGCATCAGCGACGGCGGGCGGTGCGGGCCGGCCCGGGAGGCCACCGCGGCCTCGGAGTTGTTCGGGGCGGTGGCGCTGCGGCCCGTCGCCCGGGGGATGGCCGCGGAGGTCCGGGTCGGCGAGAAGGCGGAGCCGGGCCGCTACCGGGTGACCATCGAGTGCGGGCGCGGTGGGGTCCGGCACGTGGACACCGTCACGGTGACCGAGGGGCGGGCCGAGGGGGTCGGTGTGGCGCAGGCGGTCGGGGGGTTGGCGCTGTTGGCGGTGGCGGGTGGGGCGTATCGCCTCTGCCGGCGGGGGTGAATCCCACGTTGTCGGCTTTCCCGTCGTAGGGGTTCGCCGTTTGCGCCTGCGGCGCGGTGTCCGCTGCGCGGGCCCGTCACCTCCCGTGGGTGGTCATGAAGAGGGTGGGTGGGGGTGATGTGGGTGGGGCGGTGCTGGTTGTGTCAACGGTCGGTTCCGGGCGGGGGGTTGGGTGGGTGCGTACGGTGGGGGGATGGAGTTGTGGGTGGTGTCGTTGGTGCCGTCGTTGAGTGAGGCGGTGGGGGTGAGTGCGCCGGGTGC
Source organism: Streptomyces sp. BHT-5-2 (assembly GCF_019774615.1). NCBI lineage: Bacteria > Bacillati > Actinomycetota > Actinomycetes > Kitasatosporales > Streptomycetaceae > Streptomyces > Streptomyces sp. BHT-5-2. The sequence continues at coordinate 5,389,346 of NZ_CP081496.1, read as the reverse complement.
GTTGGTGGGGGCGACGGACTGGTGCAGTCGGCCGGCGGGGCTCGACGTGGTGCGGGTCGGGGGGACGAAGAATCCCGATGTCGGGCGGATCGTGGGGCTGGCGCCGGATCTGGTGGTGGCCAACGAGGAGGAGAACCGGGCGCAGGATCTCGATGCGTTGCGGGGGGCCGGGCTGGAGGTCATGGTGACCGAGGTGCGGAGCGTGGCGCAGGCGTTTTCGGAGTTGGGGCGGGTGTTGGCCGGGTGCGGGGTGGCTCGGCCGGGGTGGTTGGACGCGGCGGAGGACGCCTGGCGGGCGTTGCCGGTGCGGCCGCCGGAGCGGGCCGCGGTGGTGCCGGTGTGGCGGCGGCCCTGGATGGTGCTGGGGCGGGACACCTTCGCCGGGGACGTGCTGGCCCGGCTGGGGGTGCGGAACGTCTACGCCGGCCATGCGGAGCGGTATCCGCGGATCGCGTCGGCGGAGCTCGACGCCGTCGCGGCGGACCTGGTCGTGCTGCCCGACGAGCCGTACCGCTTCACGGCGGAGGACGGGCCCGAGGCGTTTCCCCGGTTGCCCGCCGCGCTGGTCAGCGGGCGTCATCTGACGTGGTACGGGCCCTCGTTGGTGACGGCGCCGGGGGTGCTGGCGGCGGCGCTGGACGAGGCGGCGCTGCTCCGGACCGGCGGGGCGTGAGGGTCAGGCCGACGGCCGGGGCGGGGAGAGCAGGGTGCCGCGCAGCAGTCCGTGGGCGGTGCGGGCGCCAGCCACCGCGACGGCCGTCACCAGGAACACGTACAGCGCCACCGCGAGCCAGCCGAAGGCGAGCAGGCCGGTGTGCCGGGCCAGGCCCGTGGCACCGGTGACGCAGGTGCCGACCGGGAAGGTGAAGGCCCACCAGGTCATCGCGAAGCCCATGCCGTGCCGGACGGCGCGCACCACCATGGCCGCCGCCAGCGCCAGCCACAGCAGGGCGAAGCCCATCACGGGGACGCCGTAGAGCATCGCGAAGGCGCTCATGGCGTGTGCGTACGCGGGGGCGACGATGCCGGGGGCGGCGTCGGCGAGGTTGTTCACGGCGGTGGTGGACTGGCCGAGCGGGCCGAGGACGAGGAAGAGGGTCGGGGTGAGGGCGAGCGGCAGCGGCCCGTGGTGGAACAGCCGGCCGAGCACCATCGGCACGATGGCCAGGGTCGCCAGCAGCGACATCCCGAACAGCGCGTAGCAGGCCAGGAGCATGGCCTCGCGCGGCTGGCCGGCCGGCAGGTGCGGAATCAGCGCGGGGCCGAGCGCCGCCGAGACCATCGGGGCGACCACCGGCAGCAGCCACACCGGTGAGGCGCTGCCCTCGGTGATGCGGTGCCGGGCCACCATCAGATACGGGACGCCCACGGCAGCGGCCAGACCGACCAGCGTGCCGGCGGTCCACAGCACCGCGTCGGCGGCGACCGCGGCGGGCTCGCCGAGGAGGTCCCGGCCGACCGCCAGGGTGCCGCCGCCGACCGCGAGCAGCGCCATCGACAGGCACCCGTAGAACGGGGCGACGGCGGGGTCGAGCAGATGGCCGCGGGCCTGGTCGCGGTGGCGGGCCCAGTGGACGGTGCGTGCCGTCATCAGGGCGAGCAGCATCAGGGCGGACAGCACCCACACCGCGCGGAGCGCCGGGCGGAGGCCGGGGGCGGACAGCGGCAGCGTCGCGCCGGCGTTGGCGACGATCGCGGTGCCCATGACGGCGGCGTACCAGTTGGGGCCGAGGTGGCGGACCGAAGGGCCGGTGCCGGGGGCATCACCGCTGGTGGCGGGAGTCCCGGCGGGGGCGTGGACGAGCGTTTGCATGAGAAAAGCGTCGCGCGGGCCGGCCGTGGCCACCAGGGATCTTGTGTCTATGAGGGCATAAGGTGGGGTTATGAGCGGTGAGAGTAATGGGCGGTCGGAGCGGGCGGCGGGTTCCGGTGGGCCGCTGCACCACCGGGTGCCGGATCTCGGGGCGATGGAGCTGCTGCTGGCCGTCGCCCGGCTCGGCAGCCTGGGCCGGGCCGCCCGGGCGCTGGGCATCACCCAGCCCGCCGCCAGCAGCCGGATCCGGGCGATGGAGCAGCAGCTGGGGGTGGCGCTGGTCGAGCGGTCGCCGCGCGGTTCCCGGCTCACCGACGCCGGGGCGCTGGTCACCGACTGGGCGCGCCGGGTGGTGGAGGCCGCCGAGGAGTTCGACGCGGGCGCCCAGGCGCTGCGCGGGCGGCGCGACTCCCGGCTGCGGGTCTCGGCCAGCATGACCATCGCCGAGTACCTGCTGCCCGGCTGGCTGATCGCGCTGCGCGCCCAGCGTCCGGGGACGGCCGTGTCGCTGCTGGCGGGCAACACGACGGCGGTGGCCGCGCGGCTGCTGGCGGGCGAGGCGGACCTCGGCTTCGTGGAGGGGCTGGACGTCCCGCAGGGGCTGGACGGCGCGGTGATCGGGCACGACCGGCTGATCGTGGTGGCCGCCCCGTCCCACCCGTGGACCCGGCGGCGCACCGAGCTGACCCCCGCCGAGCTGGCCGCGACCCCGTTGATCCTGCGGGAGCGCGGTTCGGGCACCCGGCAGGTGCTGGACGCGGCGCTGGCCGACGCCGGCGGGCTGGCCGAGCCGCTGCTGGAGCTGGCCTCCACCACCGCGGTGAAGTCCGCGGTGGTCAGCGAGGCGGCCCCGACGGTGCTCAGCGAGCTGGCGGTCCGTGAGGAGCTGACCGCCCGCCGGCTGGTGGAGGTGCCGTTGCGCGGGCTGCGGCTGGGGCGTGAGCTGCGCGCGGTGTGGCCGGCCGGCCACCGTCCGGCGGGGCCGGCCCGGGATCTGCTGGGGTTGACGCGGCGTACGGGCTGACGCGGCGTACGACCTGATGGGGCGTACGACCTGATGCGGCAGGGGCCGAGCCGCGGGGCTGCCGGTCCGGGGGTGGCCGGCCGGCCGGTCGGCGTCGGGCGGCGTCAGTTCGCGCCGGTCGGGGCCGGCGCCGGGTGGTGCGCGGCCAGGCGGTGGAGGAGCGCCGTGAGCACGGCGGCGGTCAGGGCCGCGGCCGGTACGCCGCTGCCGAGGAGGGCGTGCGCCCAGCCGGGCAGGGGCGCGTAGAGCCGCGGGGCCAGCACCGGGAGCAGGCCGGCGAGGAGGGTGAGGGCGACGACGGTGGAGGCGGCGCGGTCGGCGAGGTCGGTACGGCGCAGCATGTCGACGCCCATGGCGGCGATCACCGCGTAGATCACCAGGGCGGCCCCGCCGACGACCGGCACCGGGAGCGCCGCCACCAGCCGGGCGACCGGGGCCAGCAGCCCGCAGGCCACCAGCAGCGCCCCGGCGGCCGCGGTCACCGAGCGGCTGCGTACGCCGGTGAGTCGGACGATGCCGATGTTCTCCGCACTGGTCACCATGGTCGTGCCGCCGAACAGCCCGGCGGCGAGCGAGGCCACCGCGTCCGCGCGGGCGGTGCGCGGCACGTCGCGGGACGGTTGCGGGGTCCGGCCCACCGCCTCGCTGTTGAGCACCGTCTGACCGGTCGCCTCGGCCAGCGAGGCGAGCGCGAAGACCAGCAGCGGGAGCGCGGCGAGCAGGTCGAAGTGCGGTGCGCCGTAGGGGAGGAGGCGGGGCAGGGCCAGCACCCCGTCGCCCGGTACGGCGCGGAACGGGGTGCCGGCCAGGGCCGCGGCGGCGGAGCCCACCGCCATGCCCAGCAGGACCGACAGCTGCCGCCGGACGCCGCGCAGCAGCAGAAGGCCCAGCGCGGTGGCGGCGACGGTGACCAGCGCCGGGACGCTGCCGGCGGCCGCCATCGGGGCCGTCGTGGCGACCATGTCGATGCCGATGACCAGCACCGTCGAGCCCATCACCAGCGGTGGGAAGTACCGTACGATCCGCCCGTACAGCGGCAGTACGGCCAGCAGCAGCGCGGCCGCGAGCAGTACCGCGCCGGAGGCGGTGGCCGCGCCGTGCTCGCGGGCGATCTGCAGGAAGATCGCGGCCGCCGCGCCGCCGGGCAGCATCATGAACGGCAGCCGGGCGCCGATCCGCAGCACCCCGAAGGACTGCAGCAGCGCCCCGGCCCCGCACAGCACGAGCGTGGCGCTCAGCAGGGCGGCGGTGCGCGCGGGCGGCAGCCGCAGTCCGCCGGCCAGCAGGAAGACGGTGGAGATCGGGGCGGCGATCATCGCCAGGACGTGCTGGACGGCGAGCGGCAGCAGCCGGGACGGGGGAACCCGTGCGTCGACCGGTGCGACGACGGGCGCGGGGACGGCCATCGCTCACGCCCGCCGCGGCAGCCAGGGGAGTTCCCCGGCGGCGTAGCGGTAGGCGCGGAAGACCGCGTTGTTCTGGCTGGGGAACAGCTCGCCGACCTCCGGCTCCCGGTACGCGCCGAACTCCGGGACGACGTACTCCCAGCACACCCGGCCCTCGGCGGTGACCTCGAAGAGCCGGCCGGCGGGGGAGTCCGTGACCAGGGTGTTGCCGTTGGGCAGCCGCTGGGCGCTGCCCATGAAGGGCGCGAAGAACGCCTCCCGGGCCGGGTCGTGGTACTCCCAGACGATCGCGCCGGTGGCCCGTGCCACCTCGATGACGCGGGAGTAGGGGACGTCGCAGCCGGGCCGGAAGACGCCGTTGTCGAAGATCAGGAGGTTGCCGTCGGGCAGTTCGGTGGGATGGTGCTGCTGGGCGACCAGCCCGGGCTCGGTCCGCCACAGGACCTCGCCGGTCGCCCGGCTGATGACGATCACCGCCGAGGTGCTGCGCAGACTGGCCAGGATGTTGCCGTCGGCCAGCGGCTGCACGGAGTTGATCAGCGGCCAGTGCTCGCGGGAGTAGGCGGGGTGCAGCGCATAGGCGTCCGGGTCGAGGTGGTCGGCGGCGCGCCAGGACCACAACAGCCGCCCGTCCGCGTCGACTTCGCGCAGGGTGTCGGCGTGGACCGTGCCGTTCGGTGCGGAGCCCGGGACGCCGCCGCGGACCGCCGCGGCCCGGTCGCCGGTCAGCGGCTCCAGCGCGGAGTAGAGGATCCGCCCGTCGCCGAGGTGATGGGCGTCGTGGTGCTGGAGCGGGTCGGTGAAGGACCGCAGCACCGTGCCGTCGGGGGCGATCTCCTGCATCAGCCCGCCGCGGTACTTGTGCCACATGGGGAAGAGCGCGTCCTGGTCGGGGAGGGCGGCGTTGTAGGCGAGGTTGCCGTTGGGGAGGATGCGGGCGTGCCGGCCGGGGCGGTGCGGCAGTCGCCAGCGGTGGACGACGGTGCCGTTCAGGTCGATCAGCAGGACCTGGCCGCCGCCGGTGAGCGGGGCGTAGAGCGTGTAGCCGTCGTGGGCGGCGTCGGCGTCGAGCGCGATCAGGCCGGTGCCGCGGCGGCGGCGTGTGTTTTGATCGACTGCGGTCAGGCCGGAGGTCATGCGAATTCCCCTCGTCAAACTGCGTCTTGTCAAACTTTGTTTGATGGGATCAAACAGCGTAGACGCTAGGGGCGGTCTGTTGCAGTGCTGTGAACGGCGCGATAAGGAGTCCGCGGATGCGCGAGGGCGAGGGTGCGGGGCAGGGGATGGGCGGGACCGGGGCCGCGGCGGAAGTGCCGCGGGTGGGGGCGGCGGTGCGCCGGCGGCGTCGCGCGCGCGAGCTGACGCTGGCCGAACTCGCCCGCGCGACGGGGCTGTCCGCCCCCTTCCTCAGCCAGGTCGAGAACGACCGGGCCCGCCCCAGCATGCGCTCGCTCCAGCTCATCGCCGACGCCCTGGAGACCACCGCGGTCCGGCTGCTGGCCGCCGCCGACGGGCCGCGCACCGTCGATGTGGTGCGGGCCGGCTCGGCGGCGGTCCCCGAGGACGGCGAGACCGGCCGGGTGCGCCCGCTGGTCCGCGGCCACCAGCAGCTGCACGCCCTGGAGTTCACCGGCCCGCACGGCTGGCAGCGGGAATTCCGGCACCCGCACGACGAGTTGATGTACGTCGTGGCGGGCGCGGTGGAGGCCGAGGCGGACGGCCGCCGCTATGAGCTCGCCCCGGGCGACACCCTCTACTGCTCCGGCGGGATCACCCACCGCTGGCGCGCACTGGCCCCGGACAGCCGGGTGCTGCTGGTGGGCGTGGCGGACGACTTCCGGGGCTGAGGGCCTGCGGCGCCGCGCGGGCTCGGCCGCCGTGCGCGGCCGGCGCGTCGGCGCGCGCGTCGTCCGTCCAGGCGGCGTCCGGGAAGACGGCCTCGTCGGAGTCGGATGCGGGGACGAGGGCGGCGAGCAGCTGCCGGGCTTCCTCGGCCTGCTCCACGGAGCGGGGCAGCATGCGCGCGGCGGAGCGCTCCGACCGGGACGGGTGACCGCGGGCCGGGGGCTGTGGGGAGAGGGCGCGGGGAGGGCGAGCCGCTCGCCGCCGGGCCGTCAGGGAATCACACGCCGGCCGGGGACGCCGCGCGGGCCGCGGCCACCAGGGCGTCCATCACCCGGGTGTCGTCGCCGGCCTCGGGGTGCCACTGCACCGCCAGCGCGAAGGCCGTGGCGCCCGGCAGCTCCACCGCCTCGACGGTGCCGTCCTCGGCGTAGGCCGAGGCCACCAGCCCACTGCCGAGCCGGTCCACGGCCTGGTGGTGGTAGGTCGGCACGGCCACCGGCTCCGGCAGCGCCGCGCCCAGCAGCGTGCCGGGCACCGGCTTGATCTCGTGCCGGGCGAAGACCCCGGGCGGGCCGGAGTGTCCGTCCAGGTGTTGGACGAGACTCCCGCCGAGTGCCACGTTCAGCAGTTGCAGTCCCCGGCAGATGCCCAGCAGCGGCACCCCGGCGGTCAACGCCGCCTCGATCAGGGCCAGTTCCCAGGCGTCCCGGTCGAGCGCGGGTGGGCCGGTGCGGGGGTGCGGCTCGGCACCGTAGCGCGCCGGGGCGATGTCGGCGCCCCCGGCGATCACCAGTCCGTCGAGCCGGGCGACGGTCGCCGCGGCGGTCTCCGGGTCGCCGGGCGGCAGCAGCGCGGCCAGCCCGCCCGAGCGCCGCACCAGGCGCGGATAGCCGGCCGGCAGCAGCGCGGCGGGCAGCGTCCACACCCCCCAACGGGCCTCTTCCTGGTAGGTGCTGATGCCGATGAGGGGTGGTTGCGGCTGGGACATCGGGTGGTCCTCCATGCGGTGCGGTGCGGTCCGGTGGTCAGTCGCGGGCGAGTTCGGCCTCGGCGGCGGCCAGCGCCGCGAACTCCTCCTCGGGCGCCGCGGCCACCAGCCGGTGACGGGAGTAGAAGGCGAAGTAGGCCAGGGCGACCCCGTAGACGCCGAGCGCGATGAACGCGGCCTCCTTGTCGACCAGGAACGTCGCCACCAGCGCCGAGCATGCCAGGACGAGGGCGACGGCGGAGGTCAGCATGCCGCCCGGCGTGCGGTACGGGCGGTGCAGACCGGGTTCGCGGCGGCGCAGCACGAGGTGCGAAAGGGCCATCAGCGCATAGGAGATGGTGGCCCCGAAGACCGCGACATTGAGCATCCGGGCGCCGTCGCCGGTCGCCGCGGCGAGCCCGAAGCCCAGCGCGCCGGGGACCAGCAGCCCCAGGTAGGGCGCCTTGCGACGGCTGGTCAGGGAGAGGAAGCGGGGCAGGTAGCCGGCCCGGGAGAGCGCGAACAGCTGCCGGGAGCCGGCGAAGATCAGGGAGAAGAAGGACGCCACCAGCCCGGCCAGCCCGGCGTAGTTGACGATCCGGCCGACCGTGGTCGGTGTGCCGTGCGGCTGGAGCGCCTGCACCAGCGGGTCGCCGACGGACTGGATGGCGGCCGAGCCGCGCGCCCCGGTCGCCGCGACGAAGGTGATCAGCGCGAGCAGCAGCAGGACGCCCATCGCCGCGGCCATCGCGCGGGGCAGCGAGCGGGCCGGGTCCTTGGTCTCCTCGGCGGCCAGCGGGACGCCCTCCACGCCGAGGAAGAACCACATCCCGAACGGGAACGCCGCCCAGATGCCCAGCACCCCGAACGGCAGCCACGAACTCGCCCCGAAGGCCCCGGACTTGACCGGGATGTCGTTGAGCGCGTCCACATGGAAGTCGCTGAGCGCGGCGACCGCGAAGACCAGCAGCGCGGCGACCGCGATCGCGGTGACGACCAGGCTGAACCGCAGTGCCTCGCCCACGCCCCACAGGTGGATGCCTATGAAGAGCGCGAAACAGGCGAGGTAGACGGGCCAGCCGGAGTGCAGCCCGAACAGCCCCAGCGACTCGACGTAGTCGCCGATGAAGATCGAGATCGCGGCCGGCGCCAGTACGTACTCGATCAGGATCGCGGTGCCGGTCAGGAAGCCGCCCCAGGTGCCCAGTGCCCGCCGGGCGAAGCCGTAGCCGCCGCCGGCGGTGGGCAGGATCGAGGCCAGTTCGGCCAGTGCGAAGACCAGGCAGGTGTACATCAGGCCCATCAGGACCGCGGCGATCGCCAGGCCGCCGAAGCCGCCCTGCGCCAGCCCGTTGTTCCAGCCCGAGAAGTCGCCGGAGACGACATAGGCCACCCCGAGGCCGGTCAGCAGCAGTGGGCCGGCGCTGCCCCGGCGCAGCGTCCGGCGCTCCAGATAGGCGTCGCCGTCCGGTGGGCCGTCACCGGGGGACGCGGCGTTCGCTGCGGTCTGCGCATGGGTGCTGTCGGCCATGTGCCGCTCCTGCCTTGCGGGGACAACCGGAGTAAAGGTTTAGCCGCATACCTTTGCCGTCCGGGTGGCTCAGCGCAAGACCCGGGCGCAAAACCCGGGTGTAAAACACTGGTTACGGGAAGGTGCAGAGCGGACGGCCCGGGACGTGCGGGGCGCCGGGCGGCAGGCGGAGTTCGACGACGGGGCCTATGCGACCGGGCCGGCCAGGAAGCCGCGCAGCAGCGCCGCGGTGCCGCAGCAGTGCTCCCGCATCACCTCGCGGGCCCCGTCGGCGTCGCCCTCCAGTACCGCCTCCACCAGCGCGGCGTGCTGGTTCTGCGAGTGCTCCAGGTTGCGCACCAGCAGCGGGATGCAGTCCAGCAGCTCGTTGACGCGGGCCCGGACGGCGGCGTACTGGGCGGCCAGCGACGGCGATCCGGACAGCTCGGCCAGGGTCAGGTGGAGCAGCGTGTCGCGCCGGCGGTAGTCGGCCAGCGGCGCGTCCTGGGTCGCCGCCAGCGCCTCGCGCAGCCGCTCGGCCTGCTCGTCCGACAGCCCGTGTGCGGCGCACAGCCCGGCCGCGCCGACCTCCAGCACCTCGCGGAAGCGGAGGACGTCCTCCACGTCGGTCCGGTCCACCCGGCGGAGCAGCTCCGCCTCGTCGGGGCCCTCGGTGCGGATCCGCACGAAGGTGCCGCCGTAGCGGCCGCGCCGGCTCTCCACCAGACCCTCGTCCTGGAGGACCTTGAGCACCTCGCGCAGGGTGACCCGGCTGATCTGCAGCCGCTCCGCCAACTCCCGCTCGGCGGGCAGCCGTTCGCCCTGCGGCACCAGCCCGAGCCGGACGATCTGGAGTATCTGCTCCAGGGCCTCCTCGAAGCCGTTGCCCGCCCGGACCGGCCGGAGCACCGGCGCCAGTCGGTCGGCCGCACCGTTCATCGGAACCCCTTCCCAATCAATGGTTCGTGTGCATACCTTATGACCTCCGGATGCAGCGACAGGAGGCACCACCGTGGCAGACCGCAGGCCCCCGCTCTCCGTCGAGGAGCTCACCGCCCTCGTCGACAACGGGGAGATCGACACTGTCGTCCTCGCCTTCACCGATATGCAAGGCAGGCTCCAGGGCAAGCGGTTCGCCGCCCGCTACTTCCTCGACACCGTCCTCGAACACGGCACGGAGGGCTGCAACTACCTCCTCGCCGTCGACGTCGACCTCAACACCGTCGACGGCTATGCGATGTCCTCGTGGGAGCGCGGCTACGGCGACTTCGCCATGCACGGCGACCCCGCCACCCTCCGCCGCACCCCCTGGAACCCGGGCACCGCCCTGATCACCGCCGACCTCGCCTGGCACGACGGCTCCCCGGTCGCCGCCTCGCCCCGGCAGATCCTGCGCCGCCAGCTCGACCGGCTGGCCGAGCGTGGCTGGACCGCCCATGCCGGCACCGAGCTGGAGTTCATGCTCTTCAAGGACTCCTACGAGGACGCCTGGTCACGCGGCTACCGCCAGATGACCCCGGCCAACCAGTGGAACGGCGACTACTCCGTCCTCGGCACCGGCCGGGTCGAGCCCGTCCTGCGCCGGATCCGCAACGAGATGGGCGCGGCCGGCATGACCGTCGAGTCCGCCAAGGGCGAGTGCAACCTCGGCCAGCACGAGATCGTGTTCGTCTACGACGAGGCGCTCACCACCTGCGACCAGCACAGCATCTACAAGACCGGCGCCAAGGAGATCGCCGCCCAGGAGGGCATGGCGCTCACCTTCATGGCCAAGTACGACGAGCGCGAGGGCAACTCCTGTCACATCCACCTCTCGCTCCAGGACGAGCAGGGCCGGCCGGTCCTGGCCGACGACAGCGCCCCCTACGGCATGTCGCGGACCATGCGCCACTTCCTCGCCGGCCAGCTCGCCGCGATGCGTGACTTCACGCTGCTCTACGCCCCCAACATCAACTCCTACAAGCGGTTCCGCCCCGGCTCCTTCGCGCCCACCGCCGTCGCCTGGGGCCCGGACAACCGCACCTGCGCCCTGCGGGTCGTCGGCCACGGCCGCTCCCACCGCCTGGAGAACCGCCTGCCCGGCGGCGATGTGAACCCCTATCTCGCGGTCGCCGGCATGGTCGCGGCCGGCCTCTACGGCATAGAGCACGAGCTGGAGCTCCCCGGCGCCACCACCGGCAACGCCTACACGGGGGATGCCGCACACGTCCCCACCACGCTGCGCGAGGCCGCCGAGCTGTGGGAGCGCAGCCCGATCGCCCGCGCCGCCTTCGGCGACGAGGTCGTCGACCACTACCGCCACATGGCCCGCGTCGAACAGGACGCCTACGACGCCGCCGTCACGGACTGGGAGCGGTACCGCTCCTTCGAGCGCATGTGAGGAACGCCCGTGTTGCAAGAGCTGACCATCCTCAACCCGGCGACCGAGGAGGTGGTGGCCACCGTCCCCACCACCTCGCCCGACGAGGTCGACGCGGCGGTCCGCCGGGCCGCGGCCGCCCAGGAGCGCTGGGCCGCGGTGGCCCCCGGCGACCGGGCCCGGCTGCTGCGCCGCTTCGCCGACGTCGTCGACGCGGCGGTCGAGCCGCTCGCCGAACTGGAACTGCGCGAGGCCGGCCACCCGTTGGGCAACGCCCGCTGGGAGGCGGGCAACGTCCGCGACCTGCTGCACTACGCGGCCGGGGGAGTGGAGCGCCTGACCGGCAGCCAGATCCCGGTGCCCGGCGGCCTGAACATCACCGTCCAGGAGCCGCTCGGCGTGGTCGCCGTCATCGCCCCCTGGAACTTCCCGATGCCGATCGCCGCGTGGGGCACCGCCCCCGCCCTGGCGGCCGGCAACGCCGTCCTCCTCAAGCCCGCCGAGACCACCCCGCTCACCGCGCTCCGGCTCGCCGAACTCGCCCTGGAGGCCGGGCTCCCCGAGGGCCTCTTCCAGGTCCTGCCGGGCGAGGGCCCGGTCACCGGCAGCGCACTGGTCGACCACCCCGGCGTCGCCAAGGTCGTCTTCACCGGCTCCACCGCGACCGGCCGCCGGATCGCCGCCCAGTGCGCCGCGCAGACCAAGCGGCTCACCCTCGAACTCGGCGGCAAGAGCCCCAACATCGTCTTCGCCGACGCCGACATCGAGGCCGCCGCGGCCGCCGCACCCGGATCGTTCCTCGACAACACCGGCCAGGACTGCTGCGCCCGCAGCCGCATCCTCGTCCAACGGAGCGTCTACGACCGGTTCCTGGAGCTGCTGGAGCCCGCCGTCAAGGCGTTCACCGCCGGCGACCCGGCCGACCCCGCCACCCGGATGGGCCCGCTGATCTCGGCCGCCCAGCGCGACCGGGTCCGCTCCTACGTCCCCGAGGACGCGCCGGCCGCCATCCGCGGCGAGGCCCCGTCCGGCAAGGGCTTCTGGTACCCGGCCACCGTCCTGGAAGGCCGCCCCGAGGACCGCACCGCCGTCGAGGAGATCTTCGGCCCGGTCGCCGTCGCCATCCCCTTCGACGACGAGGCCGACGCGATCCGGCTCGCCAACGCCACCGAATACGGCCTGGCCGGTTCCCTGTGGACCCGTGACGTGGGCCGGGCCCTGCGCGTCGCGCGGGCCGTCGCGGCCGGCAACCTCTCCGTCAACTCCCACAGCGCGGTGCGCTACTGGACCCCGTTCGGCGGCTTCAAGCAGTCCGGCCTCGGCCGCGAACTGGGCCCGGACGCGCTGGCCGCCTTCACCGAGACCAAGAACATCTTCATCGGCACCGAGCCGGCCGGCTCGTGACCCCGCACCGCAACAACCAGCACCGAGGAGAGCAAGTGACCGACCAGACCGCCGTGTGCCGCCGCCTCGTCGGCCGTACCGCCGTGATCACCGGAGCCGGCAGCGGCATCGGCCTGGCCACCGCCCGCCGACTGGCCTCCGAAGGCGCGAACGTCGTCTGCGCCGACATCGACGAGGCGGCCGGCAAGGCCGCCGCCGAGGAGGTCGGCGGCACCTTCGTCAAGGTCGACGTGACCGACTCCGACCAGGTCGAGGCGCTCTACCGGACCGCCTTCGAGACCTACGGCTCGATCGACGTCACCTTCAACAACGCCGGTATCTCGCCCCCCGACGACGACTCCATCCTCACCACCGGCCTGGACGCCTGGAAGCGCGTCCAGGAGGTCAACCTCACCTCGGTCTACCTCTGCTGCAAGCACGCCCTGCCCTACATGCAGCGCCAGTTCGCGCAGACCGGGCGCGGCGGCTCCATCGTCAACACCGCCTCCTTCGTGGCCGTGATGGGCGCCGCCACCTCGCAGATCAGCTACACGGCTTCCAAGGGCGGCGTGCTGGCGATGTCCCGCGAGCTGGGCGTGCAGTTCGCCCGCGAGGGCATCCGCGTCAACGCGCTCTGCCCGGGCCCCGTCAACACCCCGCTGCTGAAGGAGCTGTTCGCCAAGGACCCCGAGCGCGCCGCGCGCCGCCTGGTGCACGTCCCGGTCGGCCGGTTCGCCGAGCCCGAGGAGATCGCCGCCGCGGTCGCCTTCCTCGCCAGCGACGACTCCTCGTTCGTCAACGCCGCCGAATTCCTCGTCGACGGAGGCATCGCGGGCGCCTACGTCACCCCCCTGTAAGGTCCATGATCAACAGCGGGGCCGGCGCCACCGGGTGCCGGTCCCGCCGTGCTTCCCCCTTGACCACGGAGGACACATGACCGCGCCCCTCAGGCGGCTGCTCGCCCTCGGCCTCGCCGGCACCGCCGCCCTCACCGCCCTCACGGCCACCACGCCGGCCACCGCCGCCGCCCCCGGCAATGCGCCGAGCCGCGCCCGCTGCCCGCAGCTCTCCAAGGACCTGCCCTGGTACGGCGACAACCGCGCCAAGCTCCAGAAGATGATCGACGAACGCGGCACCTGTTCGGGGCACGGCGGCCCCCGCCCGGTCGCCGCCTTCGACTGGGACAACACCGTCGTCAAGAACGACATCTCCGACGCCACGCTGGCCTGGATGCTCCGGCACGACAAGCTGCCCCGGCCCACCAGCTGGCGGGACACCAGCCCCTGGCTCAGCCCCGCCGCCGACCGCGCGCTGACCCGGGCCTGCGGCACCGGCACCCCCGGCCGCCCGCTGCCCACCTCCCACAACACCGCCTGCGCCGACGAGATCATGGAGATCCGCGGCACGGCGAAGACCATGAGCGGCGCCGAGGCGTTCGCCGGCGACTGGAACCACCGCCGCACGGTCCCCGACTACGCCTGGATACCGCAGCTGTTCGCCGGCCTGAAGCCCGCCACCCTCACCGCGTACGCCAAGCGCGCCCGCGCCGAGAACCTCGCCGCGCCCGTCGGCGCCGTGCAGACCGTCGGCACCCACAAGCTGGCCGGCTACGTCCGCTACTACGACCAGCAGAAGGACCTGATCCGCACGCTCAAGCGGGCCGGCTTCGACGTCTACATCGTCTCCGCGTCCTCCGAGACCGTCGCCGAGGCGTGGTCCGGCGGCGTCGGGGTGGACGCCCGGCACACCCTCGGCATCCGCAGCCGCGTCCGCGACGGCCGGCTCACCACCACCATCGCCGGCTGCGGCGACGTCAAGGACGGCCGCGGCGAGGTCATCCCGTACATCGACGGCAAGCGCTGCTGGATCAATCAGGAGATCTTTGGCATCAAGGGCGCCGAGGCGTGGCGGAAGCAGGATCCGGCGCACCGCATCGCCCTCGGCGGCGGCGACGCCAACACCGACGTCACCTTCGTCGGCGACGCCACCGGCGCCCACCTGGCCATCAACCGCAACAAGGACGAGCTGATGTGCCGCGGCTACGACAACGCCGACGGCCGCTGGGTGGTCAACCCGATGTTCATCGACCCGCTGCCCCGGAAGTCCGGTGTCTACCCCTGCGCCACCAAGGGCTACACCCACACCGACGGCACGCTCGGCCCGGTCCGCCGCCCCGACGGCACCGTCGTCGCCGACCAGCGGGACCGGATCCACGGCTGACCCGGGCCTGTCGGACACCGAACGAGGGCCGCACCGCCGCCCCGTGACACCGTCACAGGAAGGTGCGGCCCTCGCCCCGGTACGTGGGCACCGTCGCCACCACCCGGTCGCCCTCGACCAGGTGCAGCTCCGCGAACCGCTCGCACAGCTCACCGGCCTTGGCGTGCCGGAACCACACCTTGTCGCCGACCGCCAGCCCGTCCGCCGCCGACCCCAGCAGCGGCGTCTGCACCTCGCCCGGCCCCTCCTGCGGGTCGTACCGCAGCCCCGCCGGCAGCCACGGCTCCGGCAGCCGGTCCGCACCGGCCACCCCCGACGCCGGATAGCCGCCGCCCAGCACCGTGACGACACCCGGCCCCGGCCGCCGCACCACCGGCTGGGCGAACAGCGCCGCCGGACGCCCGCGGAACGACCGGAAGTTGTCGAACAGCCGCGGGACGTACAGCCCCGAACCGGCCGCGATCTCCGTCACCGCCGCCTCCGCCGCGGTGTGCTGCACGCTCCCCGTCCCGCCGCCGTTGACGAACTCCAGCCGCGGTGCCACCGCCCGTACCGCCCGCACCGCCTCCCAGCGCCGCTGCGCCAGCTCCTTCCGGGCCGCCGCCTGCATCACCCGGATCGCCCGTGAGGACACCGGCTTCCCGGCGACCTCGTCGCCCACCCCCGCCACATGCCCCTCGTAGGCCATCAGCCCCACCAGCCGGAAACCGGGGCGCCCCACCACCGTCCGGGCCAGCGCGGCGAGCGCCTCCGGATCCCGCAGCGGCGACCGCCGCGCCCCGACCCGGACCTTCCCGCCCAGCAGCCGGTACGAGGTGTCCAGCTCCAGGCAGACTTGCACCTCCTCGCCGCGGCCCGGGCCGGCCGCCCGCGCGGCGTCGATCAGATCCAGCTGCGCGGGGTCGTCGACCGTCACCGTCACCGCCGCCGCCGGTGCGGCGTCCCCGGTCAGCTCCGCGAAGCCGTCCCGGTCCGCCGACGGATAGGCCAGCAGCACGTCCGGGAAGCCCGAGCGGGCCAGCCACAGCGACTCGGCGAGCGTGAAGCTCATGATCCCCGCGAAGCCCTCCCGGGCCAGCACCCGCTCCAGCAGCGCCCGGCAGCGCACCGACTTGCTGGCCACCCGGATCGGCTTCCCCTTCGAGCGGCGCACCAGATCGGCGGCGTTGGCGTCGAAGGCCGCCAGATCCACGACGGCCAGCGGCGCGTCGAGATCGGCGGTGGCCCGGTCGTAGGAGGCTTTGTCGGCATACGTGCCGGCGGAGTGCTGCGACATGGCCGCAGCCTGCCAGACGGTGCTACCGCGGGGTAAGGGGACGAACCGCGCCGGAAGCGGCGCCGGGGCGTCCAGGGGTTGGAGCACCGGGCGCGCCAGCCCTTACAGTGGCTCGACACCGCAACCAGCAGGTCAGCGGCGTGATGTCCGGATACGAGCCACCCTGCCCCGATTGCTTGTCGGGTCCGGGGCACACCGTGCGAGGGGGAGCGCTGGTGAGCGCCGACGCCGATTACGCCGATGCTCCGCGCATCCCACCCATACCCCCGCGCCCGCCCCGCCGCCCGCCCGGGCCCCCCGCCGACCTGGACCCGGAGACCACCGTCCTGCGCCCGGTCCCCGCCGACCCCGACGTCCCGCCGCCCGCGTCGCCGGCCGCCCCCTCGGCCACGCCCCCCGCCGCCCGTCGGCCGCTCCCCGCCGAGGGCCCCCGGACACCCCCCGCGAGCCCGGTCACCCCGCCGGCCCCCGCCGCCCCACCGGCCCCGAGCGCCCCGCCCGCGCCCCCGGCCCCGCCGGCCGCCCCGCCCCGCCCGCGCACGGAACCGCCGGCCGCCCCGCCGCCCCCCGCCGGCGCCCCCCGGTCGTTCCGCGACACCGCCGCCTTCCACCTCGCCAACAGCGGGGCCCAGTGGGACGCGCCCCATGACCGCGCCGCCAGCCCCCCGGCCCCGGCCGCTCCCACGCCCCCGGCCGCCCCCGCGACCCGGCCCGCCCCGGGCCGGCCCCCGGCCCCCGGCCGCCCCGCCGCGGCCGGCGCCGCCCCGCGCCGTTCGCCGGCCGACCGCCTGCCGGGCACCCGGGTCGTCGCCGCGGCCGCCTGCCTCGTCCTCGGCATCGGGCTGATGGTCGGCGCGGCCGCCGGCAGCTGGCTCACCGACGCCCCCGCCAAGGCCGTACCGACGCCCGAGGCCGCCTTCGCCAAGGGCCAGGACGCCTGGCGCAACACCCCCGTCGACACCCTCTTCCCCCGCACCGTCCAGGGCCTGGCCGCCGGCCCCGGCGGCGCCGACCGCAGCTGGATCCGGATCGCCGTCGCCCCCGACACCGACTGCGCCGCCGCCTACGAGGGCCCGCTCGCCAAGGAACTCGCCCCGGCCGGCTGCGCCCGTCTGCTGCGCGCCACCTACGTCGACGCCACCCGCACCGACGTCATCACCGTCGGCGCCCAGACCACCAAGGCCGACCGGGCCGGGATGATGAACCTCAACGCCCGCTTCAGCACCAACAACCTCGCCACCCGCAAGACCCTGATGCCGCTGCCGCTGGCCGCCCAGGGCACCCCCGCCGAGGACTTCGGCCCCGCCCAGCGCGCCAGCTGGACGGTGCGGATACTCACCGACATACCCGTCGTGGTCTACGCCGTCTCCGGTTTCGTCGACGGCCGCGAGATCACCGACCCGCAGCCCGCCGACGCCGCCGTCCAGCCCGGCACCGCCACCGCCCCCGCCGAATCCGGCCTCGGCCATGACGCCAAGGGCCTCGCGGACAAGATCAGCGCCACCTTCCGCACGGCGTCCGGCATCCCCACCCAACCCACGGAGGACCCGCAGTGATCAGGACCGCGCTGCGGGCCGCGACCCTCGCCCTGACCTCCGCCGCGCTGGCCGTCCTGCCCGCCCTGCCGGCCCGCGCGGACGCCATCCGCGCCCAGCAGTGGGGGCTGGCGGCCATCCACGCCCAGGAGGCATGGCAGACCACCAAGGGCGCCGGGATCACCGTCGCCGTCCTGGACACCGGAGTGGACGCCGACCACCCCGACCTCAAGGGCCAGGTGCTGCCCGAGAAGGACCTGATCGGCTTCGGCGCCCGCCCCGGCGACGACACCTGGGCCCAGCACGGCACCGGCATGGCCAGCGTCATCGCCGGCCACGGCCACGGCGCCGGCCGCTCCGACGGCATCCTCGGCGTCGCCCCCGAGGCCAGGATCCTGCCGGTCCGGGTGATCCTGGAGGACCACGACCCCGACCGGCGGCGGGCCCGCGACCAGCGGCCGGGCGCCCTCGCCGACGGCATCCGCTGGGCGGCCGACCACGGCGCCGACGTGATCAACATGTCGCTGGGCGACGACAGCGAGACCGCCCACCCCGACCCCCGTGAGGACGCCGCCATCCAGTACGCCCTCGGCAAGGGCATCCCCGTGGTCGCCTCGGCCGGCAACGGCGGCGAGAAGGGCGACCACGTCTCGTACCCCGCCGCCTACCCCGGCGTGATCGCCGCCACCGCCGTCACCCACCTGGACACCCGCGCCTCCTTCTCCACCCGCCACTGGTACGCCACGGTCAGCGCCCCCGGCGACGACATCCTCATGGCCGACCACGGCACCGGCTACGTCTCCGGCCTGGGCACCAGCCCCGCCGCCGCCTTCACCTCCGGCGCCATCGCCCTGATCCGCTCCGCCCACCGCGACCTCGGCCCCGCCCAGATCCGCACCCTGCTCACCAGCACCGCCCAGCACCGGCCCCAGGGCGGCCGCGACGACGACTACGGCGCCGGCCTCATCGACCCCGCCGCCGCCCTCAAGGCCGCCGCACACCTGGCCCCCACCCCCCAGAAGCCGGCCCCCGCCGCCTACCCCCACCGCTACTTCGGCCCCGGCCCGGCCCCCGACCCCGACGACGGCACCCCCGTCAACTGGCTCCCCTGGACCCTCGCCGCCACCGGCCTCACCCTCACCACCACCGCCTACTTCCTCTGGCGAAACCGCCCCACCAACCAGCACTGACCCACTCACCCAAGCCCCCACCCACCGGCTTTCCACCCACTCCCGGCACCGCACCCGACAGCCCCGCGCAGCGGCCCCGCGCCGCAGGCGCAAAAACGGCGGCGAACCCCTACGGCGGGGAGGCCGACGACGTGGGAAGCAAGCCAAGCGCAGCGGATACGCTCGGGCCCGTGCAGAAGAACATCCCGAACCCCGGCTTCGCCGACGACAACGGCTCCGCCGACCCCGCCCTCGCCGCGGCGCTCGCGGCGTACGCGACGGACCCCGGCACCGAACCGGACCTGCTCGCCGCCCTGGCGGACGCCCGCCTGCTCGTCCCGGTCGTCGCGGTCCTCGGCGAGGTCGAGACCGGCCCCGACGGGCTGCGCCGGGAGAAGACCAGCGACATGGCGGTGCCCACCCTCACCGCACCCGACGGCCGCCGCGCCCTCCCCGCCTTCACCTCCATGGACAGCCTGCGGCGCTGGCGGCCGGACGCCCGCCCGGTCGCGGTGCCGCTCCGCCAGGCGCTGCTGGCCGCCGCACACGAGCAGGCCGACACCGTCGTCCTCGACCTGGCCGGCCCGGTCACCTACCAGCTCACCGGCGCCGCCCTGCGCGCCCTCGCGGAGGGCCGGACCACCGCCGACCCGCTCGCCGACCCGGCCGTCACCGAAGCGCTGCGCACCCTCCTCGCGGCCGAGCCCGCGGTCCTGGTCGCCCGGCTGACGCCGTCCGCGGAGACCGACGGCACCCTCGCCCTCGGCCTGGCCGCCGACGCCGTCCCCGCCGAGACCGCCCAGCGTCTGGCCCAGGCCCTCGCCACCGACGAGACCCTGCGCGCCCGCCTCGTCCGCGGCCTCGACCTGGCCCTCCTCCCGCCCGGTGCCGACACCACCGGAGCCCCCCTCTACCAGCGCTGACCCCCGGGGACCCGAGCCCGTGGACTCCTCGTCGCCCGGTCGCCGCCCGCGTCGACGGGCGGCTTCGCCCTCCGGGCCGCACAATGCCAGGAGAGCTCAAGATCCACGCGAGGAGAGCCCATGGAGACCACGGAGACCCGCACGGTCGTGTCCGAGTTCCTCGGCACGCTGCTCCTGGTGTTCTTCGCCGTCGGCGCCGCGGTGCTGGCCGGCGAGTACATCGGCACCTTCGGCATCGCGCTGTCCTTCGGCTTCGTCATGCTGGCGCTTGCCTACGCGCTCGGCCCGATCTCGGGCTGCCACATCAACCCCGCGGTGACGCTCGGCATGCTGGTGGCCCGGCGCATCACGGTCCGCACGGCGGTCGAGTACTGGATCGCCCAGATCCTCGGCGGCATCGTCGGCGCGGCCCTGCTCTTCCTGGTCGCCAAGCAGGTGCCGGGCCTCCAGACCCACGCGGCCTTCGGCACGAACGGCTGGGGCGACCGCTCGGCGGTCCACATCAACCTCGGCGGCGCGTTCGTGGCCGAGATCGTGATGACCTTCCTGTTCGTCTTCGTGGTGCTCAGCGTGACCCACAAAGTGGCCGTGGTGGGCTTCGCCGGCCTGGCGATCGGTCTGGCCCTGGCCACCGTCCACCTCATCGGCATCCCGCTGGACGGCACCTCGGTGAACCCGGCCCGGAGCCTGGGCCCCGCCATCTTCGCGGGCGGCGCGGCCATCACCCAGGTGTGGCTGTTCCTCGTCGCGCCACTGATCGGCGGAGCGCTGGCTGCGGTGGTGCACCAGATCACCCACCCGCCCCAGGAGCCGGTGGTGATCGCCGACCGGGCGGCCCGCGGCGAGCCGAAGACCCCCGACGAGCCGGCCCCCGGCGGCCGCGTCTGAGGAGCACCGGAGCCGGCCCCGTACGCGGACGGGCCCCGGCCGGAACGCATCCGGCCGGGGCCCGTCGTGCTCTGCCGCGACTGCCCGCGCGGCGGTCGTCAGCCGTAGACCGGCCCGGTGAACTTCTCCCCGGGGCCCTGGCCCGGCTCGTCCGGCACCACCGACGCCTCACGGAAGGCGAGCTGCAGCGACTTCAGCCCGTCCCGCAGCGGTGCCGCGTGGTAGGAGCCGATCTCGGTGGCGCTGGCGGTGACCAGCCCGGCCAGCGCGTGGATGAGCTTGCGGGCCTCGTCCAGGTCCTTGTGGTCCGCGCCGTCCTCGGCGAGTCCGAGGTTGACCGCCGCCGAGCTCATCAGGTGCACCGCGACCGTGGTGATCACCTCGACCGCCGGCACCTCCGCGATGTCCCGGGTCATGGTCTCGAAGTCGGGCCGGGCCGCGCCGCCGGTCTCGGGGGCGGCCGGCTGCTGGGGGGTCTGCTCGCTCATGTGCTGGGGCTTCACTTCCTGGTGGCGGTCTCGCCCCCAGCCTATGGCCACCGTCCGGCGGGCCCGCGCCCGGGAGCGCGCCGCCCCGCCGCCGCCCCGCCGCGGGCCCCGGGCCGGTGCGGGCCGACGCGCGGAGTGGGGCCGCCCTCTTGACTCGTGTATCCTGGTGTTCCGACCGGCCGGACACGCATGTGACCGGCCCACAAGTGGAGGCTCCGATCTCCCACCCGACCAATCTCTGATTGGCGGGTCAACGGTCCGGCTGCGCCCCGCGGAGACTTCGCGGCGGTGCTCCTGAGCCACGTGGAGCCCCGCCTGTGTCCCGTCCGGGGCGTTTTTCGTGCGCCGGCGCGGTTGGTCACACCGAACAGACGTTACGCGGCAGTCCGCCAGGCCGTCGCGTGGTGCTACCGAGGAGGATCCATCAGCGCCGAGCCCCGCATCAACGACCGGATTCGCGTCCCCGAGGTGCGACTCGTCGGTCCCAGTGGCGAGCAGGTCGGCATTGTGCCGCTTGCCAAGGCCCTGGAGCTTGCGCAGGAGTACGACCTCGACCTGGTCGAGGTGGCGGCGAACGCCCGCCCGCCGGTCTGCAAGCTCATGGACTACGGAAAGTTCAAGTACGAGTCGGCCATGAAGGCCCGTGAGGCGCGCAAGAACCAGGCGCACACGGTCATCAAGGAGATGAAGCTCCGGCCGAAGATCGACCCGCACGACTACGACACCAAGAAGGGTCACGTCGTCCGGTTCCTCAAGCAGGGTGACAAGGTCAAGATCACGATCATGTTCCGTGGTCGCGAGCAGTCCCGCCCCGAGCTGGGCTTCCGACTGCTCCAGCGGCTCGCGGAGGACGTCCAGGACCTCGGCTTCATCGAGTCGAACCCGAAGCAGGACGGCCGGAACATGATCATGGTCCTCGGTCCGCACAAGAAGAAGACCGAGGCGATGGCCGAGGCCCGCGAGGCGCAGGCCGCCCGCAAGGCGGAGCGCCAGGGTGTGGCTCCCGCGGAGCCCACTGAGGAGCACGCCGAGGCGTGAGCTCTTGGGTGAGCTGCCCCGGATCCAGGCCGGGGCGCCAGCCCCGGAACAACCGACACATCTGACGCTCCCGCATGCCGGTCTCCGCCGGTGGGGGCGCCACTGACGAGGAGAGAACGGCGCATGCCGAAGAACAAGACGCACAGCGGTGCCAGCAAGCGCTTCAAGGTCACCGGCTCCGGCAAGGTGCTGCGCGAGCGCGCCGGCAAGCGCCACCTGCTCGAGCACAAGTCGTCCCGCGTGACGCGCCGCCTCACCGGCAACGCCGAGATGGCCCCGGGCGACGCCGCGAAGATCAAGAAGCTTCTCGGCAAGTGAGCCGGGGCGCTCCGCCGCACGGGCGGAGCGCGCCGACCCGACCGGGACCCACGTCGATTCGGGCCGTGTGACGAACAACCACGGCCCCGCTACAAGGAGTTAACAAGTGGCACGCGTCAAGCGGGCAGTCAACGCCCACAAGAAGCGCCGGGCGATCCTGGAGCAGGCCAGCGGCTACCGCGGTCAGCGCTCCCGCCTGTACCGCAAGGCCAAGGAGCAGGTGACCCACTCCTTCGTCTACAACTACAACGACCGCAAGAAGCGCAAGGGCGACTTCCGTCAGCTGTGGATCCAGCGCATCAACGCCGCTGCCCGCGCCAACGGCATGACCTACAACCGCTTCATCCAGGGTCTGAAGGCCGCCAACATCGAGGTGGACCGCAAGATCCTCGCCGACCTCGCCGTGAACGACGCCGGTGCGTTCGCCGCGCTGGTCGAGGCCGCGCAGAAGGCGCTGCCGAGCGACGTCAACGCCCCGAAGGCCGCCGCCTGAAGCGCAGCCTGACAGCGTTGTGACGTCGTGACGACGTCGTGATTGCGGACCCGCGGGCCCCGGCCTGCGGGTCCGCCGCGTTTGCGGACCCTTCCCCGAGCCCTCACCGAACGAAAGAAGCGAGCCGCCGTCCATGGGCACCCCCGAGCTGATCTCCCCGCGTTCCCCGCGAGTCGCCGACGCCCGGCGGCTGGCCCGGCGCCACTTCCGGGGCAAGGAACGCCGGTTCATCGCCGAGGGGCCGCAGGCCGTCCGGGAGGCCGTCGCGCACCGGACCGGCGGATCGCCCACCCTCGTCGAGCTGTTCGCCACCGTCGAGGCCGCCGAGCGGTACGCGGAGATCGTCGAGGCGGCCCGGGCGGCGGGCGCGCGGGTGCACCTCGCCGACGACCGGACCGTCGCGGACATCTCCCAGACCGTCACCCCGCAGGGGCTGGTGGGCGTCTGCCGGTTCCTGGATTCGCCGTTCGACGAGATCCTCGCCGCCCGCCCGCAGCTGGTCGCGGTGCTGGCCAACGTCCGCGACCCCGGCAACGCCGGCACGGTGCTGCGCTGCGCGGACGCCGCGGGCGCCGACGCGGTGGTGCTGACCGACGCCTCGGTGGACCTCTACAACCCCAAGTCGGTGCGGGCGTCGGTGGGTTCGCTGTTCCATCTGCCGGTGGCGGTGGGCGTGCCGGTGGAGCAGGTGGTGAGCGGGCTCCGGGGCGCCGGGGTGCGGATCCTGGCCGCGGACGGGGCCGGTGACCGCGATCTGGACGCCGAGCTGGACGCCGGCTCCATGGGCGGGCCGAGCGCCTGGGTCTTCGGCAACGAGGCGTGGGGGCTGCCCGAGGAGACCAGGGCGCTGGCCGACGCCGTCGTCCGGGTGCCCATCCACGGCAGGGCCGAGAGCCTCAACCTCGCGACCGCGGCCGCCGTGTGCCTGTACGCCTCCGCGCGCGCCCAGCGCACGCCGGGAGGGTGCCGCTCGACGTCACCCGCCGGAGGGGCGTAGGCGCGATCCCGGCGGTGGGTCCGGGCCGAGCTAGTAGTGTTGCCAGCTCCGGCCCGGAAGGGGGTAACACGGCGATGACGGCGAGGACTTCGGCACGTACTGCCACCGCTGGTGGCTGCCCGTCCGAGGCGGCCGGCGCGGAGCTGGGACTGACCCCCGACGACCTCCCGGACGGCCTGGTCGTCGCCGACGAGCACGGCCGGGTGATCTGCTTCAACGCCGCCGCCGCCCGGATCACCGGCATCGAGCCGCCGGCCGCGCTGGGCCGCCCGGTCGGGGACGCACTGCCGCTTCAGGACCTCGAAGGGCGCCGCTGGTGGCAGCTGACCGACCCGTACGGGGGACTCGCCATCCGCCGCGGCCAACCGGAGCGGAATCTGCTGCTGGGTGGGCGGGAGGTGCTGGTCTCCGCGCGGTACGTCCGCAGCCGGCCCACCGGTCCGGTGCGCCGGCTGGTGATCGCGCTGCGCGGCACCGAGGCCCGGCGGCGCACCGAGCTGAGTCACGCGGAGCTGATCGCCACCGTCGCCCACGAGCTGCGGTCGCCGCTGACCTCCGTCAAGGGCTTCACCGCGACCCTCCTCCAGAAGTGGGAACGTTTCACCGACGACCAGAAGCGGCTGATGCTGGAGACGGTGGACGCCGACGCCAACCGCGTCACCCGGCTGATCGCCGAGCTGCTGGACATCTCCCGGATCGACTCCGGGCGGCTGGAGGTCCGCCGGCAGCGGGTCGACATGATCGCCGCGGTCCGGCGGCACGTGCAGGCGCAGACCACCGCGGGCCAGCGGCCGGACCGCTTCCTGATCCGGATGCGGGAGCCGCTGCCCGATCTGTGGGCGGACCCGGACAAAGTGGACCAGGTGCTGGGGAACCTCCTGGAAAACGCGGTGCGCCACGGTGAGGGAACGGTCACCATCGAGGTGGGACCGGCGAAGGACACCGGCGGCGGAGAGGGGACGAGCGTCACCGTGAGCGACGAGGGTCCCGGCATCCCGGAGGAGTCGATGAGCCGTGTGTTCACCCGTTTCTGGCGGGGCAGCAAGCGCGGCGGCACCGGGCTGGGCCTCTATATCGTCAAGGGCATCGTCGAGGCCCACGGCGGCACGATCACGGTCGGCCGGGCCCCGGCCGGCGGCGCGCAGTTCCGATTCAGCCTGCCCGTCGCGGCTCCGGCCTTCATGGCCTGACGGAGATGGCGGCGGGCGCCCCGTAGGGGCTCGGACCTGCCGCGTCGGCCGTCCCCCTTAGACTTGACCTTTGGCACCTTTGGCGCACCAGCATCGCGGGCGAGCCGAGGCGACGCGAGCCAAGCCAAGCCAGTCCACCGGAAGCACGGGAAGAGATGTCCGCACCCAATAAGTCGTACGACCCTGTCGAGGTCGAAGCCCTGAAACCGGAAGAGATCGCCCGACGGGTCGACGAGGCGCTGGCCGCCATCGCCGCCGCGGGTGACCTCGACGCGCTCGCCCAGGCGAAGATCGCGCACACCGGTGGCACCTCGCCGCTCGCCCTCGCCAACCGCGAGATCGGCGCCCTCCCCCCGCAGGCCAAGGCGGACGCCGGCAAGCGCGTCGGCCAGGCCCGCGGCCGGGTGAGCCAGGCGCTCAAGGCCCGGCAGGAAGAGCTGGAGGCGGAGCGCGACGCCCGCGTCCTGGTCGAGGAGGCGGTGGACGTCACGCTGCCCTACGACCGGGTCGCGCCCGGCGCCCGGCACCCGCTGACCACCTTCATGGAGCGGGTCGCCGACGTGTTCGTCGCGATGGGCTACGAGGTCGCCGAGGGCCCCGAGGTCGAGGCCGAGTGGTTCAACTTCGACGCGCTGAACTTCGTGCCCGACCACCCGGCGCGCCAGATGCAGGACACCTTCTTCGTGAAGGCCAACGGCGCCCGGGCCGACTCGGCCGAGTCGGGCGTGGTGCTGCGCACCCACACCTCGCCGGTGCAGGCCCGCACGCTGGTCGACCGCGAGCCGCCGGTCTACGTCGTCTGCCCGGGGCGGGTCTACCGCACCGACGAGCTGGACGCCACGCACTCCCCGGTCTTCCACCAGATCGAGCTGCTCGCCGTCGACGAGGGCCTGACCATGGCGGACCTCAAGGGCACCCTGGACCACATGGTCCGGGCGCTGTTCGGTCCGGACATGAAGACCCGGCTGCGGCCCAACTACTTCCCGTTCACCGAGCCGTCCGCCGAGATGGACATGGTCTGCTACGTCTGCCGCGGCGCGTCCGTGGGCGACCCCGACCGGCCCTGCCGCACCTGCTCCAGCGAGGGCTGGATCGAGCTGGGCGGCTGCGGCATGGTCAACCCCAAGGTGCTGATCGCCTGCGGTGTCGACCCCGAGAAGTACAGCGGCTTCGCCTTCGGGTTCGGAATCGACCGGATGCTGATGTTCCGGCACAACGTGGAAGACATGCGCGACATGTTCGAGGGCGACGTCCGGTTCACCCGGCCGTTCGGGATGGAGATCTGATGCGGGTCCCGCTTTCTTGGCTGCGGGAATACGTCGACCTGCCGGCGACGACGACCGGCCGGGACGTACAGGAGAAGCTCATCGAGGTCGGCCTGGAGGTCGAGACCGTCGAGCGGCTCGGCGAGGGTCTGAGCGGCCCGCTGGTCGTCGGCCAGGTGCTGACCATCGAGGAGCTGGAGGGCTTCAAGAAGCCGATCCGCTTCTGCACGGTCGACGTCGGCCGGGCCAACGGCACCGGTGAGCCGCAGGAGATCGTCTGCGGTGCGCGGAACTTCGCGGTTGGCGACAAGGTCGTGGTCGTGCTCCCGGGCGCCGTGCTGCCCGGCGACTTCAAGATCGCCGCCCGTAAGACCTACGGCAAGAAGTCGCACGGCATGATCTGCTCCGGCGACGAGCTGGGCATGGGCGACGACGGCACGCACGGCATCATCGTGCTGCCGCCGGAGTACGAGGTCGGCACCGACGCGATCGAGCTGCTGGAGCTGCGCGACGAGGTGCTGGACATCGCCGTCACCCCGGACCGCGGCTACTGCCTGTCGATGCGCGGTGTGGCCCGCGAGGCGGCCATCGCGTTCGGGCTGCCGCTGCGCGACCCGGCGCTGCTGGACGTGGAGCCGCCGAACGCCGGCGGCTACCCGGTCCAGGTCGCCGACCCGATCGGCTGCGACCGCTTCACCGCGCGCACGGTGACCGGCCTGGAGCCGGAGGCCCGCACCCCGATCTGGATGCAGCGCCGGCTGCAGAAGGCCGGCATGCGGCCGGTCTCGCTCGCCGTGGACGTCACCAACTACGTGATGCTGGAGCTGGGACAGCCGCTGCACGCCTACGACCGCGCCACCGTCGAGGGCCCGATCGGCGTGCGCCGTGCCGCCCCCGGCGAGGAGCTGGTCACCCTGGACGGCACCAAGCGGGTGCTGGACGGCGAGGACCTGGTCATCACCGACGACCGCGGCCCGATCGGGCTGGCCGGTGTGATGGGCGGCGCCAACACCGAGATCGCCGCGCCGGCCGTCGACCCGGAGACCGGGCGGCTGCGCGGCACCACCGACGTGGTGATCGAGGCCGCGCACTTCGACGCGATCGCCATCGCCCGGACCGCCCGCCGCCACCGGCTGTCCTCCGAGGCCGCCAAGCGTTTCGAGCGCGGGGTCGATCCCGAGGCGGCCTCCGCGGCGGCCCAGCGGACCGTTGACCTGCTGGTGCTGCTCGCCGGCGGCACCGCCGAGGACGGCGTCACCGAGGTCGTCTCGCCGCGCGGGCCGCGGACGATCACCATCCCGGCGGACCACCCGGACAAGGTCGCCGGTGTGACCTACGGGCGGGAGACCGTCGTGCGCCGCCTTCAGCAGGTCGGCTGCGACGTCTACGGGCAGGACGAGCTGGTGGTCACGGTGCCGTCGTGGCGCCCCGACCTCGGCGACCCCAACGACCTGGCCGAGGAGGTCATCCGGCTGGAGGGCTACGAGAACCTGCCCTCCACGCTGCCGCTGCCGCCCGCCGGCCGTGGGCTGACGGAGCGTCAGCGCCTGCACCGCCGGGTCGGCCGGGCGCTGGCCGGCGCCGGCTACGTCGAGACGCTGAACTACCCGTTCACCGGCTCGGCCGTCCTGGACCAGCTCGGCATCGAGGCGGACGACCCGCGGCGGGACGCGGTCACCCTGGTGAACCCGCTCTCCGACGAGGAGCCGGACCTCCGCACCACCCTCGTCCCGGGGCTGCTGGCCGCGCTGCGCCGCAACTACGGGCGCGGCAACCACGACCTGGCGCTCTTCGAGACCGGTCCGGTGTTCCGGGCGACCGGCCAGGAGCAGCCGGCCCGCCGCCTGGTGGTCGACCGCCGGCCGACCGACGACGAGATCGCCTCGCTGGACGCCTCGCTGCCGCAGCAGCCGCGACGGGCCGCCGTGGTCCTCGCCGGTGCGCGTGAGCAGGCCGGCTGGTGGGGCGCGGGGTACCCGTCCGGGTGGGCCGACGCCATCGAGGCCGGCCGGGTCGTCGCCCGTGAGGCCGGCGTCGAGCTGATCGTCCGCCAGGACCAGCACGCCCCGTGGCACCCCGGCCGGTGCGCGGCGCTGCTCGCGCTGATCGACGGCGAGGAGGTGCTCGTCGGCAACGCCGGTGAGCTGCACCCGCGGGTCGTCAAGGCGATGGGCCTGCCGGAGCGCACCAGCGCGATGGAGATCGACCTGGACCGCCTGGAGCGGGCCGGGGCCGGTGCGCTGAAGGCGCCGCGGATCTCCACCTTCCCGGTCGCCACGCAGGACGTCGCGCTGGTCGTCGACGCCTCGGTGGCGGCGGCGGACGTCGAGGCCGCCCTGCGGGACGGCGCCGGCGAACTCCTGGAGTCGCTGCGGCTGTTCGACATCTTCACCGGCGAGCAGGTGGGCGCCGGCAGGAAGTCGCTGGCCTACGCCCTGCGGTTCCGCGCGCCGGACCGGACGCTGACGGCCGACGAGGCCACCGCGGCCCGGGACGCGGCGGTCGCCGTCGCGGTCGAGCGGGTGGGCGCCGTGCTGCGCGGCTGACCCGCGCGGCCCCGTGCCGGCTGTCGGGCCCCTGTCCACACTGGTGGGCGGGGGCCCGTCCCGTTTTCCGCCCCGTTTCCGGCCGCGGCCCCGGCCCGATTCGCACGGGGTGTGAACTCCCCCTGATTACGCTGGACTTACGGAGTCCGTACGTCCTTGGGGGCGAGGCATGGAGCCCAACACGCTGCTCGATGCGATCCTGGACGAGTCCGGCGTCTCGCACGCCGGACTCGCCGCGCGGATCAACCAGCTCGGACGGCGGCGCGGGCTCGCGCTGCGCTACGAGCACACCGCCGTGGCGCGGTGGCTCAAGGGGCAGCGGCCGCGGGGGCAGGTGCCGGACCTGATCTGCGAGATCCTCGGCGAGCGGCTGCACCGGCCGGTGAGCCTGGCCGACATCGGGCTCAGCGGGCCGGGGGCGCGGCAGGCGCCGGGGACCCCGTTGTCGGGGTTCGTGGAGCGGGCCACCGCGCTGTGGCGGTCCGACGAGCAGCAGCGGCCGCACGTGGTCGCGGCCCCCGCGCTCACCGGCACCTCGGCGATCATCCCCGTATGGGAGTGGGAGAACCCGCCGGAGGACTTCGACGTCTCGCGCGACGGGCTGACCCGGGTCGGGATGGCCGACATCGAGATGCTGCGGACGGCGCGGACCCACTACGAGCAGATGTACCGGAAGGCGGGTGGTATCGCTACCAGAGCACGCATCGTGCGGTTCCTCAACACCGAGGCGGCGCCGCTGCTGCGGGGCAGCTACAGCGACGCGACGGGACGTCAGCTGCACCGGGCGACCGGTGGGCTGGTGGCCGTGGCGGGCATCTGCGCGTACGACTCGGACGCTCTCGGGCTGGCCCAGCGCTACTTCCATCAGGCGCTGCGGCTGGCAAAGGCCAGCGGGGACCGCGGACTCGGCGCGTACATCATCGCGCTGTTGGTCAACCAGTCCCTCTTCGTACGGGAACACCGCCAGGCGGTCGCCTTCGCGGAGGCGGCCCTGCGCGCCGCGGGCGGACAGCTCACCCCGGCGCTCTCCGCCGACCTCTACGCCATGCAGGCCAAGGCGTACGCGCGGCTGGGCGACGGCACCGGCGCACTGGACCGCATCCGGCGGGCCGAGGCCGCGGCGGAGCGGATCCGCCCGGGGCTGGAGCCCGACGAGACCGGCTATGTGCAGCCGGGCCTGGTGAACGTACAAGTGGCGGAGGCGCTGCTCAGCCTCGGGGACCTGCGGGCCGCCCGGGAGCAGGCGGACGCCGCCGTGGACACCCCCGCACACGACCGCGGCCGGGTTCACCGGCTGGCCATGCTCACCCATATCGAGCTGCGCCAAGGGGATGCGGACCGGGCCGTGGCCAACGCCGCGGAGATGACGGAGCAGGCCCGGGGCATGGAGTCGCAACGCCTGCGGGACCGGCTGCGGGCGGTGCGCGAGCATCTGGCGGAGACCGGGAGCTCCGCGACGGACGAGGCTGCCGATCTCATCGACGAGGTGCTGCGCGTTCCGCTGTGACCGGGCTCGTGTCACCTTGCCGGCCCTCAAGCGGAAGGTGGCAGTTACGTGCGTTGGAACAATCTCAGCGAAAAGCCGGTCTACGCGAACCCCTGGTTCCGGGTCAATCTGGCCGATGTGGAACTCCCCGACGGCCGTCACCTGGATCACTTCCTGATCCGGATGCGGCCGGTGGCGGTGGCCACCGCGGTCAACGAGGCCAATGAGGTGCTGCTGCTGTGGCGGCACCGGTTCATCACCGACAGCTGGGGCTGGGAGCTGGCCGCCGGCGTGGTGGAGGACGGGGAGGATCCGGCCGCCGCGGCCGCGCGGGAGATGGAGGAGGAGACCGGGTGGCGACCCGGACCCCTCCAACACCTCCTCTCGGTGGAGCCGTCCAACGGCCTCACCGACGCGCGGCACCACATCTACTGGTCCGACCGGGCCGAGTACCTCGGCGCCCCGCAGGACGACTTCGAGTCGGACCGGCGGGAGTGGGTCGACCTCAAGCTGGTGCCCGACATGGTGGCGAGGGGGGAGGTGCCGGCCGCGAACATGGCCGCGGCCCTGCTGATGCTCCACCACATCCGGCTCGGCTGAGGCCGGCCGGCCTCAGTGCCCGGACGCCTGCCACAAGGCGGCCGCCCCCGCGGCGAGCCCGGCGAGTGCGGCGAGCGAGGGCAGCGGCCAGCGGCGGCTCTCCAACCGCGTGAGGCGGGCCTGGAGTTCGTCGGCGTCCCGCGTGTTCTGCTCGCAGCGCTGGGCCTGTAGCCGCAGCTGGCCGTCGACCTTGGCGGTGCGCACGTCGAGTAGGCGCCGCAGCTCCGCTAAGTCGGCGGCGAGAATGTCGGGGTCCCGGTGGGCGGTCACGTTCCGCTCCTCTTTCCTTCTCCTGGTGACGGTCGGGTGGATACCTCGACCAGTCAACTGCGCAGGGGTGTAAGGCGGGAGTGTGTGCGCCGGGGAGATACGGGTCAGTGGTTCACACCCCGTGCGAAGTGACGCAACGTGAGCGTTTCGCACGGGGTGTGAAGCGGGCGCGCCGAGTTGGCGCATTCACACGCTGTCATCAACGGGCGGAAGGGAGTTGACTCTAAGTACGGGGGCCGAAGCCGCCGGCGGTCGGGCGCCCGCCGGCCGGGTCCGCCCGCCGAACCATCCCCGAGCGGCGGGCGGACGGCCCCCGTTTCCCCCACCGCGGGGGAGGCGGCTCAGTAGGAGTAGAACCCCGACCCGCTCTTGCGGCCCAGCCGCCCCGCGTCCACCATCCGCTGGAGCAGCGGGGGAGCGGCGTACAGCGGCTCCTTGTACTCCTCGTACATCGACGCGGCGACCGAGGCGACGGTGTCCAGGCCGATCAGGTCGGAGAGCTTGAGCGGGCCCATCGGGTGGGCGCAGCCCATCTCCATGCCGTTGTCGATGTCCTCGCGGCTGGCCATGCCGGACTCGAACATCCGGATCGCGGAGAGCAGGTACGGGATGAGCAGGGCGTTCACCACGAAGCCGGAGCGGTCCTGGGCGCGGATGGCGTGCTTGCCGAGCACGTCCTGGACCAGCGACTCGGCGCGCTTGAGGGTCTCCTCGCCGGTGGTGAGTGCCGGGATCAGCTCGACGAGCTTCTGCACCGGCGCCGGGTTGAAGAAGTGGATGCCGATGACCTGGTCGGGCCGGGAGGTGGCGACCGCCAGCTTCACCAGGGGGATGGACGAGGTGTTGGACGCCAGGATCGCGTCCGGGCGGACCACCACCTGGTCGAGCACCTGGAAGATCTCGGTCTTGACCTGCTCGTTCTCCACCACGGCCTCGATGACGAGATCACGGTCGGCGAACTCGCCGAGGTCGGTGGTGAAGCTGAGCCGGCCGAGCGTGGTGTCGCGTTCGGCCACGGTGATCTTGCCGCGTTCGGCGGCCTTGCCGAGGGAGTTGGTCAGGCGGGTGCGCCCCAGCTCCAGTGCCTCGCCGGTGGTCTCCGCAACCTTGACGTCCAGCCCGGCGCGGGCGCACACCTCGGCGATGCCCGCGCCCATCTGGCCGCAGCCGACCACTCCGACGCGTGCAATGTCGGCGAATGAGTCCGTCACCTCGTGCCTTTCGCTGATCTTCAGGACCGGCGGTACGCCGTAAGGGTCCGACGCCCGCCTCGGCCCCGACGTTACTCCGCGAGGTGCTGGGACGAGGGCGCCGGGGCGGGCATTCTGAGCCTGCAACTCGGGACGAAACGGACGAGATGGGGGCTTTTCATGCACGGGATCACACGCCGCGCGTTCGGTGCGGCGACGCTGGGCGCGGCCGCCTGCCTGCTGGGCGCGGGCGCCCCGGAAGCGGTCGGCGCGCCCTCCGGGCGGGAGCTGCGCGGGATGTGGCTGGGGACGGTGGGCAACCTCGACTGGCCGTCCAGACCCGGCCTGGACCGCGGAACCCAACAGCGGGAACTGGCCAGGCTCCTGGACGTCGCCGTCGGCAGACGGCTGAACGCGGTGTTCTTCCAGGTGCGTCCGACGGCGGACGCGCTCTGGCCGTCGCCGTACGAACCCTGGGCCCAGTGCCTGACCGGCGTCCAGGGCCGCGATCCGGGCTGGGACCCGCTGGGCTTCGCGGTGCACGAGGCGCACCGGCGCGGACTGGCGCTGCACGCGTGGTTCAACCCGTACCGGGTGGCCAACCACACCGACCCCGGCCGGCTGGTGCCCTCGCACCCCGCCCGCCGCCACCCGGACTGGGTGCTGCCCTACGGCGGCAAGCTCTACTACAACCCCGGGCTGCCGGTGGTCCGGCGCTTCGTGCAGGACGCGATGCTGGACGCGGTGCGCCGCTACCCCGTCGACGGGGTGCACTTCGACGACTACTTCTACCCGTACCCGGTCGCCGGCCAGGCGTTCCACGACGACGCCGCCTACGAGGCGTACGGCGCGGACTTCGCCGGCCGCGCCGACTGGCGGCGGGACAACGTGGACCTGCTGATCCGGGAGATGGGGCGGCGGTTGCTGGCGGTGGACCGGCGGGTGCGCTTCGGCGTCAGCCCGTTCGCGGTCTGGCGCAACGCCGCGAGCGACCCGCGCGGCTCCCGGACCCAGGCGGGGGTGCAGACGTACGACGACCTCTACGCGGACACCCGGCGCTGGGTGCGGGAGGGCTGGATCGACTACATCGTGCCGCAGGTGTACTGGCCGCTGGGCTTCGCCGCCGCCGACTACGCGGAGCTGGTGCCCTGGTGGGCGCACACCGTGGCGGGCACCGGGGTCGACCTCTACATCGGGGAGGCGCTCTACAAGGTGGGCCGTACCGCGCGGCCCACCGCCTGGCGGGACCCGGCCGAACTCTCCCGCCATGTCTCCTTCGCCCGCCGCCACCGGGAGGTCGGCGGACACGTCTACTTCTCGGCCAAGGACGTGGTGCGGGACCCGCTGGGCGCGCTGTCCCGGGTCGCCGCTGACCACTACGGCGGCGCGCGGCGCTGATCGCGGCCGGTTCCGGGCAGGGGAGCGGCGGTGGCGGGCGGTCCGCCACCGCCGCGGGGTCCGTCAGCTGATGGTGTGGGGTCGGGTCGACTTGGGGTGCTGGACGACGCAGTCCGGGCCGGGCCACATGATCGTTTCGTGGCCGTCCTCGGCGCGGATGCGATAGGGCGGTTCGCCGTTGGTCCCCAGTACTTCCACGATCTCGACCATGTGATCGCCATGGCCGACGGTTCTGCCGTGCACCAGCAGCCGGTCGCCCGTATTCGCGTGCATCTGGGCTCCTCCCGCCTCGGGTGGCCGCCGACCGGGGCGGCCGACGCGGCGGCCGGGCGGTGGGACGGCCAGTGGACTGCGGGCCCGGGAACGGCCCGGACGGCTCTCCTGCCGTCGCCGCCAGTGTATGTCCGCACGCCCGGGGCGCACCCGGTGAGCCGGGCGGCACCCCGGGTCCGGGGCGTCCGCCGCCCGCGCGGTCAGGTCCGGGCCCGCTGGGTGACCACGATGCACCCCAGGACCGCCACCGCGGTCAGCGGCGCGGCCGGCGGCAGCCGCTCGCCGAGCAGCACCACCGACCAGACCAGGGTCAGCAGCGGCTGGGCGAGCTGCAACTGGCTGGCCCGGGAGACGCCGATGACGGCCATCCCGCGGTACCAGACCACCATGCCCAGGAACGTCGAGCCGGCCGCCAGCCACAGCAGTCCGGCCACCGCGTGGCCGGTCAGCCGCGGCGGCTCGGCGGACAGCGCCCACACCGCGCCCGGCAGGGTCACCGGCAACGCCAGCAGCAGCGCCCAGCCGATCACCTGCCAGCCCGGCATGTGGCGGGCCAGCCGGCCGCCCTCGGCGTAGCCCGCCGCGCACACCAGCAGCGCCGCGAAGAGACACAGGTCGCCGGTGCCCGGCGCGCCGCCGCTCTGCTGCACCGCGAAGGCGAGCACGGCCGCGGCGCCGACCAGCGCGGCGATCCAGAACGTACGGGACGGCCGGACCCCGGTGCGGACCACCGAGAAGGCGGCGGTGGCCAGCGGCAGCAGGCCGATCACCACCGCGGCGTGCGAGGTGGTGGAGGTCTTCAGCGCGAGGGTGGTCAGCAGCGGGAAGCCCAGCACCACGCCGCCGGCGACCACCGCGAGGCCGGCCCAGTGGCGGCGCTCGGGCACCCGGACCCGGCAGGCCGCCAGGCAGCCGCCGGCCAGGGCCGCGGCCAGCACGCTGCGCAGCATCACCACCGTCCAGGCGCCCATGCCCTCAAGGGCCCAGGCGGTCGCCGGGAAGGTCAGCGAGAAGGCGGCGACGCCGAGGGCGGCGAGGAGGGAGCCGGAGGCGCGGGCCGGGCGCGGTACGGCGGGGCCGGCGGCCGGAGCGGGCTCGGGGTCGGTGACCGCTATCGACGAGGAGGCGATAGCGCTATCGTTGGCTCTCATGCAAGAGCGTAGCAGTGGGTCAGGGTTGGCAGTGATCCTGCGAGAAGAGCTGAAGCGCTACTCTCCCGGAGAGAAGCTGCCATCGAGTCGTGCCCTGATCGAGCGGCACCGGGTCAGTCCGGTGACGGTCTCCCGGGCGCTGGCCGAGCTGGCCGCGGAGGGGCTGGTCGTCACCCGCCCCGGCGCCGGGGCGTTCCGGGCCGAGCCGAACCTGACGGCGCCGCGCCCGGCCGACACCTCCTGGCAGGAGATCGCGCTGAGCGCCGAACCGGCCGGCGACCAGGTGCCGCGCAGCGTCGACGCCTCCGGCGTGCTGGCCACCCTCGCCGTCCCCGGGCCCGGCGTCATCGAACTCAACGGTGGCTATCTCCCGTCCGCCCTCCAGCCCGAACGCGCCCTGGCCGCCGCGCTCGCCCGGGCCGGCCGGCGGCCCGGCGCCTGGAGCCGCCCGCCGGTCGACGGGGTGCCCGAGCTGCGCGCCTGGTTCGCGCGGGAGATCGGCGGCCCCGGCGGCCCGCTCTCCGCCAGCGACGTGCTGATCACCGCGGGCGGCCAGAGCGCCCTGACCGCCGCGCTGCGCGCCCTCGCCGCGCCCGGCGCCCCGGTCCTCGTCGAGTCGCCGACCTACCCCGGCACGCTGGCGGTCGCCCGGGCCGCGGGGCTCCGCCCGGTGCCGGTCCCGATGGACGCCGACGGGGTGCGCACCGATCTGCTCGCCGACGCCTTCCGGGCCAGCGGCGCCCGGCTGTTCGTCTGCCAGCCGCTGTTCCAGAACCCCTCCGGCGCGGTGCTGGCCGCCGGGCGCCGCCGGGAGGTGTTGCGGGTGGCCCGCGCGGCCGGCGCCTTCGTCGTCGAGGACGACTTCGCCCGGCTGCTGGGCCACGCCGACGCCCCGCCGCTGCCGCCGACCCTGCTCGCCGACGACCCGGACGGCACCGTGGTGCACGTCCGCTCGCTGACCAAGGCGACCTCGCCGAGCCTGCGGGTGGGCGCCCTGGCCGCCCGCGGCCCGGTGCTGGACCGGCTGCGCGCCATCCAGGTCGTCGACAGCTTCTTCGTCCCCGGCCCGCTCCAGGAGGCCGCGCTGGAGCTCGTCGGCTCGCCCGCCTGGAAGCGCCATCTGCGGGCGATCGCCGGGGAGTTGACGTCCCGTCGGCAGACCGTGCGGGCCGCCCTGCGGTGCGAGCTGCCGGCCCTCGACCCGGCGGCGCCCGGGCAGCACCCGGCGCTCGGCGGCTACCACCTCTGGCTGCGGCTGCCGGACGGCACCGACGAGGCGGCGCTGACCGCCGCCGCCCTGCGCGCGGGCGTCGCGGTGGCCGCCGGCCGCCCCTACTTCGCCGCCGAGCCGCCGGCCGCCCACCTCCGGCTGAGCTTCGCCTCGGCCGCCGGCGCCGCCGAACTGGCCGAGGGCGTCCGCCGGCTCCGGACCGCCTGCGACGAACTGGGCGTACCGGTGGCCTGACCCGGACGGAAGCGGCCGGGCCCGGCAACGCGTTCGACGCGGGCCCGCCCCTTCTGCCAGTCTCCCCGCATGACCGCCCGCGCCCTCGACGGCTACGAGATCTCCACCGACCCGGCCCGCCTGGACTCCGACCTGGTCCACGACTGGCTCGCCCGCGACTCCTACTGGGCGCTGGGCCGCACCCGCGCACACCACGACCGCGCCGTCGCCGGCTCGCTCAACTTCGGCCTGTACGAGGAGGGTTCGGGCCGCCAGGTCGGCTACGCCCGGGTCGTCACCGACCACGTCACCTTCGCCTGGCTCTGCGACGTCTACATCGCCCCCGGCGACCGCGGCAAGGGCCTGGGCACCGCCCTCGTCGAGGCCGTCGCCGAGCACCTCGCGCCGCACGGGCTGGCCCGGATCACCCTCGCGACCAAGGACGCCCACGGCGTCTACGAGAAGATCGGCTTCCGGCCGCTGACGGCGCCCGAGCAGTGGATGACGCTGGGGCTGCTCGACCCGGGCCCGGTCGGCCCCTGACCGGCGGGCGCCGGCCTACGGCGGGCCGCCGTCCGGTGGCCCGGCGTCCCGCGTCAGCCAGGCGTTGGCCGCCGCGACCCGGCCGCTCACCCGCAGCTTGGCGTAGGCGTGCTCCAGGTGCTTGTCGACCGTCCGGGGGCTGATCGCCAGCCGGTGCGCGATCTGCTGGTTCGTCAGGCCGTCGGCGAGCAGGCACAGCACCGCCGACTCGCGGCGGGTGACCAGTTCCCCGGCCGGTGCCGGGGCCGGCGGGGCGAGGCGGCCCAGGACCCGGCTGAGGCGGGAGCGCAGCAGTGTGGCGGCGGCCACGTCGGCGTCGGTGAAGTCGCTCGCCCGGTGGTCGCGGCTGACCACCACGGTGACCCGCCGCGGCACGTCCGCGGTGTAGCCCGCCGGGAAGGACATCGCCAGCTGCCGCTCGGCGCCGAAGGGCCGGTAGACGTCGGTGTAGAAGGGCAGCGCGTGGAACTCGCCGGTGGTCTGCAGGGACGAGCGGCGCAGCGGGGTGCCGCTGCCGATGCGGGTGTGCCGGACGAAGGAGTCGCAGTGCCACCCGCGGTCGAAGGCGTCCAGCACGTCCTGGGTCAGCAGGTCGTCCGGGAGGGTGCGCAGCGGATGGGCCGGGTCCGGCCGCGGCGACCAGATGACGCTGTCGCCGGGCAGCGCGCCGAGCAGCAACGGCAGCAGCGCCGGAACCAGTGCGTCCTCGTCCACGGCGTCGATCAGGAGGTCCACGACGGAGAGGATGCGTCGCAGTCCGGCCTCCGCGGCCGCGCTCATACCTCCAGCGTGCCCAGCGCCCCGGTGCGGGTCAAGGCGGGGGCCGCGGGGCCGCCCGGCCGGCCGGGGGAAGACCGGCCGGGGGCGTCGGGCGGGTCAGCGCCCGACGGCATAGACACGGTTGACCGGGCTCTGGGCCGCGAGCCGCCAGTGGTGCAGCCCGGCCGCTTCCGCGAGTTCCCGCAGCACCCGTTCGCCCGCGTGGTTCCCCAGCGCCTGCGGGCCGTGCTGGGCCGGCGCGGTCGGCAGACAGACGGCCACCGAGGCGGCGGTCAGCGTCCGGCCGACCGGGTTGATGTTCTCCTCGTCCCGCGCGGAGGCTCCCCCGGACTGCGTCCGGGAGGTACCCCCAGGCTCCACGACCATGCAGGTGCCGCCGTCGGCCAGGGCGTGCTCGGCGTGCCGGAGCGCGGCGCCCGGGTCGCCGATGTCGTGCAGGCAGCCGAAGAAGGTGATCAGGTCGAAGTCCTCGCCGGGGAAGTCGTCGGCGCCCGCGACCTCGAACGACACCCGGTCGGCCACGCCCTGCTCCGCCGCGATCCCGCGGGCCGCCACGACGGACGGCCGGTGGAAGTCGAAGCCGGTGAAGCGGGAGTTGGGGAACGCCCGCGCCATCAGCGCCGTGGAGTAGCCGAAGCCGCACCCGACGTCCGCCACCGTGCCGCCGCGCTCCAGCTTCTCCACCACGCCGTCCAGTGCGGCCAGCCACTCCGGCACCAGCGCCGCCGTGTAGCCGGGGCGGAAGAACTTCGCGGTGCCCTCGAACAGCGCCGGCGCGTGTTCCTCCCAGCCGATGCCCTCACCCGTGCGGAACGCCTCCAGGAGGCTGTCCTCGGTGGCGTACAGCGCCTGGAGCACGGTGAAGAAGCCGGCCGCGTAGCTGGGGAGTCCGGGGTCGGCGAGGACCGCGGCGTGCTCGTCCGGCAGCAGGTAGGTGTCGCCGTCCGACGCGTGGACGACGTACGCCCCGGCCACCTGGGCCGCCAGCCATCCCCGGACGTACCGCTCGACCAGGCCGGTGCGGGCGGCCAGTTCGGCGGAGGTCAGCGGGCCGGCGCCGGCCATCGCCCGGTACAGCCCGAGCCGGTCGCCGAGGGAGGTGCACAGGCCCGCGACCGCGGCGCCGGCGTCGGTGATCACCCGGTCCATGAACGCGTCCACCCGGTCCTGCCGGATGGCCCCGCCGTTCCCTGCGGCGCCCGGTGCGGCCGGCGCGGAGACCGCCATGGCCGTCACCTCCTCGCCCCATCTGACTCCACTGCACCAGCTCCGGCCGCCGCCGCGCCATACGCGGTTCCCCGTATACGCGCGGCGGGGCCGGCCCCGGTGGCCGACACTGGGAACGAGGAGGTGGTGGGTGATGCGCAAGATGATCGACTGCCGGGAACACCCCAGCGAGACGAACTGCAGCCTCGTCCTGATCGGCGAGGAGGAGGAAGTGCTCCGCGCCGCCACCGAGCACGCGATCTCCGTGCACGGCCACACGGACAGCCCCGAACTGCGCGAACAGCTCCGTAAATCCCTCCGGAACGAGATACCGCAGCCGGCCTGAGCCACCGGGGGAGCGGTGGGCGGTGCCCGGTCGTCCCGCGGGGCGGCCGGGCACCGCTGTGCCCGCCGGTACCCGCGTTCGGGCCCGCTGCGGTCGTCCGCCCGCGCCGCCCGGCGCAGGATCGTCCTGGGACGGACACCGACGAACACCGACGGGCACCAACCGGGAACGCACGGACGGGAGCGGACCGATGCCGGACGGCGCAGCGCACCGCGCGGGGGAGCACCGCGCCGACGACGACCCGCCGGGCCCCGGCCTGGACCGCCGGCACTTCCTCGGCGCCGCCACCGGCATCGCGGCCCTCGCCACCGGCCTGACCGGCTGCGGCTCCCCGGGCGACGCCCCGCGCGGCCACCGCCCCGCGGACCCGCTCACCGCCGAGCGCAGCCGCCCCGGCAGCCCCGACTGGCGGCTGCGCGCCACCGGCCCGCCCGACGCCGTCGAGGGCTACCCGGACCGGGTGAGCGTGCTGCCCGGCGAGGAGTTCGGCCTGCACGTCTCCACCACCGCACCCGGCTTCCGTGTCTCCGCCTACCGGGTCGGCTGGTACGGCGGCGCCCAGGCCCGGCTCGTGTGGCGCTCGGACCGGCTCGCCGGGCGGCCCGGCCCGCCCCCGCGGCTGCGCGCGGACACCCGCACCGTGGAGGCCGGCTGGCCGCGCACCACCACCGTCCGCACCGACGGCTGGCCGCCGGGCGCCTATCTGCTCCGCCTCGACGCCGACCAGGGCCATCAGCGGTACGTCCCGCTGATCGTCCGTTCGTCCGCCGCCACCGGCCGCACCGTCCTGATGCACGCGGTGACGACCTGGCAGGCGTACAACGCCTGGGGCGGCCGCAGCCTCTACCACGGCCCGGACGGCGCCTACGCCACCCGCTCGCTGGCGGTCGGCTTCGACCGTCCCTACGACGCCACCGGCGCCGAGAAGTTCCTGGTGTACGAGCGCGCCCTGGTGGTCCTCGCCGAACGGCTGGGCCTGCCCCTGGCCTACACCACCTCGGTGGACGTCCACCGCGACCCGGCCGCGCTGCACGGCGCCGCCGCGGTGCTCTCCCTCGGCCACGACGAGTACTGGACCCCGGAGCAGCGCGACCATGTCACCCGGGCCCGCGACACCGGCACCAACGTCGCCTTCCTCGGCGCCAACGCCTGCTTCCGCCGGGTCCGCCTAAACGCCGGCCCGGGCGGCCCGCTGCGCACCGTGACCTGCTACAAGACCGACTACCGCGACGACCCCCGGTTCGCCGACCACCAGGACCCGCCCACCCACGACTTCCGCGCCCCGCCCGCCGCCGACCCGGAGTCGTCCCTGACCGGCGTCTTCTACGAGGGCTACCCCACGGACGCGCCCTACGTCGTGCACGGCGCCGGCCACTGGCTCTTCGAGGGCACCGGCGTCCGCACCGGCGACGCCTTCCCGCACCTGGTCGGCGTGGAGTACGACCGGGTCACGCCGGAGGCCCCGACGCCCGCCGCCCTGGAGATCGTCGCGCACTCCCCACTGGTCTGCGGGGGCCGCGCCAGCCACGCCGACTCCGCCTACTACACGGTCCCCGGCGGTGCCGGCGTCTTCGCCACCGGCACCATGCGCTGGGTCGAGGCCCTCATGGCGGGCACTTCGGACGACGGCCGCGACCACGGCATGGACCGTCGTACCGGCGCCTTCGTCACCCGCACCACCGAGAACCTGCTGCGCGCCTTCGCCGCCGGCCCGGCGGCCCACCACCGCCCGGCGCCGCGGCCGAACGCCGGCCAGGTGTACGCCGGTTGAGCCCGGCGGCCGGTCGTGCCGGACGCCCCTCTTGCTCGGCCGAGCAAACCCGACTATCGTCTTGCTCATGCAAGCAAAGAACAGCTCGGGCAAGCAAAAGCCGGCGGGCAAGGCCAGGCCCTCCTTCACGGAGACCGGGCGCCGCGCGCAGATCGTCGCCGCGGCGATCGACGTCGTGGCCGAGGTCGGGTACCACCGGGCCTCGTTCGCGAAGATCGCGGAACGCGCCGGGCTGAGCAGCACCGGGATGATCTCGTACCACTTCGACGGGCGGGACGACCTGATGCGCGAACTCGTCGCCGAGGTCCTGCGGCTCGCGGAGGGGTACCTCCGGCCCCGCATCGAGGCCCACGAGAGCTACGCGGCCCGGCTGCGCGCCTCCATCGAGGGCAACCTCGACCTGTTCGCCGAGTATCCGAGCCACCTCTCGGCGATCACCGAGGTCCTCTCCAACCTCCGCGGCGGCGACCCCGGCATGGTCGCCTTCCTGGAGACCACGGAGGCCAACTTCGCCGTCCAGGTGGAGCAGCTGCGCAAGGCGCAACGCGCCGGCGAGTTCCGCGACTTCGACCCGTGGGTGATGGTGCGTGCGATCCGCGCCGCCATCGACGACGTGGTGCGCCGCGCCGGCCACGATCCCGAGCTCGACGTACGGGCCGCCGGCCGGGAGCTGGCGGACCTCTTCGACCACGCCACCAGGAGAACGTCATGACCACTGCCGACACGGGGGAGCACACCATGGCCACGCAACCGGTACCACGGCCCGGCGCGGACGAGCCCGCCGCGGCGGCCGCCCGGGCCCGTACGGCACGGCTGCGCCGGCGGCTCGCCGCCCAGCTGCTCTTCGAACTCGTCCTGCCGCTCGGCTCCTACTACGGGCTGCGCGCGGTCGGCCTGGATCAGTGGCTCGCGATGGCCGTCGGCGGCGTGCTGCTGCTGCCGTGGATCGTCCACGGCATGGTGCGGCAGCGCCGCGTGGAGGCGATGGCGGTGTTCACGCTGAGCCTGGTGGTGGTCGGCACGTTGCTGACGCTGGTCACCGGCAGCCCGCGGGTGATCATGATCCGGGACAGCTGGGTGACCGCCGCGATCGGCCTGTGGGTGCTCGGCACCCTGCTCACCCGGCGGCCGTTCATCATGACCGCCTCGCGCGGCATCGTCATCGCCAAGGTCGGCGAGGCCGGACTGGTCGAGTGGGAGGCGCGGTGGGACGCGGAGCCGAGGTTCCGTCACCACCTGCGGCTGGTCACGGCGGTGTGGGGAGCGGTCTTCCTGCTCGACGCGGTGCTGCGGGTGGTGCTGGCGTACACGATCCCGGTGGACGCCTTCCCGCTCGCCGGCACCGTGCTCTGGCTGGCGCTGCTCGGCACCCTGCTCACCTGGCACAACTGGTACATCACCCGCCACGGCATGAAGCTCTAGCCGGGCCGCCGGGGGCGCCCGAAGTCGATCCGTTCCGGCCGTTCCCGGCCATTGCGCGGAAGTCGTTGCATAAAACTGCTGCCATCCGTATAGTCATGCCATCGAGAAGGAGGATCCAGCGGTCATGACGGTACGAGCAGCAGTCGCCGGTGCGAGCGGATACGCGGGGGGCGAGCTCCTGCGCCTGCTCCTGGGGCACCCGGAGATCGAGATCG
Source organism: Streptomyces sp. BHT-5-2 (assembly GCF_019774615.1). Taxonomy (NCBI): domain Bacteria; kingdom Bacillati; phylum Actinomycetota; class Actinomycetes; order Kitasatosporales; family Streptomycetaceae; genus Streptomyces; species Streptomyces sp. BHT-5-2. The sequence continues at coordinate 5,346,598 of NZ_CP081496.1, read as the reverse complement.
GCGCGGTGACCGGGCACACCAGCGCGGGGCAGCGTCTGGGCGCGCTCCAGCCGCACCTGGCCCCGCTCGCCGACCGCGAGCTGGCGGCCACCACGCCCGAGGCGCTGGCCGGCCACGACGTGGTGTTCCTGGCGCTGCCGCACGGCCGGTCCGCGGCGGTCGCCGAACAGCTCGGCCCCGAGGTGCTGGTGGTCGACTGCGGCGCGGACTTCCGGCTGAAGGACGCCGCCGACTGGACGGCGTTCTACGGCTCGCCGCACGCCGGCACCTGGCCGTACGGCCTCCCGGAACTGCCCGGCGGCCGCGCGGCGCTGGAGGGGTCCAAGCGCATCGCGGTCCCGGGTTGCTATCCCACCGCCGTCTCGCTCGCGCTCTTCCCGGCCTACGCCGCCGGCCTCGCCGAGCCGGAGGCCGTGATCGTCGCGGCGTCCGGCACCTCCGGCGCGGGCAAGGCCCTCAAGCCGCACCTGCTCGGCTCCGAGGTCATGGGCTCGATGAGTCCGTACGGCGTCGGCGGCGGGCACCGGCACACCCCGGAGATGATCCAGAACCTCAGCGCGGCGGCCGGCGAGCGGGTCACCGTGTCCTTCACCCCGACGCTGGCGCCGATGCCCCGCGGCATCCTCGCCACCTGCTCGGCGAAGGCCCGGCCCGGTGTGGACGCCGAGACGGTGCGCGCCGCGTACGAGAAGGCGCTGGCCGGCGAGCCGTTCGTCCGGCTGCTGCCCGAGGGACAGTGGCCGGCCACCGCCGCCGTGTACGGCTCCAACGCCGTCCAGATCCAGGTCGCCCTCGACCCGGCGGCCGGCCGGATCATCGCGATCAGCGCCCTCGACAACCTGACCAAGGGAACCGCGGGCGGCGCGGTCCAGAGCATGAACATCGCCCTCGGCCTCCCCGAGGACTTGGGACTTTCCACGATCGGAGTCGCACCGTGAGCGTGACGGCAGCGAAGGGCTTTCTCGCGGCGGGCGTCGCCGCCGGGATCAAGGAGAACGGCAACGCCGATCTCGCCCTGGTGGTCAACAGCGGGCCGCGCCTGGCCGCCGCCGGTGTGTTCACCTCGAACCGCGTCAAGGCGGCGCCGGTCCTGTGGACCGAGCAGGTCCTCAAGGGCGGCCGGGTCTCCGCGGTGATCCTCAACTCCGGTGGCGCCAACGCCTGTACGGGCCCGCTCGGCTTCCAGGACACCCACGCGACCGCGGAGAAGGTCGCCGAGGTGCTCGACGGCCACAGCGCCGGCGAGGTCGCGGTGGCCTCCACCGGCCTGATCGGCGTCCGGCTCCCCATGGACAAGCTGCTGCCCGGCGTCGAGAAGGCCGCGGCCGAACTCACCGGCCACGGCGGCGAGAAGGCCGCGATCGCCATCAAGACCACCGACAGCGTCCACAAGACCGCGCAGGTCACCAAGGACGGCTGGACGGTCGGCGGGATGGCCAAGGGCGCCGGCATGCTCGCTCCCGGCCTGGCCACCATGCTCGCGGTGCTGACCACCGACGCCGACGTGCCGGCCGGACAGCTGGACGCCGCGCTGCGCGCCGCCACCCGCGCCACCTTCGACCGGGTCGACTCCGACGGCTGCATGTCCACCAACGACACCGTGCTGCTGCTGGCCTCCGGCGCCTCCGGCGCCGTCCCGGACGAGGACGCGTTCGCCGAGGCGGTGCGCGAGGTCTGCGACGACCTGGCCCGGCAGCTGATCGGCGACGCCGAGGGCGCCAGCAAGGACATCCGCATCGAGGTCGTCAACGCCGCCAGTGAGGACGACGCGGTCGAGGTCGGCCGCTCCATCGCCCGCAACAACCTGCTCAAGTGCGCCATCCACGGCGAGGACCCCAACTGGGGCCGGGTGCTCTCCGCCATCGGCACCACCTCCGCCGCCTTCGAACCGGACCGGCTCAACGTCGCGATCAACGACGTCTGGGTCTGCAGGAACGGTTCGGTCGGCGAGGACCGGGAGCTGGTGGACATGCGCTACCGCGAGGTGCGGATCACCGCCGACCTCGCCGCCGGCACGGAGTCCGCGGTGATCTGGGCCAACGACCTCACCGCCGACTACGTCCACGAGAACAGCGCGTACTCCTCATGACCGGACCCGCCGCGCACCGGCGCGTACCGGACGGACACCCCACGGAGCGGAACGAGGCCGCCGCATGACCACCCGCAAGCACACCGCGCTCCCCAAGGCCCGCACCCTCATCGAGGCGCTGCCCTGGCTGACCCGCCACCACGGCAAGACGGTGGTGATCAAGTTCGGCGGCAACGCGATGGTGGACGACGAGCTCAAGCGCGCCTTCGCCCAGGACGTGGTCTTCCTGCGGCACGCCGGACTGCGCCCGGTCGTGGTCCACGGCGGCGGCCCGCAGATCAGCGCCCAGCTCGAACTCCTGGGCCTGGCCTCGGAGTTCAAGGCCGGCCTGCGGGTCACCTCGCCCGAGGCGATGAACGTCGTCCGGATGGTGCTGGCCGGCCAGGTCCAGCGCGAGCTGGTCGGCCTGCTCAACGAGCACGGCCCGCTCGCCGTCGGCATGACCGGCGAGGACGCCCGGCTGATGTCCGCCACCAAGCACTACGCGGACGTCGACGGCGAACGGGTCGACATCGGCCGGGTCGGCGAGATCACCGCCATCGACCCCGGCGCGGTGCGGGCGCTGCTGGACGACGGCCGGATCCCGGTGATCTCGTCGGTGGCCCGCAGCAGCGACGACGGCGACGCCTCCGGCGTCTTCAACGTCAACGCCGACACCGCCGCCGCCGCCCTGGCGGCCGCCCTCGGCGCGGAGACCCTGATGGTGCTCACCGACGTCGAGGGCCTCTACGAGGACTGGCCGAACAGCGACGAGGTGATCTCCCGGCTCACCGCGAGCCAGTTGGAGAAGCTGCTGCCCGACCTGGCCAGCGGCATGGTCCCGAAGATGCGGGGCTGTCTGCACGCCGTCCGCAACGGCGTGCGCAACGCCCGGGTCATCGACGGGCGGGTCCAGCACTCGATCCTGCTGGAGATCTTCACCGACGAGGGCATCGGCACGATGGTGGTCCCGGACCCGGTCCCGGTGCGGACCACCGACCCGCACGGCAACGACGTACACCACACCGCGGAGGGGACGGCATGAGCACCGGCACGGCGGCGGACACCCCGACCACCCAGGGCACGGCGAACGACCACGGCCCGGTCACCAACGAGGCACTGACCCGGCGCTGGCAGGGCGCCCTGATGCACAACTTCGGCACTCCCCGCATCCCGCTCGTCCGGGGCGAGGGCGTCACCGTCCACGACGCCGACGGCAGGACCTACCTCGACTTCCTCGGCGGGATCGCGGTCAACGCACTGGGCCACGCCCACCCCGCGGTGGTCCGCGCGGTCTCCGACCAGGTCGCCACCCTCGGCCATGTGTCGAACTTCTTCACCAGCGAGCCGACCGTGGCGCTCGCCGAGCGGCTGCTCGCGCTCGCCGGGCGGCCCGGCCGGGTCTACTTCTCCAACTCCGGCGCCGAGGCCAACGAGGCCGCCTTCAAGATCGGCCGGCTGACCGGCCGGACCCACATGGTCTCCACCGTCGGCGGCTTCCACGGCCGCACCATGGGCGCCCTGGCCCTCACCGGCCAGCCCGCCAAGCAGGACCCGTTCCGCCCGCTGCCCGGCGACGTCGACCACGTCCCGTACGGCGACGTGGCGGCGCTCCGGGCCGCGGTCACCACCGACACCGCCCTCGTCGTCCTGGAGCCCGTCCAGGGCGAGAACGGCGTGGTCGTCCCGCCGCCGGGCTACCTCCGGGCGGCCCGGGAGATCACCGCCGCCACCGGCACCCTGCTGGTCGTCGACGAGATCCAGACCGGCATCGGCCGCACCGGGCACTGGCTGGAGTCGGCGGCCCAGGGCGTCGACGCCGACATCGTCACCCTCGCCAAGGGCCTCGGCGGCGGCCTCCCCATCGGCGCCACCCTCGCCTTCGGGCCGGCCGCCGAGCTGCTCACCCCCGGCTCGCACGGTTCGACGTTCAGCGGCAACCCGGTCGTCTGCGCCGGCGCCCTGGCCGTCCTGGACACCATCGAGGCGGACGGCCTCCTCGACCACGTCCGGCGGGCCGGCGCGCGGCTGCACGCCGGAATCGAGGCCCTGGGGCACCCGTTGGTCGGCCAGGTCCGCGGCGCCGGCCTGCTCCTCGGTATCGTCTTGACCGGGCCCCTCGCGCCACAGGTTCAGCAGGCGGCCCAGGACGCGGGCCTTCTGGTCAACGCGGTCGCGCCGGACGTCATCCGGCTCGCCCCGCCCCTGATCGTCTCCGACGAGCAGGTGGAGACCTTCCTCCAGAAGCTCCCCGGGGTCCTTACGAGGGCCGAGGAATCGGCCGACGGGGAACGATGATCCGGAGACTGACGCAACGATGACCGAGCCGCAGGACACCGACTCGCCGCACAACAACGGCCCGGCCGTGCCGCAGACCCGCACCGCCCGCCACCGCCGGATCGTGGACATCCTCAACCGGCAGCCGGTCCGCTCCCAGAGCCAGCTCGCCAAGCTGCTCGCCGACGACGGGCTCTCCGTCACCCAGGCGACGCTCTCCCGCGACCTGGACGAACTGGGCGCGGTGAAGATCCGCAACACCGGCGGCGAGTTGATCTACGCGGTACCGAGCGAGGGCGGCGACCGCAAGCCGCGCGCCCCGCTCGGGGAGTCGGCCAAGGAGGAGCGGATGCGCCGCCTCGCCGGCGAACTCCTCATCTCCGCCGAGGCGTCCGCCAACCTCGTCGTCCTGCGCACCCCGCCGGGCGCCGCCCAGTTCCTGGCCTCGGCCATCGACCAGGCGGAGCTGCACGACATCCTCGGCACCATCGCCGGAGACGACACCCTCCTCCTCATCAGCCGCGCCCCGTCCGGCGGGCAGGCGCTCGCCGACCACCTGCTGCGGCTGGCCGAGAAGGAGGGCCGCGGGGCCCCGTAACCCGCCCGCCACGACCGTCACCCCCCGTGCGCGAACAACTGCATATAGTGACCGAGGGTCCGTCGACGGACCCCGTGCTCGCCGCCGCGCGAGCCGCCGCCGTACGGGCGGACGCCGCGGAAGCGCGGCCTCCGCACCCTCGACTGCGTCGGCCGGGGCCGGTCCGCAGGAAGGAGCACGGGAGTAGTGAATCCCCAGCGGAAGGCCGGGCGCGCCGGCGCCCTCGGGGCGGCCGCGGTGTGCGGCGCCCTCGTCCTGACGGCCTGCGGTTCGAGCGGTGGCGCAGGCCCCTCCCGCAGTCCGTCCGCCCCCGCGCAGAGCCCGTCGGCCACCGGCGCGTCCGGAATCGCCTGCGGCAAGGCGGCCACCCTGCACGCCTCCGGCTCGACGGCCCAGCAGTACGCGATGAAGTACTGGATCACCACGTACACCAGGGCCTGCCCCGGCACCACGATCAGCTACGACGGCAACGGCTCGGGGGCCGGTCAGGACGACTTCCTGAGCGGCCGCACCGCCTTCGCCGGCTCGGACTCCCCGCTCGGCGCCGACCAGGAGACGCGGTCGGAGAAGGTCTGCGCGGACGGCGGCCGTGCCATCCACCTGCCGATCGTCGGCGGCCCGATCGCGCTCGCCTTCCACCTCCCCGGCGTCGACCGGCTGGTCCTCGACGGCCCCACCCTCGCCAAGATCTTCGACGGAAAGATCACCCGGTGGAACGACCCGGCCGTCGCCCGGCTCAACAAGGACGCCAAGCTGCCCGACACCCCGATCCGGACGTTCCACCGCTCCGACTCCTCCGGCACGACGGACAACTTCACGGCGTATCTCGCCGCCGCCGGCCAGGGCGCCTGGCCGTATCCGCACGCCAAGGAGTGGCCGGCGCACGGCGGCGACGCGGCCAAGGGCTCCGCGGACCTCGCCGCCCAGGTGCAGCGCACCACCGGCGCCATCGGCTACGTCGAGCTGCCGTACGCGGTCGACCGGATGCTGCGCACGATCTCCGTCGACACCGGTGCGCCGACCCCCGCCGACCCCAACGTGACCTCCGCGTCCCACGCCATCGCCGGCGCCAAGACGGTCAACACCGGTCATGACGTCAGGCTCGACCTCGACTACGGCTCCAAGGTCCCCGGCGCCTACCCGATCGACGTGGTCACCTACGAGATCGTCTGCGACAAGGGCAACAGGCCGGAGACCTGGCCCGCCACCAAGGCGTTCCTGACGTACATCGCGAGCCGCAAGGGCCAGCAGAACCTGACCTTCCAGGGGTACGCGACGCTGCCGGCCGCGGTCGTGGACAAGGTCCGCGGCGAGATCGGCGCACTGCCCTGACGGCGGCCGCACAGCGCAAAGGCCCGCTGATCGGGATCTCTCCCGGATCAGCGGGCCTTTCGACACCGTCGGGACGACAGGATTTGAACCTGCGACCCCTTGACCCCCAGTCAAGTGCGCTACCAAGCTGCGCCACGTCCCGGTGCCGCGTTCCGACCGGAGAAGTCCCGGTCGGGGCGTGCAGACAGAAAAATACCCTGTCCGGGCCGTTGAATCCAAAGCGGGCCCCATTCCGGGTGCCGCCGGGCCTCCCGGAGGGCTCTCGGTGACCGTGTTTCGATGGAAAAATGGCGACAAAGATGCAGAAAACGAAGAAGGCGCACCCGTCGCGCACGATCGAGGTGCGGCGGGTGTACGACCCGCCGGATCCGGCGGACGGGACGCGGGTCCTGGTGGACCGGCTGTGGCCCCGGGGGCTGGCCAAGGAGGACGCGCGGCTCGCCGAGTGGTGCAAGGACGTGGCCCCGTCGTCCGAGCTGCGCAAGTGGTACGGGCACGAGGAGGGGCGGTTCGAGGAGTTCGCCGAGCGCTATCGGGGCGAGCTGGCCGAGGGGTCCGCGCGAGAGGCGCTGGGGCATCTGCGCGAGCTGGCGGCGGACGGCCCGCTGACGCTGCTGACGGCCACGAAAGAGGTGCCGCTGAGTCATGCGGCGGTGCTGAAGGAGGCGCTCCGAAAGCGCTGACCTGGGATTTCCATGTTCGTTGACGAAGCATACGGCCGAGTGCATAATTATGCCTAGCTGCGTATGCATCGTAAGGAGAGACCCATGACCGAGCGTGTCGTACTCGCCTACTCGGGCGGCCTTGACACCTCCGTCTGCATCGGCTGGATAGCCGAGGCGACGGGTGCGGAGGTCATCGCCGTCGCCGTGGACGTCGGCCAGGGCGGCGAGGACCTGGACGTCATCCGCAAGCGCGCGCTCGCCTGCGGTGCCGTGGAGGCCGAGGTCGCCGACGCCGAGGACGAGTTCGCCGAGGAGTACTGCCTCCCGGCGATCAAGGCCAACGCCCTCTACATGGACCGGTATCCGCTGGTCTCCGCGCTGTCCCGGCCGGTCATCGTCAAGCACCTGGTCGCCGCGGCCGCGAAGCACGGCGCGACCACGGTCGCCCATGGATGCACCGGCAAGGGGAACGACCAGGTCCGGTTCGAGGCCGGCATCGCCTCCCTCGCCCCCGGCCTGAAGTGCCTCGCCCCGGTCCGCGACTACGCGATGACCCGGGACCGCGCGATCGCCTTCTGCGAGGCCAAGGGCCTCCCGATCGCGACCACGAAGAAGTCGCCGTACTCCATCGACCAGAACGTCTTCGGGCGGGCCGTGGAGACCGGCTTCCTGGAGGACATCTGGAACGCGCCGGTCGAGGACGTCTACGAGTACACCCAGGACCCCGCCGCCCCGCGCGAGCCCGACGAGGTCGTCATCACCTTCGAGGCGGGCGTGCCGGTCGCCCTCGACGGGGTGCCGGTCACGGTCCTGGAGGCCGTCCGGCAGCTCAACGAGCGGGCCGGCGCGCAGGGCGTCGGCCGGATCGACCTGGTCGAGGACCGGCTGGTCGGCATCAAGTCCCGCGAGGTGTACGAGGCGCCGGGCGCGATCGCCCTGATCACCGCGCACCAGGAGCTGGAGAACGTCACCGTCGAGCGCGAACTGGCCCGCTACAAACGGCAGGTGGAGCAGCGCTGGGGCGAGCTGGTCTACGACGGCCTGTGGTTCTCGCCGCTCAAGCGGGCCCTGGACGGCTTCGTCGAGGAGGCCAACGCCACCGTCTCCGGCGACATCCGGATGACGCTGCACGGCGGCCGCGCGGTGGTCACCGGCCGGCGCTCCGAGCAGTCGCTGTACGACTTCGACCTCGCCACCTACGACACCGGCGACACGTTCGACCAGTCGCTCTCCAAGGGCTTCATCGAACTCTTCGGCATGTCGAGCAAAATCGCCGCGCGGCGTCACCTGGCCGCCGGAGCCCGACGCGACCTGGTGTAGTACACCGCAACCCCGCCGGCGGGCGGCCGGCCACCACCTCATCCACGGAGGAGCAGTACAAGTGAGCAACGGCAACACCGGTGACGTCCGGCTCTGGGGCGGACGGTTCGCGGACGGACCGGCCGAGGCCCTGGCGAAGCTGTCGGCCTCGGTGCACTTCGACTGGCGCCTGGCCCCGTACGACATCGCCGGCTCGCGCGCCCACGCCCGCGTGCTCAACAAGGCGGGCCTGCTCACCGAGGACGAGCTGGCGCGCATGCTCGACGGGCTGGACCGGCTCGAAGCCGACGTCGCCGCCGGCGAGTTCGTGGGCACCGTCGCCGACGAGGACGTGCACACCGCCCTGGAGCGCGGGCTGCTGGAGCGGCTCGGCCCGGACCTCGGCGGCAAGCTGCGGGCCGGCCGGTCCCGCAACGACCAGGTCGCCACGCTCTTCCGGATGTACCTGCGCGACCACGCCCGGATCGTCGGCGGGCTGCTCGCCGAGCTCCAGGAGGCGCTGATCGGCCTCGCCGAGGCGCACCCGGACGTCGCCATGCCGGGCCGTACCCACCTCCAGCACGCCCAGCCGGTGCTCTTCGCCCACCACGTGCTCGCCCACGTCCAGGCGCTGTCCCGGAACGCCGAGCGGCTGCGGCAGTGGGACGAGCGCACCGCGGTCTCGCCGTACGGGTCCGGTGCGCTGGCCGGCAGCAGCCTCGGCCTGGACCCGGAGGCGGTCGCCGCGGACCTCGGCTTCGAGCGCGGTTCGGCGGGCAACTCCATCGACGGCACGGCCGCGCGGGACTTCGTCGCGGAGTTCGCCTTCATCACCGCGATGATCGGGGTCGACCTGTCCCGGATCGCCGAGGAGGTGATCATCTGGAACACCAAGGAGTTCTCCTTCGTGACCCTGCACGACGCCTTCTCCACCGGCTCGTCGATCATGCCGCAGAAGAAGAACCCGGACATCGCGGAGCTGGCGCGGGGCAAGTCCGGGCGCCTGATCGGCAACCTGACGGGCCTGCTGGCGACGCTGAAGGCCCTGCCGCTGGCGTACAACCGCGACCTACAGGAGGACAAGGAGCCGGTCTTCGACTCCTGCGACCAACTGGAGGTGCTACTCCCGGCGTTCACCGGGATGATGGCCACCCTGACCGTCAACCGCGCGCGGATGGAGGAGCTGGCGCCGGCCGGCTTCTCGCTCGCCACCGACATCGCCGAGTGGCTGGTCAAGCAGGGCGTGCCGTTCCGGGTGGCGCACGAGGTGGCCGGCGCGTGCGTCAAGGAGTGCGAGGCGCAGGGCATCGAGCTGGACGAGCTCACCGACGAGCAGTTCGCCAAGATCTCCCCGCATCTGACGCCCGAGGTCCGCGGCGTCCTCGACGTCCCCGGCGCGCTCGCGGCGCGTGACGGCCGCGGCGGCACCGCGCCGTCGGCGGTGGCGGTGCAGCTCGCCGAGCTGCGGGCGGACCTGGTCCGGCAGCAGGAGTGGGCCGTGGCGAAGAAGTGACGGCGCCCGGCCGGCGCGGGGTGCGTCGGCCGGCGAGGGCGGTCTCCACTCGGAGGCCGCCCTTTTCCGTCTTTCGCCGGAAAAGGATGAGACGTTCGTGTCTCATTCGGGTACTCTGTGTCTCATGGCCGTAGACCGGGAACATGTACTCACAGAGGCCGCGGCGCTGCTCACCCGCCGCGCGACGACGTCGATGGACGAGATCGCGCGCGCCGCGGGCATCAGCCGGGCGACCCTGCACCGGCACTTCGCCGGCCGCGACGCGCTGATCCGCGCCCTGGAGGAGCACGGCATCGAGCGGTTCGCCCGGGCCATGGACGCCGCCCGGCTCGACGAGGGGGACGCCGCCGGGGCGCTGCGCCGGCTGGTCCGCGAGGCCGAGCCGGTGGCCGGCGTGCTGGCCTTCCTCTTCACCGAGAACCAGCTCTTCGAGAGCGGCCCGGTCAACGCCGGCTGGGCCCGGCTCGACGCCCGGCTCGCCGCGCTGTTCCGCCGCGGGCAGGAGGACGGCGACTTCCGGGTCGACCTCAGCTCGGTCTGGCTGACCGAGGCGTTCTACGGCCTCCTCGGCGCCGGCGCCTGGGCGGTGCACGAGGGCCGCCTCGCGCGCGGCGACCTCGACCACTCGATCGTCGAGCTGCTGCTCGGCGGCATCCGACGGAGCATGGAGAAATGAGCGAACCCATAGCCGCAAGGCAGGCCGGTCCGGCCTCAGGGCGGGCCGGTTCGGCCCATGTGGACGAACAGCCCCGACCGGGCCGCTGGCTGGCGCTCTCGGTCCTGGTCCTGGCGGTCCTGCTGGTCGCCGTCGACGCCACCGTCCTCGGGCTCGCCACCCCGTTCCTCAGCGAGGATCTGAAGCCGTCCGGCACCCAGTTGCTGTGGATCGGCGACGTCTACTCCTTCGTCATCGCCGGCCTGCTGGTCTCCATGGGCAGCCTCGGCGACCGGATCGGCCGGAAGAAGCTGCTGCTGATCGGCTCGGTGGCGTTCGGCGCACTGTCGGTGCTCGCGGCCTACGCGAGCACCCCGGAGATGATGATCGTCGCCCGGGCCCTCCAGGGCATGGCCGGTGCGACGCTGATGCCGTCCACGCTCGCGCTGATCCGCAACCTCTTCCACGACCCCAGGGAACGCAGCCTGGCGATCGGCATCTGGGGCGCCATGGCCTCCGCCGGTACGGCGGTCGGGCCGGTCCTCGGCGGCTTCCTGCTCGGCCACTTCTGGTGGGGCTCGGTCTTCCTGATCAACCTTCCGGTGATGGCGCTGCTGGTCGTCGTCGGCGCCAAGGTGATCCCGGAGTCCCGCAACCCGGACCCGGGCCCGTGGGACGTCCCCAGCGTCCTGCTGTCGCTGGTCGGCGTCGTCGGCGTCGTCTACGCCGTCAAGGAGGCGGCGGTGCACGGCCTGCGCTGGGACATCGGCCCGGCCGCCGTCATCGGTCTGCTCGCCCTGCTGCTGTTCGTCCGGCGCCAGCTCACCCTCGACTCGCCACTGCTGAACATGAAGCTCTTCCAGCACCGGGGCTTCTCCGGCGCGGTCCTGGCCGACCTGCTGACCATCCTCGGGCTGTCCGGACTGGTCTTCTTCCTCTCGCAGTTCCTCCAGATGGTGCAGATGCGCTCGCCGTTCGACGCCGGGCTGGTCGAACTCCCGGCCGCGGTCGGCGCGGTGGGCGCCGGACTGGCCGCCGGCTGGGTCGCCCGGCGGCTGTCGGTGCGGCTGGTGGTGGCCGGCGGCCTCGCGGTGGTCGGCCTCTCGCTCGCCGGCTGCACGGCCCTGCACGCCGACACCGGCACCCTCGCGCTGTGCATCATCCTCTTCGTCGTGGGCATCGGCGCCGGCTTCGCCTTCACGGTCACCGCCGACGTCATCCTCTCCAGCGTGCCCAAGGAGGAGGCCGGCGCCGCCTCCGCGGTCTCCGAGACCGCCTACGAACTCGGCGCCGCGCTCGGCATCGCCCTGCTGGGCTCCATCGTCACCAGCATCTACCAGGGCTTCGCCACCCCCGCAGGAGTCCCCGGACCCGCCGCCGACGCCGCCCGCGCCTCGCTCGGCGGTGCCGTGGACGCCGCCGCTCACCTCCCCGCCGAGCAGAGCGCCGCCCTGCTGAAGGCCGCTCAGGACTCCTTCGTCAGCGGCGTGGACACCGCGGCCGGCGTGGGCGCGGTGGTGCTGCTGGGCGCCGCGGTGGCCGCGTGGTTCCTGCTCCGCGGCCAGAAGCTGGCCGACAGCGCGCCGCCGCGGCCCGCGGAGGACGCGGAGGCCGCACCGGTGGCCGGCTCCACCGGCGGCGGTCCGGCCGAGCGCCGGTGACCGCCCCGCCGCTCCCGCCCGGGCACCCGTAAGGGCCCACCCGGCAGGCGAACGAGGGACACCGCCCCGCCCCCTGCCCCCGCCCAGGCGTGTCCCGTGGATCGCGACCGCGCGCACCGGCCATGATCCACAGGACACGCCCCTGGGGGCGACTGTCCCCTGCCGTTCACGCCCGGTACGCGTCGTGGTGGCCGGTTGTCCCGCGCGGCTCGTTTGACTCTCCCGTCGTCCCCCCAACGGTCGGACCCGCTCAGGAGAGTGACGAGTGCGCGACATCGGACGACGGTCCTTCGTAACCGCCGCGGGGGCGATGGCCACCGCCAGCGCGATCGGCAGCAACGCCTACGCCACCGGCCACGCCCGTGACGCCGCGACGGCCGACGAGTACGTCGACGTCCAGCTGCTCAACATCACCGATCTGCACGGCTATCTGCAGGGCGCCCCCGGCGCCAACTCCGTGATCACCGGCGCCGGCGGCAGGCGCTACACCGTCGGCGGCGTCGCCTACATGGCCGCCCACCTGGAGCGGCTGCGCGCCGGGCGGCGCAACTCCCTCTTCTTCGCCCCCGGCGACCTCTTCTCCGGCTGGGAGTTCGACGCCGCCTCCTTCGCCGACGAGCCGACGATCGAGGCCCTCAACGCGCTGGGCCTGGACTTCGCCTCGGCCGGCAACCACGAGTTCGACAAGTCGACGGTCTTCCTCCGCGAGCACATGGAGCGCGGCGAGCCGTTCCCGGAGGTCGGCCGGGACGTCTCCTTCACCGACTCCACCGGCCACCGCTTCCGCGGCGCGAACTTCCCCTACTACAGCGCCAACATGGTCCGGCACGACACCGGCCGGCGGGTGCTGCCGCCCTACAACATCGTCCACGTGGACGCCGGCCACGGCCGCCGGCTGCCGATCGGCTTCATCCACCTGACCGCCATCGGAACCGAGTCCTTCCCCGGCTCCTACCAGCCCGGACTGCGCACCCTGGACGAACTGGAGACCGCCAACCGCTGTGCGGCCGCCCTCAAGAGACGGGGCGTCAACGCGATCGTCCTCAGCATGCACGACGGCGCGGTCGCCGGCGGAGACTTCCAGAGCGGCAGCAACCCCTCCGGCCCGGCCTACGAACTGGCGCTTCGGGTCTCGCCCGACATCGACGCCATCGTCACCGGCCACTGGCACTGCGCCTTCACCATGATGCTGCCCGACCCCAAGGGCGAGCCCCGCCCGTTCGTCGAGGCCGGCTGCTACGGCCAGATCATCAACGAGATCAACCTGCGGCTGGACCCGTCCACCGGCAAGGTCGTCCGCGCCCTGACCACCTCCGTCAACCACCCCAACACCCGTGACGTGACGCCGGATCCGGAGCTGAAGTCGATCGCCGACTACTGGGCCGGCTACGGCGCCCGCCGTGCCCGCACCCGCATCGGCACCCAGACCGCCTCCTTCACCCGGCGCCGCAACGAGGTGGGGGAGTCCACCATGGGCAACCTCGTCGCCGACTGGGCGCTGTGGGCGGGCCGCCGGCCGCACGGCCCGATGGACGACCCCGGCGGGCACCGCAACGTCCCCGCCGAACTCGCCGTCATCGCGCTGGCCCCGCGGGTCGGCGCCGCGATCATCGCCGGGGACCTGGTACATGACGAAGCGTCAGGCGGCGCGGTCACCTTCGGACAGGCGTGGAGCGCGGTCGGCTACGGCGACCCGATCATGACCGTCACGGTCACCGGCCGGCAGATCCACGACGCCCTGGAACAGCAGTGGGCCCCGACCGCCGGCGGCGGCATCTCCTTCTCCCCGCTGGCCGTCTCCGGCAACGTCCGCTACACCTTCGACGCCTCCGGCCCGGCCGGGCACCGCATCGACCCCGACGAGATCCTCGTAGACGGCCGCCCGCTCGACGTCTCCCGCCGCTACCGCCTCGCCGCGCCCTCGTACACCCTCATCAACCAGGACGGGTTCAGCGCCTTCACCGGCTTCACCGAACCCGTCCGGCACGCCCGCGACTTCGAGAGCTTCATCGCCTACATCCGCACCAGACGCCGGCTCTCGCCGACCGAACCCGACCGCGTCACGGCCCGCAACGGCCACCTCCCCGGCGCCCGCGTCGGCTCCGTCGCCGAGCACCAGCAGCTCCTCCAGCTCGACGCGACCCTGTCGCCGCGCCCGGAGGTCGCCCTGCGCACCGCGCTGACCGGCGACGCCGAGGGCCAACGCGCGCCCGGCGGCTTCCAGGTGCCCTGCTGACCGGCCCGGCAGCGCCCGCGCCCGCCGGCCGGGCCGGGAACGGCGAGGGGCCCCGTCCGGCTGCGGACAGGGCCCCTTCGTCATGCGCGGGGAGGGTCAGGCGGCGCGGGCCTTGGTGGCGTAGACGTCCACGTACTCCTGGCCGGACAGCTCCATGACGTCGCTCATCACCTCGTCGGTGACCGCCCGCAGGACGTAGCGGTCGCGGTCCATGCCCTCGTAGCGCGAGAAGTCCAGCGGCTCACCGAACCGCACGGTCACCGGGGCGAGATGCGGGCGGCCCTTGCCGCCGGGCTGCACCTTGTCCGTGCCGATCATGGCGAACGGGACGACCGGGGCGCCGGTCATCAGCGCGAGCCGGGCGACACCGGTCCGGCCGCGGTACAGCCGGCCGTCGGGGGAGCGGGTGCCCTCCGGGTAGATGCCGAAGGCGTGGCCCTCGTCCAGGATCCGCCGGCCGGTCATCAGCGCCGCGACCCCGCCGTGCCCGCCGTCGCGGTCCACCGGGACCATGCCGGCGGTGGTGAAGAACCAGGCCATCAACCGGCCCTTGATCCCCTTGCCGGTGACGTACTCGTCCTTGCCGATGAAGAACACCGGGCGTTCGACCACCAGGCTCAGGAAGATCGAGTCGATGAACGTGACGTGGTTGCCGGCCATGATGACCGGGCCGGTCTCCGGGATCCGCTCGATGCCCTCGACCTTCGGGCGGAACAGGACACGCATCAGAAGTCCGAGGATCGCCTTCAGCACAATGCGGGACAACAGGGCCCTCCGGGTCGTGGTGGTCAGGTTCAGGGCGGCGCAGCGCTCCGCAGCCCAGGACCATACTCGCGGGTCACTACGGCGCGCACATCGGGTTCACCGGGCCGATACGCAGAGTTGACATGCGTTACTTCCATGTTCCGCGCGGTATCCCTGCACGTCTCGCCGACATCACCCGTCCGTGCTTACGATCAGTGCCGTCCCGGGAGAGGGGCGCACACGCCTCGCGGGACACCTTGATACACCGGAACGTCCTGGAACGCCCGGAACATCACCGGGCCGACCGGGGCACACGACGCAGAACGAGGAGCGCGGGCATGGAGAAGCGGCACGAACCGGGACGGCGGACGGTACTGGGAGCCGCGGCCCTGGGCGGAGCGGCGGTACTGGCCGGCGCGGGAGAGGCCCAGGCGGCCCCGGCGGGCCGGGCGAAGCGGCCGGCACCCGCCGGGCGGCCGGAGAAGCTGCCGGTCCCGCTGGTCGTCGGCCACCGGGGCGCCAGCGGCTACCGCCCCGAACACACCCTGGGCTCCTACGAACTGGCCCTCGCGATGGGCGCGGACGTCATCGAGGCCGGTGACCTCGTCCCCACCAAGGACGGGCACCTGATCCTGCGCCACGAGCCCGACATCAGCGGCACCACCGACGTCGCGCGGCACCCGGAGTTCGCCGGCCGCAAGACGACCAAGACCATCGACGGCAAGAAGATCACCGGCTGGTTCACCGAGGACTTCACGCTCGCCGAGATCAAGACGCTGCGCGCCACGGAGCGCATAGCGGACGTGCGCCAGCACAACACCCTCTACAACGGCGTCTGGCCCGTCCTCACCTTCGAAGAGGCCCTGCAGTGGGCCGAGAAGAAGGGGCGCGAGCGCGGCCGCCCGGTCTGGCTGCACATCGAGACCAAGCACCCCACCTACTTCCGCAAGCTGGGCCTGGGTCTGGAGGAGCGGCTCGCCAAGCTGCTGCGCCGCTACGGCCGGCACACCGCGCACGCCCCGAACTTCCTGCAGTCCTTCGAGCCCAGCAGCCTCAAGCGGCTCGGCGAACTCGGCGTGAAGTGCCCGAAGGTCGTCCTGCTGGACGAGCCCTCCGTCCGGCCCGCGGACTTCGTCGAGGCCGGCGACCCGCGCACCACCGCCGACCTGCTCAAGCCCGAGGGGCTCAAGTGGATCGCCGGCATCGCCCAGGGCATCGGCCCCTGGCTGCCGCAGATCATCGCGCAGGACGAGAAGGGCAAGCTCGGCAAGCCCACCACCCTGGTCCGTGACGCGCACGCCGCCGGACTGGTCGTCCACCCGTACACCGTGCGGAACGAGAACAGCTTCCTGCCGCTGGACTTCCAGGTCGGCAAGAACCCGGGCGACTACGGCAACTCGCTCGCGTACTTCAAGGCGCTCTTCGCCACCGGCATCGACGGCCTGTTCTCCGACAACCCGGACACCGCGGTGCTGGCCGCCCAGGAGTTCCGCCGGCACTGACGCCGCGCCTTGGGACCGGCGCCGTGCCACCCGCCCCCGTACTCATCTGAGTTGGGAATGTCACAGGGGAGCTTGGCGCCGGTCCGTTCCGCTTGTCCCCTATGCCCCCGCAGAATGCACCGGGCGGAGATTGCCGCTGCCGTATACCGGGGAGTCCGGAAGCGGACAGCGAACCGCAGCGCACATCGAACTGAATGGGGAGGCACACAGGCATGGGCACGAGCGTGACCATCTCGACGGCGACCGACGGCGAAGCCGAGCAGATCCTCAAACTCCAGTACCTCTGCTACCAGACCGAGGCCGCGCTCTACGACGACTACGGCATCGAGCCGCTGACCCAGACCCTGGACTCGCTGCGCGCCGAACTCGCCGAGGGCTGCGTCATGGTGGCCAGACTCGGCCAGGAGGTCGTCGGCTCGGTGCGCGGCACGGTCGACGCCGAGGGCACGGCCCGGATCGGCAAACTGATCGTGCACCCCCGGCTCCAGCGGCACGGGCTCGGCGGGCGGCTGCTGGCCGCCGTCGAGCAGCGGCTGGCGCAGGAGCGCTCCGCCACGCGCTACCGTCTCTTCACCGGCGACCGCAGCGAGGGCAACCTCCGGCTCTACCGCAGCCACGGCTACGCCCCCGTCGGCACCGAGCAGCTGACCCGCCGGCTCGCCCTGGTCACGCTGGAGAAGGAGCTGACCCCGGCCTCGTGACGCCGGACCGGGCCCGCACCGAAAGGCGGGCCCGGAGCTCCCACCGTGTGCGCTACGCCGCGGCCGCGCGGTTCCGGCGCAGCCACAGCAGCCCGGTGACCGGCAGCGCGATCGGGATGAAGAGGTACTCCATGCCGAAGTACGACCAGACCGTGGAGTCCGCGAACGCCGCCGGGTCCACCACCGTCCAGGCGCCGATGCCGATCACCCCGAGCAGCTCCAGCGCGCAGCAGACCACCGCCGCCCGGCGGGCCCCCTCGCCGCCGCGCACCAGCGAGACCGTGATGAAGCCGTAGACCAACGCGGAGACCGCCGACAGCACGTACGCCAGCGGGGCGCGGTCGAACTGGGCGATCAGCTGGTACAGCGAGCGGGACGCGGCGGCCACGGTGAACACGCCGTAGACGGTGACCAGCAACCGCCCGGGGCCCGCGCCCAGCCTCGTGACCGGATCCCGGTCGATGGTGTCCTCGGCGGCCCCGGCCGCCGCGGTCTTCGGGGCAGCCTCAGGCACTGCCGCCTCCCCAGATGTCGAAGAGCCGAACTTCCAGAACGGCCAGCACCACGGAGCCCGCGGCGACGGTGGCCGAACCCCACCGGGTCCGCTCGGAGAGCGACATGAACCCGGTCGCCGGGACGCACGCGGCCGCCCCGAGCAGATACGCCAGGAACAGCGCGGTCCCCTTGTCCGGGGACTGCCCGCGCGCCAACTGCACGAACGCGACGACCAGTTGGACCACGGCCAGCACGGACACCACGGCCATGCCGATGAAGTGCCAGTCCTTGGTGGGTTCGTTGCGGTACGCGGCGAAGCCGCACCAGGCGGCCAGCGCGAGAGCGGCCACGCCGACCGCGAGCGTCAGCGCGTCGATCACCGCGGCCTCCGGGCGGCGCGGCGGCCGCGCGCCGTGGGGTTGTGGGGCATGGGCCCGATGCTAATCGGCGCCGGGCCGGTCACCGCGCCCGGCCCCGTCCTCGCCCGCCGGCCGTGGTGTTGGCCACAGCCGCCCCCGCACCGGCGTGCCCCTCCGGTCGCCGGGCCCCGCCCGGCCGGTGGCATCGGCGCAGGCCACGCCCGCCCGCCCGAGATCATCCGGTCCGGCGGGCCGCGGTCCACGGGGCGGGCACCGCTGTCCGGTATGCGGACGGGCTTGATCGGGCCACGCCGCTGTCTGGTTTACTGGCCGCCATGACCACGACGAGCCGCCGCACCCCCGCGACCGAGGCGTTCACCGCGCCCGGTGCTCGTCGCATGTGTCGAATGTGTGACCGCTGAGGGCCCCCGCCTGTGCCTCGCGCCCCGAAGCGAGACCCTTCCCCCAAGCTCTGACGGAGCAGGGGGACCCCATCATGAGTCGAACGCCGCCCCCCGGCGCCATCGGCCGCCCCGCGTCACCGGAACCCGGAGCCGGGCCCCGCGCCCACCGCAGCTCCCCGTTTCCCCCCTGCCGCACTCGCCAGCATGCCCCGTGCCCGGTGGGCCAGCCACCGAGCACTCGACAGTGACGGAATTCCCTGTGATCACCACAACGGGCCTGACCAAGGTCTACCGGTCGGGAGGCCGCGAGGTCACCGCCCTGGACGGCGTCGACCTGCACGTCCGAGAGGGCGAGGTGTACGGCGTCATCGGCCAGAGCGGCGCCGGCAAGTCCACCCTCATCCGCTGCCTCAACCTCCTGGAGCGCCCCACCTCCGGCACGGTCACCGTCGCCGGCCAGGACCTCACCGCCCTCGGCGGACGGGGACTGCGCGCGGGCGCCGCCCTGCGCGCCGCGCGCAGCCACATCGGCATGGTCTTCCAGCACTTCAACCTGCTGTCCTCGCGCACCGTCCAGGACAACGTCGAACTGCCCCTGGAGATCCTCAAGGTCGGCCGCCACGACCGCGCCCGCAAGGCGCTGGAGCTGCTGGACCTGGTCGGCCTCGCCGACAAGGCCAAGGCGTACCCCGCCCAGCTCTCCGGCGGCCAGAAGCAGCGCGTCGGCATCGCCCGCGCCCTGGCCGGCGACCCCAAGGTGCTCCTCTCCGACGAGGCCACCAGCGCCCTCGACCCCGAGACCACCCGCTCCATCCTGACGCTGCTGCGCGACCTCAACCGGCAGCTGGGCCTGACCGTCGTCCTCATCACGCACGAGATGGACGTCGTCAAGACCATCTGCGACTCCGCCGCGCTGATGAAGGGCGGCCGGGTCGTCGAACACGGCACCGTCGCCGAACTCCTCGCCACCCCCGGCTCCGAGCTGGCCCGCGAGCTGTTCCCGGTCGGCGGCGAGCCCTCCGCCGAGGACCGCACCGTCGTCGACGTCACCTTCCACGGCGCGGCCGCCACCCGCCCGGTGATCTCGGAGCTGGCCCGCACCTACAACGTCGACATCTCCATCCTCGGCGCCGCCATGGACACCGTCGGCGGCAAGCAGGTCGGCCGGATGCGCATCGAGCTGCCCGGCCGCTTCGAGGACAACGTCGTCCCCATCGGCTTCCTGCGCGAGCAGGGCCTCCAGGTGGATATCGTCGGCGAGGACACCACCCCGGCGACCGCCGCCCCGCTCCGGAAGGAAGGTGCCCAGTGAGCTGGCACGACATGCAGCCGCTGCTCTCCGACGCCACCCTCGACACCCTCTTCATGGTGTGGTGGTCCACGTTCTACGCGGTCCTCGTCGGCATCCCCGTCGGCGTCCTGCTGCACCTGACCGACCGCGGCGCCATGCTCCAGAACGTCGTGGTCAACAAGGTCCTCGGCGCGATAGCGAACATCGGGCGGTCCTTCCCGTTCCTGATCCTGATCGTGGTGCTGATGCCGCTGACCCGCCTCCTGGTCGGCGTCGCCATCGGCCCGACCGGCGCGGTGGTCCCGCTCACCATCGCGGCCATCCCGTTCTTCGCCCGCCTCGTGGAGGCCGCACTGCGCGAGGTCGACCACGGGCTCGTCGAGGCGGCCCAGGCGATGGGCGGCGGCACCTGGACCGTCATCTTCAAGGTGCTGCTCCCGCAGGCGCTGCCCGCCCTGGTCGCCGCCGTCACCACCACCGTCATCACGCTGATCGGCTACTCGGCGATCGCCGGCGCGGTCGGCGGCGGCGGGCTGGGCGCCCTCGCCTACAACTACGGCTATCTCCGGTACGAGACCTCGCTCATGATCATCACCGTGGTCGAGCTGATCGTCATCGTCACCGTCGCCCAGCTCCTGGGCGATCTGATCGTCCGCCGGCTCGCCCGCCGCGGCGCCCGTGCCTCCTCCCTGCGGGTCGGCCTGCGCCGGGTCCGCAGCGAGGAGCCGGCCCCGGTCACCGAGGCCGCCTGACCCCCTGGACCACCCGCGTCACCCGCACCCCCAAGGCCCGGACCCTTTGCCGGGCGCAGCCCACACGGAACCCCCGTGTGCACAGGAAAGAGGCACTCTTCGTGCGCAACACCATCAAGATCACCGCGGCCATAGCCGCCGCCTCCGCCGTCGCCCTCGGCGCGAGCGCGTGCAGCGCCCCCTCCGACACCTCCGCGAGCAGCGACAAGAACGCCCCGCTCGTCATCGCCGCCAGCCCCACCCCGCACGCCACGATCCTCGACTACGTCAAGGAGAAGCTGGCGCCGCAGGCGGGCCTCAAGCTGGTCGTGAAGACCTTCAACGACTACAAGCTGCCCAACAAGGTCACCGACGACGGCGAGGTCGACGCCAACTTCTTCCAGCACAAGCCGTTCCTGGACACCTACAACAAGGAGAACGGCACCCACATCGTCCCGGTCGTCAACGTCGAGATCGAGCCGCTGGGGGTCTATTCCAAGAAGATCCACAAGCTCTCCGAGCTCAAGCCCGGCTCCACCGTCTCGGTCCCCAACGACCCGTCCAACGAGGGCCGCGCGCTCAAGCTGCTCGCCGACAACGGCGTCATCACCCTCAAGCCGGGCGTCGGCTCCGACGCCACGCTGACCGACGTCAAGGACAACAAGGGCATCAAGATCACCGAGCTGGAGGCCGCCCAGACCGCGCCCCACCTCACCGACGTCGACGCCGCCGTCATCAACGGCAACTTCGCCGTCGGCGCCAAGCTCAAGCCCTCCACCGACGCGCTGGCCCTGGAGAAGGCGAAGGGCAACCCCTACGCCAACTTCCTCGCCGTCAAGCAGGGCAAGGAGAACGACCCCCGGATCAAGAAGCTCGCCCAGCTCCTCAACTCCGACGAGGTCAAGAAGTTCATCGAGAACACCTACAAGGACGGCTCGGTCATCCCGGCCTTCGGCCCGGTCAAGAGCTGACGCCCCACCGCCCGGCCCCTGCGGGGGAGGGCGGGTACGGCCGACGGGCCCCGGCCGCGCCACCCGCGCGACCGGGGCCCCTGCGCGTGGCACGCCCACCTGCCGATGCTGCATGCTGGTGCATTCAAGACGGTCAGGACGGTTCCCGGCCTCGCGGAGCAAACGGCCCGCGACGCCCCGGAGCACCCCAGTCAACGGCGTTGGAGCATCGGCATGACATCCACCTTTCCGGACATCTCCCTCAGCACGGACCGGTTGGTGCTGCGCGCGCTCGACGAGGACGACATCCCCGCCCTGGCCGCGATGATGAACGACGAACTGGTCGCCGCCTGGACCGCGGTGCCCCAGCCCTTCACCGAGGACGCCGCCCGCAACTGGGTCACCCGCTACGCGCCCACCGAACGCATCGCCGGACGCGGCCTGGACCTCGCCGTCACCGAGTTCCTCACCCAGCGCCTGGTCGGCATCGTCCAGCTCGGCAACACCAACTGGCGGGTCCGCTCCACCGAGCTCTCCTACATCGTCGGCTCCTGGGCCCGCGGCGAGGGCTACGCCTCCGAGGCGGCCCTGGCCACCGCCCGCTGGCTCTTCCAGGACCAGAAGTTCGAGCGCCTGGAACTCCGCACCGCCGCCGGCAACACCGCCTCCCAGCAGGTCGCCCAGAAGATCGGCTGCATCAGCGAGGGAGTGCTCCGCAGCGCCTGCATAGCCCGGACCCGCGCGGACGACGGCACCTGGAGCGACCTCCGCACCGACCAGATCGTCTGGAGCCTGCTCCCCGAGGACCTCGACGGACTCCCCGACCAGACCGTCGGCGCGAGCGGCTTCGCCTACCCCGAGTGGAACTGACCCCCACAGCACCTCCCGGCCGCGGCCGCCGGGGTACCCTCGGCCTGCCGGACGGCGCCCGGGACCGTCCCGACCAGCGCGGACCGGCACCCCGCAGCACCCCCGGACGGCGGCCACCGCACCCGTCGACCGCCCCCCGGAACCGCACCTTCCCCCCAGGAGACTGACGAGCATGGCCGACCGGGTCACGGTGATCGGCTGGGACGGCTCTCCGCTGACCGCCGCCGGCCGCTCCGCCCTCGGTGCCGCGACCCTCGTCGCCGGCGCCGCCCACCACCTCGCGCTGCCCGAGGTCCCGCCGGCCGCCGAACGCATCCGGCTCGGCAGCGTCACCCTGGCCGCCCGCCGCATCGCCCAGCACCGCGGCACCGCCGTCGTCCTCGCCGACGGCGACCCCGGCTTCTTCGGCGTCGTCCGCACCCTGCGCGCCCCCGAATACGGCCTGGAGGTCGAGGTGGTGCCGGCCGTCTCCTCCGTCGCCGCCGCCTTCGCCCGGGCCGGTATGCCCTGGGACGACGCCCAGGTCGTCGTCGCCCACAGCCGCGACCTGCGCCGCGCGGTCAACGTCTGCCGCGCCCACACCAAGGTCGCGGTGCTCACCTCGCCCGGCGCCGGACCCGCCGAACTCGCCCTCCTCCTGGAAGGTGTGCACCGCACCTTCGTCATCTGCGAGGACCTCGGCACCGAACGGGAACAGGTGACGGTCCTCACATCCGACAAGGTCGCCGACCACGTCTGGCGCGACCCCAACGTCGTCATCGTCGTGGGCGGTTCGCCTTCCGGTGCCGCCGCCCAGGGCACCGGCTGGATGGCCGGAGCCCCCGTCAACAGGGCCGGCGATCCGACCGGCCCGCGCGGCTGGGGACTTCCCGGCCGGGCCTACGGCGGCGCCCTCGGCGAGGGCGAGTCCGTGCAGCTGCGCACCGCCCAACTCGCCCGCCTCGGGCCGCGGGTGGGCGACCTGGTCTGGGACATCGGCTCGGGCAGCGGCGCGGCCGCGGTGGAGGCCGCGCGGTTCGGCGCCGCGGTCATCGCGGTCGACGCCGACCCCGACGCCTGCGACCGCGCCGCCGCCCTGGCCCGCCGGCACGGCGTCCAACTCCAGGCCGTGCACGGCCGTGCGCCGCAGATCCTGGAGGACCTCCCGGAGCCCGACGTGGTCCGCATCGGCGTCGGGGGAGCGGACGTGGTCACCGCCTGCGCGGCCCGCCGCCCCGAGCGGATCGTCACCCACGCCGCGACCCGCGACGAGGCCGAGACGCTCGGCCGGGCACTCGCCGACGGCGGCTACGAAGTCGAGTGCGCGCTGCTGCAGTCCGTGGAACTCGACACTTCCGTTTGGGTCGAACGTGAACGCTCTGTGGTGTTTTTGCTGAGCGGCTATCGCGTTCCTCACCCGTGACCAGGAAGACCACCCGCGCGAGGTAGGCTGGCGGATCGTTGCGCCGCCGTTCCGCGTTCGGCTTCGTACGCCAATATCCGGAAAATGCCGTGGTTTTGGACGAAAATGAAGCACTTGGGTGCGGACGTGCCGGGAGACGTGCTCGCTCGTTCTCGCTATCGGGGCGTCGGTGCGCACCGGTCGACGCGTCGCACGAGCGCGTGGAAGGAGCACTAGCAGTGGGCGAGGGGTACGCATGACCGACACCGGCCAGGTCCCGGGTCAGGGACAGCCGGAGAACGCAGGCGGACACCGCGGGCAGCCGCAGGCCGTTCCCACCCCTGCCGACGCCGGACCCACCCAGCAACCGGGCGAGTACCCCTACCTCGGCCCGGCCGACGGCACCGTCGAGGACGACGACCTGCTGATGCCCGGCGCCCAGGGCGCCTGGAGCGAACAGGGCGCCCAGCAGCCGCCGCAGCCCGCCCAGCCGCAGGCCGTACCGCCGCAGCAGAGTGCGCCGTTCGACCCCGCCGCCGGCCACGCCCCGGCCGGCGACCACGAGACCGGCGGCCGGGACTCCGGTTCCGTCGACCTCGGCGCCGTCCGTGCCCAGCAGCCGGTCGTCCCCCAGCAGGCGCGCGCCCACGGTGCGGCCGCCCCGCGCCGCCCGCTCCACATGGGCCCGCCGGTCCCCGAGGCGACCGGCGGCGTGGTGCGTTCGCTGGCCGACCGGGGGCCCGCCGAGGCGCCCCAGCAGGCCGCCCGGCAGCCCGCCCCGCCGGCCGCTGGCCCCGAATACCTCGACGTCCCGCTCCCCGACGAGCAGACCGACGCCGTGCCGACCGACGCCGCCCGGCCGGTCGCGCCGCAGCCCGTCGGCGCACCGCCGGTCGACGCCGCGGCCGCCGCGGTGCAGGCCCAGGCCGCCCCCGCCCAGCCGCACCCCGAGGCCGTCGCCCCGGCGGCCGTGCGGCAGGAGCAGCAGCCCGTGGCGATGCCGTACGGCCGGCAGCCCTACGAAGGCCAGACGTACGCCGAGCAGTCCTACGGGGCCGCCGGCCAGGGCCCGTTGCCGGGCCCGCAGCTGGGCGAGATCCCGTCCCACACGCCGGCCCAGGCGCAGCCGTGGGGCGGCACACCCGTCCAGGCCGCGGTGCCCGTCGCGGAGCCGACCGCCGTGCCGGCCGCCCCGGTCCCCGAGGCCGGCGCGGAAGCGGTCGTGCCGGAGGCCCGGCCGCCCGCCCAGGACGGCGCACCGCCCGCCGAGCAGCCGCCCGCCGGACTGCCCACCGACCAGGCACCGGCCGGGCAGCCGCGGCCCGCGGCGGCGCCCGCCGAGGGCACGGTGGCCGACGAGGCCGTCGCCCCTGCCGCTCCCGTAGCCGCCGCTGTCGCGGAGCCGGGCGAGCCCGTCCAGGAGGCCGCGGCCCAGGCTCCGGCGCCGGAGGCCCCGGCCGAGCGGCCGCAGCCCGTCGACGTGGTGGCCACCGAGGCCGCGACGACCGAGGCCGCGGCAACTCCTGCCGCGGAGGCGGCCGTCCGGCAGCCCGCGCCCGAGCAGGCCGTCGCTCCGGACGCCGCGGTCGCGCAGCCGGCCGCCGAAGCCCCCGCCCCGGCCCAGGACGTCCCCGAGGCCGCGCCCGCGCAGCCCGAGGCGCCGGCGCAGGAGGACGCTCCCGCGACCCCCGAGGCCGCCGGCCGGCAGCCGGAGCAGGCGGCGGCCCCCGCAGAGGCGGTCCAGTCCCCGCAGGACACGGCCCAGCCCGCTGATGCTCAGCCGGCGCCCGACGCCCCGGCTCAGGCCCCGGCGGCGGACCAGCCGCAGGCCGCGACCCCCGCCGTACAGCCCGCCGCCCCCGAGGCCGCCCCGGCCGCCCCCGAGGCGCCGGCGGTGCAGCCCGAGCAGCCCGTCGCGGTCCAGCCCGCCGCCGAGGAGCCGGCCGCCGAGCCGCAGCCCGCCGAGGCCGCCGTGATCGCCCCGGCCGAGGGCACCACCGCCCCCGCAGCCGAGCACGCCCCCGCCGACGCCGCCACCGCCCCGCAGGCCGCCGACGCCCCGCCGGCCCCGGCGGAGGCGCCCCAGCAGCCCGTCATAGAGGCGGAGACGCAGCCGCAGGACACCGGAGCCCCGCAGGCCGCCGCTCCCGAGGACGCCGAGGCCCCGCAGCCCGCCCCGGAGGCGGAGGCCCCGCAGCCCGCCCCCGAGGGCGAGCAGCCCGCGCCTGCCGCCGCCGACGCCCAGGAGCACGCCGCCGAGCCGGCCGAGGCCCCGGCCCCGCCGGCCGCCGAGGAGGCCCCCGTCCACCCCGAGGCGGCGACCCCGCAGATCCCCGCCCAGGCGACCGCCGAGCCGGTGCCCGCCCCGCAGGAGTCCGCCGCCGACCCGGCACCGCAGGCCCCCGCGGCCACCGACGCCGCCCCGGCCGAGGCCGACGCCCTCCCGCACCAGCAGGACGACGCCCAGTTCGTCGAGCACGCCGAGGGCGACGACGCACACCCGGCCGAGTCCCCCGCCGCCGAGCCCGCGCCCACGACGGCCCCCGCGCCCGGCTACGACGACTCCGAGCGCGCCGCCGTCCACCGCGTCATCCGCGAACGCCGCGACATCCGCAACGGCTTCCGCCCCGACCCGATCCCCAACGACGTCCTGCTGCGCGTCCTGGAGGCGGCCCACACCGCCCCCAGCGTCGGCCACTCCCAGCCCTGGGACTTCGTCGTCATCCGGTCGGACGAGACCCGCGCCAAGATGCACGAGCTGGCCATGCGGCAGCGCGACGCCTACGCCAAGTCGCTGCCCAAGGCCCGCGCCAAGCAGTTCCGCGAGCTGAAGATCGAGGCCATCCTCGAAACGCCGGTGAACATCGTCGTCACCGCCGACCCCACCCGCGGCGGCCGGCACACCCTCGGCCGGCACACCCAGCCGCAGATGGCCCCGTACTCCTCCGCGCTCGCCGTCGAGAACCTCTGGCTGGCCGCCCGCGCCGAGGGCCTGGGCGTCGGCTGGGTCAGCTTCTTCGACGAGCGCGAGATGGTCCGCGAACTGGGCCTGCCCGAACACCTGGAGATCGTCGCCTACCTCTGCGTCGGCTACGTCGACGAGTTCCCGGACGAGCCCGAGCTGCTCCAGGCCGGCTGGTCCAAGCGCCGCCCGCTCTCCTGGGTCGTCCACGAGGAGACCTACGGCCGCCGCGCCCTGCCCGGCGAGGACCCGCACGACCTCGTCCAGGAGACCCTCGCCGGCATCCGCCCGCTGGACGCCAAGGCGCTCGGCGAGGCGTGGGAGCGGCAGAAGCGGATGACCAAGCCGGCCGGCGCGCTGGGCATGCTGGAGATCATCTCCGCGCAGCTGTGCGGCCTGTCCCGGAAGTGCCCGCCGCCCATCCCGGAGCCGGCCGCGGTCGCGATCTTCGCCGGCGACCACGGTGTGCACGCCCAGGGCGTGACCCCCTGGCCCCAGGAGGTCACCGGCCAGATGGTCGCCAACTTCCTGGGCGGGGGAGCGGTCTGCAACGCCTTCGCCAACCAGGTCGGCGCCGAGGTCTGCGTGGTCGACGTCGGCGTGGCCGGCGACCTGCCCGCCACCCCCGGCCTGCTGCCCCGCAAGGTCCGCCCCGGCACCGCCGACTTCACCCAGGGCCCGGCGATGACCCAGGACGAGGCCCTCAAGGCCATCGAGGTCGGCATCGAGACCGCCCGGGACCTCGTCGCGGCCGGCAACAAGGCGCTGCTGACGGGCGAGATGGGCATCGCCAACACCACCTCCTCGGCCGCCCTGATCGCCGTCTACACCGGCGTCGACCCGGCCGAGGTCACCGGTCGCGGCACCGGCATCAACGACGAGACGCACGCCCGCAAGGTCGAGGTCGTCCGCCGCGCCCTGGAGTTCCACCAGCCCGACCCGGCCGACCCGATCACCGTCCTCGCCGCCCTCGGCGGCCTGGAGCACGCGGCCATGATCGGTCTGATCCTCGGCGGCGCCTCGCTGCGCACGCCGGTGATCCTGGACGGCGTCAGCGCCGGCGCCGCCGCCCTGGTGGCCCGGGCCATCGCCCCCGAGGCGCTGGCGGCCTGCATCGCCGGCCACCGCAGCGCCGAACCGGGCCATGTCGCGGCCCTCAACAAGCTGGGCCTGCGCCCGCTGGTCGACCTCGACCTGCGGCTCGGCGAGGGCACCGGCGCACTGCTCGCGCTGCCCGTCGTGCAGAGCGCCGCCCGCGCGATGCACGAGGTCGCCACCTTCGACTCCGCCGGAGTCACCGAGAAGAGCTGACACCGGGCCGGCCCGAAGACCGGGCCGCCCCCGCATGACCCCCGGCCCGCAGCCTCATAGGCTGTGGGCCGGGGCGTACGTCCCGGCAGGGCCGTACCACCCCTCAGCCGCTCCGGTGCCGCAGCGACTGAACGGTCGTCGAACCCGCATCACCGCACAAGGAGCCACCCCGCCATGGCCGAACCCGTCGTCGAACCCGCTGCCTACCCCGTCGGACTGCGGCTGTCCGGCCGCCGTGTGGTCGTTCTGGGAGCGGGCCAGGTCGCCCAGCGCCGGCTCCCCGCACTCCTCGCCGCAGGCGCCGACGTCCTGCTGGTCTCCCCGTCCGCCACCGCCTCCGTCGAGGCGATGGTCGACGCCGGCGAACTCCGCTGGGAGCGCCGCCGCTACCGCCCCGGCGACCTCGACGGCGCCTGGTACGCGCTGATCTCCACCGACGACCCCGAGGCCAACGCCGCCGCCTCCCAGGAGGCCGAGGAGCGCCGCGTCTGGGCCGTCCGCTCCGACGACGCCGAGGCCGCCACCGCCTGGACGCCGGCCACCGGCCGCAGCGAGGGCGTCACGGTGGCCGTCCTCACCGGCCGCGACCCGCGCCGTTCCGCGGCCGTCCGCGACGCCATCGTCGAGGGCCTGCGCGACGGCAGCATCGCCGCCCCGCACCACCGCCGCCCGCACACCCCCGGTGTGGCGCTGGTCGGCGGCGGCCCCGGCGACCCCGACCTGATCACCGTTCGCGGCCGCCGCCTCCTCGCCGAGGCCGACGTCGTCATCGCCGACCGGCTCGGCCCGCGCGATCTGCTCGCCGAACTCCCGCCGCACGTCGAGGTCATCGACGCCGCCAAGATCCCCTACGGGCGGTTCATGGCCCAGGAGGCGATCAACAACGCCCTGATCGAGCACGCCAAGGCCGGCAAGGCCGTGGTCCGGCTCAAGGGCGGCGACCCGTTCGTCTTCGGCCGCGGCATGGAGGAGGCCCAGGCACTCGCCGACGCCGGCATCCCCTGCACCGTCGTCCCCGGCATCTCCAGCACCATCTCCGTCCCCGGCGCCGCCGGCATCCCCGTCACCCACCGCGGCGTCGCCCACGAGTTCACCGTCGTCAGTGGCCATGTCGCCCCCGACGACGAGCGCTCCCTGGTCGACTGGCCCGCACTGGCCGCGCTCCGCGGCACCCTCGTCGTCCTGATGGGCGTGGAGAACAGCGGCGCCATCGCCGCCAAGCTCATAGAGTGCGGCCGCCCCGCCGACACCCCCGCCGCCGTCGTCCAGGAGGGCACCACCGCCGCCCAGCGCCGCGTGGACGCCACCCTCGCCACCCTCGGCGAGACCGTACGCACCGAGGGCGTCCGCCCGCCGGCCGTCATCGTCATCGGCGACGTCGTCGGCCTCACCCCCGCCGCCCCGTCGCACTGACCGGAACCACCGACCGAAACCGCTTCCCGGCCCAGCCTCCTCGACACCGACAAGGCACTATCTCCCCGTGGCAGAAATCATCACCGTCGACGACCCGGACGACCCGCGGCTGGGCGACTACACCGGCCTCACCGACGTCGAGCTGCGGCGCCGCCGCGAACCGGCCGAAGGACTCTTCATCGCCGAGGGCGAGAAGGTCATCCGCCGCGCCCGGCACGCCGGCTACGAGATGCGCTCCATGCTGCTCTCGGCCAAGTGGGTCGACGTGATGCGGGACGTCATCGACGAGGTCCCGGCCCCGGTCTACGCCGTCAGCCCGGACCTCGCCGAGCGGGTGACGGGCTATCACGTGCACCGCGGCGCCCTCGCCTCCATGCAGCGCAAGCCGTTGCCGACGGCCGCCGAACTCCTCACCGGCGCCCGCCGGATCGCGGTCATGGAAGCGGTCAACGACCACACCAACATCGGTGCCATCTTCCGCAGCGCCGCCGCCCTGGGCATGGACGCGGTGCTGCTCTCCCCGGACTGCGCCGACCCGCTCTACCGCCGCTCGGTGAAGGTCTCCATGGGCGCGGTCTTCTCGGTCCCGTACGCCCGTCTGGAGACCTGGCCGCGGGACCTGGCCGTCGTCCGGGAGGCGGGTTTCAGCCTGCTCGCGCTGACCCCGGCCGACGGGGCCCGGGCCCTCGACGAGGTCGCCCCGCACACCCTCGAACGGGCCGCGCTGATGCTCGGCGCGGAGGGCGGCGGCCTGACCACGGGCGCCCTGCGCGCCGCCGACGAATGGGTCCGCATCCCCATGGCCCACGGCGTCGACTCCCTCAACGTCGGCGCCGCCGCCGCAGTCGCCTTCTACGCGGTCACCGCCACACCCCACACACCGGCCACGACACCGCCCACCGCCTCTCCCCAAACGCCGCCCACCGCTCCTCCCCACACGTCGGCCGCTGCTGCTCCCCACCCACCGGCCACCGCTCCTCCCCACACACCGGTCGCCGACCCGCCGCACACGCCGGAATAACCCCCCACCCACCCCACGTTGTGGCCCCGCAGGGGGCCCACGCACCCCCTAGGGAATCCGTTCCCCCACCCCCTAAGGCCCACCACCCGCCCCCTTCGGAGCCGCACGCACGGGAACGGCGCCCCTCACGCCCCGGCCGCGTACCCTCAGTGCCGCCGTGCCCCGCCACCGGCCGTACCACCGGCCGCGCTCCCGGCGTCATGCGACGCCACGCTCACCGGCCGCTCGCCGCCGAGCCCACGGGTCGGGCCCTGGCATCCCTGGGCCGCCGCGATCCCCAGCGCCACCAGCAACGTCACCACCACGAACACCACCACGCGCTGCCGCAGCAGCCGCCGGTCCGGACCCGGCCGCCGGCCGCCCGCACCCGTGCGCGGCGGCGTACGCGAACCGTTTCGCCCCGTGGGCCGCGAGGCCGGCCGCTGCCCGGTGGCCCGTCCACCGGTCCGCGCGGCGCCGCCCGACGACGCGGGACCCCGATCCCGCGCCGCCGCGTCCCGCGACCCCGCGGGCCGGGCCGGCCGCGGCGCGGACGTACCCCCCGTACCCCGCTCGGTCCGCTGACGCGCGTACTCCTCGGCGCGCCGCCCGGTCGGACGCTCCGCAGGCCGCCGCTCCGCGCGGCCCCAGCCGTCCTCGTCGCCCGGCGAGTTCTCCCACGCCCCGGCCGAGTGCCCGTGCGCCTCGCGGGCCGCGATCTCCTTCAGCCGCAGCGACAGCGACAGCGTGCTGGGCCGGTCCGCCGGGTCCTTGGCCAGGCATGACGCGAGCAGCGGCGCCAGCGCGTCCGGCACCCCGGCCAGCTGCGCCTCCTCGTGGACCACGCGGTAGAGCATGACCTCCGAACTGCCCTGCCCGAACGGCGAGTCCGCGGTGCAGGCGTACGCGAGGGTGGCGCCCAGCGAGAAGATGTCGGTGGCCGGCGTCACCGCCGCGCCGCGCACCTGCTCCGGTGCCAGGAAGCCGGGCGACCCGACGGCCGTTCCGACGTGCGTCAGCGTGCTGGCCCCGGTCGCCCAGGCGATCCCGAAGTCGATGATCCGCGGACCCTTGGGCGACAGCAGGATGTTGGACGGCTTCAGATCCCGGTGCACCACACCCGCGTCGTGGACGGCCAGCAGCCCCTCGGACAGCGCCGCCCCGATGGCGGCGACCTGCGCGGGGGAGAGCGGTCCCTCCTCGTTCACCTTGTCGTGCAGCGAGGGACCGGGGACGTACTGGGTCGCGAACCACGGACGGTCGGCGTCCAGGTCCGCCGCCACCAGCCGCGCCGTACAGCCGCCGCGGATCCGCCGGGCGGCCGAGACCTCGCGGGCGAACCGCGACCGGAACTCCTGATCCTCCGCCAGATCCGGCCGGATCACCTTCAATGCGACCCGCTGCCCGCGCTTGTCCGAGCCGAGGTAGACCACGCCCATCCCGCCCGCGCCGAGCCGGCGGTGCAGTCGGAACGATCCGACGACACGCGGGTCCTCGCGCCGGAGCCGCATCATCGCCATGTCCGTCCCCTGCCTGCGGTGGGGAGGCCCCACTCCGCTCAACCGTCTGACGTGGCACAGCTTACGGATTGACGGCTCGCTGTGCTGAGAGGCCGCGCATGCGTCGGCAACCGGATTACCGGTGGCCGCCCCGATCCCCGCCGCACGGAGGGAATTCGGCCCGCCCCCCGGCCCCGCTACCCGCACCGAGCCCCAATGATCCCTTCCCCAACGGACTTTGACGGAGCGAAAGGTGCGGAAACGGCGCGGGCCCCGTCTTGCGCGAGCCCCGCGCGACGGCCGGGACGGTCGTGCACACAGGAGATCCCCTAGTGATCGAAGTCACCGTTTCGGCATCCCCGCCCGCGGCGGACCTGTGTACCTCCCGCGCGCCGCATCCCCGCTCCTGGCGCCCCTCACGGGGATCTCTCCGGGTGCGGTCCCGCCTCTCTCCACCCAGGGGAGTACGCCGGGGCCCCGGCCGTCATCCTCCTGGAGGCCCGCCAAGCGGTACGACGGCATGACGCCCGGGCCCCCTCCGCGCGCCTAGGCTTGAGGTCAAGCGGCGGGCGCAGCACTCGTCCCCCGAGGTCAGACGCCCGCCGCCCTGGATCACGACGGGAGCGGGGCGATGGCGGAGAGCACGGGGCGGACGGCCCTCCGGACGCGGGGCCGCAGGGCTGGCACCGCGTTCGGCGGAAGCCGGCCCGCCGGTACCCGCCATCCCCTCATAGCGGTCGCCATGGTGCTGCCGCTGGCGGTCCTCCTGGCCGTGGTCTTCGGCGGCTGGGAGGCCGTCGTCACACAGGCGTCGTCCGTGGCCGGCATGCTGGGGCACTGAGCGGACGCCCCGGTCCCGGAAGAGCGGTCCGGGACGGCTGCCGGCCGAAACCCCGTGGGGACGGGGGTGCGGCGGACGGCACGAATGGCCGGGCATCTGGGGAGATGCCCGGCCATCTGGCTTTTTCCGGAACTTCCGGGCCGCACGGCGGAGTTGGCCGCCACGACGTTCGGACACAACGACAGAGGGCCGAAGCTGCTGCTCCGGCCCTCTGCCCTCGGTGTGGACGATACTGGGATTGAACCAGTGACCTCTTCCGTGTCAGGGAAGCGCTCTCCCGCTGAGCTAATCGTCCTCGGGTCCGCGGCTCTCGCAAGATCACCGCGGGTACTGCGTGCGCGATACTGGGATTGAACCAGTGACCTCTTCCGTGTCAGGGAAGCGCTCTCCCGCTGAGCTAATCGCGCGGGGACCTGGTGTGACCAGGTCAGTGGACGATACTGGGATTGAACCAGTGACCTCTTCCGTGTCAGGGAAGCGCTCTCCCGCTGAGCTAATCGTCCTTGGAGGTGGAGACGGGATTTGAACCCGTGTAGACGGCTTTGCAGGCCGTTGCCTCGCCTCTCGGCCACTCCACCAGGAGTGCGTGCAGGGGGTTCGGGATGATCCCCCACATCGAGCGGACGACGAGACTCGAACTCGCGACATCCACCTTGGCAAGGTGGTGCTCTACCAACTGAGCTACGTCCGCGGGAGGCTCTCCCAGACTACGTCGGGAAGCTCCCTGGCCTCCGGGGCGCTTCCGCGTCCCGGCGACGTGTTGAACTTTAGCGGATTCCGGGGCCAGTACAAAAACGCGTTTGTGCAGCGTGCTGCGCTGCTCGTTCGGGCCGGGCGATCGAGGGGGCCCCGCCATAGACTCACTGACGTGCACGACTTCGCTCCGATGGCCCGCTTCGGCGGCCTGATAGCCACCGACCTGCGCGATGTGACCAGCGATCCCGCGGCCCTGGACTCCGCCGGCTGGTGGGCGGTGACCGCCGACTTCGAGGGGGGAGTGGTCTGCGCCCGCTTCGCGGACGTACGCCCCGCCACGGCCGCGGACGCCCCCGCGCCCGGCGCCTGGCGCGGCCCCGCACCGGCGGACTGGCGCAGTTCCCTGGACCGCGCGGCCTATACGGACGGCGTCCGGCGCATCCGGGCCCACATCGCGGCCGGCACGGTCTACCAGGTCAACCTCTGCCGGGTATTGACCGCACCGCTGCCCGACCCGCTGTGCGCCGACGTGGACGCGCTCTCCGCCGTCCTGGCCCGCGGCAACCCCGCGCCCTACGCCGGAACGATTCGTCTGCCCGACCACGGCGTCGAGATCGCCACCGCCTCCCCGGAGCTCTTCCTGCGCCGCGACGACCGCACCGTGGAGTCCGGCCCCATCAAGGGCACCGGCTGCACCCCGGCGGACCTCTCGCAGAAGGACCGTGCGGAGAACGTGATGATCGTCGACCTGGTCCGCAACGACCTGGGGCGGGTCTGCGCCACCGGCTCGGTCACCGTCCCCGCCCTGTGTGCCGTGGAGGAACACCCCGGCCTCGTCCACCTCGTCTCCACCGTGCGCGGCGAACTGGCCGAGGCCCACGAGAAGACGGCGTGGGCCGATCTGCTCGGGGCCACCTTCCCGCCGGGGTCGGTCACCGGCGCCCCCAAGTCCAGCGCCCTGCGGATCATCGAGGAACTGGAGACCGCCCCACGGGGCCCCTACTGCGGCGGCATCGGGTGGGTGGACGCCGACCGCCGCACCGGCTGGCTCAACGTCGGCATCCGCACGTTCTGGATCGACCGTGCCGCCCCCGAGGGACCGGCGCTCCGCTTCGGCGCGGGCGCCGGGATCATCTGGGACTCGGATCCGGAGCGGGAGTGGGCCGAGACCGAGTTGAAGGCGCGCCGACTGCTCGCGGTAGCGTCCGGTGAGCACGAAGTGAGCGGAGGACCCAAGCGATGAAGATCTGGCTCGACGGGGAACTACGGGACGCCGACGGCGCCCGGGTCTCGGTCTTCGACCACGGCCTGACGGTCGGCGACGGGGTCTTCGAGACGCTCAAGGCCGAGCGGGGGCGCGCCTTCGCCCTCACCCGCCACCTGGAGCGCCTGGCCCACTCCGCCCGCGGGCTCGGACTGCCCGACCCCGACCTCGACGAGGTGCGGCGCGGCTGCGCGGCCGTCCTGGAGGCCAACCCGATGGCGCTGGGCCGGCTGCGGATCACCTACACCGGCGGCATCTCCCCGCTCGGATCGGACCGCGGCGAGGCCGGCCCGACCCTGGTCGTCGCGGCCTCCGAGGCCGGCCGCCGCCCGGACACCACCGCGGCCGTCACCGTCCCCTGGACCCGCAACGAACGCGGCGCCCTGACCGGCCTGAAGACCACCTCGTACGGCGAGAATGTCGTGGCCCTGGCCCGCGCGCGCGAACGGGGCGCCTCCGAGGCGCTGTTCGCCAACACCGTCGGCGCGCTCTGCGAGGGCACCGGCTCCAACGTCTTCGTCGTCCTCGACGGCGAACTGCACACCCCGCCGCTGCACTCCGGCTGCCTGGCCGGCATCACCCGCGCCCTGACCGTCGCCTGGGCCGGCGCCAAGGAGACCGACCTGCCGCTGGACGCCCTGGAGAGCGCCGAGGAGATCTTCCTGACCTCCACCCTGCGCGACGTCCAGGCCGTGACCCGGATCGACGGCCGCCAACTCGCCGACGAACCGGGCCCGGTGACCGCCGAGGCGATGCGGATCTTCGACCGGGAGTCGGCCGCGGACTTCGACCCGCGCTGAGGGTGACGGGCCCGCGGCGGGCGAGTAGAAAGTCCTCGTGACCACTACGCTGCGCCCCGCGGGCCCCGAAGTACGACACGACGACGGCCGCCGGTCCCGCCCCTACGACATCTGCGTCAACAGCCGCCGGGTCGGCGGGATCCAGCTGGCCACCGACGCCCGGTTCGGGCCCACCGCCGGCCGGATCGAGGCCCTGGGCGTGGCGGCCCCGGACCGGCACCGCGGCCGCGCCACGGTCGCCGCGCTGGCCGCCGAGGAGGTGCTGCGCGGCTGGGGCTGCCGGCAGATCGAACTGACCGTGCCCGCCGAGGCCGAGGCCGCGGTACGGCTCTCGGCGGCCCTGGGCTACACCGAACGCGGCCGCATCCTGTCCCGGGCCCTGACCCGCCCGGGCGGACTCCCCGACGGCAGCACCGACCGGCCGTTGGACGAGGCCGGGTACCCGGCCTGGCGGGAGGCCGCGATCGCCGAGCGGGTCGGGCACCAGACCGCCCAGGGGATGTCCCGGGAACGCGCCGAGGAGACCGTGCCCGCCGAGCACGACGCGTTGCTCCCCGAGGGCGCGGCCACCCCGGGCCATGTGCTGCGGGTCCTCGCCCACGAGGGCACCGACGTCGGCACGCTGTGGCTGGCCCTGCGGCTGCCCGGGCAGCCCGGCGGCTACGTCATGGACGTGCGGGTGGCGCCCGAGCACCGGGGCGAGGGGCACGGCCGCAGCCTGATGCTCGTCGCCGAGCGGGAGACCCTGGCCGCGGGCCGTTCCTCCCTGGCGCTCAACGTGCAGGCCGACAACGCCCCGGCGTTGGGCCTCTACCGCTCGCTGGGCTACCGGCCCACGGCGTACCGCCTGTGGAAGCCGATCCTCTGACGCGGTCCGCCGACCGGCCCGGTCTCCTGCGGGCCCGGCCGGAACCGCCGGGCCGTGACGGCTCAGCCCGCCGCGGTGTCCTGTCCGGCCAGCAGCCGGTCGGCGATCTCCTCGATCCGGGCCCGCAGGCCCTCCTGGCTCTTGCCGCCGTCCAGCCGCTCGCCGCCGATCTCGTACGTCGGGGTGCCGGTGACCCCGATCGCCTTGCCCTCGGCCTCGTCCGCGTCCACGGTCAGCAGGTGCCGGCCGTCGACCAGCGCGGTGTCGATCTCCTCGGCGTCCAGCCCGAGCTCCCCGGCGACGTCCAGCAGCACCCTCTCGCCGCGCCTGCCGAGCTCCTCGGCGCGCGCCAGCACCGCCTCGACGTACGGCCAGCCCCGGCCCTGTTCGGCCGCCTCCTCGGCGGCCTGGGCGGCCGCGTAGGCGTGCTTGTGCTTGGCCAGCGGGAAGTGCCGCAGCCTGATCTCCAGCCGGTCGCCGAAGCGCTCGCGCAGCGCCCGGACGTCGCTCAGGGCGGTGGTGCAGTCGGTGCACTGGAGGTCGCACCACACGTCGAGGACGGGACGGGCGGGGCTGACGGGGTTGGTGGGGCCGGAGGCGGCGGCGTCGTTCATGCGGCCAGTCTTCCAGCCCGTCGGCCTGGGGAAGAACCCGGACCTGCGGAGGAGGGCGACCCGGAGATCTCCCTGAGGTCCGGGCCGGGACATGGCCTGTGCAGGGCCGGAGGGGGCAGGATGGAGGGGAGCGCGGAACGCCCGCTCGCCCCTTCGACCGGCAGGAGGACCGGATGCTGACCTCGACGATCTGTGCCGCGGTCTCGGCAGCGGGCCTGGGCATCGCCGCGCTGACCGCCTATCGCAAGCGCTTCCTGGCCGCGACCCGGATCGCCGCCTTCGCTCTGATCCCGATCGGCCTGGCGATGACGCGACTCA
Source organism: Streptomyces sp. BHT-5-2 (assembly GCF_019774615.1). Classification (NCBI taxonomy): domain Bacteria; kingdom Bacillati; phylum Actinomycetota; class Actinomycetes; order Kitasatosporales; family Streptomycetaceae; genus Streptomyces; species Streptomyces sp. BHT-5-2. The sequence goes on along the minus strand of NZ_CP081496.1, from coordinate 5,309,280 downwards.
TCGACTGGGTCACCAGTCTCGTCCTCAATCCCACGGTCTGGGCCGGATTCGGGGTGCTGGCGCTCTCCGCGGTGCTGTTCATGATCAGCCGGCTGGCGGAGCGGCGCCGCGGGATACCGGGCCGCAAGGAGCGCCGGGCAGCGGCCGCCTCCGAGGCGCCGGCGGTGGCGCCGGCCGCCTCCGTGCCCTCCCTCGGTGCCGGCCGCAAGGCCCCCGGGAGCACGGCGGCCCCGGCCTCGGACAGTGCTCCGAAGGATGACTTCTCGGACATCGAAGCGATCCTGAAAAAGCACGGGATCTGATGAACTCCCGCTGCTGAGCGGCCCATTGCGGGTTCCGGGCCGATCATCTGCGCGATGATGCGCGCGAGATGAACGATGAGTGCGCCCTCGCCCAAGACGACGCCACGTCCCCCGAGCCCCGCGGTTGCCTGTTCGCGCTGTCCCAGCCGCCGCTGATGCTCTTCCTGGCCGTGATCGGCCTGCTGCTCCTCCTAGGCGCGGTACACGACCTGTACATCCTCTGACGCCCGGCACGGGTCGGTCCGGTCGCGGCGTACGGGCATCCGGCGCCCGCCGTGTGCCCGGCCCCGGCCGCCGTCGCTCAGCCCGCCGCTTCCCGCCGCCGGGCGCGGTACGCCGCGACGTGCAGCCGGTTCCCGCAGGTCCGGCTGTCGCAGTAGCGCCGCGAGCGGTTCCGGGAGAGGTCGACGAAGGCGTGCCGGCAGTCCGGTGCCTCGCAGCGCCGCAGCCGCTCGCGCTCCCCGGCGACGAGGATGAAGGCCAGCGCCATCCCGCCGTCCGCGGCCAGGTGCTCGGCGACCGAGGCGCCGGGTGCGAAGTAGTGGACGTGCCAGTTGTAGCCGTCGTGGTCGGTCAGCTGCGGGGTGGTGCCCGCCGAAGCCACCAGTGTGTTCAGCCGGGCGGCCGCGGTGCGGTCGTCGCCGGCCGCGAAGATCTCCGCGAAGCGCGCCCGGACGGCCCGCACGGCCGCCAGGTCGCCCGGCCCGAGGGAGCCCACGTCGCTGACCTGGTTGCGCCGGACGAACTCCGCGAGCGTCGCGAGGTCGGTCAGGCTGTCCGGGGCGCCGGGGGAGTCCCCCTCGGGCGCGGTGTTCAGCAGGTCGACGACCGCGTCCAGCGCGCACCGGGTGTCATGGGTGATCAGCACGGTTCCGCTCCCTGGCCGGGTGGGGTCGGCCGGTGCCGCCCCGGTGTCGTTGGCGAGTGGTCGCCGACTCTAGCGCCTGGGACAAGCCTCGGCGCCGTCCCCGCGGTGGTCCGCGGCGACGGCGCCGAAGTGTGCCGTGTGAACTTGTCGGTCCTGCGCCGTCTCCCCGAGTCGGACGGTCGCAAGCGTGAGCGGATGGATGCGGAAAGTGTGCGTACTGCGTCTCAGCTCTCCGCCAGGATGTGGGAGAGCTCGGTGTCGAGATCGAAGTGCCGGTGCTCCGTACCGGGCGGTACGGCGGCGTCCGTTCGCTTCAGGAAGGATTCCAGCGCCCGCGCCGGGGCCTCCAGGAGGGCTTCCCCCTCCGGGGAGCTCAGGGCGATGCAGACGACGCCCTGTCCGTGGCTCCGGGACGGCCAGACGCGGACGTCTCCGGTGCCCGTGGGCCGGTGCAGGCCCTCCGCGAGGAGGTCGCGGGCGAAGACCCACTCAACCGTTTCCTCGGCTCCGGTGTGGAAGGTGGCGTGCACGGCATACGGATCGGCCGTGTCATACCGCAGGCCCGCGGGTACAGGCAGTGAGGACTCGCTCGACACAACGAGGCGCAGGTGCAGCTCGCAGCTGACCGTGGTGTTCATAAGCGCCAGGGCCTTTCGCTCAGTGTGCGCTCGGGGATTCGCACGTCGGCGAAATCGACATGCCACCTACGGTGCCGTTGTAAACCCCTCTGCCGGTTTTGGGTGGCTTCAGATACCTCTTACGGCGGATTGCGTGATCGTCCCCGGCGGTATTTCGGCCAGCGGATCATGTCCGTTGCGTGGGCGGCACGAATACGCAGAGTAATGGAGCGGGGAGCGCTTCGCGATGATCTCCGTCGGCTCGGCGTGCCGGGCTCCTGGCCTCGGTGCACGGACGAGGGTGCGGGGCCGGCCGGTCCGTGCCGGCGCAAGATTGGCCGGGGCCGCCGCCGTGGTCGGGAGCGCCTCCGACGTGCGGTAATGTTGGCGGTGCGCCCGGGCGATTAGCTCAGTGGGAGAGCGCTTCGTTCACACCGAAGAGGTCACTGGTTCGAACCCAGTATCGCCCACCCCGGACGACGGCCCGGAGACTCAAGTCTCCGGGCCTTCGCGGTTGTTGGGCCTTTCCCGGGGCGTCGGGGCGCACACTGGGATCATGCCCGACACGTCACGCCGGCCGTGCCGTCTGCACCGCTACCGCTTCCGCAGCGTCTGGCTGCTGAACGCCCCGCCCACCGTCGTCTATGCGGTGCTGGAGCGGGTCGAGGCGTATCCCCGCTGGTGGCCGCAGGTGCGCGAGGTCGCCTCGCTCGACGAGCGCAGCGGTATCGCGCGCTTCCGGTCCTTCCTGCCGTACGACCTGGTCGTGGTGGCCAGCGAGACCCGGCGGGACCCGGGTGCCGGGGTGCTGGAAATCGGGATGCGCGGGGACCTGGCCGGCTGGGCGCGGTGGACGATCGTGCCCGGCGAGGGCGGCACCCGGGCGGTGTTCGAGCAGGACGTGGAGGTGCGCAAGCCGGGGTTGCGGCGCTGGGTGCTGCTGGGGCGGCCGCTGTTCCGGCTCAACCACGTGCTGATGATGCGGGCCGGGCGGCGCGGGCTGGCGGCCTGGCTGGCCCGTGGGTGAGGGTCCGGAACGGAATTTGATGGAAGGGCCTGGCGGCCTGTATTGTTCAGGTCGTTCGCGGGGGAAACCTCGCGGGGACCCGGGCGATTAGCTCAGTGGGAGAGCGCTTCGTTCACACCGAAGAGGTCACTGGTTCGAACCCAGTATCGCCCACCGGGATCATGAACCGGACCGTCGGAAGACGGTCCGGTTCTTTTTTTGTCGGTGTGCCGGCAGTGGCACTTCACGAACAGTCAATTCGGTTCGGTTGCAGCGGAGTTGGGAATTCCGCCGGAATTTCCGAGGGGGAATCAGGCCGCGGCGGGGAGTTCCGGTCGCAGGGGCCAGTGCGGGTCGACGGGCTCGGGGGTGCCGCTGCGGGCGAACCACGCCTGGAGGCCGCGGGCCTGGGCCGCGTGCCAGACCGCCTGCCGGGTGTGCAGCTCGGCGGGCTGAAGGCCCTCCAGCCGGGCGGCGAAGCGCCGGCCCAGCTCCCGGACCACCCGCAGCGCGGCCACCGCGTCCGCGGCCGCCTCATGGGCGTCGGTCAGCTCGATCTCGTAGTGCGCGCACAGGTCCGTGAGGGTGCGGCGGCCCTTGCGGTAGCGGTCCAGGTGCTTGTCCAGGACGCGGGGGTCGAGGACGTGCAGCGGGTGTGCGCCCAGATAGGCGTTCAGGGAGCTGGCGCGGTGGCGCTTCAACTCCCGCTCCAGCAGCGTCAGGTCGAACGGGGCGTTCATCACCACCAGCGGGCGGCCGGCCACCGCCTGGGCGGCCAGCGCGCGGGCCACCTCCTCCAGTACCGGTGCCGGCCAGCGGCCGTGCCGCGCGAGGTGATCGGCCGTCAGGCCGTGCACCGCCGTCGCGGCCTCCGGTATCTCCACCCCGGGGTTGACCAGCCAGCGGGTGATGCGCGGGGCGGCGCGCGGGGTCTCCTGGACGACCAGGGCGGCGGAGACGATGCGATCGCGCTCGACGTCGATGCCCGTCGTCTCGGTGTCGAAGGCGGCAAGTGGACCGTCATACCAGCGCGGCATCATCCAACTCCTCGCGGTCGTACGGGGGATGACGGTGCACGTCACCCGAGCTGGTGATACCCGGGGTGAGGACGGCTCGAACCGCCCTTGTTTGCGGGCCGCTTGACGCGGAGACAACCACAGAGGACGGGACGGCGCGCACCGCGCGGTCCGGCGGCTTCCCACGCCGGGCTCCGCCCCCGCCGCCCGGACACATCGATTCGGCACGGCCCGGAAGGCATCCGCGATGACCCTCGCGCAGCCCGAACCGGGCGGGCTGTCCCCCGCAAGCGGGCGGTACCCCCGGCCCTCCCTCACCCCGCGGCGCGGTGGCCTGGCCACCACCGCCTGCATGGAAACCCTCCAGGTGGGCTACCTGCACGCGGTCGCCGCCGCCTCCGGGTGCTCACTGGCACAGCCTTTCCCGGACAACGGAATCGACTGGCACGTCAGCCATGCCGCGCCCGGCCACACCGTCGACGACGAGGTGACCATCAAGGTGCAGCTCAAGTGCACCTACCAGACCGCCCCGCGCCCGCCCGGGCCCACCTTCGGCTTCACGCTCGACAACGACCACCTGGTCAAGCTGGCCCGCACTCCGGTGGCGGTGCACAAGATCCTCGTCGTGATGCTCGTCCCGCGGGATCCGGACGACTGGCTGCGGGCCGGGCACGACCACCTCGAACTGCGGCACTGCTGCTACTGGATCAACCTCGCCGGCCATCCGGTGACCGGCCGGCGCAGGACCACCGTGCGGATCCCGACCACGCGGATCTTCGACGACCGTGCGCTGCGCGAGATCATGACGCGGGTCGGGGCGGGAGGGAGACCCTGATGGACCGGCTGACCGACGACCACGGCCCGACCGACGACTACGGCCCCACCGACGATTACGGTGCGCCGCCGCCGGACCCCGCACGGCTCGATCCGGCGGTGCTCGGCGCCCTGCTGGCCCGGCACGGCTGGCGGCGCCGGGGCGCGGCGGTCGGCCGCTGCGCCCGCTGGACCCCACCGGACGGGGCGGCCGGCACCAGCCTGCTGGTGCCGCACGACCGCCGGTTCCCCGACAGCGCCGAGCTGCTGGCCGAGGCGCTGGCGGCGCTGGAGCGGAGCGCCGCGCCCTCGGCCCGCGAGGTGCTGGTCGGGCTGGCGGTGCCCAGCGACGAGGTCCGCTGGGAGCGCGAGGTCCCCGACGGCGGTCCCGGGACCGCGCACTGGGTGGCGCAGGAGCAGCTGCGCGGCGCGGCCCGCGCCCTGCTGACGGCCGGCGCGCTCGGCAGCTATGCCCGCGCCGGCTACTACGGCGCCCGGTACCAGCGGCGGGCCGCCGGCTTCCTGGGCGAGGTGCTGGTCGGTCCGGCCCCGGCCGGCCGCCGGCTGGCCGCGTTCGTCCCCGTCCGGGCCGGGCGCGGCGCGGTCGCCGGGCTCCAGCGGGCGCTGCACGCGGCCCGGGACGCCACCGACTACCAGCGGGCCACCGGCGGCATGGAGGCGTTCGACGCGGCGGTCGGGCTGGGCGTCTGCCACGAGCTGGCACAGGCGCTGATCGCGCTGGTGCGGGGGGCGGAGGGGGTGCGGATCACCATCGCCTGGTCGCCGGCGGCCGGCACCCCGGCCGGGTTCGCGGCCCGCCCGGAACCCGTCGAGTTCTCGCCCGGCGACCTTCCCGCGCTCCAGCAGGCCGCCCAGCGCTACGTCCGCGCCGAGCCGTCGCTGCCGGTGCGGGTGACCGGCACCGTCGTACGGCTGCGCCGGGAGCGGCCGGACGGCCCGGGGTCGGTGCGGCTGCGGGTGATCACGGGGGCGGACGTGGGGCAGGTGCGGGCGGCCCTGGGGGAGGACGACTACCGGATCGCCGGCCACGCGCACCTGGCCGGGCTGCCGATCCGGGTCAGCGGCCGACTGGAGCGCCGGGGCGGCTTCCGGCGGATCACCGGCGGCCGGGACGTCACCCCCGTACAGGTCGATCCGGCCGACCGGGACCGGCTGCTGAAGGCGCTCTGGACGGACCCCGCGGGGCCCGGGGGCACCGGGGACGGCGGATACGGCGAGGACGGCGAGGTGTGCGGCGGGCCGGCGGCGGATGCCTGAGCGGCCGGGGCGAAGCCGTTTCGCGGTGCGGTCCTGCGGCTCGGTACGATTCGGAGGCGCAGCAAACGCTGACGCGAGTGAAGACATGAGTCAGGAGAGACCGGTGTCAGACGTCCGTGTGACCGTCCAGCGTGATTCCGAGCGGGAAGAACGCGTGGTGACCACGGGCACTACGGCCGCCGACCTCTTCCAGGGCGAGCGCAGCGTGGTGGCCGCACGGGTGGCCGGTGAGCTGAAGGACCTCACCCACGAGCTGGCCGACGGCGACGAGGTCGAGCCCGTGGAGATCACCTCCGAGGACGGCCTGAACATCCTGCGGCACTCCACCGCGCACGTGATGGCCCAGGCCGTCCAGGAGCTCTTCCCCGAGGCCAAGCTCGGCATCGGCCCGCCGATCAAGGACGGCTTCTACTACGACTTCGACGTCGAGAAGCCCTTCCACCCCGACGATCTCAAGCGCATCGAGAAGAAGATGCAGGAGATCCAGAAGCGCGGCCAGAAGTTCGCCCGCCGCGTGGTGACCGACGAGGACGCCCGCGCCGAGCTGGCGGACGAGCCGTACAAGCTGGAGCTGATCGGCCTCAAGGGCTCCGCCGCGGACGCCGCCGAGGGCGCCTCCGCCGAGGTCGGCGCCGGCGAGCTGAGCATCTACGACAACCTCGACGCCAAGACCGGCGAGCTGTGCTGGAAGGACCTGTGCCGCGGGCCGCACCTGCCCAGCACCCGCGCCATCCCGGTCTTCAAGCTGATGCGGTCGGCCGCCGCCTACTGGCGCGGCAGCGAGAAGAACCCGCAGCTCCAGCGCATCTACGGCACCGCCTGGCCGACCAAGGACGAGCTCAAGGCGTACCTGGACTTCCTCGCCGAGGCCGAGAAGCGCGACCACCGCAAGCTCGGTGCCGAGCTGGACCTCTTCTCCATCCCGGAGGAGCTGGGCTCCGGCCTCGCGGTCTTCCACCCCAAGGGCGGTGTCGTCCGCCGGGTGATGGAGGACTACTCCCGCAAGCGGCACGAGCTGTCGGACTACGAGTTCGTGAACACCCCGCACATCACCAAGGAAGCCCTCTTCGAGACCTCGGGGCACCTGCCGAACTACGGCGAGGCGATGTTCCCGCCGCTGGAGTTCGACGGGCAGAACTACCGCCTCAAGGCGATGAACTGCCCCATGCACAACCTGATCTTCAAGGCCCGCGGCCGCTCGTACCGCGAACTCCCGCTGCGGCTCTTCGAGTTCGGCACGGTGTACCGCTACGAGAAGTCGGGCGTGGTGCACGGTCTGACCCGGGCCCGCGGCTTCACCCAGGACGACTCGCACATCTACTGCACCAAGGAGCAGATGCCGGACGAGCTGGACAGCCTGCTGACCTTCGTCCTGGACCTGCTGCGCGACTACGGCCTGAACGACTTCGAGCTGGAACTCTCCACCCGCGACCCGGAGTCCGACAAGTTCATCGGCGAGGACGCGGAGTGGGAGGAGGCCACCGAGGCGCTGCGCCAGGCGGCCGAGAAGCAGGGGCTGCCGCTGGTCCCGGACCCGGGCGGCGCCGCGTTCTACGGCCCGAAGATCTCGGTGCAGGCGAAGGACGCCATCGGCCGGTCCTGGCAGATGTCGACGATCCAGGTCGACTTCCAGCAGCCCGCCCGCTTCGGCCTGGAGTACACCGCGGCGGACGGCTCCAAGCAGCAGCCCGTCATGATCCACCGGGCGCTGTTCGGCTCCATCGAGCGGTTCTTCGCGGTGCTGCTGGAGCACTACGCGGGTGCCTTCCCGGCGTGGCTGGCCCCGGTGCAGGCCACCTGCATCCCGATCGGCGACGCCCACGTCCCGTACCTGGCGGAGTTCGCCGCGGAGGCGAAGGCCAAGGGGCTGCGGGTCGAGGTGGACTCCTCCTCGGACCGGATGCAGAAGAAGATCAGGAACGCTCAGCGCAGCAAGGTGCCGTTCATGATCCTCGCGGGTGATGAGGACATGGCGGCCGGGGCGGTGTCTTTCCGCTACCGCGACGGGTCGCAGGAGAACGGCATCCCGCGTGACGAGGCATTGCGGAAGCTCGTTGATGTGGTGGAGCGCCGGATTCAGCTGTGAGGTGTGCCCCGCGTAAGCGGGGGTGATCCGATTCGGAAGGCGCACAAGGCCAAGGTGCCGTTGTCCCCGCGTAAGCGGGGTTGGGCCCCGGGAGAGCATCCGCTCCCCGGGGCCTTCGCGCGGGGTGCCCGATGAGGCCCGCCCCAACGGCCCGCCGCCGAACGGCGAAGCAATATGCTGGCCCGTATGACAAGCGAGCCGGAACAGCAGATCGGAGTCGGGACCCAGGACGCCTTCCAGCGCCTGTGGACGCCCCACCGGATGGCCTACATCCAGGGGGAGAACAAGCCGAGCGGCCCGGGCGCCGACGACGGCTGTCCGTTCTGCACCATTCCCTCGAAGTCGGACGAGGACGGCCTCGTCGTCGCCCGCGGCAAGCGGGTGTACGCGGTGCTCAACCTCTATCCGTACAACGGCGGGCACCTCATGGTCGTCCCGTTCCGCCATGTCGCCGACTACACCGAGCTCGACGAGCGGGAGACCGCGGAGCTGGCGGACTTCACCAAGCGGGCGATGGTGGCGCTGCGCACCGCCTCCGGGGCGCACGGCTTCAACATCGGGATGAACCAGGGGAGCGTGGCCGGCGCCGGTATCGCCGCCCACCTCCACCAGCACGTCGTCCCCCGCTGGGGCGGTGACACCAACTTCATGCCGGTGGTCGGGCACACCAAGGTGCTGCCCCAACTCCTCGCCGACACCCGGTCGATGCTGGCCGCTGCCTGGCCGGAGTAGGCGCCGTGCACGCCGGGTGAACGGGGCGACACGCGCCCGGATGAATCGTATAAATCGCCCCGATTGGGAAATCTTGCCCCTCTAATGGGGTGGTGACCTCCCTGGATCGTCGCTCCGTGCTGCGCGCGGCCGCCTCGGCCGCGGCCGCCGGTGCGCTTGTGTCGGGCTGCGACCGGCAGCGGTCGGCGGACTCCGCCGCCACCGCCGCACGGGCCGCCGACGGACCGAGCCCCCAAGGGACGGGCCGGCCCGCGCCCGCCCGGCACCCCGCCGCCCGGCCGCCGACCCGTGCACCCGGCCTGCCCCCCGAGATCGACCACGGACCGCGGAACGGCCACGCGGTCGCCCTCACCTTCCACGGCCGGGGCGACCCCGGGCTGGCGAAGGCGCTGCTGGGCGAGGCCGAGCGGGCCGGTGCCCGGGTCACCGTGCTCGCGGTCGGCGACTGGCTCGACGAGCAGCCCGCGATGGCCCGCCGCGTCCTGGACGGCGGCCATGAGCTGGGCAACCACACCATGCACCACCGCAACATCTGCGCGCTGCCCGCCGACGCCGCCTACGCCGAGATCCGCCAGTGCGCCGACCGACTGCAAAAACTCACCGGCAGCATCGGCAGCTGGTTCCGCCCGTCGCAGACCCGGCGGGCCACCGGGCAGGTGATCCAGCTGGCCCGCCGGGCGGGCTACCCGCACGTCCTGTCGTACGACGTGGACTCCCTCGACGCGAACGACCCCGGTGCCCCGGCCGTCCAGCGCACGGTCCTGGACGGCATCCGCCCGGGGTCGGTCGTCAGTCTCCACCTCGGGCACGCCGGCACGGTGGCCGCGTTGCCCCCGATCCTCGACGGCCTCCGCCGGCGCGGTCTGCGCGCGGTGACGACAACGGAGCTAGTGACCTGATGGCTGACCGGAACCGTACCCACCCCCGCCCGACCGGCTCCCGCCCCGACCGCCGGGCGGCGCTGCTCCTCGCGGCCTGCGCCCTGATGGCGGCGGGCTGCGCCGGCGGCGGGGAGCAGTCCGCCTCGCAGCCCGCCGGACCCTCGCCCCACAAGGCCGTCGCCCAGGGCCTGCCCGGGATGCCGCCGCTGCTGGACCAGCACGACCTGTACGCCGCGGACCGGCCCAACCGGCTGGCGCCGCAGGTCAGGAACTACCCGTCGCGGATCTACGTGCCCAACACCGGCTCCGACACGGTCAGCGTCATCGATCCCAGGACGTACAAGGTGATCGAGACGATCCCGGTGGGCGTGCAGCCGCAGCACGTGGTGCCGTCCTGGGACATGAAGACGCTGTGGGTCAACAACAACCGGGGGCACGACCTCACCCCGATCGACCCGTCCACCGGCAAGGCCGGCAAGCCGGTCAAGGTCCACGACCCGTACAACCTCTACTTCACGCCGGACGGGAAGTACGCCGTGGTGATGGCGTCGATGGACCGGCAGCTGGTGTTCCGGGACCCGCACACCATGGAGATCCGCAAGACCCTGCCGGTCGACTGCGCGGGCGTCAACCACGCCGACTTCTCGCCGGACGGGAAGTACTTCATCGTCTCCTGCGAGTTCTCCGGCGAACTGCTCAAGGTCGACACCGCGAAGATGAAGGTGGTCGCCCAGCAGAAGCTGCCGTTCGAGGGCGCGATGCCGCAGGACGTGAAGATCTCGCCGGACGGCCGGACCTGGTACATCGCCGACATGATGGCCGACGGCGTGTGGATCCTGGACGGCGACGCCTTCGGCCGGCCGAAGCTGCTGCCGACCGGCAAGGGGACGCACGGCCTCTACGTCAGCCGCGACTCCCGCACCATGTACGTCTCCAACCGGGGCGAGGGCTCCGTCTCGCTGCTGGACTTCAGGACCGGGAAGCTCGTCGACAAGTGGCACATCCGCGGCGGCGGCAGCCCGGACATGGGCGGGGTCTCGGCGGACGGCAAGGTGCTGTGGCTGTCCGGGCGCTACAACTCCGAGGTGTACGCGCTCGACACCCGTACGGGGAAGACCCTGTCGAAGATCCGGGTGGGGGAGGGGCCGCACGGGCTGGCGGTCTATCCGCAGCCGGGGCGGTACTCGCTGGGGCACACCGGGATCTTCCGCTAGGCCCGCCGGGTCCGGCCGGCCCGCCGGGTCCGGTCGTTCCGGCCGGGGGACGGAAACGGGCGCGCGCCCGGCGGAAGCCGTGCGCGCGCCCGTCCGTGCGGTGCGCGGGGCGGTGCCTACGCGTTGTACTCGTCGGCCTTGTGCGGCTCGGCGCCCTGGACCATGCCGCTGAGGACCAGGGAGCGGTTGTCGAACCGCTCGGTGTTCACGCCGTGCTCCTTGAGGACGTTCAGCGCCGCGGCGTGCACCGCCCGCAGCACCGGGGTCGCGGCGCGCAGCGCGTCGTCGGCCATGAAGCGGTGGCGCCAGGGCTTGTCGGCCCAGACGTGGCGCAGGCCGAACGGCTCGGGGAGGGCGAGCTTGCCGCCGAGGAAGTCCAGCACCGGCGGGAACCACGTCAGCGGGGCGCGGGCGGCGAGCCGCACCACCTCCGACGGCTCGATCAGCGGCAGCGTCTGGGTCTTGGTCTCCCAGAACCGGACGACCTTGGCGACGTCCTTGGTCTTGGGCTCGGGCTTGCTGGTGAACAGGGAGTTGACCGGGCCGAGGGCGTAGCCGCTGACCTCGATGCGCAGCGTCTCGTGCAGCACGGTGACGGTGATCATCAGCGTGAGCACCAACTGGCCGTCCCACAGGACGAACTGGACGCCGAGGTAGTGGCGGTTGCCGGCGCCGAACTGCTGCTCGTTGCAGATCCGCTCTATCTCGTGGCCGCGGACCTCGTACCCGTCGACGTGGCTGCCGTCCGGGCGGGCGACGGCCTTGGCCTTCTCGCCCACCGGGGAGACGATCCAGTGGCGGACGGACGGCGGCTGCTGGAAGCCGCCGGTGTGCAGCGGGCTGCGCTCCAGCAGGCGCAGCCGGTCGTGGATCGCGCGGATGACGTCCCAGCTGCGGAACGGGTGGATGTCGGTGCCCTCCTGGGCGGGCCGGAGCTCCTCGGCCAGCTGCCAGCTGCCCCAGCGGGTGCCCATCCCGAGTATGCCCTTGGGGCCGGCGTAGAAGATGACGTTGCTGCGCTGCTCGGCGGAGACCTTGGCGAGGTTGTGCCGGAGGGTCTCGGCGGAGGTGTGGTCGGGGTTCTGCGGCACCGCCTCGGGGATCTTCGCGGCGACGCCGCCGCCCTCCAGCAGCCCCTTCCACGCCTCCCGCAGGGTCACCGCGGTCCGCTCGCAGATCTGCTTGGCCAGCCACCAGCCCACCATCGGGGCGATGACCATGCCGCGGGCGTACAGCGGCCAGAAGCCGGTGAACGGCAGCTTGACCATGAAGAACAGGCCGGCGCCGGCGAGCAGGGTCAGCATCGTGCCGCCCAGCAGGGAGATGCCGTTGCCCTCGCCGTCCTTGGAGAAGATCTTCCGGAGCTGGAAGGCGCCCAGCCAGAGCAGCACACCGGGCAGGAAGAGCAGCCCGCACACCACCATCAGGACCGTCAGCCGGGTGTCGCGCTGCTTGCGGATGCGGGTGGCCGACAGGCAGTGCTCGACGATCGTCTGCGGCTCGGTGCCGAAGGACTGGATCAGCGGTTTGCGGCCGCCGCCGAGCATCCGCACCTGCACCGCGCGGGAGAACGCCTCGCCGAGGTTGGGCGCGAACAGCGACAGTTTGGGCTTCTTGACCTCGGAGGTGCCGGAGTCGGAGTCCGCCTTGGAGATGTCGGTCAACGGGCTGTCGCGATAGGCGGCCGAGGCCAGGGCCTGGGTCGCCGCCGTCTGCCCGGCGCCCCCCGAGATGGGGACCTGCGCCCCCGGACTGAAGTCGAAGCCGTCCACCACTACCCGCCCCCATCACGCACGTATCCGCTGATGCGCTCTACCCGACTGCGCCGACGCGCACACCTGCCGGCCCGCCGTGCCCGCAGGTTGGCCCGGAACGCGCGGCGCGGCGGTGGAGTCCCAGCGTACCGCCGCCGCCCCGGCCCAAGTGGGCGGTCCGGGACGGCGGCTGACCGGCCGTTAACTAGGCGACGACCGCCTCCTGTTGGCGCACCTTGGCGGCGAGCTGGCCGGGCATCGGCTCGTGCCGCAGATAGCCGCGGCCGAAGCGGCCGGTGCCGTGCGAGAGCGAGCGCAGATCGACGGCGTAGCGGCCGATCTCGATCTCCGGCACCTCGGCGCGGACCAGGGTGCGGCCGGCGCCGGACTGCTCGGTGCCGACGACCCGTCCGCGGCGGCCGGAGAGGTCGCTGAGCACCGGGCCGACGTACTCGTCCGGCACCAGCACCTGCACGTCGGCGACCGGCTCCAGCAGGTCGACGGTGGTCTGCGCGGCGGCCTCCCGCAGGGCCAGCGCGCCCGCCGTCTGGAACGCGGCGTCCGAGGAGTCGACCGAGTGGGACTTGCCGTCGAGCAGGGTGACCCGGATGTCGACGAGCGGATACCCGGCGGCGATGCCGCGGGCGGCCTGGGCGCGGACGCCCTTCTCCACCGACGGGATGAACTGCCGGGGGACCGCGCCGCCGACGACCTTGTCGACGAACTCGATGCCGGAGCCGCCCGGCAGCGGCTCGACCTGGATCTCGCAGATCGCGAACTGGCCGTGGCCGCCGGACTGTTTGACGTGCCGGCCGCGGCCCGCGGCGGACCCGCCGAAGGTCTCCCGCAGCGCCACCTTGTGGTCGATGGTGTCGACCTGGACGCCGTAGCGGGAACGCAGCCGCTCCAGCGCCACGTCGGCGTGCGCCTCGCCCATGCACCACAGGACGACCTGGCGGGTGTCCTGGTTGTGCTCCAGGCGCATCGTGGGGTCCTCGGCGACCAGACGGGCCAGGCCCTGGGAGAGCTTGTCCTCGTCGGCCTTGCTGTGCGCCCGGATGGCGACCGGCAGCAGCGGGTCGGGCATCGCCCACGGCTCCATCAGCAGCGGGTCGTCCTTGGCGGACAGGGTGTCGCCGGTCTCGGCGCGGGTGAGCTTGGCCACGCAGGCCAGGTCGCCGGCGACGGCCCGGGGGAGCGGTCGCTGCTGCTTGCCGAAGGGCGCGGACAGCGCGCCGACCCGCTCGTCGACGTCGTGGTCCTCGTGACCGCGGTCCTCCAGGCCGTGGCCGGAGACGTGCACCGTCTCGTCGGGGCGCAGGGTGCCGGAGAAGACCCGGACCAGCGAGACCCGGCCGACGTACGGGTCGGAGGAGGTCTTGACCACCTCGGCGGCCAGCGGGCCCTCGGGGTCGCAGCTCAGGCTCTGCCGCGGCGAGCCGTCCGGGCCGGTCACCGCCGGCGCCTCACGCTCCGCCGGCGTCGGGAAACCGCCGGTGATCAGCTCCAGCAGCTCGACGGTGCCCAGCCCCTGCCGGGCGCCCCCGGTGGCCGGTGCGGCGGCCAGGACGGGGTGGAAGGAACCCCGGGAGACCGCGGTCTCCAGGTCGCCGACGAGCGTCTTGACGTCGATCTCCTCGCCCGCGAGATAGCGGTTCATGAGGGTCTCGTCCTCGCTCTCGGCGATGATCCCCTCGATGAGGCGGTTGCGGGCCGCCTCGATCAGCGGCAGCTCCTCGTCGGTGGGCGCGCGCTCGGTGCGCTCCCCGGAGGAGTAGTCGAAGACCCGCTGGGTGAGCAGGCCGATCAGGCCCTCGACGGGGGCGTGGCCGTCGGCGCCCGGGGTGCCGTACAGAGGGAGGTAGAGGGGCAGGACGGCGTCCACGTCGTCGCCCCCGAAGGTCACCGCGCAGCGCCGGGTCATCTCGTCGAAGTCGGCGCGGGCGGCCTCCAGGTGCGTCACCACCAGGGCGCGCGGCATGCCCACGGCCGCGCACTCGTCCCACACCATCCGGGTCGCGCCGGCCACGCCGTCCGCCGCCGAGACGACGAAAAGGGCCGCGTCCGCCGCGCGCAGACCGGCCCTGAGTTCCCCGACGAAATCCGCGTATCCGGGGGTGTCCAACAGATTGATCTTGATTCCGCCCCAGTCGACCGGGACGAGGGAGAGCTGTACGGAGCGTTGCTGCCGGTGCTCGATCTCGTCGTAGTCGGACAGGCTGCCGCCGTCCTCGACCCGGCCGGCCCGGTTGACCGCGCCGGATGCCAGCGCGAGCGCCTCGACCAGGGTCGTCTTTCCCGCTCCGCTGTGGCCGACCAGCACCACATTGCGCAGGTCCGCGGGCCGGTCGGCCGCCGGTGCCCTTCCGGCGGCTCCTGGGTTCGTACTCGACTTCTCGCTCATGTGTCTCGCCTCCAGGTCGACACTTTGCGGTGTTTCGAGCTTTCCACCGGGTTCATGATGCGTCCATACGTGGCGCGTCCGCCTCCCGCCGCCTGCGATCCGGCCGGACGCGCCGCGGGGCCCCGGGATGCACCCCGCGCCGCGATGCGTTCGCGGTGCCCCGTGGCCGCCTGGCTACGATGGGCCAGCCGGTGGCCCCTTGACCGCGCGGCCCGTATCGACCAACCGGGAAGGTCATGCTGAACAAGTACGCGCGTGCTTTCTTCACGCGTGTTCTCACACCGTTCGCCGCCCTGCTCATCCGTCTCGGGGTCAGCCCGGACGCGGTCACCCTCGTCGGGACCGGCGGTGTGGTGGCCGGCGCCCTGGTCTTCTACCCCCGGGGCGAGTTCTTCTGGGGCACGGTCGTCATCACGCTGTTCGTCTTCTCCGACCTGGTCGACGGCAACATGGCGCGGCAGCTGGGGCGGTCCAGCCGGTGGGGCGCTTTCCTGGACTCCACCCTCGACCGGGTCGCGGACTCGGCGATCTTCGGCGGGCTGGCCCTGTGGTACGCCGGGCGCGGCGACAGCCTGGCGCTCTGCGCGGTCGCGATCTTCTGCCTCGCCAGCGGCCAGGTCGTCTCGTACACCAAGGCGCGCGGCGAGGCCATCGGGCTGCCGGTGGCCGTCAACGGCCTGGTGGAGCGGGCCGAGCGGCTGGTCATCTCGCTGGTCGCCTGCGGGCTCTCCGGGCTGCACGCGTTCGGCGTGCCGGGCGTCCAGGTCCTGCTGCCGATCGCCCTGTGGGTGGTCGCCGTCGGCAGTGCCGTCACCCTCGGCCAGCGCGTGGTGACGGTCCGCCGGGAGTCGGCCGAGGCCGACGCCCTCGCACAAGGGGGGAACGGCTGATGGGCAGCCGCACACCGATCGACGTCGACAAGCTCACCGACGGCCTGTACGGCCTGGGCTGGAGCACCGTCAAGCGACTGCCCGAAGGCGTCGCGGTGCAGCTCGGCCGCCGGCTCGCGGACCTCGCCTGGCGGCGCCGCGGCAAGGGCGTCCAGCGCCTGGAGAGCAACCTCGCCCGGGTCGTCCCGGACGCCTCCCCGCAGCGGCTGGCGGCGCTCTCCCGGGCCGGGATGCGCTCCTACATGCGGTACTGGATGGAGTCCTTCCGGCTGCCGGTGTGGAGCCCGGAGCGGATAAAGGCCGGTTTCACACCCCAGGACGTGCACCACCTGGAGGACGGCCTCAAGAGCGGCCGCGGGGTGATCCTGGCCCTGCCCCACATGGGCAACTACGACCTGGCCGGTGTCTGGGTCACCACCAAGCTCGGCGTCCCGTTCACCACCGTCGCCGAGCGCCTGAAGCCGGAGTCCCTCTACGACCGGTTCGTCGCCTACCGCGAGGGCCTGGGCATGGAGGTGCTGCCGCACACCGGCGGCGCCGCGTTCGGCACGCTGGCCCGGCGGCTGCGCGCCGGCGGCCTGGTCTGCCTGGTCGCCGACCGCGACCTGTCCAGCTCCGGGCTGCCGGTGAAGTTCTTCGGCGAGGCCGCGAAGATGCCGGCCGGACCCGCGATGCTGGCCCTCCAGACCGGCGCGATGCTGCTGCCGGTCACCCTCTGGTACGACGACACCCCCATCATGCGCGGCCGGGTCCACCCGGAGATCGAGGTGCCGCAGACCGGCACCCGTACCGAGAAGGCCGCCCACATGACCCAGGACCTCGCCGACGCCTTCGCCTCCGGCATCGCCGACCACCCCGCGGACTGGCACATGCTCCAGCGGCTGTGGCTCGCCGACCTGGAGCCGCGCGGCGACGCCCCCGGAACGGAGCCCGCGTGAAGATCGGCATCGTCTGCCCGTACGCCTGGGACGTCCCCGGCGGCGTGCAGTTCCACATCCGAGATCTGGCCGAGCACCTGATCCGGCTCGGCCACGACGTCTCCGTCCTGGCCCCCGCCGACGACGAGACCCCGCTGCCGCCCTACGTCGTCCCGGCCGGCCGCGCCGTCCCCGTGCCCTACAACGGCTCGGTCGCCCGCCTGAACTTCGGCTTCCTCTCGGCCGCCCGGGTCCGCCGCTGGCTGCAGAACGGCGCCTTCGACGTCATCCACATCCACGAGCCCGCCTCGCCCTCCCTGGGCCTGCTCGCCTGCTGGGCGGCGCAGGGCCCGATCGTGGCCACCTTCCACACCTCCAACCCGCGCTCCCGCGCCATGATCGCCGCGTACCCGATCCTCCAGCCCGCCCTGGAGAAGATCAGCGCCCGGATCGCGGTCAGCGAGTACGCCCGCCGCACCCTGGTCGAGCACCTCGGCGGCGACGCGGTGGTGATCCCCAACGGCGTGGACGTCGACTTCTTCGCCCGGGCCGAGCCCGAGCCCGCGTGGCAGGGCCGCACCATCGGCTTCATCGGCCGGATCGACGAGCCCCGCAAGGGCCTGCCGATCCTGATGAAGGCGCTGCCCGCGATCCTCGCCGCGGTCCCCGACGCCCGGCTGCTGGTCGCCGGCCGCGGCGACCAGGACGAGGCGGTCGCCGGCCTGCCCGCCGAACTGCGCTCCCGGGTCGAGTTCCTCGGCATGGTCTCCGACGAGGACAAGGCGCGGCTGCTGCGCAGCGTGGACGTCTATGTCGCGCCCAACACCGGTGGCGAGTCCTTCGGCATCATCCTCGTGGAGGCGATGTCCGCCGGCGCGCCCGTACTGGCCAGCGATCTCGACGCGTTCGCCCAGGTCCTGGACCAGGGCGAGGCCGGCGAACTCTTCACCAACGAGAACGCGGACGCGCTCGCCGCCACCGCGATCCGCCTCCTGAACGCCCCCGACCGGCTGGCCGAACTCGGCGAACGCGGCGCCAAGCACGTACGTCGCTTCGACTGGTCGACGGTCGGCGCGGACATCCTCGCCGTCTACGAGACCGTGGCGGCCGGCGCCTCGGCCGTCGCGACGGACGAGCGGGTGGGGGTACGGGGGCGTCGGTGGCTGGCGAAGGGCTAAGCCCGAAGGGCAGCCCTTCCCACGTTGTCGGCTTTCCCGCCGTAGGGGTTCGCCTTTCTTGCGCCTGGCGGCGCTTCGCCCTTGCGCCTGCGGCGCATTGATTGTGTTGCCGGTCCGCTGCGCGGGGCCGGTCCGCTGCGCGGGGCGTTTCCGGCCCGCTTCGCGGGCGTTGCCGGTCCGCTGCGCGGGGCTGTTGGGTGCGGTGCCGGGCCGGAGGGGGTGGTGTGTCGGACTGCTGCGCTTTACGTCCGACACACCACCCCCTCCGGCCCGTCCCCTCCCGTGAGTGGTCATAAGACGGTGGGTAGGGGCTGAGCAGGCTGGTCCGCCAACGGTCGCTTGTCGAGGGCTGACGGTCACTCGTTGAGGGACGGCCGCCCATCAGTCCAGAGCCCGCAGGAGCCCGGCAACCGTTGCCCCGTCTATGGGTTTTCATGACCCACAACGGGAGGGGACGGGTCGGAGGGGCAGGGGGTGTGTCCGGACGTAAAGCGCAGCAGTCCGGACACACCCCCTGCCCCGGAGGCCCGTCACCGCACCCAACAGCCCCGCGCAGCGGACCAACAACGCCCGCGAAGCGGGCCGGAACAGCCCCCGCGCAGCGGACCGGCAACGCGCCGCCAGGCGCAAGCAAGGCGAACCCCTACGGCGGGAAAGCCGACAACGTGGGGGGCACCCCGCCGGAGGCGATAGCGTGACCGGCCGTGAGCACGTTTATTTGGATCGCTGCCGCGATCGTCCTCGTCGGCGTCTACCTGAGTTGGACGGCCGGTCGGCTCGACCGTCTGCATGCGCGGATCGACGCCGCGCGGGCCGCGTTGGACGCGCAGTTGTTGCGGCGGGCCTCGGTGGCGCAGGAGGTGGGGACCTCCGGGGTGCTCGATCCGGCGGCGTCGATCGTGCTCTACCAGGCCGCGCACGAGGCCCGGCAGGCTGCGGAGGACCACCGGGAGGTCGCGGAGAGCGAGTTGAGCCAGGCGCTCCGGGCCGTCTTCGAGGACGAGGAGCAGCTGGAGGCGGTGCGGGAGGCGCCGGGCGGGGAGCGCACGGTCGTGGAGCTGACGGCGGCGGTGCGCCGGGTGCCGATGGCGCGCCGGTTCCACAACGACGCGGTACGGGCCGCGCGGGCGGTGCGCCGCCACCGGCTGGTGCGCTATCTGCGGCTGGCCGGGCACGCGCCGTTCCCGATGGCCTTCGAGATGGACGACGAGCCGCCGGCCGTCCTGGACGACCGCTCGGCGGGGAACTGAGCGACCACAAGGCGGAAGCGGAACGTCCGGATTCCGAGATGATCGGTGTCGCAAGCCACCGGCCTCCAATTGGCCCTTTTCGCGAGGTACCGGCCAACGGTTGTGTGGGCGCCGAAGCGCAACCACCCGCACTGAGTGAGGTCAACGTGTCCAGCACGCCCACCACGCCCCAGACCCCCGAGACCGGAACCGCGCGCGTCAAGCGCGGTATGGCCGAGCAGCTCAAGGGCGGCGTGATCATGGACGTCGTCACGCCGGAAGAGGCGAAGATCGCCGAGGACGCCGGTGCCGTCGCCGTCATGGCCCTGGAGCGGGTCCCGGCCGACATCCGCAAGGACGGCGGCGTGGCCCGGATGTCCGACCCGGACATGATCGACGGCATCATCAACGCCGTCTCCATCCCGGTCATGGCGAAGTCGCGGATCGGCCACTTCGTCGAGGCGCAGGTGCTCCAGTCGCTCGGCGTGGACTACATCGACGAGTCCGAGGTCCTCACCCCGGCCGACGAGGTCAACCACTCCGACAAGTGGGCCTTCACCACCCCGTTCGTATGTGGTGCCACCAACCTGGGCGAGGCCTTGCGCCGTATCGCCGAGGGCGCCGCGATGATCCGCTCCAAGGGCGAGGCCGGCACCGGCAACGTCGTCGAGGCGGTCCGTCACCTGCGCCAGATCAAGGGCGAGATCGCCAAGCTGCGCGGCTGCGACCACAACGAGCTGTTCGCCGCCGCCAAGGAGCTGCGCGCCCCCTACGAGCTGGTCAAGGAGGTCGCCGAGCTGGGCAAGCTGCCCGTCGTGCTGTTCTCCGCCGGCGGTGTGGCCACCCCGGCCGACGCCGCGCTGATGCGTCAGCTCGGCGCCGAGGGCGTCTTCGTCGGCTCCGGCATCTTCAAGTCCGGCGACCCGGCCAAGCGCGCCGCCGCGATCGTGAAGGCCACCACCTTCTACGACGACCCGAAGGTCATCGCGGACGTCTCCCGCAACCTTGGCGAGGCCATGGTCGGCATCAACTGCGACACCCTCCCCGAGGCCGAGCGCTACGCCAACCGCGGCTGGTAAGGATCCGGAAACTGATGAGCACCACACCCACGATCGGTGTGCTGGCGCTCCAGGGCGACGTCCGCGAGCACCTCAAGGCGCTCGCGGACGCCGGCGCCCGGGGGCTGCCGGTCCGTCGCCCCGAGGAGCTCGCCGAGGTCGACGGCCTGGTGATACCGGGCGGCGAGTCCACCACCATGTCCAAGCTGGCGGTCGTGTTCGGCATGCTGGAGCCGCTGCGCGCGTTCGTCCGGGCGGGGCGGCCGGTCTACGGCACCTGCGCCGGCATGATCATGGTCGCCGACAAGCTGCTGGACGCCCGGGAGGACCAGGAGACGCTCGGCGGCATCGACATGATCGTGCGCCGCAACGCCTTCGGGCGGCAGAACGAGTCCTTCGAGGCGGCCGTCGAGGTCGCCGGGATCGACGGCGGGCCGGTGGAGGGCGTCTTCATCCGGGCCCCCTGGGTCGAGTCGGTCGGCGCCTCCGCGGACGTCCTGGCGACGTACGGTGGGCATACGGTGGCGGTGCGGCAGGGTAACGTCCTGGCCACGTCGTTCCATCCGGAGCTGACCGGCGATCACCGTATCCACGCGTTCTTCGTGGACATGGTGCGTGCGGGGGCCTGACGAGATCCCGGTAGGATCTGGGGCGATCGTTTCTGAAATGGGTTACGCGAAGGAGACAGGCGGATGTCCGGCCACTCTAAATGGGCTACGACGAAGCACAAGAAGGCCGTGATCGATGCCAAGCGCGGCAAGCTCTTCGCGAAGCTGATCAAGAACATCGAGGTCGCGGCGCGGATGGGCGGCGTCGATCTGGAAGGCAACCCGACGCTGTACGACGCCGTCCAGAAGGCGAAGAAGCAGTCGGTTCCGAACAAGAACATCGACTCCGCGATCAAGCGCGGTGGCGGTCTCGAAGCAGGCGGCGCCGACTACGAGACGATCATGTATGAGGGCTACGGCCCCAACGGCGTCGCCGTCCTGATCGAGTGCCTCACCGACAACCGCAACCGCGCCGCCTCCGACGTCCGCGTCGCGATGACCCGCAACGGCGGTTCGATGGCCGACCCGGGCTCGGTGTCCTACCTCTTCAACCGCAAGGGCGTGGTGATCGTCCCCAAGGGCGAGCTGAGCGAGGACGACGTCCTGGGCGCGGTCCTGGACGCCGGTGCCGAGGAGGTCAACGACCTCGGTGAGTCCTTCGAGGTGCTCAGCGAGGCCACCGACCTGGTGGCGGTGCGCACCGCGCTCCAGGAGGCCGGCATCGACTACGACTCGGCCGAGGCCAACTTCGTCCCGACCATGCAGGTCGAGCTGGAGGAAGAGGGCGCGCGCAAGATCTTCAAGCTGATCGACGCCCTGGAGGACAGCGACGACGTGCAGAACGTCTTCGCCAACTTCGACGTGTCCGACGACGTCATGGCCAAGGTCGACGCCTGACGGTCGCGGGCTTACCGGTCGCACGACGGGCCGGCGGGGACACACCCCGCCGGCCCGTCGGTTTGTCAGTGGCAGCCACTAACCTGCGGAACGTAAGGAACAGACGACCGAACGACGGCGAGGGGCGGGCCCGATGAAGGTGCTGGGGGTGGACCCGGGGCTGACGCGGTGCGGGGTCGGCGTGGTGGACGGGGTCGCGGGACGGCCGCTGACCATGGTCGGCGTCGGCGTCGTGCGCACGCCGGCGGACGCGGACGTCGCACACCGTCTGGTGCTCATCGAGCGCGGCATAGAGGAGTGGCTCGACACCCACCGCCCCGAATACGTCGCCGTGGAGCGGGTCTTCAGCCAGCACAACGTCCGTACGGTCATGGGCACCGCACAGGCCAGCGCGGTCGCCATGCTGTGCGCCGCCCGCCGCGGGCTGCCGGTCGCGCTGCACACCCCCAGCGAGGTCAAGGCCGCGGTCACCGGCTCCGGCCGGGCCGACAAGGCGCAGGTCGGCGCGATGGTCACCCGCCTGCTGCGGCTCGCCGCGCCGCCCAAGCCGGCCGACGCCGCCGACGCCCTCGCCCTGGCCATCTGTCACATCTGGCGCTCCCCCGCGGTCAACCGCCTCCAGCAGGCGCAGGCCGCGGCCCGCCGTACCTCCGTCCCCGCTCGCACGCCGAAGGGCACCCGATGATCGCCTTTGTCTCCGGCCCGGTCGCGGCCCTCGCACCGGACGCCGCCGTCGTCGAGGTCGGCGGTGTCGGCATGGCCGTCCAGTGCACGCCGAACACCCTCTCCGGCCTCCGCCTCGGCGAGCGCACCAAGCTCGCCACCTCCCTCGTGGTGCGCGAGGACTCCCTCACCCTCTACGGCTTCGCCGACGACGACGAGCGGCAGACCTTCGAGCTGCTGCAGACCGCCAGCGGCGTCGGCCCCCGGCTCGCCCAGGCGATGCTCGCGGTGCACTCGCCGGACGCGCTGCGGCTCGCGGTGTCCACGGGGGACGAGAAGGCGCTGACGGCCGTCCCGGGCATCGGCAAGAAGGGCGCGCAGAAGCTGCTGCTGGAGCTCAAGGACCGGCTCGGCGCGCCGGTCGGCGGTGCCCGTCCGCCCGCCGGGGCATCGGCGCCGGCCGGCTGGCGCGATCAGCTGCAGGCCGCGCTGGTCGGCCTGGGCTATGCCGCGAGGGAGGCCGACGAGGCGGTCGCCGCGGTGGCGCCGCAGGCCGAGGCGGCCGCCGCCGAGGGCGGCACGCCGCAGGTGCCGCAGCTGCTCAAGGCGGCCCTCCGGACCCTCAACCGGGCCCGATGACCCACGCGCCCCGGCGCCCCCGACCGTACGACCACGTAGGCGGCCCGGCCGCCCCGACCCCGCGAGGCATTCCGCAGTGAACTGGGACGACACCGCACCGTCCGCCGCCGAGGAGACCGCCGGCGCCCCGGCCGACCGGCTGGTGGCGGCCGACGCCGACGGCGAGGAGAACGCCGTCGAGGCCGCGCTGCGGCCCAAGGACCTGGACGAGTTCGTCGGCCAGGAGCGGGTCCGCGAGCAGCTCGACCTGGTGCTGAAGGCCGCCCGGGCCCGCGGCGCCACCGCCGACCATGTCCTGTTGTCCGGCGCGCCCGGTCTCGGCAAGACCACCCTCTCCATGATCATCGCGGCCGAGATGGGCGCCCCGATCCGGATCACCTCAGGGCCCGCCATCCAGCACGCCGGCGATCTGGCGGCGATCCTCTCCTCCCTCCAGGAGGGCGAGGTCCTCTTCCTCGACGAGATCCACCGGATGTCCCGGCCGGCCGAGGAGATGCTCTACATGGCGATGGAGGACTTCCGCGTCGACGTGATCGTCGGCAAGGGGCCCGGCGCCACCGCCATCCCGCTGGAGCTCCCGCCGTTCACGCTGGTCGGGGCCACGACCCGGGCGGGCCTGCTGCCGCCGCCGCTGCGCGACCGGTTCGGTTTCACCGGCCACATGGAGTTCTACGCCCCGGCCGAGCTCCAGCGCGTGATCCACCGCTCCGCCGGCCTGCTCGACGTGGCGATAGAGCCCGACGGCGCGGCCGAGATCGCCGGCCGCTCCCGTGGCACGCCCCGGATCGCCAACCGCCTGCTGCGCCGGGTCCGCGACTACGCCCAGGTCAAGGCCGACGGCGTGATCACCCGCGAGATCGCCGCACAGGCCCTGGGGGTCTACGAGGTCGACGCCCGCGGCCTGGACCGGCTCGACCGCGCGGTGCTCACCGCCCTGCTCAAGCTGTTCGGCGGCGGACCGGTGGGGCTGTCCACCCTGGCCGTCGCGGTGGGGGAGGAGCGCGAGACGGTCGAGGAGGTCGCCGAGCCGTTCCTGGTGCGGGAGGGCCTGCTCGCCCGCACGCCGCGTGGCCGGATCGCGACGCCTGCGGCCTGGGCGCACATGGAGCTGGTACCGCCGCAGGCCGTGGGCGGAGGCAGCCAGGCGGGCCTGTTCGAGGCGTGACGGCGCGGAGACTCGCCCGGTCAGGAACTGCGGTGCGATGCTGGGCGTTGTTCCTGTGGTGCGGACTCGCTTAGACTCCGCCGATGCCGTCCGTAGGGCCGGCATACCCACCCCCGCTATACGAGACCGCCGACAGCAGCGGTCGTGCGAAGGATTTCCGTCCCGTGCCCAATATCGTGACTCTCCTCCCCTTCATCGTCCTCATCGGGGCCATGTTCCTGATGACGCGGTCCGCCAAGAAGAAGCAGCAGGCGGCCCAGCAGATGCGCAATGAGATGCAGCCCGGCACCGGCGTCCGGACGATCGGCGGCATGTACGCCACCGTGAAGGAAATCCACGAGGACACCGTCCTCCTGGAGGTCGCTCCCGGTGTGCACGCCATCTACGCGAAGAACGCCATCGGCGCGGTGCTCGCGGACGAGGAGTACAACCGCATTCTGGACGGTGCCGACCCGGTCGTCTCCGAGGACCGCCCGGTCGTTCCGGACGACGTCTCGTCGCTGACCGGTGACGAGGCCGACAAGGCCACCGAAAAGGGTGACAAGGCCGGCACGATCGACCTGGGCAAGGCCGAGGCCGGCGAGGGCGCCGAGCCCACCGCCGAGAAGGCCGACAAGGCCGAGGACGACCAGGCCGGCAAGGCCGACAAGCCGGCGGCCGACGAGGCCGAGGCCGCCAAGGACGGCAAGAAGACCGGCGAGGCCGACGCGAAGTAGTCCGTTCCGCGGTGGGGACCGCGGCGCGCCCCCGATCGGGCGCACCGCGGTCCCCGGACGGTCTAGGCTCCGGCGGGGGCACGTCCCCACAAGACTTCGTGGCCGCTCGGCAGACATCCCAGGCCGAGGGGTTGGACAGGGAGAAACGACAAGGTGGCAGCACCGAAGAAGGGCCGCAGGGCGCCCGCGAACCAAGGGCATCCGGGGCGCACCCTGATCCTGGTCCTGATCGCGATGGCGGCGCTGGTCGGAGGCATGTTCTACTCCGGCACACTGACCCCACGACTGGGCATCGACCTCGCGGGCGGCACCAGCTTCACGCTGGCCGCGCAGAACCAGCCGGGCAAGCCCAACGCGATCAACGAGACCAACATGAACACCGCCGCCGGCATCATGGAGCGGCGGGTCAACGGTCTGGGTGTATCCGAGTCCGAGGTCCAGACGCAGGGCAGCAACCACATCATCGTGAACATCCCCAAGGGGACGGACGCGAAGCAGGCCCGCCAGCAGGTCGGTACCACCGCCCAGCTCGCGTTCCGGCCGGTGCTGACCACCGCCGCGGGTGCCAAGACCCCCGAGCCCAAGCCCAGCCCCTCCGCGAGCGGCAAGGCCGGCGAGAAGGCCACCGGCGGCAAGGGCTCCCAGCAGAGCGCCGCGCCGACCCCGAGCGCCAGCCCCACCACCAAGGGCCGCGCGGTCACCGATGCGCTGAAGAAACCGTCCGCCCCGCCGTCCGCCTCCGCCTCGGACAAGCCCTCGGCGCAGCAGACGCCGCCGGTCCCCGGTGGCGCGGACATCCCGCCCGCCCTGCAGAAGCAGTTCGCGGCACTGGACTGCTCCACCAAGGCGGGCCGTGCCCAGGCCGGTGAGCAGGCCGCCGGCGCCAAGCCCACCGATCCGGTCGTGGCCTGCAAGGACGACGGCGCCCAGAAGTACGTGCTCGGCCCGGTCGGCGTCGAGGGCACCGACGTCAAGGACGCCAAGGCGGTCTTCGACAGCCAGCAGGGCCAGGGCTGGATCGTCCAGATGGACTTCACCTCCGACGGCGGCAAGAAGTTCGCGGACGTCACCGGCAAGCTCGCCGCCAAGGCGCCGCCGCAGAACCAGTTCGCGATCGTGCTGGACGGCGCGGTGGTCTCCGACCCGCGCGTCAGCGAGCGGCTCAACGGCGGCAACGCCACGATCTCCGGCGGCTTCACCCAGCAGTCCGCCGAGGACCTCGGCAACATGCTGTCCTACGGCGCCCTGCCGCTCTCGTTCAAGATCGACGACGAGACCACGGTCACCGCGGCGCTCGGCGGCGAGCAGCTGCACGCCGGTCTGATCGCCGGCGCCATCGGCCTCGCGCTGGTCGTCGTCTACCTCGTCGCCTACTACCGCGGGCTGGCGCTGGTCGCGCTGGCGAGCCTCGGGGTCTCGGCGATCCTGACGTACACGATCATGACGTTGCTCGGTCCGGCCATCGGGTTCGCGCTGAACCTGCCGGCGGTCTGCGGCGCCATCGTCGCGATCGGTATCACCGCAGACTCGTTCATCGTCTACTTCGAGCGCATCCGGGACGAGATCCGCGAGGGCCGCACCCTGCGCCCGGCCGTCGAGCGCGGCTGGCCGCGGGCCCGGCGCACGATCCTGGTCTCCGACTTCGTGTCGTTCCTGGCCGCGGCGGTGCTGTTCACCGTCACCGTCGGCAAGGTGCAGGGCTTCGCGTTCACGCTGGGCCTGACCACCCTGCTCGACGTGGTCGTGGTCTTCCTCTTCACCAAGCCGCTGATGACGCTGCTGGCCCGGCGGAAGTTCTTCGCCGAGGGCCACCCGTGGTCCGGGCTCGATCCCAAGCGCCTGGGCGCCCGGCCGCCGCTGCGGCGCCGTCGCACCGCCCCCACCCAGACGAAGGAGGCGTGAGATGTCCAAGCTCGGCAACCTCGGCGCCCGGCTCTACCGCGGTGAGGTCGGCTACGACTTCATCGGCAAGCGGAAGATCTGGTACGGCATCTCGATCCTCATCACCATCACGGCCATCGTCGGCCTGGCGGTGCGGGGCCTGAACTTCGGCATCGAGTTCTCCGGCGGCGCGGTCTTCACCACCCCGAAGACCTCGGTCTCCACCTCGGAGGCCCAGCACCACGCCGAGTCGGCCGCACCCGGCCACCAGGCCATGGTGCAGAAGCTCGGCAACGGCACGCTGCGCGTCCAGATCAGCGGTCTGGACACCAAGCAGGCGCTGCCCGTCCAGGAGGAGATCGCCAAGGACCTCAAGGTCCCGGCCAAGGACGTCAACACCCAGCTGGTCGGCCCGAGTTGGGGCGAGCAGATCGCCGACAAGGCGTGGCTGGGCCTGGGGATCTTCATGGTCCTGGTGGTGCTCTATCTCGCCGTGGCCTTCGAGTGGCGGATGGCGGTCGCCGCACTGGTGGCGCTGATCCACGACCTGACGATCACCGTCGGTGTCTACGCCCTGATCGGCTTCGAGGTCACCCCGGGCACGGTCATCGGCCTGCTGACGATCCTCGGTTACTCGCTCTACGACACCGTCGTCGTCTTCGACAGCCTGAAGGAAGCCTCCAAGGACATCACCAAGCAGTCCCGCTTCACCTACAGCGAGATCGCCAACCGCAGCATCAACGGCACCCTGGTGCGCTCGATCAACACCACGGTCGTGGCGCTGCTGCCGGTCGCCGGTCTGCTCTTCGTCGGCGGCGGCGTGCTGGGCGCGGGCATGCTCAACGACATCTCGCTGGCCCTGTTCGTCGGTCTGGCCGCCGGTGCCTACTCCTCGATCTTCATCGCGACGCCGCTGGTCGCCGACCTGAAGAACGGTGAGCCGCAGATGAAGGCGCTGGCCAAGCGGGTCGCCGCCAAGCGGGCCTCGGCCGCAGCCAAGGAGGCGGCCCGCCAGGAGGAGACCGCGGAGTCGGAGGGCCCGGACGACGAGGCCGAGGGCGCCGCCGTCGTCGGCCCGCGCCCCCAGCCCGCGGCCCGCAACCGCGGCCGCGGACGCACCCCCGGGAAGCGCCGATGAGCACCTCCACCGAACTGCGCGAGCTGCTCCTCAGCCGGATCTCGGACGTCCCGGACTACCCGCAGCCGGGCGTGATGTTCAAGGACATCACCCCGCTGCTCGCCGACCCGGCCGCGTTCCGCGCGCTGACCGGCGCCTTCGTCGACCTGTGCGAGCGCTTCCGGGCGGACAAGGTCGTGGGCCTGGAGGCCCGCGGCTTCATCCTCGCCGCACCGGTCGCGGTGGCCGCCGGTATCGGCTTCGTCCCGGTCCGCAAGGCCGGCAAGCTGCCCGGCGCCACGCTCGGCCAGGCGTACGAGCTGGAGTACGGCAGCGCCGAGATCGAGATGCACGCCGACGCGCTGGCGCCCGGCGACCGGGTCCTGGTGATCGACGACGTGCTGGCCACCGGCGGCACCGCGGACGCCTCGCTACAGCTCATCCGGCGGGCCGGCGGCGAGGTGGCCGGCCTGGCGGTGCTGCTGGAGCTGGGCTTCCTGGACGGCCGGCAGCGGCTGGAGGCGGGCCTGAAGGGCGCTCCGCTGGAGGCCCTGATCACGGTCTGAGTCCGCCGCCGGCCTCGTCCGGCACTTCTGGCGACGGCGGGGGCATCCGGAACATTCCGGGTGCCCCCACCGCTGTGTCATGTACGGACCCCTGGCCGCGCGGCAGTCATGGCCATGGGCTCGATACCATGGCACCCCGGCCGCTTCGAGGCCCTGGGGTCCGTACCCGCATGAGGAGTGCCCTTGCCAGACGAGGCCCAGCCGCTCTCCCCCGGACCGCGTCCGACGGGAACCCCCGCCGTGCGTCCGGACGAGCCGAAGCCGCAGCCCGCGGCTTCCCCCGACGCGTCGAAGCCCGAGCGGCAGGGCGCGGCCGACGGCACCGCCGCGCCCACCGCGCCCCAGGCCCCCGCCGGCCGGTCCCGCCCGGCCCCCGTGCCGCAGTCGCCGGCCAAGCCGCTGCCGACCGCCCCGGGCGGCCGCTCCGGCTCGCCGAACCGCGTCCGGGCCCGGCTGGCCCGTCTGGGCGTCCAGCGCTCCAGCCCGTACAACCCCGTCCTGGAGCCGCTGCTGCGGGCCGTCCGCAGCAACGACCCCAAGATCGAGACCGCCACGCTGCGCCAGGTCGAGCGGGCCTACCAGGTCGCCGAGCGCTGGCACCGCGGCCAGAAGCGCAAGAGCGGCGACCCGTACATCACCCACCCGCTCGCGGTCACCACCATCCTCGCCGAGCTGGGCATGGACCCGGCGACGCTGATGGCCGGGCTGCTGCACGACACCGTCGAGGACACCGAGTACGGCCTCGACACCCTGCGCCGGGACTTCGGCGACCAGGTCGCGCTGCTGGTCGACGGCGTCACCAAGCTGGACAAGGTCAAGTTCGGCGAGGCCGCGCAGGCCGAGACGGTCCGCAAGATGGTCGTCGCCATGGCCAAGGACCCGCGCGTCCTGGTCATCAAGCTCGCCGACCGGCTCCACAACATGCGCACCATGCGCTACCTCAAGCGGGAGAAGCAGGAGAAGAAGGCCCGCGAGACCCTGGAGATCTACGCCCCGCTGGCGCACCGGCTGGGCATGAACACCATCAAGTGGGAGCTGGAGGACCTCGCCTTCGCGATCCTCTACCCCAAGATGTACGACGAGATCGTCCGGCTGGTCGCCGAGCGCGCGCCCAAACGCGACGAGTACCTCGCGATAGTGACCGACGAGGTCCAGGCCGATCTGCGGGCCGCCCGCATCAAGGCCACCGTCACCGGGCGCCCCAAGCACTACTACAGCGTCTACCAGAAGATGATCGTGCGCGGCCGCGACTTCGCCGAGATCTACGACCTGGTGGGCATCCGCGTCCTCGTTGACACCGTCCGGGACTGCTACGCGGCCCTGGGCACCATCCACGCGCGGTGGAATCCGGTCCCCGGCCGGTTCAAGGACTACATCGCGATGCCCAAGTTCAACATGTACCAGTCGCTGCACACGACGGTGATCGGCCCCAACGGCAAGCCCGTTGAGCTCCAGATCCGCACCTTCGACATGCACCGGCGCGCCGAGTACGGCATCGCCGCGCACTGGAAGTACAAGCAGGAGGCGGTCGCCGGCGCCTCCAAGGTGCGCACCGACGCGCCCAAGGGCACCGGCAAGGGCGCCGGCCAGGACACCGTCAACGACATGGCCTGGCTGCGGCAGTTGCTGGACTGGCAGAAGGAGACCGAGGACCCGGGCGAGTTCCTGGAGTCGCTGCGCTTCGACCTCTCCCGCAACGAGGTCTTCGTCTTCACGCCGAAGGGCGACGTGATAGCGCTGCCGGCCGGTGCCACCCCGGTCGACTTCGCCTACGCGGTGCACACCGAGGTCGGCCACCGCACCATAGGGGCGCGGGTCAACGGCCGCCTCGTCCCGCTCGAATCGACGCTGGACAACGGCGACTTGGTGGAGGTCTTCACCTCCAAGGCGCCCGGCGCGGGCCCGTCCCGCGACTGGCTGAGCTTCGTGAAGTCGCCGCGCGCCCGCAACAAGATCCGCGCATGGTTCTCCAAGGAGCGCCGCGACGAGGCCATCGAGCAGGGCAAGGACGCCATCGCCCGCGCGATGCGCAAGCAGAACCTCCCGATCCAGCGGATCCTGACCGGCGACTCCCTGGTCACCCTCGCGCACGAGATGCGCTACCCGGACATCTCCTCGCTCTACGCCGCCATCGGCGAGGGCCATGTCGCCGCGCAGGGCGTCGTCCAGAAGCTGGTGCAGGCGCTCGGCGGGCAGGACGAAGCCACCGAGGACATCGCCGAGTCGACGCCGATCCGGCCGCGCTCCAAGCGCCGCTCCAGCGCCGACCCGGGCGTGGTCGTCAAGGGCGTGGACGATGTGTGGGTCAAGCTGGCCCGCTGCTGTACGCCGGTGCCGGGCGACCCCATCATCGGCTTCGTCACCCGCGGCAGCGGCGTCTCGGTGCACCGCGCCGACTGCGTCAACGTGGACTCGCTCTCCCGGCAGCCGGAGCGGATCCTGGAGGTCGAGTGGGCGCCGACCCAGTCGTCGGTCTTCCTCGTCGCGATCCAGGTGGAGGCGCTGGACCGGTCCCGGCTGCTGTCGGACGTCACCCGGGTCCTCTCCGACCAGCACGTCAACATCCTCTCCGCGGCCGTGCAGACCTCCCGCGACCGGGTCGCCACCTCCCGCTTCACCTTCGAGATGGGCGATCCCAAGCACCTGGGCCATGTCCTCAAGGCGGTCCGGGGCGTGGAAGGGGTCTACGACGTCTACCGCGTGACCTCGGCCCGCCGGCCCTGAGCGCACCGGCACACGGGAACACACGCATACGGCCCGCCGGGAAAACCCGGCGGGCCGTATTCGTACCGCACTTCAGCCGCTCATCGGCTCAGGCGCAAAAAACTCAACCGCCGAACTCCTCAAGCCCCTTCAGGGCCTGGTCCAGCAGCGCCTTGCGGCCCTCCAGCTCGCGGCCGAGCTTGTCGGCCTTGGCGTCGTTGCCGGCCGCCCGGGCGGTGTCGATCTGCTTCTGCAGCTTGTCGACGGCGTCCTGGAGCTGGCCGGTCAGCCCCGCGGCGCGGGCCCGCGCCTCGGGGTTGGTCCGCCGCCACTCGGCCTCCTCGGCGTCCTGGATGGCCCGCTCCACGGCGTGCATCCGGCCCTCGATCTTGGGGCGGGCGTCCCGCGGCACATGGCCGATGGACTCCCACCGCTCGTTGATCCCCCGGAACGCGGCCCGGGCCGTCTTGAGGTCGGTGACCGGGAGCAGCTTCTCCGCCTCGGCGGCCAGCTCCTCCTTGCGGGTCAGGTTCTCCCGCTGCTCGGCGTCCCGCTCCGCGAAGACCTCGCCGCGCGCCTGGAAGAAGACGTCCTGGGCGCCGCGGAAGCGGTTCCACAGGTCGTCCTCGTGCTCGCGCTGGGCGCGGCCGGCGGCCTTCCACTCCTGCATCAGCTCGCGGTAGCGGGCGGCGGTGGCCCCCCAGTCCGTGGAGCCGGACAGCGACTCGGCCTCGGCGACCAGCTTCTCCTTGGCCTTGCGGGACTCCTCGCGCTGCGCGTCCAGCGAGGCGAAGTGCGCCTTGCGCCGCTTGGAGAACGCCGACCGGGCGTGCGAGAAGCGGTGCCACAGCTCGTCGTCGGTCTTGCGGTCCAGCCGCGGCAGGCCCTTCCAGGTGTCCACCAGCGACCGCAGCCGCTCGCCGGCCGCCCGCCACTGCTCGCTGGCCGCCAGCTCCTCGGCCTCGACGACCAGCTTCTCCTTGGCCTGCCGGGCCTCGTCGGTCTGCCGGGCCTTGGCCGCCTTGCGCTCCTCGCGCCGCGACTCGACCACACCGACCAGCGTGTCCAGCCGCTTGCCCAGCGCCTGCAGATCGCCCACCGCGTGGTGTTCGTCGACCTGCCGGCGCAGATGGTCGATGGCGGTCTGGGCGTCCTTCGCCGAGAGGTCGGTGGTCCTGACCCGTCGTTCCAGGAGGTCGATCTCGACGACCAGGCCCTCATACTTGCGCTCGAAGTAGGCGAGGGCCTCTTCGGGAGTGCCCGCCTGCCACGATCCGACGACCTGCTCGCCGTCGGCGGTACGCACGTACACGGTCCCCGTCTCATCGACGCGGCCCCATGGGTCGCTGCTCACAGCGCCTCCTCCACATGATGCCGGCCCGGGCGCGCAGCCCCCGGCATCGTCCACAGTTTCTGTCCGGCGGGCAGCGCCCGGCCGGTCCGACGGGCTGAATTGCGGTGAGGGTGGCAGGCCGTCGGAGCAGGCACCCTACACAACGCCAATCTAGGCGACCGGCGGTCGGCTGTCCGCATCCAGCACGACCGAAATTGCAGCGAGGACGACCGAATGCGCCCCCTCCCGGCCACCGCCGATCAGGATTTCCCGACCGTTGCCCTGTTGATGACGACGGTGGCGTTGGGAGCGGTGTTGCCGGTCTCCGGCTCGGGGTGCGAGCCGGCCTCGGCGATCTTCTTCAGCACGTCCATCCCGCCGGTGATCCGGCCGAACGGCGTGTAGTTCGGGGGCAGCTGGCTGTCCTGGTAGACGAGGAAGAACTGACTGCCGCCGGAGTTGCGGGTCTTGGGGTCCTTGCCGTCGTAGCGGTTGGCCATCGCGACCGTGCCCGCCGGGTACACATCGCCCTTGATCCGGGGGTCCTTGAGGTTCTCGTCGGGGAGGGTGTAGCCGGGCGTGCCCTCGCCGGTGCCCTTGGGGTCGCCGCACTGCAGGACGTAGATGTGCTGGTCGACCAGGCGGTGGCAGCGGCTGTGGTCGAAGTAGCCCTGGCCCGCCAGGAAGGCGAAGGAGTTGACGGTGTGCGGCGCCTCGGAAGCGTCCATGGTGAACGTGATCTGCCCGCAGGTGGTGGCCAGCCGGGCGGTGTACGACGCCGAGGCGTCGATCGTCAGCGCCGGCTCCTTCGGCCAGGTCTTCGTCGACGGTGTGCCCTTGGCGGGCCGGGCGCACGGGTCGGCCGGCGAGGGGGAGGCCGCGGCGTCGGTGCGGTCCGGCCCGCCGCCGAGGAGGGTGACCGAGGCGTAGGCGGTGGCGCCCGCCGCCAGGGCGACGGCCACGACGCCCGCGAGGATCACGTTGCGGCGCTTGGCCCGCCGCGTGGACTCGGCCCGCCGCTGCTGCTGGCGCGCGTGCTTCTCCCGGGCGAGCTCGCGCCGCCGCCGGTCCTTGCTGACCACCGGTCGCCTCCTTGTCCTCAAGCGTCGATCGCTGCCGTCGGGCCCGGTCGTCGCAACTCCCGCCCGCCGACGGTCCTCCGGGCGGGCGGCGGGTCCGGTGACAGGGCCCGGCCGTGGCCGTACCGTATACGGGTTCGCCCTGCCGGGAGTCCCGCCGGTAGGCTCTGGAGCTGCCGAGATGTTCCGGGCGCGGCCGCGCAGGCCCGCCCCCGCCGATCTTTAAGGACGAACGTGCTGATTGCCGGGTTCCCCGCCGGGGCCTGGGGCACCAACTGCTATCTGGTCGCCCCCGCCGCCGGCGAGGAGTGCGTGATCATCGATCCGGGCCACCAGGCGGCCCCGGGCGTCGAGGACGCGCTCCGGAAGCATCGGCTCAAGCCCGTCGCGGTGATCCTCACCCACGGCCACATCGACCACGTCGCGTCCGTCGTCCCGGTGTGCGGTGCGCACGACGTCCCCGCCTGGATCCACCCCGAGGACCGCTACATGATGAGCGACCCGGAGAAGGCCCTCGGCCGCTCCATCGGTCAGCGGCTCATGGGCGAGCTGACGGTGGGCGAGCCGGACGATGTCAAGGAGCTGGCCGACGGCGGCGTCCTGGAGCTGGCCGGGCTGGAGTTCTCGGTCGCGCACGCCCCGGGCCATACCAAGGGGTCGGTGACCTTCCGGATGCCCGAGCAGGCCGACATCCCGCCGGTCTTCTTCTCGGGCGACCTGTTGTTCGCCGGCTCCATCGGACGTACCGACATGCCGGGCGGCGACCACGCCGAGATCCTCCGGTCGCTGGCACGCGTGTGCCTGCCGCTGGAGGACGAGACCGTCGTCCTGTCCGGCCACGGCCCCCAGACCACCATCGGCCGCGAACGCGCCACCAACCCCTTCCTCCGGCAGGTGGCCGCCGGCCTCGGAGACGGCACCCCGACCGCCGCTCCGCGACGAGGATTGTGACGAGAACCTTCCGTGAGCACCTTTCAGGCACCCAAGGGCACCTACGACCTGATCCCGCCGAACTCCGCGACGTACCTCGCGGTGCGCGAGGCGATCGCCGCACCGCTGAGGAACTCCGGCTACGGCTACGTCGAGACGCCCGGCTTCGAGAACGTCGAGCTGTTCGCCCGCGGTGTCGGTGAGTCCACCGACATCGTCACCAAGGAGATGTACGCCTTCGAGACCAAGGGCGGCGACAAGCTCGCGCTGCGCCCCGAGGGCACCGCCTCCGTACTGCGCGCCGCGCTGGAGGCCAACCTCCACAAGGGCGGCAACCTCCCCGTCAAGCTCTGGTACTCCGGCTCGTACTACCGCTACGAGCGCCCGCAGAAGGGCCGCTACCGGCACTTCTCGCAGGTCGGTGCCGAGGCGATCGGCGCCGAGGACCCGGCGCTGGACGCCGAGCTGATCATCCTGGCCCACCAGGCGTACCGCTCGCTGGGCCTGCGCGACTTCCGCATCCTGCTGAACTCGCTCGGCGACAAGGAGTGCCGCCCCGTCTACCGCGCCGCGCTCCAGGAGTTCCTGCGCGGGCTCCAGCTGGACGAGGACACCCGCCGCCGGATCGAGATCAACCCGCTGCGGGTCCTGGACGACAAGCGCGAGGCCGTCCAGGAGCAGCTGATCGGCGCGCCGATGCTGCGCGACTACCTCTGCGAGGCGTGCAAGACCTACCACGAGCAGGTCCGCGAGCTGCTGACCGCGGCGGGTGTGGCCTTCGAGGACGACCCGAAGCTGGTCCGCGGCCTGGACTACTACACCCGCACCACCTTCGAGTTCGTCCACGACGGCCTGGGCTCGCAGTCCGCGGTGGGCGGCGGCGGCCGCTACGACGGCCTGTCGGAGATGATCGGCGGCCCCGCGCTGCCGTCCGTCGGCTGGGCGCTGGGCGTGGACCGCACGGTGCTGGCCCTGGAGGCCGAGGGCGTGACCCTCGACATTCCGGCCGCCACCTCCGTCTACGCCGTCCCGCTCGGCGAGGAGGCCCGCCGGGTGCTGTTCGGCAAGGTCACCGAGCTGCGGCTGGCCGGCGTCGCCACCGACTTCGCCTTCGGTGGCAAGGGCCTGAAGAACGCCATGAAGTCCGCCAACCGCTCCGGTGCGCGGCTGGCCCTGGTGGCCGGCGAGCGGGATCTGGCCGAGGGCGTGGTCCAGCTCAAGGACCTCACCAGCGGCGAGCAGACCCCGGTCGCGCTGGACGCGGTGGTCGAGGAGGTCCGGCGGGCGCTGGGCTGAGCCGGTCACGACGGACCACCCGGTCATGACGGACCACGAGGGGCCCGGACGGCAGCGCGCCGTCCGGGCCCCTCGCGTCAACGCCGGGCGCGAATCACCCCGGATCCGGGCACGACACCCCGGTCCCACAAGGAGGTGCGGCACAATGAAGGTTGCGGCCGGGCCCGCCGGCCGGGCGACACCTCCCACGGGACCGACGGAACGGCCATATGACGACGACAGCGCTTGACGACGTGTCCACCGACGACGACCACGTGAGCGCCGCGGAGCTCATCGGCTCCGGTCGCGCGCTGGCCCTGCTCCTGGTGATCACCGGCGCGCTCGGCGGACTGGCCGCCTGGGTCATCACGCTGGACAAGTTCGAGCTGCTCAAGGACCCGAACTTCAAGCCGGCCTGCAGCCTCAACCCGATCATCTCCTGCGGCAGCGTGATGCAGAGCAAGCAGGCGGAGGTCTTCGGCTTCCCCAACCCGATGGCCGGACTGGTCGGCTTCGGGGTGGTCGTCGCGATCGGCATGGCCCTGCTGGCGGGCGCCCGCTTCCGCCGCTGGTACTGGCTCGGGCTGAACGTCGGCACCGGCCTCGCCGCGGTCTTCTGCATGTGGCTGATGACCCAGTCGCTCTACGACATCAACGCGCTCTGCCTGTGGTGCACGCTGACCTGGTGCGTGACCGTCCTGATGTTCTGGTACACCACCGTGCACAACATCAAGCACGGCATCGTCCCGGTGCCCCGGGGACTGCGCAACGCGGTGCTGGAGTTCCACTGGGTCGTCCCGGTGCTCTGGTACGGCGTGATCGGGCTGCTGATCCTGACCCGCTGGTGGTCGTACTGGAGCAGCCTGCTCTGAAGCCCCGCAGCCGCCCGCGCTGCCCGCGGCAGCCCGGAGCCGTCCGGAAGCCGTCGCTCGCCCCGGTCCGCCACCTCGGCGGCCGGGGCGTTGTCAGTGGGGTGGCATAGGCTCCGTAGACGTGGAGCCCGACCTGTTCACCGCCGCCGCGGAAGACCGTCAGGAGAAGGACCCCGCGGGGTCCCCTCTCGCCGTACGCATGCGCCCCCGCACCCTCGACGAAGTCGTCGGCCAGCAGCATCTGCTCAAGCCCGGCTCGCCGCTGCGGCGGTTGGTGGGGGAGGGCAGCGGTGGACCGGCCGGCCCGTCGTCGGTGTTCCTGTGGGGCCCGCCCGGCATCGGCAAGACGACCCTGGCGTACGTCGTCAGCCAGGCGACCAACAAGCGCTTCGTCGAGCTCTCCGCGATCACCGCCGGCGTCAAGGAGGTCCGCGCGGTCATCGACGGCGCCCGCCGCGCCTCGGGGGGCTACGGCAAGGAGACCGTCCTCTTCCTCGACGAGATCCACCGCTTCAGCAAGGCCCAGCAGGACTCCCTGCTGCCCGCGGTGGAGAACCGCTGGGTCACGCTGATCGCCGCCACCACCGAGAACCCGTACTTCTCGGTGATCTCCCCGCTGCTCTCCCGCTCCCTGCTGCTGACCCTCGAACCGCTCACCGACGACGACCTGCGGGGCCTGCTGCACCGCGCGTTGACCGCCGAGCGCGGGCTCGGCGGGACGGTCGCCCTCCCCGAGGACACCGAGGCCCATCTGCTGCGGATCGCGGGCGGTGACGCCCGGCGGGCGCTGACGGCCCTGGAGGCCGGTGCCGGTTCCGCGCTGGCCAAGGGGGAGCAGGAGATCACCCTCCGGACGCTGGAGGAGGCGGTCGACCGCGCCGCGGTGAAGTACGACCGGGCCGGCGACCAGCACTACGACGTCGCCAGCGCACTGATCAAGTCCATCCGCGGTTCCGATGTGGACGCCGCGCTGCACTATCTGGCGCGGATGATCGAGGCGGGGGAGGACCCCCGGTTCATCGCCCGCCGCCTGATGATCTCGGCGAGCGAGGACATCGGCCTGGCCGATCCGTCGGCGCTGCAGACGGCGGTGGCCGCGGCCCAGGCGGTCGCCCTGATCGGCTTCCCCGAGGCCCGGATCACGCTGAGCCAGGCCACCATCGCGCTCGCCCTCGCCCCGAAGTCGAACGCCGCGTATCTGGCGATAGACGCCGCACTGGCTGACGTCCGCGCCGGCAAGGCCGGGCCGGTGCCCCCGCATCTGCGCGACAGTCACTACCAGGGCGCCCAGAAGCTGGGCCACGGCAAGGGCTACCAGTACCCGCACGACCTGCCGGGCGGCATCGCGGCCCAGCAGTACGCCCCCGACGCGGTGCACGGCACGCGCTACTACGCCCCCACCCGGCACGGCGCCGAGGCGCGCTACGCCGATGTCGCCGAGCGGGTCCGGGCCCGGCTGCGCGGCGAGAGCGGCGACTGACGGGGCCGGGTGCCGCGGCGGGTCAGCCGGCCGCGGCCTCGAAGAGGACGTGCATCGCCCGGCGCAGCTCGACTACGTCCCGGACGGGTTCGGGGAAGTCGAAGCGGGCGTCGAAGGTCCGCAGGACGCCGTCGGCCCCGCCGCCCCCCTGGGCCCGATCCCCGCTGCCGCGAACGAAGCGGACCCGCAGCCCGAAGCGGTCCAGGCCCACCGGCACGGCCTGGCCGCGCAGCCCGCAGACCTCGTCGCCGCGCTCGCCGAGCAGCGCGCACAGCCCCCGGACCTGCGCGGAGTGGGCGGCGTGCAGGTGCTGGAGGAGCTCCGCCTCGTGGGAGACCAGCGGGTCGGGCGCCGCGGCGGCGAACTCCTCCGGTTCGAAGGTCTCCGCGCCCCACAGGTCGTCCACCGCGCCCTCGCCGACCTCCAGGCGCAGCAGCATCCAGGCGGGCCGCCCGTACTGGCCCGGCGCGGGGTCCGGCGCCAGTGCCTCGCCGATGCCCAGCAGCTCGCCGACCGGGTGCCGCTCGGCGAGCAGCATCGCGGCCCGGGCCCGCTGTTCGTTCCGTACGGGGGTGAGCCAGCCGGCGACCCAGGCGCGGCCGCGGACTCGGTGCGGCACCGCGATCGGTGCCACATCCGTGATCTCCATCACGGCGGGCAGGTCGTCGTCCTGGGCGTGCGCGGCGGCCCGGGCGGCCGCGGAGTCCCCAGGAACCAGCAGCAGCACGTCTCCTTCGGGGGTCGCGGTCCGGCAGACGGGAGCCGAGAGGCCGGTCTCGTCCGGATCCTCGACTCCGGGGATGTCCAGCGACGCCATACCATGGGATTCGACGAGAGTTCGTACGCGCTCAGCCGCCGAGGGCCGCTGGGCGTCTTCCG
Source organism: Streptomyces sp. BHT-5-2 (assembly GCF_019774615.1). NCBI lineage: Bacteria > Bacillati > Actinomycetota > Actinomycetes > Kitasatosporales > Streptomycetaceae > Streptomyces > Streptomyces sp. BHT-5-2. Next base: position 5,270,294 of record NZ_CP081496.1, on the reverse strand, counting down.
TGGGACGCGGCTGACCCGTCCCGGTGCGGTCCGCGCCGGGCAGGTGGATCCCAGGTCGAAACATGCGTTCTCCTCGCGCTAAGGTAAGCCTCACCTAACTTACATGGAGGAACGTTCCACGTGAACCAGTCGCGTCCCAAGGTCAAGAAGTCCCGTGCGCTCGGCATCGCGCTGACGCCCAAGGCCGTCAAGTACTTCGAGGCCCGCCCCTACCCGCCCGGCGAGCACGGCCGTGGCCGCAAGCAGACCAGTGACTACAAGGTCCGACTGCTGGAGAAGCAGCGTCTGCGCGCTCAGTACGACATCAGCGAGCGCCAGATGGTCCGTGCCTACGACCGCGCTCGGAAGGTCGAAGGCAAGACGGGCGAGGCCCTGATCGTCGAGCTGGAGCGCCGTCTGGACGCGCTCGTCCTGCGTTCGGGTCTGGCCCGGACGATCTACCAGGCCCGCCAGATGGTCGTCCACGGCCACATCTCGGTCAACGACCGCAAGGTCGACAAGCCGTCCTTCCGCGTCCGCCCCGGCGACGTCGTGATGGTCCGCGAGCGCAGCCGCGAGAAGCACCCCTTCCAGGTGGCCCGCGAGGGTGGCTACGCCCCCGACGGCGAGACCCCGCGCTACCTGGAGGTCAACCTCCAGGCGCTGGCGTTCCGCCTGGACCGGGACCCCAACCGCAAGGAGATCCCGGTGATCTGCGACGAGCAGCTCGTCGTCGAGTACTACGCCCGCTGATCCAAGCGGCCGGCGCACCGCTCAGCCCGCCGACTCCCCTCCGCACGCGGACGGGGAGGCGGCGGGCCGGTGTGTTTCCGGGGGGAATCCCCGGCCCCGGCCGGCCGCCGGGCCGGTGGTCAACTGCCGCATGACGGCGTCGAGTTCCCGGCTCGATGCCCCCACTCGCCCCACGGAGCGCATGCGCACCGACACGGGCCGTACAATCGGCCCTCCGGTGCCGCGGGCCGGAACGGCGACGCGGTACGGACGCACAGTCACGGCGCGATAAGGTCAAGGTTGCCGTTCGAGCAGGACGAGACCAGACCAGAGCAGACCAGTCGGAGAGTGGTGCCAGCGTGTCCGGTGGAGAGGTGGCCGGGATCCTCGTGGCCGTCTTCTGGGCGATCCTCGTGTCGTTCCTCGCCCTCGTACTGGTGAGGCTCGCACAGACCCTCAAGGCGACCACCAAGATGGTGACCGAGGTGTCCGAGCAGGCCGTGCCGCTCCTCGCCGACGCCTCCGAGACCGTCCGCTCCGCGCACAGCCAACTCGCTCGCGTCGACGCCATCGCCGCCGACGTCCAAGAGGTCACCGCCAACGCCTCCGCGCTCTCCTCGACCGTCTCGTCCGCCTTCGGCGGGCCGCTGGTCAAGGTCGCCGCGTTCGGCTACGGCGTGCGCCGCGCGATCGGCAAGAAGGGCCTGCCCGAGCCGGACCGCACCGTCATCGTCGGCCGCACCCTGCCCGGCGCACGCCGCGGCGGGCGCCGCTCCCGTCGCTCCAAGGACTGATCACCGCGATGTTCCGCCGCGCATTCTGGTTCACCACCGGCGCCGCCGCCGGGGTGTGGGCCACCAACAAGGTCCACCGCAAGCTGCGCAAGCTGCAGCCCGACAGCCTCGCCGCGCAGGCCGCGGACAAGGCCGTCGAGACCGGACACCGGCTGCGCCAATTTGCATTGGACGTACGGGCCGGAATGGCGGACCGTGAAGAGCAACTGCACGACGCGCTCGGGCTCGCGGAGCCCGGCGAGGTGCGTGAGCTGCCCGCGCCGCGCCGTGCGGTGCAGCAGGTGCAGCAGACGTCCTACCGAACCACGAGAACCCCCGGACTGACCGGACCGACCGGAAATGAGGACCACTGATGGAGTCGGCTGAAATCCGCCGCCGCTGGCTGCGCTTCTTCGAAGAGCGCGGGCACACCGTCGTGCCGTCGGCGTCGCTCATCGCGGACGACCCGACGCTGCTCCTGGTCCCGGCGGGCATGGTCCCCTTCAAGCCGTACTTCCTCGGCGAGGTCAAGCCCCCCTTCAAGACCGCCACCAGCGTCCAGAAGTGCGTCCGCACGCCGGACATCGAAGAGGTCGGCAAGACCACCCGGCACGGCACGTTCTTCCAGATGTGCGGCAACTTCTCCTTCGGCGACTACTTCAAGGAAGGCGCCATCAAGTACGCCTGGGAGCTGCTGACGTCTCCCGTGGCGGAGGGCGGCTACGGCCTGGAGCCCGAGAAGCTCTGGATCACCGTCTACCTCGACGACGACGAGGCCGAGCGCATCTGGCACGAGGTCGTCGGCGTGCCCAAGGAGCGCATCCAGCGCCTGGGCAAGAAGGAGAACTACTGGTCCATGGGCGTCCCGGGCCCCTGCGGCCCGTGCTCGGAGATCAACTACGACCGCGGCCCCGAGTTCGGCGTGGAGGGCGGCCCGGCCGTCAACGACGAGCGCTACGTGGAGATCTGGAACCTGGTCTTCATGCAGTACGAGCGCGGCGCGGGCCTCGGCAAGGAGGACTTCGAGATCCTCGGCGAGCTGCCGTCGAAGAACATCGACACCGGCCTCGGCCTGGAACGCCTCGCGATGATCCTCCAGGGCGTCCGCAACATGTACGAGACCGACACCCTGCGCGTCGTGATCGACAAGGCCGGCGAGCTCACCGGCGTCCGCTACGGCACCGCCGACGACTCCGACGTCTCGCTGCGCGTGGTCGCCGACCACATGCGCACCTCCACCATGCTCATCGGCGACGGCGTCACCCCCGGCAACGAGGGCCGCGGCTACGTCCTGCGCCGCATCATGCGCCGCGCCATCCGCAACATGCGGCTGCTGGGCGCCACCGGCCCGGTCGTCGGCGAGCTGCTCGACGTGGTCATCCGCACGATGGGCCAGCAGTACCCGGAGCTGCTGGAGGACCGCAAGCGCATCGAGACGGTCGCCCTCGCCGAGGAGGCTGCCTTCCTCAAGACCCTCAAGGCCGGCACCAACATCCTCGACACCGCCGTCACCGAGACCAAGGCCGGCGGCAGCACGGTGCTCTCCGGCGACAAGGCGTTCCTGCTCCACGACACCTGGGGCTTCCCGATCGACCTCACCCTCGAAATGGCCGCCGAGCAGGGCCTCTCGGTGGACGAGGACGGCTTCCGCCGCCTGATGAAGGAGCAGCGGGAGCGCGCCAAGGCCGACGCCCAGGCCAAGAAGCACGGCCACGCCGACATGTCGGCCTACCGCGAGATCGCCGACACCGCCGGCGCCTCGGTCTTCACCGGCTACACCGACACCGAGGGCGAGTCCACCGTCGTCGGACTGGTGGTCAACGGCGCCTCGGCCCCGGCCGCCCACGAGGGCGACGAGGTCGAGGTCGTGCTGGACCGCACGCCGTTCTACGCCGAGGGCGGCGGCCAGCTCGCCGACACCGGCCGCATCAAGCTGGACAACGGCGCCGTCGTCGAGGTGCGCGACGTCCAGCAGCCGGTCCCCGGCGTCCTCGTCCACAAGGGCGCGGTGCAGGTCGGCGAGGTGGTGCTCGGCGCCGCCGGGTACGCCGTCATCGACGTCCAGCGCCGCCGGGCCATCGCCCGCGCGCACAGCGCCACCCACCTCACCCACCAGGCGCTGCGCGACGCCCTGGGCCCGACCGCCGCCCAGGCCGGTTCGGAGAACTCCCCGGGCCGCTTCCGCTTCGACTTCGGTTCGCCGACCGCCGTGCCCGGCTCGGTCCTCACCGACGTCGAGCAGAAGATCAACGACGTCCTGTCCCGCGAACTCGACGTGCACGCCGAGGTCATGAGCATGGACGAGGCCAAGAAGCAGGGCGCGATCGCCGAGTTCGGCGAGAAGTACGGCGAGCGGGTCCGCGTGGTCACCATCGGCGACTTCTCCAAGGAGCTGTGCGGCGGCACGCACGTCCACAACACCGCCCAGCTGGGCCTGGTGAAGCTGCTCGGCGAGTCCTCCATCGGCTCCGGCGTGCGCCGGGTCGAGGCCCTGGTCGGCGTGGACGCCTACCGGTTCCTGGCCCGCGAGCACACCGTCGTCTCGCAGCTCACCGAGCTGGTCAAGGGCCGCCCGGAGGAGCTGCCGGAGAAGATCTCCGGTGTCCTGGCCAAGCTGAAGGACGCCGAGAAGGAGATCGAGAAGTTCCGCGCCGAGAAGGTGCTGCAGGCCGCGGCCGGGCTGGCCGCGGATGCCCAGGACGTCCGCGGGGTGGCCCTGGTCGCCGCCCCGGTCCAGGACGGCACCTCCGCCGACGACCTGCGCAAGCTGGTCCTCGACGTGCGCGGCCGGATCCCGGGCGACCGCGCCGTGGTGGTGGCCCTGTTCACCGTGGCGGGCGGCCGTCCGCTGACCGTCATCGCCACCAACGAGGCCGCCCGCGAGCGCGGCATCAAGGCCGGCGACCTGGTCCGCACCGCGGCCAAGACGCTCGGCGGCGGTGGTGGCGGCAAGCCGGACGTGGCCCAGGGCGGCGGCCAGAACGCCGCCGCGGTGCCCGAGGCCGTCGAGGCCGTCCGGCGCCTGGTGTCCGAGGCGGCCTGACGCACGTGAGCGAGATGCGACGCGGCCGCCGCATCGCCGTGGATGTCGGGGACGCCCGGATCGGGGTCGCCTCGTGCGACCCCGACGGGGTCCTCGCCACCCCCGTCGAGACCGTGCCGGGGCGGGACGTCCCGGCGGCGCACCGGCGGTTGAAGGCGATCGTCGAGGAGTACGAGCCGCTGGAGGTCGTGGTCGGCCTGCCCCGTTCCCTCAGTGGGGGAGAGGGGCCGGCCGCGGCCAAGGTCCGGGCCTTCGCCCGTGAACTGGCCCGGAACATCGCCCCCGTGGGGGTGCGGCTGGTCGACGAGCGGATGTCGACGGTCACCGCGACCCACGGGCTGCGGGCCTCCGGCGTCCGCAGCAAGAAGGGCCGCTCGGTGGTCGACCAGGCCGCCGCGGTGGTCATCCTCCAGAGCGCGCTGGAGACCGAACGGAAGTCCGGGCAGCCGCCCGGGGAGCCCGTCGAAGTGGTCATCTGATCGCGGTACGGTAACGTTCCGCGCGTTGTGGCGGTTCGAACAGCCGCGCGTGCAAGTAGAGGTGGATCGGTACGTCAGGCGCTGCCCGGATGGAGCGCCCCGCCTCTCGGCTCTAGGGGATCGATGACCGAGTATGGCCGGGGCTACGGCTCCGAACCGTGGCATCCCGACGACCCGCTCTACGGAGACCGTGGTTCGTACGGAGGCCAGGCGCAGCAGCCGCAGTGGGCGGGGCAGCAGCCCACCGGGTATCCCCAGCAGCAGTACCCCCAGGAGCAGTTTCCCCAGCAGCCGCATCCGCACCAGCAGTACCCGGCGGGCCACGGCGGCTGGGACGGCACGCAGCAGCCGGGCGGCCGGCCGGCGTACGACCCGTACGACCCCTACGGGCAGCAGCCGCCGCCCGGCCCGTACCACCAGCCGGGCCAGGACTACCCGGCCCCGCATCCCGCCGGCCAGGACTACCCCGGACACGAGTACTACGGCGGCCAGGACGGCTACGGATTCCAGGAGACCCAGCAGCTGCCCGCCCAGCCGCCGCCCCCGCAGCACGGGATCCCGGAGCAGGCGGACCCGCACGCCCGGCAGTACGGGCAGCCGCCGCACCCGCAGGGCCCCGGCCCGCAGCAGCACCCGCAGGCCGGCCCGTCCTACGACGACCCGGCCGCCGCGGGCGACGACTGGCGGGCGGCGCAGGACGCCGACGAGCCGGAACCGCGCGCACCGGAACGGGAACACCCGTTCTTCGCCGACGCCCCGGACGCCGAGGACGCCGACCACGACGACGAGGACGACCGGTCCTCCGGCCGTGACCGCCGCGGTCGCAACAAGAAGAACAAGAAGAACAAGCGGCGCAGTGGCTCCGCCTGCCTGATCGCGACCCTGGCCCTGGTCGGCGTCGTCGGTGGCGTCGGCTACTTCGGCTACGACTACATCAAGGCCCGCTTCGGATCAGCGCCCGACTACGAGGGCGAGGGCTCCGGCGACGTGCAGGTGGAGATCCCGGACGGGGTGCCGATCTCCCAGATGGGCACGATCCTCGCCCGCGACGGCGTGATCAAGAGCGCCGGCGCGTTCACCGAGGCCGCGGCCGCGGACGACAAGAAGTCGCGCAGCCTCCAGCCCGGGACGTACACGCTGCGCAAGCAGATGTCGGCGGCGGCCGCCCTCGACCTCATGCTGGATCCCAAGAGCCGCAACGGCCTGACGGTCCGGGAGGGGCTGCGGGCCGACGGGGTCTACGAGCTGATCGACAAGAAGCTCAAGCTCAAGGCGGGCACCACCAAGGACGTCGCCAAGAGCCAGGCCAAGAACCTCGGTCTGCCCTCCTGGGCCGGCGACTCCCCGAAGATCAAGGACCCGCTGGAGGGCTTCCTCTACCCCTCGACATACAGCGTCGGCGACCACGCCAAGCCCGCGGACGTGCTCCGGCAGATGGTCGCGCGGGCCACGAAGGAATACCAGCAGTACGATCTCGCGGCGAACGCGGCGAAATTCCACCTGGATTCCCCGCTCCAACTCCTCACCGTCGCCAGCCTCACCCAGGCCGAGGGCCGGACGCACGACGACTTCCGCAAGATGGCCGCGGTCGTCTACAACCGACTGGCTCCGACCAACACGGACACGAACCAGAAGCTGGAATTCGACTCGACGTACAACTACCTCAAAAAGCAGAGCAAGATCGACATTCCCATCAAGGAGATCCGGACCTACAACGACCCCTACAACACCTACTTCTACAAGGGGTTGCCGCCCGGCCCGATCGGTAATCCCGGTGCGGAGGCGTTGAAGGCGACGATCAATCCGGACGACTCCGACAAGTGGCTCTACTTCATCTCGTTGGACGGCAAGAAGACCGACTTCGCCACCAGTCTCACCGAGTTCAACAAGCTCTACCAGCAATTCCAGCAGCAACAGGCGCAGAAGAAGAACGGAAGCTGAAGGCCAGCCCGTGTCCCACAGTCCCGACATCAAGAAGGCGGCGGTCCTCGGGTCGCCCATCGCGCACTCCCTCTCGCCGGTGCTGCACCGCGCCGCCTACGACGAACTCGGGCTGGCCGGCTGGGAGTACGGCCGGCACGAGGTCGACGAGGCCGCGCTCCCCGGCTTCATGGCGGAGCTCGGACCGGAGTGGGCCGGGCTGTCGCTGACCATGCCGCTCAAGCGCGCGGTGATCCCGCTGCTGGACGAGATCAGCCCCACCGCGGCCTCGGTGGAGGCGGTCAACACCGTCGTGTTCACCCCCGACGGGCGCCGGCGCGGCGACAACACCGACGTCCCCGGCATGCTCGCCGCGCTGCGCGAACGCGGCGTCGAGCGGGTCGAGCGGGCCGCCGTCCTCGGCGCCGGCGCCACCGCCTCCTCCGCGCTCGCCGCGCTCGCCCGGATCTGCACCGGCGAGGTCACCGCGTACGTCCGCAGCGCGGCCCGCGCCGAGGAGATGCGCGGCTGGGGCGAACGGCTCGACGTCGCGGTGCGCACCGCCCCCTGGGACGACGCGGCCGCGGCCTTCGAGGCGCCGCTGGTCGTCGCCACCACCCCCGCGGGCAGCACCGACCCGCTCGCCGCCGCCGTGCCCGACCGCCCCGGCACCCTCTTCGACGTGCTCTACGAGCCCTGGCCGACCGCCCTGGCCGCCGCCTGGGCCGCCCGCGGCGGTGCCGTCGTCGGCGGCCTGGACCTCCTGGTCCACCAGGCCGTCCTCCAGGTCGAGCAGATGACCGGCCGGGCGCCCGCGCCGCTGGCCGCGATGCGCCGGGCCGGCGAGGCGGCGCTCGCGGCCCGCTGACCGGTCGCTTCGGTCCGCACCCTGGACGGCGCGCCACACGGCCGGCCCGACGTGGGAGGATCGGAGGAGACCGTACGCGGATGAGCAGCACATGAGCAGTACTGAGGAGCACCGTTGAGCAGGTTGCGCTGGCTGACGGCGGGGGAGTCGCACGGCCCCGCACTCGTGGCGACGCTGGAGGGCCTTCCCGCCGGCGTGCCGATCACCACGGAGATGGTGGCGGACGCCCTGGCCCGCCGCCGGCTCGGCTATGGCCGCGGTGCCCGGATGAAGTTCGAGCGGGACGAGGTCACCTTCCTCGGCGGTGTCCGGCACGGGCGGTCGCTGGGCTCCCCCGTCGCGATCATGGTCGGCAACACCGAGTGGCCCAAGTGGGAGCAGGTCATGGCCGCCGACCCGGTCGACGAGGCCGAGCTGGCCGAGCTGGCCCGCAACGCCCCGCTGACCCGTCCCCGCCCAGGCCACGCCGACCTCGCCGGCATGCAGAAGTACGGCTTCGACGAGGCCCGCCCGATCCTGGAGCGCGCCTCCGCCCGCGAGACCGCGGCCCGGGTCGCTCTGGGCACCGTCGCCCGCTCCTTCCTCAAGGAGACGGCCGGCATCGAGATCGTCTCGCACGTCGTCGAGCTGGCCGCGGCCAAGGCCCCCTACGGCGTCTACCCCGAGCCCTCCGACGTCGAGAAGCTGGACGCCGACCCGGTGCGCTGCCTGGACGCCGACGCCTCGAAGGCGATGGTCGCCGAGATCGACCAGGCCCACAAGGACGGCGACACGCTCGGCGGCGTCGTCGAGGTGCTGGCCTACGGCGTGCCCGTCGGCCTCGGCTCGCACGTCCATTGGGACCGCCGTCTGGACGCCCGGCTGGCCGCCGCCCTGATGGGCATCCAGGCCATCAAGGGCGTCGAGGTCGGCGACGGCTTCGACCTGGCGCGGGTGCCCGGCTCCAAGGCGCACGACGAGATCGTGGCCACCGAAGATGGCATCAGGCGCACCTCGGGCCGCTCCGGCGGCACCGAGGGCGGCCTGACCACCGGTGAACTCCTGCGCGTGCGGGCCGCGATGAAGCCGATCGCGACCGTGCCGCGGGCGCTGGCGACGATCGACGTCGCCACCGGCGAGGCCGCCAAGGCCCACCACCAGCGCTCCGACGTCTGCGCGGTCCCGGCCGCCGGCATCGTCGCCGAGGCGATGGTGGCGCTGGTGCTGGCCGACGCGGTGGTGGAGAAGTTCGGCGGCGACAGCGTGCCGGAGACCCGCCGCAACGTCCAGGGCTACCTCGACAACCTGGCGATCAAGTGACCGCGCCCGTCGTCGTACTGGTCGGCCCGCCCGGGGCCGGCAAGTCCACCGTGGGCGCGCTGCTGGCCGCCCGGCTCGGCGTCGGCTACCGCGACACCGACGCCGACATCGTCGTCACCGCCGACAAGCCGATCGCCGAGATCTTCATCGAGGACGGCGAGGGGCACTTCCGCGAGCTGGAGCGGGCGGCGGTCCGCACCGCCCTCGACGGCCACCGGGGAGTGCTCTCCCTCGGCGGCGGCGCGGTCATGGACGACGGCACCCGGAAGCTGCTGACCGGCCTGCCGGTGGTCTTCCTGGACGTCGAACTCGCCGACGCAGTCAAGCGGGTGGGCCTGGACGCGCCCCGCCCGCTGCTCGCGGTCAACCCGCGCAAGCAGTGGCGCGAGCTGATGGAGCGGCGCCGCCCGCTCTACACCGAGGTCGCACGGGCGGTGATCGCCACCGGGGGCCGCACCCCCGAGGACATCGCCGACGCGATCGTGGACGCTTTGGAGCTACGGCCGGCCGCGGACCCCGCGCACCCCGCCGGCAGGGAGGAACAGGCATGACGGAGCACGCCACCCGCATCCAGGTCGGCGGCACCGCCGGCACCGACCCGTACGAGGTACTCGTCGGTCGGCAGCTGCTGGGTGAACTCCCCGGCCTGATCGGCACCGGGGCCAGGCGCGTCGCCGTGCTGCACCCCGAGGCGCTGTCCGCCACCGGCGAGGCGCTGCGCGCGGACCTCGCCGACCAGGGCTACGAGGCGATCGCCGTCCAGCTGCCCAACGCCGAGGAGGCCAAGACCGCCGAGGTCGCCGCCTACTGCTGGAAGGCGCTCGGCCAGACCGGCTTCACCCGCACCGACGTGATCGTCGGCGTGGGCGGCGGCGCCACCACCGACCTGGCCGGCTTCGTCGCCGCGACCTGGCTGCGCGGGGTGCGCTGGATCGCCGTCCCGACCACCGTCCTGGGCATGGTGGACGCCGCGGTCGGCGGCAAGACCGGCATCAACACCGCCGAGGGCAAGAACCTCGTCGGCGCCTTCCACCCGCCGGCCGGGGTGCTCTGCGACCTCGCGGCGCTGGACTCCCTCCCGGTCCACGACTACGTCTCCGGGCTGGCCGAGGTCATCAAGGCCGGCTTCATCGCCGACCCGGTGATCCTCGACCTGATCGAGTCCGACCCCGAGGGCGCCAAGCGGCCCGACGGCCCGCACACCGCCGAGCTGATCGTGCGGGCGATCCGGGTCAAGGCCGAGGTGGTCTCCGCGGACCTCAAGGAGTCCGGTCTGCGGGAGATCCTCAACTACGGCCACACCCTGGCCCACGCCATCGAGAAGAACGAGCGCTACAACTGGCGGCACGGCGCCGCGGTCTCGGTCGGCATGGTCTTCGCCGCCGAACTCGGTCGGATCGCCGGCCGGTTGGACGACGCCACCGCCGACCGGCACCGGGCCGTCCTGTCCGCCGTCGGACTGCCGCTGACCTACCGCGGCGACCAGTGGCCCAAGCTGCTGGAGACCATGAAGGTCGACAAGAAGTCCCGCGGCGACCGGCTGCGCTTCATCGTCCTGGACGGCCTGGCCAAACCGGTCGTCCTGGAGAGCCCCGATCCGGCGATGCTGCTCGCCGCGCACGCGGAGATCGCCGCATGACCGCGGCAGCGCGCCGGGTGCTGGTACTCAACGGCCCCAACCTCGGCCGGCTGGGCTCCCGCGAGCCCGACGTCTACGGCGCCACCTCCTACGCCGGACTGGTCGCCGAGTGCGCCCGGCTCGGCGAGGAGCTGGGCCTGGACGCCGAGGTGCGGGAGACCAACGACGAGGGCGAGATGGTCCGCTGGCTGCACGAGGCCGCCGACGGCGCCATCCCGGTCGTCATCAACCCCGGTGCGTTCACGCACTACTCCTACGCGATGCGGGACGCGGCCGCCCAGCGCACCGCCCCGCTGGTCGAGGTGCACATCTCCAACCCGTACGCCCGCGAGGAGTTCCGCCACACCTCGGTCATCGCGGCCGTCGCCAGTGGCACCGTCGCCGGCTTCGGCATCGGCTCCTACCGCCTCGCGCTACGCGCCCTGGCCGAGGAACTGAACGACTGACCCGCGCGTCGTCCACACGCCCGTACCCTCGGCCGTTCATTCGACGGACGGCCGGGGTAGGGAAACCTCCCGGCAGCCGCCGGGGGAGTACGGTTCACCGCAGCACCACCCGGCGGCGGGGCGCCAACCTTCCGTGCCCGCCCCGCAGTTGCCGCCCCGGCGCACCGGGTCACCCCGTCCGCTGCGCCGCCCCGCACCACGTCGACCGCACGAGACGGAGAGCCACCGGATGCAGTACGCAGTGGGGGCTCCGCTGCCACCGCCCCGCGGCCCGCTTCCCACCCAGGGCGCCGGCATGACCATGAACTGGGCGCCGCACCCCGGCCAGCCTCATCCGCCCGGCATGCCGCACACCCCCGCGGCCCCGCCGCCGCCCCCCGCCCCGCCCGCGCCGGCCCCTCCGGGCTGGCCCGCCGCACCGCCCGCGGCCCCGCCCGCAGGGCAGCACCCGCCCGCCCAGCACAGCGGCGACATCACCGGGCACATCCAGCTGCCGCCCGGCGCCCCCGTCCCGCTGCCCAGCAACGCCACCCCGGACCCCGCGCACGCCGCCGTCGCGGTGCTGCTGATCGGCCCGGCCGGCGCCGGGAAGACCAGCGTCGCCCGCCACTGGGCCGACACCCGGCGGGTGCCGACCGCGCACATCAGCCTGGACGACGTCCGGGAGTGGGTCCGGGCCGGATTCGCCGACCCGCAGTCCGGCTGGAACGACAACTCCGAGGCCCAGTACCGCCTCGCCCGCCGCACCTGCGGCTTCGCCGCCCGCAACTTCCTCGCCAACGGCATCTCCTGCATCCTTGACGACGCGGTCTTCCCGGACCGCCCGGTCGTCGGCCTCGGCGGCTGGAAGCGCCACGTGGGCCCCGGCCTGCTGCCGATCGTGCTGCTCCCGGGCCTGGAGGTCGTCCTGGAGCGCAACGCCCGGCGCACCGGCAACCGCCGCCTCTCCGACGAGGAGGTGGCGCGGATCCACGGCCGGATGGCCGGCTGGTACGGCTCGGGTCTGCCGATCATCGACAACTCCCAGCACGACGTGGCCACCACCGTGCGGGCGCTCGACGAGGTCGTCGCCCGCAGCATCGCCAGCCCGCCCAGCTGGTAGGGCCTGAGCCGGCCCGTCCCCCGGGCGGCCGTCTCGAACGGCCGCGCGGGGAGAGCGGTCGTACGCTGGCGATATGTCCGAGTTGTACGCGGCCCGACGCGCGCAGCTGCGCGACCGCTGCGCCGCAACCGGAAGTACCGCCGCCCTGATCTCGCGCCCGGCCAACGTCCGTTATCTCACCGGCTGCACCCCACCCGGCGCGACCCTGCTGCTGGGCGCCGGCAGCCCCGGGGACGACATCCTGGTCTGCGGCTGCCCGCCGACCGGTGACCCCACCGAGGGGCGGCCCTCCGACGACGTGCGGATCTCGGTGCTGCCCGCCCGCGGTGGCGACGCCGCGGTGGCCGCCGCCGGGCTGGCCGCCAGGTCGGGCGCGGAGGTCCTGGCGGTGGAGGAGCACCACCTCACGGTCAGCCGGCACCGGGCGCTCTCCCAGGCGGCCCCCGGAATGCGGCTCGCCGACCTGGCCTGCGCCGTCGAGACGCAGCGGCTGGTGAAGGACGACGACGAGATCGCCTGCCTGCGGATCGCCGCCGAGATCAGCGACCAGGCGCTGGGCGAACTCCTGGAGTCGATCCTGGTCGGCCGCACCGAACGGCATCTCGCGCTCGAACTGGAGCGCCGCCTGGTCGACCACGGCGCGGACGGCCCGGCCTTCCCCACCTCCGTCGCCACCGGCCCGAACTCCGGACGCGCCGGGCACCTGCCCACCGACCGCCGGGTCGAGGAGGGCGACTTCCTGACCGTCGGGCTGGGCGCGAACTACCGCGGCTACCGCTGCGAGATCGGCCGCACCTTCGTCATCGGCACCACTCCGGCGGACTGGCAGATCGAGCTGTACGACCTGGTCTTCGCAGCCCAGAAGGCCGGCCGGGAGGCGCTGGCACCGGGCGTGGAGTGCCACGAGGTGGACCGGGTGACCCGCCAGATCCTGGAGACGGCGGGGCACGGAGACGGCCTCGGGCCGTGGACCGGGCACGGTGTCGGACTGGAAATCGACGAGGACCCTCAGTTGTCACCCGGCGCCATGGGTAAACTGGACGCTTGCGTGCCGGTCACCGTCGAGCCAGGGGTCCACATCCCGGGCCGAGGGGGTGTCCGGATCGACGACACCCTCGTCGTCCGCCCCGAGGCGGACGGCGGACCCGAGCTACTCACGATCACGACCAAGGAGCTGCTCGCCCTGTGAGCCACCGGGCTCGCTGCGGGCGGTTTCGAGGTACCCACCACCTGCAGTCCAGGAGATTCCGCAACCGTGGCTTCCACGAACGACCTCAAGAACGGCATGGTGCTCAAGCTCGAAGGCGGCCAGCTCTGGTCCGTCGTCGAGTTCCAGCACGTCAAGCCCGGTAAGGGCCCGGCCTTCGTCCGTACCAAGCTCAAGCACGTGCTCTCCGGCAAGGTGGTGGACAAGACCTTCAACGCCGGCACCAAGGTCGAGACGGCGACCGTCGACAAGCGGGGCATGCAGTTCTCGTACATGGACGGCGACTACTTCGTCTTCATGGACATGGACACCTACGACCAGCTGCACGTCGACCGCAAGACCGTCGGCGACGCCGCCAACTTCCTGCTCGAGGGCTTCGAGGCCGTCGTCGCGCAGAACGAGGGCCAGGTCCTCTACGTCGAGCTGCCGGCCGCCGTCGAGCTGGTCATCTCGGAGACCGAGCCGGGCGTCCAGGGCGACCGCTCCACCGGCGGCACCAAGCCGGCCACGCTGGAGACCGGCTACGAGATCCAGGTCCCGCTCTTCATCACCACCGGTGAGAAGATCAAGGTCGACACCCGCACCGGCGACTACCTCGGCCGGGTGAACAGCTAACCGTGGCTGCCCGCACCAAGGCCCGTAAGCGCGCCTTCCAGATCCTCTTCGAGGCCGACCAGCGCGGTGCCGACGTGCAGTCCGTGCTGGCGGACTGGATGCGCCACGCCCGGACCGACACCCGTCAACCGCCGGTCCACGAGTACACCCTGGAACTGGTCGAGGGGTACGCGGAGCACATCGCCCGCATCGACGAGCTGATCTCCACCTACTCCGTCGACTGGGACCTGGACCGGATGCCGGCGGCCGACCGCTCCATCCTGCGGCTCGGGGCCTACGAGCTGCTGTGGGTCGACGGGACGCCGGACGCGGTGGCGATCGACGAGGCCGTGCAGCTGGCCAAGGAGTTCTCCACGGACGACTCGCCGTCGTTCGTCAACGGCCTGCTGGCCCGGCTCAAGGAGCTCAAGCCGGGACTGCGCCGGGAGGAGACGCGCTGATCCGGCCACGCGGCCGCCGACGGCCGTGAACCGAGGCACCGGACGGGCCCGGAGCGACACCGCGTCGCTCCGGGCCCGTCGGTCTTCCCGTGCCCGTCTCCGCGGCGCGGCGGGTCGCCTGGGCGTCCGTCGCCGGATACGCCGACCGCCGCTCCGGGCAGCCCGGAGCGGCGGTACGTTTCTGCGTGTGAAGCGGGGGGTGGAGGCCGGTCAGATCTCCTCGTGCTGCACGGCCCGGCGGGCGTCCGCGTCCAGCACGCCCCAGCTGATCAGCTGCTCGGTGAGCACCGAGGGCGACTGGTCGTAGATCACCGCGAGGGTGCGCAGGTCGTCCTGGCGGATCGAGAGGACCTTGCCGTTGTAGTCCCCGCGCTGGCTCTGGATGGTGGCGGCGTAGCGCTGGAGCGGGCCGGCCTTCTCCTGCGGGACGTGGGCCAGACGCTCCAGGTCCAGCACCAGCTTCGGCGGCGGCTCGGCGGCGCCGCCCGGCGTGGTGCCCGGCAGCAGCTCCTGCACCGGCACGCCGTAGAAGTCGGCCAGCTCGGCGAGGCGCTGGACGGTCACGGCACGGTCACCGCGCTCGTAGGACCCCACCACCACGGCCTTCCAGCGGCCCTGGGACTTCTCCTCGACGCCATGGAGAGAGAGGCCCTGCTGGGTACGGATGGCGCGGAGCTTGGCCCCGAGCTGTTTGGCGTATTCGCTGGACATAAAGCTCCCCAGACGGCTGTATCGACATGCGGCTCGGCCGCGGGCTGGTAACTCACTGTGAGGTTACGCAGCGTAATCTGACTTCGTCAAGCCGAATGGGCCAGACCCTCACCCGTCAGGGGGGCGCGCGGCTCTCCGGGGGCCTCCTGATAGCCTGAGTCTCGTAATTCCGACGTCCTTTAAGGTCCGTCCCGTGAGGCGGAGAAGGAGGTCCGTTTCGTATGGACGCGACGCATTCCGACCCGAGAACGCACGCTTCCGCCCGGCCGGTGCTCGAAGGCCCGGACATCGCGCGGATGCTGACCCGTATCGCCCACGAAATCGTCGAGCGCGCCAAGGGCGCGGACGACGTGGTGCTCCTGGGAATCCCCACCCGCGGCGTCTTTCTCGCCCGGCGGCTGGCCGCCAAGCTCGAGGAGATCACCGGCCGCGCCATTCCGGTCGGCTCGCTCGACATCACGATGTACCGCGACGATCTGCGGCTGGGCCCGGCCCGCACGCTGGGCCGCACGGAGATCCCCACCGACGGCATCGAGGGCCGCCTCGTCCTCCTCGTCGACGACGTGCTCTTCTCCGGACGGACGATCCGTGCCGCCCTGGACGCGCTGGGCGACATCGGGCGCCCGCGCGCCGTGCAGCTGGCCGTCCTGGTCGACCGGGGTCACCGCGAGCTGCCGATCCGCGCCGACTACGTGGGCAAGAACCTCCCCACCTCGCTGCGGGAGGCGGTCAAGGTCCAGCTCACCGAGGAGGACGGCCGCGACGCCGTGCTGCTCGGCCTGCGCCCGGCCCCGTCCCGACCCGGTCCCGACGCCGACGTCCCGGCGGTCGAGCGGACCGCCCCGGCCGACGGGCGCTAGCGCACGCGCGGACGGACCCGGTGACCCCGGGCCCGTACCCATGCCCGCTCGACGGACATTCCCGTACACCTCCCTCACTCCCGGAGAACACCGGATGAAGCGTCACCTCATCTCGGCCGCCGATCTCACGCGGGACGACGCCGTGCTGATCCTCGACACCGCCGAGGAAATGGCCCGGGTCGCCGACCGGCCGATCAAGAAACTGCCCGCCCTGCGCGGCCGTACCGTCTGCAACCTCTTCTTCGAGGACTCCACCCGCACCCGGATCTCCTTCGAGGCGGCCGAGAAGCGGCTCTCCGCCGACGTCATCAACTTCGCCGCCAAGGGCTCCAGCGTCTCCAAGGGCGAGTCCCTGAAGGACACCGCCCAGACCCTGGAGGCGATGGGCGTCGACGCCGTCGTCATCCGGCACGGCGCCTCCGGCGCCCCCTACCGCCTCGCCACGTCCGGCTGGATCGACGCCCCCGTCATCAACGCCGGCGACGGCACCCACCAGCACCCCACCCAGGCGCTGCTCGACGCCTTCACCATGCGGCGCCGGCTGATCGGCCCGGACGCAGGGCTCGGCAAGGACCTCACCGGGAGGCGCATCACGCTCGTCGGGGACGTCCTGCACAGCCGCGTCGCCCGCTCCAACGTCGATCTGCTGCACACCCTCGGCGCCGAGGTCACCCTCGTCGCGCCGCCCACCCTCGTACCGGTCGGCGTCGAGACCTGGCCGTGCGAGGTCTCCTACGACCTCGACCGGGTGCTGCCCAAGTCCGACGCCGTGATGATGCTGCGGGTCCAGCGCGAGCGGATGAACGCCGCGTTCTTCCCCACCGAGCGCGAGTACTCGCGCCGCTACGGCCTGGACGCCGACCGGATGGCGCGGATGCCCGACCACGCCCTCGTCATGCACCCCGGCCCGATGGTCCGCGGCATGGAGATCACCGCCGAGGTCGCCGACTCCGACCGCTGCACGGTCGTCGAACAGGTCGCCAACGGCGTCTCCGTCCGCATGGCCGTCCTCTACCTGCTGCTCGGCGGCAACGAGCCCGCCGTCACCCACCCCCGTACCGAGGAGAAGTAACACCATGAGCAAGATCCTTATCCGCGGTGCGAAGGTGCTCGGCGGCGCGCCGCAGGACGTGCTGATCACGGACGGGACGATCACCGCCGTCGGCACCGACCTCACCGTGTCCAGTGCCGAGGGCGCCGAGGTCGTCGAGGCCGCCGGGAAGATCCTGCTGCCGGGCCTGGTCGACCTGCACACCCATCTGCGCGAGCCCGGGCGGGAGGACTCCGAGACCGTCCTGACCGGCACCCGGGCCGCGGCCGCCGGCGGCTACACCGCGGTGTTCGCCATGGCCAACACCTTCCCGGTCGCCGACACCGCCGGCGTCGTCGAGCAGGTCTACCGGCTGGGCCGGGAGCACGGCTACTGCGACGTGCAGCCCATCGGCGCCGTCACCGTCGGCCTGGAGGGCAGGAAGCTCGCCGAGCTCGGCGCGATGCACGAGTCCGCGGCCGGCGTCACGGTCTTCTCCGACGACGGCAAGTGCGTCGACGACGCGGTGATCATGCGGCGGGCCCTGGAGTACGTGAAGGCGTTCGGCGGGGTCGTCGCCCAGCACGCCCAGGAGCCGCGGCTGACCGAGGGCGCCCAGATGAACGAGGGCGTCGTCTCGGCCGAACTGGGGTTGGGCGGCTGGCCGGCCGTCGCCGAGGAGTCGATCATCGCCCGGGACGTGCTGCTCGCCGAGCACGTGGGCTCCCGGGTCCACATCTGCCACCTGTCGACCGCCGGCAGCGTCGAGATCGTCCGCTGGGCCAAGTCCCGCGGCATCGACGTCACCGCCGAGGTCACCCCGCACCACCTGCTCCTCACCGACGAGCTGGTGCGCAGCTACAACCCGGTCTACAAGGTCAACCCGCCGCTGCGCACCGAGCGGGACGTGATGGCGCTGCGCGAGGCGCTCGCCGACGGCACGATCGACATCGTCGCCACCGACCACGCCCCGCACCCGCACGAGGACAAGGACTGCGAGTGGGCCGCGGCCGCCATGGGCATGGTGGGCCTGGAGACCGCCCTGTCGGTCGTCCAGCAGACCATGGTCGAGACCGGACTGCTGGACTGGGCCGGCGTCGCCGACCGGATGTCCGCCGCGCCGGCGCGGATCGGTCGGCTGGCGGGCCAGGGACGCCCCGTCTCGGTCGGCGAGCCCGCCAACCTCACCCTGGTCGATTCCGCTTACCGTGGAGAGGTGGACCCCGCGGGCTTCGCCTCCCGCAGCCGCAACACCCCCTACGAGGGCCGTGAGCTGCCGGGACGCGTCACCCACACCTTCCTGCGGGGCCGCGCAACGGTCGTCGACGGGAAGCTCGCGTGACTCCTCAACTGATCCCCCTGGCCGCGGCGCAGCACTCCGCCCCGGTCACCGACTGGTCCGGGCGCATCGCCTGGGTGGTCGGCCTCCTGGTCTTCGTCGTCTTCGTGTACTGGCTGATGCGCCAGGGCTGGAAGTGGCGCGGCACCCTCCAGGGCGATCTGCCCGAGCTGCCGTCCGCACCGGACGACGCGGGGGAGGCCCGGCTGTCCCTCAGCGGGCGCTACCACGGCTCGACCACCGCCGGGCAGTGGCTCGACCGGATCGTCGCCCGCGGTCTGGGCACCCGCAGCCGGGCCGAACTGACCCTCACCGACCAGGGCCTGGCCGTCGAACGGCCCGGCGCCACGGACTTCTTCGTACCGGTCGCCGCCCTGCGCGGCGCACGCCTGGAGGCCGGCATCGCCGGCAAGGTCCTCCCCGAGGGCGGCCTGCTGGTCGTCACCTGGGAACACGGCGGCAGACGGATCGACTCCGGCTTCCGCTCCGACCGGGCCGGGGAGCACCCCGCCTGGGTCGAGGCCATCAACCAGCTCAGCAGCACCGAGCACACCGAAACGGAAGGCGCACGATGACGACCTCCACCAAGGGGACGGGCAAGATCCCCGCCGTACTCGTCCTGGAGGACGGCCGCACCTTCCGCGGCCGCGCCTACGGGGCCGTGGGGGAGACCTTCGGCGAGGCGGTGTTCTCCACCGGCATGACCGGCTACCAGGAGACACTGACCGACCCGTCGTACCACCGCCAGGTCGTCGTCATGACCGCCCCGCACGTCGGCAACACCGGCGTGAACGACGAGGACCCCGAGTCCGCGCGGATCTGGGTGGCCGGCTACGTCGTCCGCGACCCCGCCCGGATCCCGTCCAACTGGCGCTCCCGCCGCTCCCTCGACGAGGAGCTGCGCCACCAGGGCGTCGTCGGCATCAGCGGCGTCGACACCCGCGCGCTCACCCGCCATCTGCGCGAGCGCGGCGCGATGCGGGTCGGCATCTTCTCCGGCAACGCACTGCCCGACGCGGGCACCATGCTCGCCGAGGTGCGCCAGCAGCCCGAGATGAAGGGCGCCGACCTCTCCGCGGAGGTCGCCACCAAGGAGGCGTACGTCGTCCCGGCGATCGGTGCGAAGAAGTTCACCGTGGCCGCGATCGACCTCGGCATCAAGGGCATGACCCCGCACCGGATGGCCGAGCGCGGCATCGAGGTGCACGTCCTGCCGGCCACCGCCACCGCCGAGGACGTCTACGCGGTCAACCCCGACGGCGTGTTCTTCTCCAACGGCCCCGGCGACCCGGCCACCGCCGACCACCCGGTCGCGGTGATGCGCGAGGTGCTCTCCCGCAAGACCCCGCTGTTCGGCATCTGCTTCGGCAACCAGATCCTGGGCCGGGCGCTGGGCTTCGGCACGTACAAGCTCAAGTACGGGCACCGCGGCATCAACCAGCCGGTGCAGGACCGCACGACCGGCAAGGTCGAGATCACCGCGCACAACCACGGTTTCGCGGTGGACGCCCCGCTCGACAAGGTATCCGACACCCCCTACGGCCGCGCCGAGGTCTCCCACGTCTGCCTCAACGACGACGTGGTGGAGGGGCTCCAGCTCCTGGACCAGCCGGCCTTCAGCGTTCAGTACCACCCCGAGGCGGCCGCCGGCCCGCACGACGCCGCGTACCTCTTCGACCGGTTCGTCGAGCTCATGCGAGACAACAATCAGCACAGCGTTTCCCTGATGGAGGGCCAGCGTGCCTAAGCGCACCGATATCCAGTCCGTCCTGGTCATCGGCTCCGGCCCGATCGTCATCGGTCAGGCCGCCGAGTTCGACTACTCCGGCACCCAGGCATGCCGGGTCCTCAAGTCCGAGGGCCTGCGCGTCATCCTGGTCAACTCCAACCCGGCCACGATCATGACCGACCCGGAGATCGCCGACGCCACCTACGTCGAGCCGATCACCCCGGAGTTCGTCGAGAAGATCATCGCCAAGGAGCGCCCGGACGCCCTGCTGCCGACCCTCGGCGGCCAGACCGCGCTCAACACCGCCATCTCGCTCCACGAGGCGGGCACCCTCCAGAAGTACGGCGTCGAGCTGATCGGCGCCAACGTCGAGGCGATCAACAAGGGCGAGGACCGCGACCTGTTCAAGGAGGTCGTCGAGGCCGTCCGCCGCAAGATCGGCCACGGTGAGTCCGCGCGCTCCTACATCTGCCACTCCATGGACGACGTCCTCAAGGGCGTCGAGGAGCTCGGCGGCTACCCGGTCGTCGTCCGCCCGTCCTTCACCATGGGCGGTGCCGGCTCCGGTTTCGCCCACGACGAGGAGGAGCTGCGCCGGATCGCCGGCCAGGGCCTCACGCTCTCCCCGACCACCGAGGTGCTCCTGGAGGAGTCCATCCTCGGCTGGAAGGAGTACGAGCTGGAGCTGATGCGCGACAAGCACGACAACGTCGTGGTCGTCTGCTCCATCGAGAACTTCGACCCGATGGGCGTGCACACCGGCGACTCGATCACCGTCGCGCCCGCGATGACGCTGACCGACCGCGAGTACCAGATCCTGCGCGACATCGGCATCGCGGTGATCCGCGAGGTCGGCGTCGACACCGGCGGCTGCAACATCCAGTTCGCGGTCAACCCCGAGGACGGTCGGGTGATCGTCATCGAGATGAACCCGCGGGTCTCGCGCTCGTCCGCCCTCGCCTCCAAGGCCACTGGCTTCCCGATCGCGAAGATCGCCGCCCGGCTCGCCGTCGGCTACACCCTCGACGAGGTCCCCAACGACATCACCGAGCAGACCCCGGCGTCGTTCGAGCCCACCCTCGACTACGTCGTGGTCAAGGTGCCGCGGTTCGCCTTCGAGAAGTTCCCGGCCGCCGACGCCACCCTCACCACCACCATGAAGTCGGTCGGCGAGGCGATGGCCATCGGCCGCAACTTCACCGAGGCGCTCAACAAGGCACTCCGCTCGATGGAGAAGAAGGGCAGCCAGTTCGCCTTCACCGGCGAGCCCGGCGACAAGGCGGAGCTGCTGGAGCGGGCCAAGGTCCCCACCGACGGCCGGATCAACACCGTCATGGCCGCCATCCGGGCCGGCGCCACCCCGCAGGAGGTCTTCGACGCCACGAAGATCGACCCGTGGTTCGTCGACCAGCTCTTCCTGGTCAAGGAGGTCGCCGACGAGATCGCGGCCGCCGACAAGCTGGACCCGGAGACCCTTGCGGAAGCAAAGCGCCACGGCTTCTCGGACGCCCAGATCGCGGCCATCCGCGGCCTGCGCGAGGACGTCGTCCGCGAGGTGCGGCACGCGCTGGGCATCCGCCCGGTCTACAAGACGGTCGACACCTGCGCCGCCGAGTTCGCCGCGCGGACGCCGTACTTCTACTCCTCCTACGACGAGGAGAGCGAGGTCGCGCCCCGCGAGAAGCCCGCGGTGATCATCCTCGGCTCCGGCCCCAACCGCATCGGCCAGGGCATCGAGTTCGACTACTCCTGCGTTCACGCCTCGTTCGCGCTCAGCGAAGCCGGCTACGAGACCGTCATGGTCAACTGCAACCCGGAGACCGTCTCCACCGACTACGACACCTCCGACCGGCTCTACTTCGAGCCGCTCACCCTGGAGGACGTCCTGGAGATCGTGCACGCCGAGCAGCAGGCCGGCCCGGTCGCGGGCGTCATCGTCCAGCTCGGCGGGCAGACCCCGCTGGGCCTGGCGCAGGCCCTCAAGGACAACGGCGTGCCGATCGTCGGCACCTCGCCCGAGGCCATCGACCTCGCCGAGGAGCGCGGCGCGTTCGGCCGGGTGCTGACCGAGGCCGGGCTGCCGGCTCCCAAGTACGGCACCGCCTTCTCCTTCGAGGAGGCCAAGGCCATCGCCACCGAGATCGGCTACCCGGTCATGGTCCGCCCCTCCTACGTCCTCGGCGGCCGCGGCATGGAGATCGTCTACGACGAGCCCTCGCTGGCCGGGTACCTGGAGCGGCACGCCGGTCTGATCGACCAGCACCCGGTCCTGATCGACCGCTTCCTCGACGACGCCATCGAGATCGACGTGGACGCGCTCTACGACGGCCACGAGCTCTACCTCGGCGGCGTCATGGAGCACATCGAGGAGGCCGGCATCCACTCCGGCGACTCGGCCTGCGCGCTGCCCCCGATCACCCTCGGCGGCTTCGACATCAAGCGGCTGCGGGCCTCGACGGAGGCCATCGCCAAGGGCGTTGGCGTCCGCGGGCTGATCAACATCCAGTTCGCGATGGCCGGGGACATCCTCTACGTCCTGGAGGCCAACCCGCGCGCCTCGCGGACCGTGCCCTTCACCTCGAAGGCCACCGCGGTCCCGCTGGCCAAGGCAGCCGCCCGGATCTCGCTGGGCGCCACCATCGCCGAACTGCGCGCCGAGGGCATGCTGCCCAAGACCGGCGACGGCGGCACCCTGCCGCTGGACGCGCCGATCTCCGTCAAGGAGGCGGTCATGCCCTGGTCGCGGTTCCGGGACGCCTCCGGCCGCGGTGTGGACACCGTCCTCGGCCCGGAGATGCGCTCCACCGGCGAGGTCATGGGCATCGACTCGGTCTTCGGCACCGCGTACGCCAAGTCGCAGGCCGGCGCCTACGGCGCGCTGCCCACCAAGGGCCGGGCCTTCGTCTCCGTCGCCAACCGCGACAAGCGCTCGATGATCTTCCCGGCCCGTGAGCTGGTCGCCCACGGCTTCGAGCTGCTGGCCACCTCCGGCACCGCCGAGGTGCTGCGCCGCAACGGCATCAAGGCCACCGTGGTGCGCAAGCAGTCCGAGGGCGAGGGCCCGAACGGCGAGAAGACCATCGTCCAGCTGATCCACGACGGCGAGGTCGACCTGATCGTCAACACCCCCTACGGGACCGGCGGCCGGCTCGACGGCTACGACATCCGCACCGCCTCCGTGGCCCGCGGCATCCCCTGCCTGACGACGGTCCAGGCACTGGCCGCCGCCGTCCAGGGCATCGAGGCGACCTCCCGCGGCGACGTCGGGGTGCGTTCCCTCCAGGAACACGCCCGGCAACTGACCGCGGCCCGCGAGGAGTAGGCCCGCGAGGGGGACACCGAAGGCGGTGTCCCCCTCTTCGTGAGCCCACCCCACCCGACCCCCCCTCCGCGAGAAGGCCCGCCCACCACCATGTACCGCCTGTTCTTCCAGCTGTTCTTCCAGCGCATGGACCCCGAGAAGGCCCACCACCTGGCCTTCCGATGGATCCGCCTGGCCGCGCGCGTCCCGGTGCTCCGCACCTTCGCCGCGGCCGCCCTGGCCCCCCGCTACAAGGAGCTGCGCACCGAGGCCCTGGGCCGCCGGATGCACGGCCCGTTCGGCCTGGCCGCCGGCTTCGACAAGAACGCCGTGGCCGTCGACGGCCTGGCCATGCTCGGCTTCGACCACGTCGAGATCGGCACCGTCACCGCCCAGCCGCAGCCCGGCAACCCCAAGAAGCGGCTGTTCCGGCTGGTCCCGGACCGCGCGCTGATCAACCGCATGGGCTTCAACAACGACGGCTCGGCCGCCGTCGCGGCCCGCCTGGCCGCCCGCAACCCGGTCTTCCGGACCACCCTCGGCGTCAACATCGGCAAGACCAAGATCGTCCCGGAGTCCGAGGCGGTCGCCGACTACGTCACCTCCACCGAGCGCCTGGCCCGGCACGCCGACTACCTCGTCGTCAACGTCTCCTCGCCGAACACGCCGGGGCTGCGCAACCTCCAGGCCACCGACCACCTGCGGCCGCTGCTCACCGCGGTCCGCGAGGCCGCCGACCGCACCGTCCCCGACCGCCGGGTCCCGCTGCTGGTCAAGATCGCCCCGGACCTCGCGGACGAGGACGTGGACGCGGTCGCCGACCTCGCCCTGGAGCTGGCCCTGGACGGCATCATCGCCACCAACACCACCATCGCCCGCGAGGGCCTGGGCCTGACCTCCGACCCGAAGCTGACCGCCGAGACCGGCGGCCTCTCCGGCGCCCCCCTCAAGGAGCGCTCCCTGGAGGTCCTGCGCCGCCTGTACGCCCGGGTCGGCGACCGGATCACCCTGGTCGGCGTCGGCGGCATCGAGACCGCCGAGGACGCCTGGCAGCGCATCCTCGCCGGCGCCACCCTCGTCCAGGGCTACAGCGCCTTCATCTACCAGGGCCCCTTCTGGTGCCGGGCGATCCACAAGGGCCTCGCCGCGCGCCTGCGCACCAGCCCGTACGCCACCCTCGCCGACGCGGTCGGCGCCGACCACAAGAAGGTGACCGGATGAGCCCCCGCCCGTCGCCCGACCTCCGCCCCTCAACGACGCCCTCCGGGCGCCCGCTCTCTCTTCAACCCTTCGGCGCGCGCCTGCGCCGCGCCATGGACGAGCGCGGCCCGCTCTGCATCGGCATCGACCCGCACGCCTCGCTGCTGGCCGACTGGGGCCTGAACGACGACGTCGCGGGCCTGGCGCGGTTCACCAGGACCGTCGTCGAGGCGCTCGGCGAGCAGGTCGCGGTCTTCAAGCCGCAGTCGGCCTTCTTCGAGCGGTTCGGCTCGCGCGGCGTCGCCGTGCTGGAGACCGCCGTCGAGGAGGCGCGGGAACGCGGTGCGCTGATCCTCATGGACGCCAAGCGCGGCGACATCGGTTCCACCATGAGCGCCTACGCCGAGGCGTTCCTGCGCCCGGACTCGCCGCTGTTCTCGGACGCGTTGACGGTCTCCCCGTACCTCGGCTACGGCTCGCTGGAGCCGGCCGTGGAGCTGGCGCGGCAGAGTGGCGCCGGGCTCTTCGTGCTGGGCCTGACCTCCAACCCGGAGGGCGCGGAGGTGCAGCGCGCGGTCCGCGAGGACGGCCGCACCGTCGCCGCCACCATGCTCGGCCACCTCGCCGCCGAGAACGCCGGGGCGGCGCCGCTGGGCTCCTTCGGCGCGGTCGTCGGCGCCACCCTCGGCGATCTCTCCGCCTTCGACCTGGCGATCAACGGCCCGCTGCTGGCCCCCGGCATCGGAGCCCAGGGCGCCACCCCCGCCGACCTGCCCACCGTCTTCGGCGCGGCGGTCCGCAACGTCGTCCCGAGCGTCAGCCGGGGAGTGCTGAAGCACGGTCCGGACGCCGGTGCACTGCGCACGGCGGCGGCCCGCTGTGCCGACGAAGTGCGCGCGGCCGTCGCATAACGCGGTTATTTGGTCCCGAAATGTCCTGGTCAGCTGAGTCTGACCAGGACTTTTCGTCTGTTCTCGCTGACTCCGGCGCGATCGGCCGCTAGTCTCCGTCGAGAGCACTGCACGTAAGCGCGTTGCTCGTTGCTCCGCTGTTGCGGGGCGACTAGGTTCCACACCGGTCCGTATCCGACAGTTCGACATCCGAGGTGACGTAGGCGTGGCTCTTCCGCCCCTTACCCCTGAACAGCGCGCTGCCGCGCTCGAAAAGGCCGCCGCGGCTCGCCGGGAGCGCGCCGAGGTCAAGAATCGGCTCAAGCACTCCGGGGCCTCCCTGCACGAGGTCATCCAGCAGGGCCAGAAGAACGATGTCATCGGCAAGATGAAGGTCTCGGCCCTCCTGGAGTCCCTGCCCGGCGTGGGCAAGGTCCGTGCGAAGCAGATCATGGAGCGCCTCGGCATCTCCGAGAGCCGCCGGGTGCGCGGTCTGGGCTCCAACCAGATCGCATCGCTGGAGCGCGAGTTCGGCGGCAGCGGCGCCTGAGTTTTCCGGCACCGCCGGGAAGCTGGAATAATCGCTGCATGAGTTCAGCAGTCTCCCGGGGGTCCGCCCCCGTACCCCCGGCCAGACAACCGCGCCTGACCGTGCTCTCCGGCCCTTCGGGGGTCGGCAAGAGCACGGTCGTCGCGCATCTGCGCAAGGTCCATCCCGAGATCTGGCTCTCGGTCTCGGCCACCACCCGCAAGCCGCGCCCGGGGGAGCGCCACGGCGTCCAGTACTTCTTCGTCGAGGACGAGGAGTTCGACAAGCTGATCGCCAACGGTGAACTGCTGGAGTGGGCCGAGTTCGCCGGCAACCGCTACGGCACCCCGCGCAAGGCGGTGCTGGACCGGCTGGCGGCCGGCGAGCCGGTCCTCCTGGAGATCGACCTGCAGGGCGCCCGCCAGGTGCGCGAGTCCATGTCGGACGCCGACCTGGTCTTCCTGGCCCCGCCGAGCTGGGAGGAGCTGGTCCGCCGGCTCACCGGCCGCGGCACGGAGGCCCCGGAGGTCATCGAGCGGCGCCTGGAGGCGGCCCGGGTCGAGCTCGCGGCGGAGAAGGAGTTCGACGTGACGCTCGTCAACACCTCCGTCGAGGACGTCAGCCGTGAGCTGCTAGCCTTGATGCTGCGCCGCTCTGAGGACCGGACCACCGGCGACTGACCCCGGTCCGACCGAGGCGCCACGGATTTCGGCGCCGCATGCGCCACCACCTGCTTCATCCCCTTTCGGAAGGTAGAGAGTGTCCTCTTCCATCACCGCACCCGAGGGCATCATCAACCCGCCCATTGATGAGCTTCTCGAGGCCACCGACTCGAAGTACAGCCTCGTGATCTACGCCGCCAAGCGGGCGCGCCAGATCAACGCCTACTACTCCCAGCTCGGCGAGGGCCTGCTGGAGTACGTCGGCCCGCTGGTCGACACCCACGTGCACGAGAAGCCGCTGTCGATCGCGCTCCGCGAGATCAACGCGGGTCTGCTGACCTCCGAGGCCATCGAGGGCCCGGTCGGCCAGTAAGCGGCACCGCACACCTCACCAAGGGCCCGGCAGGGCCCCCGGCGACGAGCTGGGGAACCTGCCGGGCCCTTGGTGTGCCGCGAGGGCATAGGTTGAGGGGCACACGTTCGGACTCGAGGCTCGGGGAGCGGGAAACGATGGACAAGCGCGAGCGGCCCAGGGTCGTCCTGGGGGTCAGCGGCGGTGTCGCCGCGTACAAGGCGTGCGAGCTGCTGCGCAGGTTCACGGAGTCCGGCCACGACGTCCGGGTGGTGCCGACCGCCTCGGCGCTGCACTTCGTCGGCGAGGCCACCTGGTCGGCGCTGTCCGGCAACCCCGCCACCACCGAGGTCTGGGAGTCCGTGCACGAGGTCCCGCACGTCCGCATCGGCCAGGCCGCCGACCTCGTCGTGGTCGCCCCGGCCACCGCCGACATGCTGGCCAAGGCCGCCCACGGCCTCGCCGACGACCTGCTGACCAACACCCTGCTCACGGCCCGCTGCCCGGTGGTCTTCGCGCCCGCGATGCACACCGAGATGTGGGAGAACCCCGCCACCCAGGAGAACGTCGCCACCCTGCGGCGCCGCGGCGCGCTGGTCGTCGAGCCCGCGGTGGGCCGGCTCACCGGCGTCGACACCGGCAAGGGCCGCTTCCCCGACCCGGTGGAGATCTTCGACCTGTGCCGCCAGGTGCTGGCCCGCGGTGCCCAGGGCCTGCCGCAGGACCTCGCCGGCCGCCATGTCGTGGTCAGCGCGGGTGGCACCCGCGAGCCGCTGGACCCGGTGCGCTACCTCGGCAACCGCTCCTCCGGCCGGCAGGGCTACGCCCTCGCCCGCACCGCCGCGGCCCGCGGCGCCCGGGTCACGCTCGTCGCCGGCAACACCGAGCTGCCCGACCCGGCCGGTGTGGACGTGGTCCGCATCGGCACCGCGCGCCAGCTGCGCGAGGCGGTGCTGAAGGCCGCCGCGGACGCCGACGCGGTGGTGATGGCCGCCGCGGTCGCCGATTTCCGGCCCGCCGTCTACGCCCCCGGCAAGATCAAGAAGCGGGAGGGTCAGGAGCCGGAACCGATCGCGCTGGTACGGAATCCGGACATCCTTGCGGAGCTCTCCGCCGAGCGGGCCCGCCCCGGCCAGCTGGTCGTCGGCTTCGCCGCCGAGACCGACGACGTGCTCGCCAACGGCCGCGCCAAGCTCGCCCGCAAGGGCTGCGACCTCCTGGTCGTCAACGAGGTCGGCGAGCACCGGACCTTCGGTTCGACCGAGAACGAGGCCGTGATCCTGGCCACGGACGGCACCGAGACGCCCGTCCCGTACGGGCCGAAGGAGGCCCTCGCCGACACCGTCTGGGACCTGGTCGTCCCCCGACTGGCCGAGCCGCGCCCCTGACGTCCGGCGCGGCCGGAAAGCGTCGCACCGGGCCGTCGGGCACCCCTGATCGAACCCCGAAAATCGGCGTGCCCTCTTGACCCGACTGGATCTCGAGGTGATCGTCACTACCGTGAGGCAGTGGTGTCCCAGGTCACGGGGGGTCCATAAATCGAGACTGCGTGCCCGAGCGCCACATTAGACCGATAAACTGGCAGTGGATTCGGCCGAGCGCAGCTCTCGGCCGTTCCGCAAAATGATCAGCCAGCAGCCGCTGCAACCCCAGGGAGCGATGTGTCCCGCCGCCTGTTCACCTCGGAGTCTGTCACCGAGGGCCACCCCGACAAGATCGCTGACCAGATCAGCGACACCATTCTCGACGCACTCCTGAAGGAGGACCCGACGTCCCGGGTCGCCGTGGAGACGTTGATCACCACCGGCCTGGTGCACGTGGCCGGTGAGGTGACGACCAAGGCGTACGCCGACATCCCCAACCTCGTCCGGAACAAGATCCTGGAGATCGGGTACGACTCGTCCAAGAAGGGCTTCGACGGCGCCTCCTGCGGCGTCTCGGTGTCCATCGGCGCGCAGTCCCCGGACATCGCCCAGGGTGTCGACACCGCGTACGAGAACCGCGTCGAGGGCGACGACGACGAGCTGGACCGGCAGGGCGCGGGCGACCAGGGCCTGATGTTCGGGTACGCCTGCGACGAGACCCCCGAGCTGATGCCGCTGCCGATCTACCTCGCGCACCGCCTCTCGCGCCGGCTGTCGGAGGTCCGCAAGAACGGGACCATCCCCTACCTCCGCCCCGACGGCAAGACCCAGGTCACCATCGAGTACGACGGCAACAAGGCCGTCCGCCTCGACACCGTGGTGGTCTCCTCGCAGCACGCCAGCGACATCGACCTGGACTCGCTGCTGGCGCCCGACATCCGCGAGTTCGTCGTCGAGCACGTCCTCAACCAGCTCGTCGAGGACGGCATCAAGCTGGACACCGACGGCTACCGCCTGCTGGTCAACCCGACCGGGCGCTTCGAGATCGGCGGCCCGATGGGCGACGCCGGCCTCACCGGCCGCAAGATCATCATCGACACCTACGGCGGCATGGCCCGCCACGGCGGCGGTGCCTTCTCCGGCAAGGACCCGTCCAAGGTCGACCGCTCGGCCGCCTACGCCATGCGCTGGGTCGCCAAGAACGTGGTCGCCGCCGGCCTCGCCTCGCGCTGCGAGGTCCAGGTCGCGTACGCGATCGGCAAGGCCGAGCCGGTCGGCCTCTTCGTCGAGACCTTCGGCACCAACGCCGTCGAGACCGACAAGATCGAGCAGGCCATCGGCGAGGTCTTCGACCTCCGCCCGGCCGCGATCATCCGCGACCTCGACCTGCTCCGCCCGATCTACTCCCAGACCGCCGCCTACGGCCACTTCGGCCGCGAGCTGGAGGACTTCACCTGGGAGCGCACCGACCGGGTGGAGGCCCTCCGCAAGGCCGCGGGCCTGTAGGGCACGCACCACCAGGGCACTCCTCCGGGGCCCCGGACCGCTACGGCGGCCCGGGGCCCCGGACCGCTACGGCGGCCCGGGGCCCCGGGCCGTTGTGCACCCGGCCGCCGTTGTCGGTGCCGTCTGCTAAGACTGGTTGCTGTGAGCAGGGAGAACGAACCGGATGCGGGGGAGCGGGGCGAGCAGCTGGCCCTGATCCGGGAGGCCGTGCGGGAGACGAAGGCGGAGCGGGCCAAGCCGCGCACCTGGCGGGGCGCCGCGCTGGCGCCGCACCTGCCGGTGGCCCGGGTGCTGGTGGACAAGGGCCCCGTCCACCTGGACAAGCTCTGGGACTACGCCGTGCCCGCCGCCATGGACGCCGAGGCGCAGCCCGGGGTGCGGGTGCGGGTGCGCTTCGGGGCGGGCACCGGCAGGGTGCGCGAGGGCCGCCGCGAGGGCGGGAGCCTGCTGGACGGCTATCTCGTCGAGCGGGTCGCCGAGTCCGACTACCGCGGGCCGCTGGCGGCGCTCGCCCAGGTCGTCTCGCCGGAGCCGGTGCTCAGCGGCCCGCTGCTGGCGCTGTGCCGGGCGGTCGCCGACCGCTACGCCGGCTCGCTCGCCGACGTCCTCCAGCTCGCCCTGCCCCCGCGGAACGCCAAGGCCGAGGCCGAGCGCTTCGCACCGCCTCCGGCGCCGCCCGCCCCGCCCGCGCCGGCGAGCTGGAGTCGCTATCCGGCCGGCCCGGCGTTCCTGGAGGCGCTGGCCCGCGGCGACGCCCCGCGAGCGGTGTGGACCGCCCTGCCGGGGCCGCACTGGCCGGCCGAACTCGCCGCCGCGGTGGCCGCCACCCTGGCGTCCGGGCGCGGCGCCCTGGTGGTGATGCCCGACGGCCGGTCCGCCGCCCGGGTCGAGGCGGCGCTGACCGAGCTGATCGGGCCGGACCGGCACACCCTGCTGGTCGCCGACTCCGGCCCCGAGGAGCGCTATCGCTGCTGGTTGGCGATACGCCGTGGCGCGGTGCGGGCCGTGGTCGGCACCCGCGCCGCCATGTACGCACCGGTCGCCGACCTCGGCCTCGTCGCCGTCTGGGACGACGGCAACACCAACCACAGCGAGATCCACGCACCCCATCCGCACGCCCGGGACGTGCTCCTGCTCCGCGCCGTCCACGAGAAGGCCGCATGCCTGATCGGCGACGTGGGGCGCACGGTCGAGGCCACCCAGCTGGTGGAGAACGGCTGGGCGCGCCAGCTGGCCGCCGAGCGCGAAGTGCTGCGCGGCGCGGCGCCGTTGGTCCGCACCGTCGACGAGACCGAGCAGGCGCGGGACGAGGCGGCGCGGGCCGCCCGGCTGCCGTCGCTGGCCTGGCAGACGGCGCGCAAGGCGCTGGCGCACGGGCCGGTCCTGGTGCAGGTCCCGCGGCGGGGGTATGTGCCGCGACTGGCGTGCGGGCGCTGCCGGACGCCGGCCCGGTGCCGCCACTGCGCGGGGCCGCTGGAGGCACCGAGCCAGGGCGGCGCGCTGTGCTGCGGCTGGTGCGGGCAGGCGGTCCCGGAGTGGTGCTGCGCGGAGTGCGGCGGCACCCGGCTGCGGGCGCAGGTCGTCGGCGCGCGGCGGACGGCCGAGGAGCTCGGCCGGGCGTTCCCCGGCGTACCGGTCCGGACGTCGGGCCGGGATCACATCCTGGAGTCGGTCCCCGATCTGCCCGCGCTGGTGGTGAGCACACCCGGCGCCGAGCCGGTCGCCGAGGGCGCGGGCTATGCCGCGGCGCTGCTGCTGGACGGCTGGGCGCTGCTGGGCCGGCCGGATCTGCGGGCCGGCGAGGAGGCGCTGCGCCGCTGGCTGGGCGCTGCGGCGCTGGTCCGCGGCCAGGCGGCGGGCGGCACGGTCGCGGTGATCGCGGAGCCGACGCTGCGGCCGGTGCAGGCGCTGGTGCGCTGGGATCCCGTCGGCCACGCGGCCCGGGAGCTGGCGGAGCGGGCGGAGCTGGGCTTCCCGCCGGTGTCGCGGATGGCCTCGGTGGCGGGCCGCGCCGAGGACGTGGCCGGTCTGCTGGCGGCGGCCGAACTCCCCGCCGGGGCAGAGGTCTTGGGCCCGGTGCCGCTGCCGGTGCCGGATCCCGGGCGGCCGCGCAGGCCGGGCGATCCACCGCCGGGCGAGGTGTGGGAGCGGGTGCTCGTACGGGTCCGCCCCGGGCAGGGCGGGGCGCTGGCGGCGGCACTGAAGGCGGCCCAGGCGGCCCGTCTGGTCAAGCGGGAGGGGCAGCCGGTGCGGGTGCGGGTCGATCCGCTGGATCTGGGCTGAGCGCGCCGGGCCGGCCGGTGGGTGCCCCGCCCGTTCCCGCGCCGGAGAGCCGTCGCCGGGCCCGTCTCATGGCACGGCACCCGGGACCGATGTCGGCGGGCGGTCCGGGTGCCGGTGCGTGCTGCCCGCGGGATGCGGCCTGCGGGGGCGGGGGAGGAGTTCAGCCGTTGCGGGGGCCGGGGAAGGCGCCCGGCCGGGCCTCGTCGCGGGTGGCGGCGGAGGGCTGGGTGGGCATCGAGCGGGCGGCGGGGACGGACGGGGCCCCGGCGAGGCCGCCGGCGATGCTGACCGCGCGGGCCGCGGTGGTGTCGGACGAGCGCACCGCGGCCTCACCGCCGTCGCCGGACGACTGGGTGGCGGCCCGCCGGGCGCCGTAACGGCGGTGCACCGCCTGCTTGGTGACGCCGAGCGCCGAGCCCACCGCGTCCCAGGAGAAGCCCAGCGAGCGGTCGAAGTCGACGGCCGCGGTGACGAGGGTCTCGACGCTGTCGCGCAGCTCCTGGGCGAGGCGCACGGTGGGGGCCGGCGCCCGGCCGTAGACGACGAAGCCCGTGGAGGGGCCCGTGCGGCGTGGGCGGTAGACGTTGCCGAGCTGTGCGGTGAGCGTGCGCAGGGCGTCCACCTGCCGGCGGACCCGCTCGATGTCCCGCACCAGGAGATGCAGGCTGGCGCGCGCCTGGGCGTCGTGGGTTGCGTGGTCGGCCATGAGCAAGCCTCTCGAACCGGCGTGGAAAGGAAGGGTGAAAGCGATCGGGCCGCCAAAGCGGCCCGGAATTCGGTCAATGCTGCTTGACCAACGCGTCAGGAGCGGCTCTGGTCACGGTGCAGGGGCGTACGAGCGTGTGCGTGGGGCGCGACCGGGTTCGCACGCCCCCTCGCGTTCGGCCCCATGACCTGCGTCAGGACGCCTAGACTGGTGCGCCGTTCCGCAGCGTGTGAGAGGTAGTCCGTCACCCATGAGGCTTGTCTTCGCCGGTACCCCCGAGGTCGCCGTACCCGCTCTCGATGCCCTGATCGCCTCGGACCGGCACGAGGTGGTGGCCGTGGTGACCCGGCCCGACGCGCCGGCCGGCCGGGGCCGCCGGCTGGTGGCCAGCCCGGTCGCGGAGCGCGCGGCGGAGGCCGGCATCGAGGTGCTCAAGCCCGTCAAGCCGCGGGACGAGGACTTCCTGGCCCGGCTGCGGGAGATCGCGCCGGACTGCTGCCCGGTGGTCGCCTACGGGGCGCTGCTTCCCAAGGCCGCGCTGGACATCCCGGCCCACGGCTGGGTCAACCTGCACTTCTCGCTGCTGCCCGCGTGGCGGGGCGCGGCGCCGGTGCAGCACGCGGTGCTCGCCGGCGACGAGATCACCGGCGCCACGACGTTCCAGATCGAGCAGGGGCTGGACTCGGGCCCGGTGTACGGGGTGCTCACCGAGGAGGTCCGGCCGACGGACACCAGCGGCGATCTGCTGACCCGGCTGGCGTTCGCCGGCTCCGGTCTGCTCGCCGCCACGATGGACGGCATCGAGGACGGCACCCTCGAAGCGGTGCCGCAGCCGGAGGAGGGGATCACCCTCGCCCCGAAGATCGAGGTGGAGGACGCCCGGATCGACTGGACCGCGCCCGCGCTGCGGGTGGACCGGGTGGTCCGGGGGTGCGCCCCGGCGCCCGGCGCCTGGACGGTCTTCCGCGGGGAGCGGCTGAAGGTGATGGCGGCCGGCCCGGCCGCCGGGTACGACGGACCGGCCCTGGCGCCGGGCGAACTGGCCGCCACCAAGAAGACGGTGCACGCGGGCACCGGCAGCCACCCGGTGGAGCTGCTCTGGGTCCAGCCGCAGGGCAAGAAGCCGATGCGGGCCGCGGACTGGGCCCGCGGCGTACGGATCGCGACCGGGGAGCGGCTGGAGGGCTGAGGCCCGCCCCCGGGACCGTCCGGCCGCGCCGGGGGTTCGTGGCCCGCGTAGGCTGGTGCGGACACCGTCCCGTAATACCGGAGCACCTTTTCTGTGAGTCAGCAGCCGCCGCGTCGCCACGGCACCCGCAAGCCCTACCGCCGCCCCAGGAAGGACCCGGTCCGGATCCTCGCGTTCGAGGCGCTGCGGGCCGTGGACGAGCGGGACGCGTACGCGAATCTGGTCCTGCCGCCGCTGCTGCGCAAGGCGCGGGCGGCCGGCGACTTCGACGCCCGGGACGCGGCGCTGGCCACCGAGCTGGTCTACGGTTCGCTGCGCCGCCAGGGCACCTACGACGCGATCCTGGCCGACTGCGTGGACCGGCCGCTGCGCGAGGTGGACCCGCCGGTGCTGGACGTGCTGACGCTCGGCGCGCACCAGCTGCTCGGCACCCGGATCCCGCCGCACGCCGCGGTCGGCGCCACCGTCGAACTGGCCCGGGTGGTGCTCGGCGACGGCCGCGCGAAGTTCGTCAACGCGGTGCTGCGCAAGGTCACCGCGCACGATCTGGACGGCTGGCTGGAGCGGGTGGCGCCGGCCTACGACGAGGATCCCGAGGAGCACCTGGGGATCGTCCACGCGCATCCCCGGTGGGTCGTCTCGGCCCTCTGGGACGCCCTCGGCGGCGGCCGCGCGGGCATCGAGGAGCTGCTGGCCGCGGACAACGAGCGTCCCGAGGTGACGCTGGTGGCGCGGCCCGGCCGGTCCACCGCCGAGGAGTTGCTGGCGGCCGTGGGCGACACCGGCGCGGTGCCGGGCCGTTGGTCGCCGTACGCGGTCCGGCTCGCCGAGGGCGGGGAGCCGGGCGCGCTGGACGCGGTGCGCGAGGGGCGCGCCGGCGTACAGGACGAGGGCAGCCAGCTGGTCGCGCTGGCGCTGGCGAACGCGCCGCTGGACGGCCCGGACCGCGTGTGGCTGGACGGCTGCGCGGGGCCGGGCGGCAAGGCGGCGCTGCTGGGCGCGCTGGCGGCGCGGCGCGGCGCGGCGCTGCTGGCGTCGGAGAAGCAGCCGCACCGCGCGCGGCTGGTGGCCCGGGCCCTGGACGGCAACCCCGGACCGTACGCGGTGATCGCGGCCGACGGCACCCGTCCGGCGTGGCGGCCCGGGGCCTTCGACCGGGTGCTGGTGGACGTGCCGTGCACCGGCCTGGGCGCGCTGCGCCGCCGGCCCGAGGCCCGCTGGCGGCGTCGCCCCGAGGACCTGGACGGGTTCGCGCCGCTCCAGCGGGAGCTGCTGCGGCAGGCGCTGGCGGCGGTGCGGATCGGCGGTGTGGTCGGCTATGCGACCTGTTCGCCGCATCCGGCGGAGACCCGGGCGGTGGTGGAGGACGTCCTCAAGGGCCGCGGCGGCCCGGCGGCCGCGGCCGAGTGGGTCGACGCCCGGCCGCTGATGCCGGGGGTCCCCGAGCTCGGCGACGGGCCGGACGTCCAGTTGTGGCCGCACCGGCACGGCACGGACGCGATGTATCTGGCGCTGCTGCGGCGGACCGGCTGACGGTCGGCCACTGCGCCGCCGGTAATTCCTGGAGACCTACGGCGAGTTCACCGTGACCTGGTCCCACCGCTTCGGCGGGACGTTCCTGACGGCCTCGGTGTCGAGGACGAGGGACCGGCGCACTCGCTGCCGCGGAGCGTGCGCGTCTTCGGCGACCGCATCGGTTCTCCGGTCCTGCTCGTCGGAACGGCCACGGACACCCGGGAGGCCGTGCTGCCGGCCGACGACGGCGATGTCCACCTGGCCGGCGACGCCGGGATCCAGCGGGTCGCAGACGGATTCGACAACGCGGTGCGGGCGCTCGTCGCGGGCGGGTGGGACAAGACGTTCCGCTGAGCCGGCGCCCGCCGGCCGGCCCGGTCGGCGCACGAGATATCTTGATGTCGAGGAATCTTGATATCTTGACGTCGAGCAATATTTGAGACGTGGATGGAGCGGAGTACCCGGTGACTGACTCGACCATCATTTACACCCACACTGACGAGGCCCCGGCCCTGGCGACGTACTCGTTCCTGCCGGTCGTGGGGGCCTACGCCGCGACCGCCGGGGTGACGTTGGAGACCCGCGACATCTCGCTGTCCGGCCGCATCATCGCCGGCTTCCCGGAGTACCTGACCGAGGAGCAGCGGATCGGCGACGCCCTCGCCGAGCTCGGCGAGCTGGCCAAGACGCCGGGCGCCAACATCATCAAGCTGCCGAACATCTCGGCCTCCATCCCGCAGCTGAAGGCGGCCGTCGCCGAGCTCCAGGAGCAGGGCTACGCGCTGCCGGACTACCCGGACGACCCGAAGACCGACGAGGAGCGCGAGATCCGCGCCCGCTACGACAAGGTCAAGGGCAGCGCCGTCAACCCCGTGCTGCGCGAGGGCAATTCGGACCGCCGGGCCGCCCCGGCCGTCAAGAACTACGCCAAGGCCCACCCGCACCGCATGGGTGCCTGGAGCGCCGACTCCAAGACCAACGTCGCGACGATGGGCGCCGACGACTTCCGCTCGACCGAGAAGTCCGCCGTGATCCCCGCGGACGACAGCCTGCGCATCGAGCTGGTCGCCGACAACGGCACCACCACCGTGCTGCGCGAGTCCGTGCCGGTCCTCGCCGGCGAGGTCGTCGACGCCTCCGTGATGCGGGTCGCCCCCCTGCGCGAGTTCCTGACCGCCCAGGTCGCCCGCGCCAAGGAAGAGGGTGTGCTGTTCTCCGCGCACCTGAAGGCCACCATGATGAAGGTCTCCGACCCGATCGTCTTCGGTCACGTCGTGCGCGCCTTCTTCCCGGAGACCTTCGCCCGCCACGGCGAGGCCCTCGCCGCCGCCGGCCTGACCCCGAACGACGGTCTGGGCGGCATCTACAAGGGCCTTGCGTCCCTGGACAACGGCGCCGAGATCAAGGCGTCCTTCGAGGCCGAGCTGGCCGCGGGCCCGGACCTGGCCATGGTCGACTCCGACCGCGGCATCACCAACCTGCACGTGCCGTCCGACGTCATCATCGACGCCTCCATGCCGGCCATGATCCGCACCTCGGGCCACATGTGGGACAAGGACGGCAACGAGGCCGACACCCTCGCCGTCATCCCGGACTCCTCCTACGCGGGCGTCTACCAGGCCGTCATCGAGGACTGCCGCGCCCACGGCGCCTACGACCCGTCGACGATGGGCTCCGTCCCGAACGTCGGCCTGATGGCGCAGAAGGCCGAGGAGTACGGCTCCCACGACAAGACCTTCGAGATCCCGTCCACCGGCACCGTCCGCCTGGTCAACCGCGCCGGCGACGTCGTCCTGGAGCAGACCGTCTCCGAGGGCGACATCTTCCGCGCCTGCCAGACCAAGGACGCGCCGATCAAGGACTGGGTCAAGCTGGCCGTCACGCGCGCCCGCGCCACCGGCGACCCGGCCGTGTTCTGGCTGGACGCCGAGCGGGCCCACGACGCCCAGCTGATCAAGAAGGTCGAGCAGTACCTGCCGGAGTTCGACACCGAGGGCCTGGACATCCGCGTCCTCTCCCCGGTCGAGGCCACCAAGCTCTCCGTCGAGCGCATCCGCCGCGGCGAGAACACCATCTCGGTCACCGGCAACGTCCTGCGCGACTACCTGACCGACCTGTTCCCGATCCTGGAGCTGGGCACCAGCGCCAAGATGCTCTCGGTCGTCCCGCTGATGAACGGCGGCGGCCTGTTCGAGACCGGCGCCGGCGGTTCCGCCCCCAAGCACGTCCAGCAGCTGGTCAAGGAGAACTACCTGCGCTGGGACAGCCTGGGCGAGTTCCTCGCGCTCGCGGTCAGCTTCGAGCACCTGGCGAACACCACGGGCAACGCCCGCGCCAAGGTCCTCGCCGACACCCTGGACCGCGCGACCGGCTCGTTCCTCAACGAGAACAAGTCGCCGAGCCGCCGCCTGGGCGGCATCGACAACCGCGGCAGCCACTTCTACCTCGCCCTCTACTGGGCCCAGGAGCTGGCCAAGCAGACCGACGACGCGCAGCTCGCCGAGGCGTTCGGGCCGCTGGCCAAGACGCTGACCGAGCAGGAGCAGACCATCGTCGACGAGCTGATCGCGGTGCAGGGCTCCCCGGCCGACATCGGTGGCTACTACCGCCCCGACGCGGCCAAGGCGTCCGCGGTGATGCGTCCGTCGAAGACGCTGAACCAGGCGCTGGCGACCCTGCGGGGCTGACCGCCGCACCACCTCGGCACCACCTCGTCCGCCCCGGCCGGGCCGCGCGTCCGGCCGGTGCGGCCCGGTGTGTGCCGGACCCGGGGTGACGGGGGTCTCGCGGCCCGCCGCGGCCCGGCCGGGGGCGGACCGCCATACTGGGGGCATGGCCTTGATCAACCCCAGCATCCTGTCCGCCGACTTCGCCCGCCTCGCCGAGGAGGCGAAGTCCGTCGAGGGCGCCGACTGGCTCCATGTCGACGTGATGGACAACCACTTCGTCCCCAACCTCACCCTCGGCGTGCCGATCGTCGAGTCGCTGAGCAGGGCGACGGAGACCCCCCTCGACCTGCACCTGATGATCGAGGACCCGGACCGCTGGGCGCCGCAGTACGTGGAGGCCGGGGCCGGTTCGGTCACCTTCCACGCGGAGGCGGCCGGGGCGCCGGTCCGGCTGGCGCGGGAGATCCGGGCCAAGGGCGCGCGGGCGTCGATGGCACTGAAGCCGGCCACGCCGATCGAGCCGTACGAGGACCTGCTGCCCGAGCTGGACATGCTGCTGATCATGACCGTCGAGCCCGGCTTCGGCGGTCAGGCGTTCCTGGACATCATGCTGCCGAAGATCCGCCGCACCCGGGAGCTGATCTCGCGGCACGGCCTGCAGATGTGGCTCCAGGTGGACGGCGGGGTCTCCGCGGAGACCATCGAGCGGTGTGCGGAGGCCGGCGCCGACGTGTTCGTGGCCGGCTCCGCGGTGTACGGGGCGGACGACCCGGCCAAGGCCGTCCGCGACCTGCGGGAGAAGGCCGAGGCGGCGACGGCCGCGAGCTGGGGCTGCGCCCACTGATCGAGTCGGCCCGGCCCGTACGGGGCTTCGGGGCCGGCCCGTCGGGTATGTCACGTGCCATCGGTTGACCTGGTGGCTACCGAGCGTTCATGCCCGTCGTGCCGGTCTTGGTCCCCGTACACCTCGGGTTTCTGAAAGGATGAGCAAAGACTCGATCAGATGCGCAAAAGGGGAGAAATTCGTGGTAGCCAGCCGCCCGCAGTCCGGAATGGGCCCCGCCGAGCTGGTGCAGGCCGCGGCCATGGCCCGCCGCTTCTATCTCGAGGGCAAGTCCAAGATCCAGATCGCGGAGGAGTTCGGCGTCAGCCGCTTCAAGGTCGCCCGCGTCCTGGAGACGGCCCTGGAGCGTGATCTCGTACGGATCGAGATCCGGGTGCCCTCCGAACTCGACGCGGAGCGCTCCGACGCCCTGCGTGCCCGCTACGGCCTGCGGCACGCGGTCGTCGTCGAATCGCCCGCGGACGCTTCGGAGGACGCCGCCGACCCGGAGAACCTCGGCGAGGTGGCGGCCGACCTCCTCGGGGAGCTCGTCGCCGAGGGCGATGTGCTGGGCCTCGCCTGGGGCCGCTCGACGATCCACATGGCGGCCGCGCTGCACCGGCTGCCGCCGTGCACCGTCGTCCAGTTGACCGGGGTCTACGACGCCGGCACCGCCGACCGCGGCTCGGTCGAGGCGGTCCGCCGCGCGGCCGACGTCTCCGGAGGCGAGGCGCACCCGATCTACGCGCCGATGCTGCTGCCCGACTCGGCGACCGCCGCCGCGCTGCGCGGCCAGACCGGCATCGCCCGCGCCTTCGAGTACTTCGACAAGGTCACCGTCGCCTGCGTCTCCATCGGCTCGTGGGAGCCCGGCGTCTCGACCGTCTACGACATGCTGTCGGAGGAGGAGCGCGAGCACTACGCCTCGCTGGGCGCGGCCGCCGAGATGTCCGCGCACCTCTTCGACGCCGAGGGGCGGCGCATCGGCCGCGATCTGGGCGAGCGCTGCATCACCGTCGAGGCGGACCGGCTGCGCCGCATTCCCGAGGTGGTGGCGATCGCCGGTGGCCGGCGCAAGGCCGCGGCGATCGGCGCGGTGCTCCGCTCCGGCCTGGTGACGAGCCTGGTGACGGACACCGCGGCCGCCGACCACCTGCTGCTGGAGACCGGCCCCGGCCCGCGGCCGGCGCTCGACCGGGCGGACCCCGACGGGAAGTGAGCGCGCGGTACGGTGCGTCTGCCGGCGAGCAGCCGGCGCGCGGCTGTGACAGCATCGGCGCATGCTGATCCACACCGCGCCGCGCCGGGCCGCCGCCGTCCTCGGCGCGCTGCTCGCCGCGCTGCTCCTCGTCCTGACCGGATGTTCCACCGGCGGTGACGGCAAGGGGAGTTCGGCTTCCTCGCACCGGCCGTCCGCGACCGCCACGGCCGGCGGCCGGTCCTCCGGCGGCGCCGCACCGGGCTGGGCGAAGGGCCTGCCGACCGTCCCGGCCGACCGGCTGCCCGCCGAGGCCCGCCGCACCCTGAAGCTCATCGACGCCGGCGGGCCGTTCCCGTACCCCAAGGACGGCACCGTCTTCGGCAACTACGAGAAGCGGCTGCCCGCCGAGCCGCGCGGCTACTACCACGAGTACACGGTCGACACCCCCGGTGCGAAGAACCGCGGCGCCCGCCGCCTGATCACCGGCGGCCACCACGAGATCTTCTACACCGGCGACCACTACAAGAGCTTCCAGGCGGTGCTCCGGTGAGCCCCGAGGTGCCCCCGGCACTGGCCGCGGTGCTCGACGGGCGGACGCCGGCGGGGGTGCTGCCCTGGCCGGCCGACCGCCCGGTGGCGGACGCCCTGGCCGCCGCCCGGGCCGCGGGCTGGCACGCCGCGGCCCTGGACCTCGCCGGGGCCGCCGACAAGGCCGCGTTCCTGGACCGCTGCGCGGACGCCCTGGACTTCCCCGGGTACTTCGGCCACAACTGGGACGCCCTGGCCGACTGCCTGACCGACCTGTCATGGCTGCCGCCGGCCCGCGGCCGGCTGCTGGTCGTCACCGGCTGGCAGGAGTACGCGACCGCCGTCCCGGAGGACTGGTCCGTGGTCGAGGGCGTGCTGGCGGACACCGTCGGCTACTGGCGGGACACCGACACCGGGCTCGCGGTCGTCATGGCCGGCGGGCGCGGCCGGCAGGGGGCGTAGCCCCGGCCCCGCCCGCGGGGCGCCGTTCCGCGACGCCGCGGACGCGGCCGGTGAGCCGGCGTCCCGGTGGGCGGACGGCGCCTTGGCGGATCGCACACACCGCGCCGGGTGGCCGTAGGACCATCACATGAGTCCTGGTCAGGGCCCGTATCCTGGTGGTATGCGATTCCTCAATCCGAAGAACGGCGCCCTCGAAGAGAGTTCTTCGGTGCCCTACGACCTGACCTACGACGATGTCTTCATGGTGCCCGGCCGCTCGTCGGTGGGCTCCCGCCAGGCCGTGGACCTCGCCTCGCGCGACGGCTCCGGCACGACCATCCCGCTCGTGGTCGCCAACATGACGGCGATCGCCGGCCGCCGTATGGCCGAGACCATGGCCCGCCGCGGTGGTCTGGTCGTGATCCCGCAGGACATCCCGATCGACGTCGTCACCGACGTCATCACCTGGGTCAAGCAGCGCCACCTGGTGCTGGACACCCCGATCGTGCTCTCCCCGGTCTCCACCGTGGCGGACGCGCTGTCGCTGCTGCCCAAGCGGGCGCACGGTGCGGGCATCGTGGTCGAGGGCGGCCGGCCGGTCGGCGTCGTCACCGAGCACGACCTGGCCGGCGTGGACCGCTTCACGCAGGTGGCCGAGGTCATGTCCAAGGACCTGCTGGTCCTGGACGCGGACATCGACCCCCGCGAGGCGTTCAACCGCCTCGACGCCGCCAACCGCAAGCTGGCCCCCGCGGTCGACGCGGACGGCATGCTGGTCGGCATCCTGACCCGCAAGGGCGCGCTGCGCGCCACCCTGTACACCCCCGCCACCGACGCCGACGGCAAGCTGCGGATCGCCGCCGCCGTGGGCATCAACGGCGACGTGGCCGGCAAGGCCAAGGCGCTGCTGGACGCCGGTGTGGACACCCTCGTCGTGGACACCGCGCACGGCCACCAGGAGTCGATGATCAGCGCGATCAAGGCGGTCCGGGCGCTGGACCCGCAGGTCCCGATCGTCGCGGGCAACATCGTCGCCGCCTCCGGTGTGCGCGACCTCATCGAGGCCGGCGCGGACATCATCAAGGTCGGTGTCGGCCCGGGCGCGATGTGCACCACCCGCATGATGACCGGCGTGGGCCGTCCGCAGTTCTCCGCGGTGCTGGAGTGCGCCGCCGAGGCCCGCAAGTACGGCAAGCACGTCTGGGCCGACGGCGGTGTCCGGCACCCCCGCGACGTGGCCATGGCGCTGGCCGCGGGCGCGTCCAACGTCATGATCGGCTCGTGGTTCGCCGGCACCCTGGAGTCGCCCGGCGACCTCCAGCACACCGCCGAGGGCCGGCCGTACAAGGAGAGCTTCGGGATGGCCTCGGCGCGTGCGGTGCGCAACCGCACCAGCGAGGAGTCGGCCTACGACCGCGCCCGCAAGGCGCTGTTCGAGGAGGGCATCTCCACCTCCCGGATGTTCATCGACCAGGCCCGGCCCGGCGTCGAGGACCTCGTGGACTCGATCATCGCGGGCGTCCGCAGCTCCTGCACCTACGCCGGCGCGGCCTCCCTGGAGGAGTTCGCGGAGAAGGCCGTGGTCGGCGTCCAGAGCGCCGCCGGCTACGCCGAGGGCAAGCCGCTGCACAACAGCTGGAGCTGACCCGGGGAGCCCGCCGAAGGCTCCGTACCCGCCGCTCACCGGCCCCGCACCGACCTGGTGCGGGGCCGGTCGCGTTCTTCGGGCAGGGTCGTGATTCACTGGGTGGAGCGCAACGTTCCGCCGCTCTTCTCGGCTGTGCGCAACGTTCCACCGCTGTTGCGCAAGGAAGCTGCATTACGGCGGGTGAACGAGGGGCCGTAAGGTCATGCGCTGTACGTGGAGTGGCGGAGACCGTCTGCTCGGCGGTCTCCTGCTGCAGGGTGGTTCGTCCTGCCTGCCCGGCCGCCGTGGTCCCGTCACCGGAATGTGCCGGAACGTGTCAGCCCGACCGGCAGCGACGAAGGAGCCCCCTGTGTTGGAGAACGGCGCCGCCCCGCCCCCCGGGGACAGCTATTCCCCGCCGCCCGCCGGCGGAGTCGCCACCCGGCTGCTGCGCCGCAAACCGGTCGAACGGCTGGTCGCCGAGGGCGGTCAGGGCGAGGGGGGCACGCTCCGCCGCTCGATGGGCGTCTGGCAGCTGACCATGATCAGCATCGGTGCCACGCTCGGCACCGGCATCTTCGTGGTCCTCGGCGAGGCCGTCCCGGACGCCGGCCCGGCGGTCGTGCTGTCCTTCGTCCTCGCCGGCATCACCGCGCTGTTCTCCGCGCTCTCCTACGCCGAGCTGGCCGGCACCATCCCGGTCTCCGGCTCGTCCTACTCCTACGCCTACGCCACCCTCGGCGAGCTGGTCGCCTGGGTCTGCGGCTGGTGCCTGATCCTGGAGTACGGCGTCTCGGTCGCCGCCGTCGCGGTCGGCTGGGGCCAGTACCTCAACGAGTTCCTCGCCGGGACGCTGGGCTTCACCATCCCCGACGCGCTCTCCGCGCCGCCGGGCCAGGGCGGCTACTTCAACCTGCCGGCGCTCCTGGTGGTGCTGCTGGCGATGGCGTTCCTGCTGGGCGGCGCCAAGGAGAGCGCCCGGGCCAACACCATCATGGTGGTCGTCAAGATCGTCACGCTGCTGCTCTTCTGCGGCGTCGCGATCCAGGGCGTGAAGTCCGGCAACTACGCCAACTTCATGCCGATGG
Source organism: Streptomyces sp. BHT-5-2 (assembly GCF_019774615.1). Classification (NCBI taxonomy): domain Bacteria; kingdom Bacillati; phylum Actinomycetota; class Actinomycetes; order Kitasatosporales; family Streptomycetaceae; genus Streptomyces; species Streptomyces sp. BHT-5-2. The sequence goes on along the minus strand of NZ_CP081496.1, from coordinate 5,226,209 downwards.
GCATGGCGGGGGTCAGCGCCGCCGGCGCCACCCTGTTCTTCTCCTACATCGGCTTCGACGCCGCCTCCACGGCGGGCGAGGAGGCCAAGAACCCGCAGCGCGACCTGCCCCGCGCGATCATGCTCTCGCTGTTGATCGTCACCACCCTGTACTGCCTGGTCGCGGCCATCGCCGTGGGCGCCCTGCCGTGGCAGAAGTTCAAGGGCTCGGAGGCGGCGCTGGCCGGCATCCTCAAGTCCGTCACCGGTCAGGGCTACTGGTCCGTCCTGCTGGCCTTCGGCGCCGTCGTCGCCATCGCCAGCGTCGTGCTGACCGTGCTCTACGGCCAGACCCGGATCCTCTTCGCGATGTCCCGCGACCGCCTGGTGCCCAAGGCGTTCTCCAAGGTGCACCCGAAGACCGGCGTGCCCCGGGTGAACACCGTGATCGTCTGCCTCTTCTGCGGCGTGCTCGCCGCCGCAGTGCCGCTCGGCGAGCTGGCCGACGCCACCAGCATCGGCACGCTCTTCGCGTTCGCGCTGGTCAACGTGGCCGTGATCGTGCTGCGCAAGACCCGGCCGGACATGCCGCGGGCGTTCCGCACCCCGTTCTCCCCGGTCTTCCCGGTGATCGGCTTCCTGCTCTGTGCCTTCATGATGACCCAACTCGGCCCGGTGACCTGGGTGGTCTTCGGTGTCTGGATGGTGGTCGGCCTTGTGATCTACTTCGGTTACGGCATGCGCCGCTCCCGATTGGCCACCGCAGAGAAGTGATCCACCCGCAGTGCGACTGAACGATCTCGACGAACGCATCGTCCATGCCCTGGCCGAGGACGCCCGCCGCAGCTACGCGGACATCGGCCAGGAGGTCGGACTGTCCGCACCGGCGGTCAAGCGCCGGGTGGACCGGCTGCGGGCGGACGGCGCGATCACCGGTTTCACGGTGCGCGTCGACCCGGCCGCCCTCGGCTGGGAGACCGAGGGGTTCATCGAGATCTTCTGCCGCCGCAACACCTCGCCCGAGGCGATCCACCGCGGCCTGTCGCGCTATCCCGAAGTGGCGTCCGCCTCCACCGTCACCGGTGAGGCGGACGCCCTGGTGCAGGTCTTCGCCTCCGACATGCGCCACTTCGAACGGGTCCTGGAGCGGATCGCCGGCGAACCCTTCGTAGAGCGCACCAAGTCCGTCCTGGTCCTCTCCCCGCTGCTGCGCCGCTACGGTTCCGGGGCACCCCGCTAGGGCGCTACGCGTCGGCCTTCGGCCCCATGCCCGCCGGCAGGCGCGGCGGAGTGCCCCGGGTCCATACGACGCGGAGCGCGGAGGCGGCGATCCGCCAGCCGTCCGGGGTCCGGACCAGCTCGGTCTCCGCGTGGCCGCCCGAGACGAAGAGGGCCTCGGACCCGTCCGCCAGGACATGGGTGCTCAGCTGGCCGCCGCGGACGGTGGCCCGGTCGCCGTCGATCTCGACGACGGGGTTGCCGCCCAGGTGCACGGTCCGGTCGAAGAGCGCCATCCCCTCCCGGATGCGCGCCACGATCGCCTCCCGGCCGCGGACCGTGCCGAGGGGCATCTCGGCCGTGGCGTCCTCGGCGTAGAAGGCGCGGCCCCACGCCTCGTCGAAGACCCCCTCGTCCAGGGAGCGCAGATAGCGGTCCAGCAGGTCGGTGATGTCGGCGCGGTCGGTGAGGCGCCGGAGCTGTTGTTCCATGGCGGGCCGGGCGGCCTCGGCGGCGGGAGCGGTGGGCACGGCGGGGGTGGCCGGGGCGGTGGTCGCGGTGTCGTGTGCGTTCATGCCGCGATCTTGCTACCTCAAGTGGACTTCAGGTCAAGGGTGGGATGCGGAGGGACTTGCCCCGGGGCGTGTGCGGTGCCGCTGTGGCGCGTGGGGCGGTGGTCGCCGCGGGTGGTCCGCGTCACCCCGTCGATGCGGTGCCGGCCGGCGGCGATGTGCCGCGCAACGAATCGCCGCGGCGCCCCTTGAACGCGCAACGAATCGTCCGTCGCCGTGCAACGCCGGCACCTTGTCCGGGATCGGCGGCGGCCCGTACCGTCATTGCGTCCCGCCTGAACCGTCACCGCCGAGGGGTCCCATGTCGCCGCTGCACACCGCCCTGCTCCAGAGTTCGGGACGGCCCGGCGACGTGGCGCACAACCTCAAGATCCTCGACGAGGCGGCCCGCGAGGCGGCCGCGACCGGCGCCCGGCTGCTGGCCTGCCCCGAGCTGTTCCTCACCGGCTATGCGATCGGCGGAGACCTGCACCGCCTCGCCGAGCCGGCCGACGGCGCCAGTGCCCGGGCCGTCGCGGAGACCGCCGCCGCCCACCGGATCGCGATCCTCTACGGCTACCCGGAACGCGCCCCCGAGGCGCACGGCGTCGTCCACAACTCCGCCCGGCTGATCGGCCCGGACGGCACCCCGCTCGCCAACTACCGCAAGACGCACCTCTTCGGCTGCTTCGAGCGCGAGTGGTTCACCCCGGGCGAGCAGCAGGTCGTCCAGGCGGAGCTGGACGGGATCCGGATCGGCCTGCTGATCTGCTACGACGTGGAGTTCCCGGAGAACGTCCGGGCGCACGCGCTGGCCGGGACCGACCTGCTGCTGGTGCCCACCGCGCAGATGCACCCCTTCCAGATCGTGCCGGAGCAGATGATCCCGGTGCGCGCCTTCGAGAACCAGATGTACGTGGCGTACGTCAACCGCGTCGGTGCGGAGGGCGAGTTCGAGTTCGTCGGACTCAGCTGCCTGGCCGGACCGGACGGTGTCGTCCGTGCCCGCGCCGGACGCTCCGAGCAGCTGGTGCAGGCCGCCGTCGACCCGGCCTTCCTCAAGGAGGCGCGGGCGGACAACCCCTATCTGCAGGACCGGAGGCCGGAGCTCTACACCGACCTCGCCTGACCGCCCGGCGCCGCCCCGCGCCCCGTACCCCGGCCGCCCGGTGGCGCATCCCCACCGGCTCCGATCACACCCCGGCCCCGCCCCGCCCCTCGCGTACCCGTGCGCCCCGGCCTGACCACCCGCGCCCGATACGCCCCGTTACGCCCGCCCCGCCCGCAAGGAGTCCGCCCCCATGACGTCCACGGTGCCCCCCGCCGTCCCGCACACCACCGCGCAGCCGCCGATCACCATGTTCGGCCCGGACTTCCCCTACGCGTACGACGACTTCCTCGCGCACCCCGCGGGCCTCGGGCAGATCCCGGCGACCGAGCACGGCACCGAGGTGGCCATCGTCGGCGGCGGCCTCTCCGGCATCGTCACCGCGTACGAGCTGATGAAGATGGGCCTCAAGCCCGTCGTCTACGAGGCGGACCAGATAGGCGGCCGGCTGCGCACCGTCGGCTTCGACGGCTGCTCGGCCGCGGCCGGCGAGGAGGAGCTGAACTGCGAGCTGGGCGCGATGCGCTTCCCGCCGTCCTCCACCGCGCTCCAGCACTACATCGACCTGGTGGGCCTGACGACCACGCCGTTCCCCAACCCGCTGGCCGAGTCCACCCCCTCGACCGTCGTCGACCTCAAGGGCGAGTCGCACTACGCCGAGACCCTGGACGACCTGCCCCCGGTCTACCGCCAGGTCGCCGAGGCGTGGAACGCCTGCCTGGAGGAGGGTGCCGACTTCTCCGACATGAACCAGGCCATGCGCGAGCGCGACGTCCCGCGCATCCGCGAGATCTGGGCGAAGCTCGTCGAGAAGCTCGACAACCAGACCTTCTACGGCTTCCTCTGCGACTCCTCGGCCTTCACCTCCTTCCGGCACCGCGAGATCTTCGGCCAGGTCGGCTTCGGCACCGGCGGCTGGGACACCGACTTCCCCAACTCCATCCTGGAGATCCTGCGGGTCGTCTACACCGAGGCCGACGACCACCACCGCGGCATCGTCGGCGGCTCCCAGCAGCTGCCGCTGCGCCTGTGGGAGCGTGAGCCGCAGAAGATCGTGCACTGGGCGCCGGGCACCTCGCTGTCCTCGCTGCACGACGGCACGCCCCGGCCGGCCGTGACCCGGCTGCACCGCACCGCCGGCAACCGCATCACCGTCACCGACGCCTCCGGCGACATCCGCTCCTACAAGGCGGTGGTCTTCACCGCGCAGAGCTGGATGCTGCTGTCGAAGATCGAGTGCGACGACGACCTGTTCCCGATCGACCACTGGACGGCGATCGAGCGCACCCACTACATGGAGTCCAGCAAGCTCTTCGTCCCGGTGGACCGGCCGTTCTGGCTGGACAAGGACGAGCACACCGGCCGCGACGTGATGTCGATGACGCTCACCGACCGGATGACGCGCGGGACGTATCTCCTCGACAACGGCCCGGACCGGCCGGCCGTCATCTGCCTGTCCTACACCTGGTGCGACGACAGCCTGAAGTGGCTGCCGCTGTCGGCGAACGAGCGCATGGAGGTCATGCTCAAGTCGCTCGGCGAGATCTACCCCAAGGTCGACATCCGGAAGCACATCATCGGCAACCCGGTGACCGTCTCCTGGGAGAACGAGCCCTACTTCATGGGCGCGTTCAAGGCCAACCTGCCGGGGCACTACCGCTACCAGCGGCGCCTGTTCACCCACTTCATGCAGGAGCTGCTCCCCGAGGACAAGCGCGGCATCTTCCTCGCCGGCGACGACATCTCCTGGACGGCGGGCTGGGCCGAGGGCGCGATCCAGACCGCGCTGAACGCGGTGTGGGGCGTGATGCACCACCTCGGCGGCGGCACCGACGCGGCCAACCCGGGCCCCGGCGACGTCTACGACGAGATCGCGCCGGTGGAGCTCCCGGAGGACTGAACGTCTCCGCGGGCGGCCTACAGTCCGGCCGCCCGCACCCGTCCGTGCAGCTCGGCGGCCCGGTCGGCCAGCTCCGCGCCGTCCCGGCAGTGCGTCTGGAGGTCCAGCAGGACCTCCCGCGCGCCGGCCTCCGCGGCGCCGGCCAGATCCGCCAGCACCTGCTCGGGGCTACCGGTGTACGGGCGGCGCCCGGCCTCCGGCAGCGGCGCGCCGGTCAGTTCGACCCCGACCCGCAGGACCACGTCCAGCTTCCCGGCGTCGCGGCCGTGCCGGGCGGCCGCCTCCTTCAACTTCACCAGGCACAGGGCGAGTTGAGGACCTGTCACATGTCCGGGGAGCCAGCCGTCGGCGCGCCGGGCCACCCGCTCCAGGGCCCGGCCGCCGCTCCCGGCCAGATAGACCGGGATCGGCCGGGCCGGCTTGGGCCCGACCGACGCCGGCGCGATCTGTGTCCAGCGGCCCCGGTACGCCACCGGGTCGGGCCCCCAGACCGCCGCACAGACGTCCAGCAGCTCGTCCATCTGGGCCCCGCGGTCGGGGTACGCGGTGACCCCGGCGGCCCGGTACTCGTCCTGCGACCAGCCGGTCCCGAAGCCCGCCAGCACCCGCCCGCCGCCGGCCGCGTCCAGCGTCGCCAGTGTCCGGGCGAGCGGGAACGGCGCGTGCAGCCCGGAGACCAGCACGCTGGTGCCCAGCCGGACCCGGTCGGTGACGGCGGCGGCCAGGGCCAGGGTGACCAGCGGGTCGGTGCAGTGGCGGTAGAAGTCGGGCCAGGGCAGGCCCGGGGTGCCGTAGAGCCCGTCCAGCGGCTCGTCCGGGACCAGCGCCCGCTCGAAGGTCCAGACACTGTCGAAGCCGGTCTCCTCCGCGGCGCGGGCCACGTCCCGCACATCGCGCCGCGGGTCGTACTGCGGCATCTGGGGCAACCCCAGTCCCAGTCTCAACGTCATGCGCCGCACCCTACGGCGGGTGCCCGGCGGCGGTACGAACCCGGCACGGGCGGCGGGGCGGCGGGGTGCCGGGCCGGGGCCCGGCGGTCCCGGGCGGCCGCCGCTATCCCAGCGGTGTCAGCAGGCAGCGTCCGATCAGGCCCACGCTCGCGTCCAGGCGGTCGGCGAACTCCTCGGCGATCTCCGGGTGCCGGCGGACGCCCCACATCATCCGGGCCGCGGCCCAGGCGCCGTCGCGGGCCTTCGTAAGGCTCCAGGAGCCGATGAGATGGGTGAGCGGATCGGCGATGTCCAGCAGGTCGGGGCCGGGCATCAGGGTCTCCCGGATGCCCTCCTCCAGGGCGGTGAGGAGGGTGCCGATGCGGTCGAAGTCGCCTTCCAGGGCGGGTGGTTCGCACTCCAGGGCCCGGCAGGTGTCCACGACGGCCAGGGCCAGGTCGTGGCCGATGTGCGCGTTGATACCGGCCAGCGCGAACTGGAGCGGGCGGACCCGGGGGTGCCGCCGCAGCTGGAACAGCGGCCGCCAGCAGGCCGGCGGGCGCAGCCCGGTGGCGTCGGCGTCCACCGCGGTGAAGTAGCGGCGGGCGAAGTGGACGTCCAGTTCGCCGGCGGCCTCCGGGTCCTCGAAGGCGCCGCCGCCCACCTGCTGCGCGACGGCCTCGGTGACGGTGAGGTAGACGCGGTTGAACACCGCCACGCCGTCGGTGGCGGGCAGCGCCCGGTCCAGTGTCCGCATCCGTGCCAGGACGTGCGCCACGCCCGCCGTCGTCGCGGGTCCGACGGTGCCGGGGGGCCGGGCGGCGGGCCGCGGGCCCGTTTTGCCGTTCTGCTGAAGGGTCGTCATCCGCTCAGCGTGACATCGAAATACCCATGAATATGCCGCCGACCATGGAGAGTCGACCGGATCGGGGTAATAATCGGCTCGCAGTCCTGAGGCTTTCCCTTGAGAACACCCCTTTCCATTCGGCATCCCACGAATCGCCGCCCGGAAGCGGCGCGGAATTCCGGAGGCCGACCGGTGGCCGGAAGACTCGGCGCCTTTTCGAACTCTCCTGTGACCGGCGTGACTTCGGCTACCGCGACCATGAGAATGCGGGCGCTTTCTCCGCCGACGAGCCGCGTTCGGACAATGCCCGGTATGCGGATCCGAAGCGGGTCCGCGCCCGCTGTTCCGGTGCGAAGAAGACCTCCGGCAACGGGCCCGCCCGGACCCGTTGCGAGGGAGTGCAGAAGCTCGGCGGGCGAGCCGGACGACGCCCCGGCCGCCACGGCGCGGCAGCGGCTACGACCGGTCCTCGGGGCCGTCCGTCCGGTCGTAGGCCGAGGTGCCCTCGTCCAGCAGCGGCTGCTGTTCCTTGAGGTGGGCGGGGGCCAGGGCGCGCAGCCCGTGGTAGCCGATGAGCACCACGATGGTGCCCAGCGCGATCCCGCTCAGCTGGAAGGTGTCGGTCAGGCGCAGGCTGACCCCGCCGATGCCGATGATGACGCCGGCGGCGACCGGCACGAGGTTGAGCGGATTGCGCAGGTCGACCTTGTTGTGGACCCAGATCTGGGCGCCCAGCAGGCCGATCATGCCGTAGAGGATGACCGTGATGCCGCCCAGCACGCCGCCGGGGATCGCGGCCACCACCGCACCGAACTTCGGGCACAGGCCGAAGAGGAGCGCGAAGCCGGCGGCCGCCCAGTAGGCGGCGGTGGAGTAGACCCGGGTCGCCGCCATCACGCCGATGTTCTCGGAGTAGGTGGTGTTCGGCGGGCCGCCCAGCGAGGTGGAGAGCACCGAGGCCACGCCGTCCGCGGAGATCGCGGTGCCGAGCTTGTCGTCCAGCGGGTCGCCGGTCATCTCGCCGACCGCCTTGACGTGCCCGGCGTTCTCCGCCACCAGCGCGATCACGACCGGCAGCGCCACCAGGACCGCCGACCACTGGAAGCTCGGGCCGTGGATCGACGGCAGGCCGATCCAGTCGGCCTTGCCCACCGCGGAGAGGTCCAGCCGCCAGTGGTCGGTCACCTTGCCCGCGCCGTCGACGGAGTGGATCATCCCGAAGGCCCGGTCGAAGACCCAGGAGACGGCGTAGCCGAAGACCAGGCCGAGGAAGATCGCGATCCGGGACCAGAACCCGCGCAGGCAGACCACGGCGAAGCCGGTCACCAGCATGGTCAGCAGCGCCACCCACTGGTCCTGCGGCCAGTACGTGCCGGCCGTCACCGGCGCCAGGTTGAAGCCGATCAGCATGACCACGGCACCGGTCACCACCGGCGGCATAGCGGCGTGGATGATCCGCGCCCCGAACCGCTGGACGGCCAGCCCGACCAGGAACAGCGCCACCCCGACCACGAGGACCGCGCCGGTCACCGTGGCGCTGGTGCCGCCCTGCGCCCGGATGACCGCCGCGACCCCGACGAAGGACAGTGAGCAGCCGAGGTACGAGGGCACCCGGCCGCGGGTGGCCAGCAGGAAGATGACGGTGGCGACGCCCGACATCATGATCGCGAGGTTGGGGTCGAGGCCCATGAGGACCGGGGCGACGAAGCTCGCCCCGAACATCGCGACGACGTGCTGTGCGCCGAGGCCCACCGTACGCGGCCACGAGAGCCGTTCGTCCGGTCTGACCACGGCGCCGGGGGCCGGGTTGCGCCCGTCGCCATGCACGGTCCAGCGCACGCCGAGGCCCATGACTGCTCCAGTTGTTCAGGTGTTCTTCACAGGGGGACGCAAAGCATTCTAAGCAGCCGCTTACGATGGCTCGGGCTTGTCGCGCCGGCCCCCTCGGCGACGCGGGCACCGATCTCATCCACCCGAGAATCCAGGAGCACCACCAGTGAGCGTCGAACCCCTCCAGGCCGCCGGCCCCGTCGCCTACGGGCAACTGGTACCCGTCACCGTCCACTTCGACGACCTCGACGCGCTCGGCATGCTCCACAACTCCCGCTACCCGCTGCTGGTCGAGCGGGCCTGGGCCGAGTACTGGCACGGGTTCGGCTTCGGCTTCGACGGCGACTGGGCCGCCGCCGGCGACATGTGCAACGTCATCAAGGAGATGAAGGTCTCCTACGAGCGCCCGGTCACCCGCGCCGGAGCCTACGCCGCCCACCTGTGGGTCGAACGCCTCGGCCGCACCGGCCTCACCTACGGCTTCCGGCTCTGCTCCGCCGACGGCGCCGAGACCCACGCCCGCGGCCACCGCGTCCTGGTCCGCGTCGACCCGCAGACGCTCCGCCCCACGCCGTGGTCGGACCGGGCCCGGGGCATCGCCGCGGACCTGCTGCGACCGGAGCAGGAGCCGGCCGCCGGCGCCGAAGCGGCCTGAGCCGCCGCGGTCACGGGCGCTCCGGGCCGCCGCCGTGGCCGGCGGCGGCCGGTGCACCCGCCGTGGCCGCCGTGGCCGCGCGGGCCGGCACCCGTAGCGCCCGCGCCCCCGCCACCAGACCGCAGGCCAGCACCGTCACCAGCAGGAACGAGCCGGTCAGCGAGGTCGCCTGGGCGATGCCGCCGATCGCCGACGGGGCGATCAGGCCCGAGGTGTAGGTGATCGTCGCCACCCCGGCTATGGCCTGGCCGGGGGCCGGGCCGCTGCGCCCGGCCGCCGCGAACGCCAGCGGGACCACCACCGCGATCCCCAGGCCGACCAGCCCGAAGCCGGCCATCGCCTGGGCCGGACGGCCGGCGGTGACGATCAACAGCCCGCCGGCGGTGGCCAGCACCCCGCCCGCCCGGACCGTGCGCACCGGGCCGCACCGCGCCACGACCCGGTCCCCGGCCAGCCGGGCGGCCGCCATCGTGCAGGAGAACGCGGTGGTGCAGGCGGCCGCCGGCCCCGCGCCGGTACCCAGCAGGTCGCGGAGGTAGACCGCCGACCAGTCCAGCGACGCCCCCTCGGCGAACACCGCGCAGAACCCCACGGCGCCGATCACCAGCGCCGACCGGGGCGGCGGCGCGAAGCGCGGCGGCGGCTGCTCCTCGGGGGCGCCGCGCAGGTCCAGAACCCCCTGGCAGGCCACCGCCCCGAGCAGGGTCGACACCGCGGCGGCGCCCGCGAGATGGAGCCGGGCGTCGGTGCCGGTGTGCGCGGCGACGGTGCCGGTCGCCGACCCCAGCAGCGCGCCCACGCTCCACATGCCGTGCAGCCCCGACATGATCGGCCGGCCCAGCCGCTCCTCGGTCTCCACCCCCAGCGCGTTCATCGCCACGTCCGCCATGCCCGAGGCGCCGCCGTAGAGCAGCAGCGCGCCGCAGAGCACGAACACGTCGGGGGAGAGGGCGGGCAGCGCCAGCGACAGCGTCCACAGCGCGAGCAGTCCGCGCAGCGCCGCGCGGGTGCCGAAGCGGTGGGCGATCCGGCCGGCCAGCGGCATGGCCAGCGATGCGCCGATCGCCGGGAAGGCCAGGGCCAGGCCGAGCTCGCCCGGCGGGAGCTGGGCGTGGTCCTGGATCCAGGGGATGCGGGTGGCGAAGTTTCCGGTGACCGAGCCATGGACGAGGAACACCGCCGCGACGGCCCAGCGGGCACGGCGCAGCCGGAGGCCGGGGCGGGGGAGCGGGGCACGGGGAGAGCTGCCGGGGACGCCGTTGCCAGCCATGGCCGGCAAATTATCAGGAACCCTGCCTGATAATAAGAGTGACGGCTCGTGAGGTCCCCGCGAAGGGGAGAATCCCGCCATGCACGCACCGTTCGCGGCGGCCGCCGGCCGTACCGCCTCCCCGGCCACCGCCCGCCGGATCAACGACCGGCTCGCCCTCCAACTCCTCCAGTCCGAAGGTGAATTGACGGCAGGTCAGCTTGCGCGGCTGACCGGTCTGTCCCGGCCCACCGTCGCGGACCTGGTCGACCGCCTCCAGGGCGCCGGGCTGATCGCCGTCGTCGGCGAGAGCGGCGCCCGGCGGCGCGGCCCCAACGCCCGCCTCTACGGGATCGTCGCCGACCGGGCCCATCTGCTCGGCCTCGACCTGCGCACCCGCAGCCTCACCGTCGCGGTCGCCGACCTCCTCGGCCGGGTGCGGGCCGAACGCACCGTCCCGTTCGGCCCGTTCGGCACACCCGGTGCCGACGACGCGTCCGCCGCGCCCGGCCCGCCCGACACCGCGACGGCCCTCGCCACCGCGCTCGCCGCCGTCGACGGGACCCTCGCCGAGGCCGGCGCGACCGGCCCGCACACCCTCGCCATCGGCGCCCCCGGCCTCGTCGACCCGGCCACCGGACGGCTCGGCGGCACCGCCCCCGCCTGGCACGACGCCCTGATCGGTGCGCTGCGCGACCGCAGGGCCGGCACCGTCCTGCTGGAGAACGAAGTCAACCTCGCCGCCCTCGCCGAGCAGCGGGACGGTGCCGCCCGCGACCGCGACACCTTCGTCCTGCTCTGGCTCGGCCACGGCACCGGCGCCGCGGTGGTCCTGGACGGGGCGCTGCGCCGCGGGGCCTCCGGCGGCGCCGGCGAGATCGGCTTCCTGCCGGTCCCCGGCACCGGCCGGCTGCCGTCCGCCACCGGCTGCGACGGCGGCTTCCACGCCCTCGCCGGCGCCGCCGCGATCGCCCGGCTCGCCGCCGAACACGGCCGGAGGCCCCGCCCCGGCGCCCTCCCCGAGCACACCGACGCGCCGCCCGCCGAGGCCCTGGTCCGGGACGCGGTGGCCGCCGGCGGTGCCGCGGCCCCGTTCCTCGACGCGCTGGCCGCCCGGATCGCGCTCGGCGCGGCGGGCGTGTGCGCGGTGCTCGACCCCGGGTGCGTCGTCCTCGGCGGCGAGATCGGCCGGGCCGGCGGCGACCCGCTGGCCGCACGCGTCGCCGGCCACCTCGCCCGGCTCTCCCCGCTGCGCACGGACGTCCGCGCCGGCACCGTCGGCGGCCGGGCGGTGCTGCGCGGCGCGGTGCTCGCCGCCCGGGACGCCGCGCAGAACGAGCTGTTCGGCGGCGCCGGTTGAGCCCCGCCGGTCACCGCGGCGCCGTCCGCTCGACCGCTCACCTCGTCCGCTCCGCCAGGAACTCCGCGTAGGTGCGCCGGCCGACCGCGTGCTCGGGGGCGAGGTTCTCGCCGCGCCGCAGCGCCGCCGCGCTCGCACCGGGCAGCCACACCGGCAGTGGCAGCCGGCGCCGTCCGCCCGCCGCCAGCGTCATCCGGACCACCTCGTCCGCCGTCAGTACCTCCGGCCCGCCCATGTCGGCGACCCGCCCGGCCGGTTCGCCCAGCGCCAACTCGACCAGCCGGCCCGCCACTTCACCGGCGTCGACGGGCTGGAATCGGACCCCGGCCGGCACCGGCACGACGGGTGACCGCGCGCCCGTCCTGACGAGCCGGAGCAGCAGTTGGTGGAACTGCGTCGCCCGCAGCACCGTCCAGCCGACCCCGGACCCCGCCAGCAGCCGCTCCACGGCCAGCTTGGCGCGGTAGTAGCGCAGCGGGATCCGGTCCACGCCGACGATCGAGATGTACACCAGGTGCCGTACCCCGGCCCGGCGCACCGCCTCGATCAGCCGCCCGGCCGCCTCCGTGTCACCGCCGGCGGGTGTGGAGGCGCAGTGCACCACCGCGTCCACCCCCGCCACCGCCTCCGCCAGCCCGGTGCCGTCCCGCAGGTCCACCGCGTACGAGTGCGGGCGGGGCCGCGCGATACCGGTGTGCGGATGCCGGCTCAGCGAGCGGACGCGGTGCCCGCCGTCCAGCAGCCGGCCGACCACGGCGTGCCCGAGGACGCCGGTGCCGCCGGTGACGAGGATGTCCGTGGTGTCTGTCATCGCGGTTCCGTCCTTGTGCAGGGGGAGAGGGATACCGCCCCATGACGGAACACCGGACGCGGGTGTGACAGGCGGCGCGCCCGCACCCTGTGAGACAGGCCACAGGGCTTCGCTCGCATGGGCGACGAGCGGCCGTGGCAGACTGGGGCTGTACAGACACAAGCAGCAGCGCACTCCGGGGTCGGTGTAATTCCGAACCGGCGGTAATAGTCCGCGACCCGTCCGCAGCCAGCGGCCGGTTGAGCAGGTGGAATTCCTGCACCGACGGTGAAAGTCCGGATGGGAGGCAGTGCGCGGCGGGCGAGCTCGAAGTACACCGCCGTCGGCAGCGCGTCCGGACGTCAACGTCCCGGGCGGGCCGTGCATTTCCGGCCCCGGTGTCCTGCGAGTCCACAGCGTCCGCTCCTGTCGTCCAGACAGCCCCGGAGTCCGTGCCCGAAGAGGCAGGAGGACCCGGTGGCCACCTCAGCCCCCGTGGAGACCGCGGCGATGCGCCGGGCCATCGAGCTCGCCGCCCGCGGCCTCGGTCGCACCAGCCCGAACCCGATCGTCGGCTGTGTCGTCCTGGATTCCGCGGGCCGCACCGCGGGCGAGGGCTGGCACCAGCGGGCCGGTGGACCGCACGCCGAGATCCACGCCCTGCGCGCCGCGGGCGACCGCGCCCGGGGCGGCACCGCGGTGGTCACCCTCGAACCCTGCAACCACACCGGCCGCACCGGCCCCTGTGCCCGGGCACTGATCGACGCCGGGGTCGCCCGGGTCGTCTACGCCGTGGCCGACCCCGACCCCACCGCCACCGGCGGCGCCCTGACCCTGGCCGAGGCCGGCGTCGACGTCGAGGGCGGACTGCTCGCCGACGAGGCCGCGGCCGGCAACGAAGCCTGGCTGACCTCGGTGCTGCGCGGCCGCCCGTTCGTGCTCTGGAAGTACGCCGCCACCCTCGACGGCCGGATCGCCGCCGCCGACGGCACCAGCCGCTGGATCTCCTCGCCCGAGTCCCGCGCCGACGTGCACCGACTGCGCGCCGCCGCGGACGCCGTGATCGTCGGCTCCGGCACCGCCCGCGCCGACGACCCGCAGCTCGGCGCGCGGATCGCCGGCCTCGACGACGACGAGGTCAGCCAGCCGCTGCGGGTCGTGGTCGACTCCGGCGCCACCGCCGTCAAGGCCGGCGCCCGGGTCCTGGACGGCACCGCCCCGACCCTGATCGCGGTCGCCGAGGACACGGACGCCGACCACCTCGAAGGACTCGCCCCGCTGGTCCGGCTGCCGCGCGCCCCGCGCGGGCGCGGGCTGTCCCTCCCCGCCCTGCTCCAGGCCCTGCACGCCCGCGACGTGCGGTCCGTGCTGCTCGAAGGCGGGCCCACGCTCGCCGGCGCGTTCCTCGCCGCCGGGCTCGTCGACAAGGTCGTCGGCTATCTCGCGCCGGTGCTGCTCGGCGCCGGCCCGGCCGCCGTCGGCGACGCCGGAATCACCACGATCGCCCAGGCGTTGCGGCTCGACGTGACCGACACCGCCCGCCTGGGCCCCGACCTCCGCATCACCGCGACCCCCATTCGCCACGCCCGTCCCGAGGAGAACTGACGTGTTCACCGGAATCGTCGAAGAACTGGGTGAGGTCGTCGCCGTCGAGGACCTCGGCGACGCCGCCCGCTTCCGCCTGCGCGGCCCCGTCGTCACCGAGGGCGCCGCGCACGGCGACTCGATCGCCGTCAACGGCGTCTGCCTGACGGTCGTGGACACCGAAGGCGGCGAGTTCACCGCCGACGTGATGGCCGAGACCCTGCACCGCTCCAGCCTCGGCGCGCTGACCACCGGCTCCCGGGTCAACCTGGAGCGTCCGATGGCCCTCGGTGGGCGGCTCGGCGGCCACCTCGTCCAGGGCCACGTCGACGGCACCGGCACCATCGTCGAGCGCACCCCCGGCGAACACTGGGAGCTGGTGAAGGTCGCGCTGCCCGCCCGACTCGCCCGCTACGTCGTCGAGAAGGGCTCCATCACCGTCGACGGCGTCAGCCTCACCGTCGTCGACGCCGCCGACGACCACTTCACCATCAGCCTCATCCCCACCACCCTCGCCCTGACCACCCTCGGCATCAAGCAGCCCGGCGACCCGGTCAACCTGGAGGTGGACGTCCTCGCCAAGTACGTCGAGCGGCTGCTCGGCCGGGGCGACAAGGACGCCGACGACCTCGAAGAGATCGAGGCGACGATCGAGGAGACGGCCCGGTGAGCGTCCTGGACTGGCTCAACGGCCCCGCCTTCACGGCCTTCGGACAGCGCGTCATCTGGTCCGACATGATCGGCAACACCGTCGGCCTGGCCGCCCTGGCGCTCGGCTGGCGGCGCTCGATATGGACCTGGCCCGCCCAGTTCCTCTCCGGCGTCATCCTCGTCGCCGCCTACGCCTCCGCCCACCTCAGCGGCGGTGTCGGCAAGCAGCTGCTGGTCATCGGGGTGGCGCTGTGGGGCTGGCGGCAGTGGCAGCGCGGCCGCCGGCAGGCCCAGGACGGCTCGATCGCCGTCCGGTTCGGCACCTGGCGCGAGCGCGGGCTGCTGATCGGCGGCACCGCGCTGGGCACCCTGGCCGTCGGCGGGTTGTTCACCCTGGTCCCGCAGCTGTCCTGGAACCCCTGGCCGGACGCCTACATCTTCGTCGGCACGCTCGCCGCGATGGTCGCCCAGGCCCGCGGACTGGTCGAGTTCTGGTTCGCCTGGCTGCTGGTCGACGTGGTCGGCGTCCCGCTCGCCTTCAGCAGCGGCCTGGCCTTCTCCGGCCTGGTCTACGTCGTCTACCTCGCCCTCGTCGCCTGGGGCATGCGCGACTGGTGGCGCCGCTCGCGGACCGCCGCCGCGGAGAGCCCCGCACTGGAAGGAGTCCTGCTGTGAGCGACGCGGGTGCGGCCGCCGGGTCGCAGTCGACAACGAAAGGCGCACCTCTGCGCCGCACGGGCGGAGAAGCGAGCGAGGGAGCTGGAGCATGACCGCACTGCAGAGCTGGTACGCCGAGGCCGAGACCGGCGACCTCACACTGGACCCGGTCGAGCGGGCCGTCGCCGACATCGCCGCCGGCCGCCCGGTCGTCGTGGTGGACGACGAGAACCGCGAGAACGAGGGCGACCTGATCGTCGCGGCCGAGAAGGCCACCCCGGAGATCGTCGCGTTCATGATGAGCGAGTGCCGCGGCCTGATCTGCGCCCCCATGGAGGGCGCCGACCTGGACCGCCTGGAACTCCCGCAGATGGTCGAGCGGAACACCGAGTCGATGGGCACCGCCTTCACCGTCTCGGTCGACGCCACCGCCGCGCACGGCGTCAGCACCGGCATCTCCGCCGCCGACCGCGCCGCCACCCTGCGGCTGCTGGCCGCCGGCGGCTCGGTCCCCGGCGACTTCGTCCGCCCCGGCCACATCTTCCCGCTGCGCGCCAAGCCCGGCGGCGTCCTGGCCCGCAACGGCCACACCGAGGCGGGCGTGGACCTCGCCCGGCTCGCCGGACTCCGCCCGGCCGCCGCCATCGTGGAGATCGCCGGCGAGGACGGCACCATGCTGCGGCTGCCCGAGCTGGTCCCGTTCGCCCGCCGCCACGGCCTGGCGATCATCTCCATCGAGGACCTGATCGCCCACCGCCGCTCCGCCGAGTTCTCGGCTCCTCCTCCACTCTCGACTTCGGTCGAGCCGGGGGACCCCCATGCACAGGGGGGACCCCCGTCCGAGCCCACCGTCCGCC
This sequence comes from Streptomyces sp. BHT-5-2, assembly GCF_019774615.1. NCBI lineage: Bacteria > Bacillati > Actinomycetota > Actinomycetes > Kitasatosporales > Streptomycetaceae > Streptomyces > Streptomyces sp. BHT-5-2. Next base: position 5,210,045 of record NZ_CP081496.1, on the reverse strand, counting down.
GTGAGGCCAGCACCCGGTTGCCCACCGCCTTCGGCGAGTTCACCGCCCACGGCTACCGCTCCACCGTCGACGGCGTCGAGCACGTCGCACTCGTCGCAGGGGAGCTGGGCGACGGTGAGGACGTCCTGGTCCGGGTCCACTCCGAGTGCCTGACCGGTGACGTCTTCCACTCGCTGCGCTGCGACTGCGGCCCGCAGTTGACGGAGTCGCTGCGCCGGATCAGCGAGGCCGGCCGCGGTGTGGTCGTCTACCTCCGCGGCCACGAGGGCCGCGGCATCGGACTGCTGCCCAAGCTGCGCGCCTACGAACTCCAGGAGCGTGGCCGGGACACCCTCGACGCCAACCTCGAACTGGGCCTGCCGGCCGACTCCCGGGACTACGGCGCCGGCGCCCAGATGCTCCGCGACCTCGGCGTCCGCTCACTGCGCCTGATGACCAACAACCCCGAGAAGACCGCCGCCCTGGAGCAGCACGGCCTCACCGTCACCGGCCGCGAGTCCATGCCCGTCCAGGCCGGCGAGCACAACCTGCGCTACCTGCGCACCAAGCGCGACCGGATGGGGCACGACCTGCCCTGGCTGGACGGCGGCCACGGCGGCGCCGATGCCGCCGGCGCGGCCGCCACCTGCGGCAACCAGTAACCACCGGCCACCCCCGGCAGCCGGGCACCGACACCATCACTCGTACGAGGAGAACCATGAGCGGCAAGGGCGCACCCGAACTGACCGTGAAGAACTGTGGCGACCTGCGGGTGGCCGTGATCGCCGCGCAGTGGCACCAGAAGGTCATGGACGGCCTGGTGGACGGCGCACTGCGGGCCCTGCACGAGCTGGGCATCGACGAGCCCACCCTGCTGCGGGTGCCCGGCACCTTCGAGCTGCCGGTGGTCGCCAAGGTCCTGGCCGGCCGCGGCTACGACGCGGTGGTCGCGCTCGGCGTCGTCGTCCGCGGCGGCACCCCGCACTTCGACTACGTCTGCCAGGGCGTCACCCAGGGCCTGACCCAGGTCGCGGTGGACACCGGCGTCCCGGTCGGCTTCGGCGTGCTGACCTGCGACACCGAGGAGCAGGCCCTGGACCGCGCCGGCCTGCCCGGATCCGCCGAGGACAAGGGCCACGAGGCGGTCACCGCCGCGGTCGCCACGGCCGCCACCCTCCGCACGGTCTCCGAGCCCTGGCGCTGAGCGGCCCGCCCGTCTCCCACCACCACCCTTCAGCCGAGGCGCTGCGCGCCGCCCACCCGTCTCCCACCACCACCCTCAGCCGAGGCGCTGCGCGCCGCAGTGACGTCACCGCGTAGGGTAGGCCGCATCATGTCCAAGAAGACGTTCGAGGAGCTCTTCGCCGAGCTCCAGCAGAAGGCCGCCACCGGCGACCCCGCCACCTCCCGCACCGCCGAGCTGGTGCAGGCCGGTGTGCACACGATCGGCAAGAAGATCGTCGAAGAGGCCGCCGAGGTCTGGATGGCCGCGGAGCACGAGTCGCATGACGCCGCCGCCGAGGAGATCTCCCAGCTCCTCTACCACCTCCAGGTGCTGATGGTCGCCCAGGGCATCTCCCTCGACGACGTCTACGCCCACCTCTGATCCGCCCCGCAATCGCCAACTTCCCCCGCTGCAAAGGAAATCGCTGTCATGCTGCGCATCGCTGTCCCCAACAAGGGTTCACTGTCCGAGCCTGCGTCGGCGATGCTCCATGAGGCCGGCTACCGCCAGCGCAAGGATCGCCGCGAACTGGTCCTGGTCGACGCGGAGAACGAGGTCGAGTTCTTCTTCCTGCGCCCCCGGGACATCGCCGTCTACGTCGGCTCCGGCAAGCTCGACATCGGCATCACCGGCCGTGACCTGCTGCTGGACTCCGGCTCGCCGGCCGAGGAGATCCTCCAGCTCGGCTTCGCCGGCTCCACCTTCCGCTACGCCACCCGTCCCGGCACCGCCAAGGACGTCGCCGACTTCGGCGGCATGACCATCGCCACCTCGTTCTCCGGCCTGGTCACCAAGCACCTCACCGACCACGGCGTGGACGCCTCCGTCGTACACCTCGACGGCGCGGTGGAGACCGCCATCCAGCTCGGCGTCGCCCAGATCATCGCGGACGTCGTGGAGACCGGCACCACCCTTCGCAACGCCGGCCTGGAGATCATCGGCGAGCCGATCCTGACCTCCGAGGCCGTGGTCATCCGCGGGACGGGCGCTCCGGACGACGACCCCAAGGTCCGCCAGTTCCTCCGCCGCATGCAGGGCGTCCTGGTGGCCCGCCGGTACGTGATGATGGACTACGACATCCGGGTCGAGCAGGTCGAGAAGGCCGTGGCGCTCACCCCGGGCCTGGAGTCCCCGACCGTCTCCCCGCTGCACCACGAGGGCTGGGTCGCGGTCCGCTCCATGGTCCCGGCCAAGGACGCCCAGCGCATCATGGACGAGCTCTACGAACTCGGCGCCCGCGCGATCCTGACCACCGGCATCCACGCCTGCCGGCTCTGACGCCCCACCGCCCGCACCCGCACGCCCTCCCACGGAAGACGACACGTGTCCGCGCCCGCGTCCCCCGCCGCCTCCCGGCCCGCCCTCCCGGTGACCTTCCGGCCGTCCCGCACCCGGGCCGTCCTCTACGTCGCCGGCATCGCCCAGCTCGCCGCCCTCACCGCGGTCGCGATGCTGCTGCCGGAGCTGAGCGGCGGGGAGCGGATGGGTTTCGTGGGCACCGGGGTGCTGGTGGCCGCCGTCCTCCTGCTGCTCGCCCGCCCCAAGGTGGTCGCGCGGCAGGAGGGCGTGACCGTCGTCAACCTCACCACCCGGCGCGAGCTGGCCTGGGCCCAGGTACTGCGCGTCAACCTCCGGGCCGGTGACCCATGGGTCCATCTGGACCTCGCCGACGGCACCAGTCTGCCCGCCATGGGCATCCAGCCCGGCATCGCCCGCGAACAGGCCGTTCGCGACGCCCGCGCCCTGCGTGATCTCGTCGAGATCCACGGTGCCGTCGACCACACGGCCCGCTGACCCTGCCCCGACGCGGGCCCCGCTGTTTACTCTGTTCTCCGGGGTGTACCCGCACCCCGCCCCTCAGTGGGACCCAACGACCCGAGGAGTGACTCCCTCCGGCAATGGACGGATCGTCCTGTAGTACCTGCGCCGCCCCTTCCGAACCCCCGCATACGACGGAGGCGGCGGCATGACCGGCCCCCTGCTGCTCCTCCTTGCGGCACTCGCACTCATCCTCGCCAACGGCTTCTTCGTGGCCGCCGAGTTCGGGCTCGTCACCGTCGAGAAGGCGGACGCCGAACGGGCCGCGGCCGACGGCGACCCCCGGGCCGACACCGTCGTCTCCGCTCTGCGGGAACTCTCCTTCCAGCTCTCCGGCACCCAACTCGGCATCACCATCACCTCCTTGGTGGTCGGCATGCTCGCCGAGCCGGCGCTGGCCGAGCTGCTGTCCGGGCCGCTGCTCGCCCTCGGCCTGCCGCACGGCGCCGTCCCGGGCATCGCGGTCGTCATCGGCATGCTGGTGGCCTCCGCCGTCCAGATGGTCGTCGGCGAACTGGTGCCCAAGAACTGGGCGGTCTCCAAGCCGCTCCAGGTCGCCCGCTTCGTCGCCGGCCCGCAGGACGCCTTCTCCCGCTTCTTCCGGCCGGTGATCACCCTGCTGAACACCGTCGCCAACCGCCTGGTCCGCGCCCTGGGCGTGGAACCGACCGACGAACTGGCCTCCGCCCGCACCCCGGGCGAACTGGTCTCGCTGGCCCGGCACTCCGCCCGGGCCGGGGCGATCGAGCAGGACACCGCGGACCTCTTCGTCCGCACCCTCTCGCTCGGCGACCTCACCGCGGAGAACGTCATGACGCCCCGCGTCCGGGTCAGCGCCCTCCAGGCGACCGCGACCGCCGAGGACGTCGTCAACCTCACCCGCGCCACCGGCCTCTCCCGTTTCCCCGTCTACCGCACCCGGCTCGACGAGATCGTCGGCATGGTGCACCTCAAGGACGCGCTCGCCGTCCCGGCCGAGGAGCGGCTGCGCACCCCGGCGCTCCGGATAGCGGTGCCGCCGCTGCTGGTGCCCGCCACGCTGCCGGTGCAGCCGCTGCTGGAGCGGCTGCGCAGCGAGCAGCCGATCGCGGTGGTCGTCGACGAGTACGGCGGCACCGCCGGCGTGGTGACGCTGGAGGACATCATCGAGGAACTCGTCGGCGAGGTCCGCGACGAGCACGACCGGGTGGACCTGCCCGAGCTCGGCCAGGCCCCGCCCGAGGACGGCCGCCCGGCGTGGGACGCCGACGGCGGCTGCCGGGTCGACACCCTGCGCCGGATCGGCCTGGAGGCCCCCGAGGGCCCCTACGAGACCGTCGCGGGGCTGGTCGCCCACATACTCGGCCGGATTCCGGCACCCGGCGACACCGCCGAGCTGGAGGGCTGGCGGCTCCGGGTGCGGCTGGTCGCCCACCACCGCGCCGAGCGGATACGGCTGGTCCGGCTGGCCCCCGCCGTTCCCGAGGCGGCCCGCGAGCGGGTCCCGGCCGGTGCGGAGGTGGCCCGATGACCGTGGCCCAGCTTCTCTTCGCGGTGCTCCTGGTGCTCGCCAACGGCTTCTTCGTCGGCGCCGAGTTCGCCCTGGTCTCGGTCCGCCGCAGCCAGGTCGAACCGCTCGCCACGATGGGCTCCAAGCGGGCCCGCCGGGTCCTGCACGGTCTGGAGAACCTCCCGCAGATGATGGCCGCCGCCCAGTTCGGCATCACCATCTGCTCCCTGACGCTCGGCGCGGTCGCCGAGCCGACCGTCGCCCGCCTGCTGGAACCGGTCTTCGCGGCCGTCCGGTTGCCCGGGGCCCTGGTCCACCCGCTCGGCTACGCCATCGCCCTGGCCCTGGTGGTCTTCCTCCACCTGGTGATCGGCGAGATGGTCCCCAAGAACCTCGCGATGGCCGCGCCCGAGAAGACCGCCCTGTGGCTCAGCCCCGGGCTGGTCGCCTTCGCCCGGCTGTGCCGCCCGGTCACCGCGCTGCTCGGCGCGCTGGCCCGCGGTGTGCTGCGGCTCTTCCGGGTCGAGCCCAAGGACGAGGTGGAGGCGGTCTTCACCAGCGAGCAGCTCACCCACCTCGTCGAGGACTCCGGCCAGGCGGGCCTGCTGGACCCCGGCGAGCAGGAACGGCTCTCCGACGCCCTGGAGCTCGGCAGCCGCCCGGTCACCGACGTCCTCCTCGACCCCGCCGGACTGATCACCGTCGAGCCGACGGTGTCGCCCCGCCAGGTGGAGGAGCTGACCGTGCGCACCGGCTACTCCCGCTTCCCGGTCTGCGCGCCGGGCGGTGCCTACATGGGCTATCTGCACGTCAAGGACGTCCTGGACCTGGAGGAACGGGACCGGGCGGTGCCGCAGCGGATCTGGCACCCGATGGCCACGCTCCGCGCCGAACTCCCGCTGGACGACGCCCTGACCGCGATGCGCCGGGCCGCCTCCCACCTGGCCGCGGTCGCCGACGGCACCGGCCGGGTGCTCGGCCTGGTCGCCCTGGAGGACGTCCTGGAGATGCTGGTCGGCGAGGTCCGCGACCCGGCGCACCGCACGGAGCCGACGGCCGGCCCGGCGTCCCGGGAGGAGGCCGGACGGGTCGGCGATCCGCGCGAGGGGACTCCGCTGACCGCCGAGAACCCCGCACTGGCCGGCTGACCGCCGCATCGGACCGAGGGGCGCACCGGACCACCGGCGCGCCCCTCGCGCTTCTCCGGCCGCCACGAGTCCGGTAGCCACGAGCACGAGTCCGGCCGCTACAGATCCAGCCCCTTCGGCGGTGCCTGCGGGTCCGGCCCGCGGCCCGAGAGCACCTCGCCGTACGCCTGCATCAGGTCCGCCAGCCGCAGGGTGGCGAGATCGTCCCTGGCCGGGGTACCCGGCCAGGTGGACAGCCGCAGATCGCGGTAGGCGCAGCTCTTCTCGTACAGGGTGCGCAGAAAGCGGCCGTTGCCCAGCTCGTCGATCCAGCCCTGCTCGACGACATGGCCGTTGATGCTGCACAGCTCCTCGCGGGACTCCTCGTCCCAGCGGTCGCCGTTCTCCGCGGCCAGCACCTCGCCGATCCTGGTGAGTTCCAGCGGCCGGTAGCTGGGGAAGTCCACCCGGCTGGTGAAGCGGGAGGAGAGGCCGGGGTTGGCGGCCAGCAGCCGGTCCATGCCCTCGGGGTAGCCGGCCAGGATCACCACCAGCCGGTCGCGGTTGTCCTCGGCCCGCTTCAGCAGTACCTGAAGGGCCTCGTCGCCGTACGCGTCGCCCTTGCTGTAGCCGGAGTTGGACAGGCTGTACGCCTCGTCGACGAAGAGCACCCCGCCCAGCGCCGAGTCGATCAGCTCGTTCGCCTTGACGGCGGTCTGTCCGAGGAACTCGCCGACGAGGTCGGCGCGTTGGGCCTCCACGAGATGGTCGCCGCCGAGCAGCCCCAGCGCGTAGAAGACCCGGCCGAGTATCCGGGCCACCGTGGTCTTGCCGGTGCCCGACGGGCCGGAGAAGACGAAGTGCCGTTTCGGGGGCGCCACCGGAAGGCCCTGGCTCGCCCGCAGCCGGGCCATCCGCAGCTGCGCGGAGAGCGCCCGCACATGCCGCTTGACCGGCTCCATGCCGACCATCCGCTCCAGCTCCGCCAGCGCCTTCTCCAGCAGCACCGGGTCGGCCGGCCCGGCGGGCAGCACCTCGCCGTCCCGCCGGCCCGGCGCCGTCGTCTTGATCCGGGCCGCACCGCCGCTCCCGACGGCCGGCTCCGCCTGCGGGCCGGTCGGCTCGCCGGCCACCAGCAGCTCCCGGCCGTCGATCGGGTCCAGCGGCGCCAGCGGGTCGAGGTCGCCGCCGGCCCCCTGTGCCGGGCCCTGCGCGGAGACCGTCGCCAGGCCGGCGACCTCGTCCAGCCCGTCCGCCTCGGCGATGGCGGCCAGCCGTGCCGCGGTGTCCATGAACGCCGGGTCGACCCGGTGCACCGCGCGGTAGAGGGGGAGGGCGGCGGCGCTGCGGCCGGTGCCCTCGTAGGCACGGGCGAGCCAGTAGCGCAGCTCCTTGCGCTGCGGCTGCTCGCTGCGACATCGCATCAGCGCCGCGGCCAGCAGCGGCTCGGCCTGCCCGTACATCTCCAGCCGCACCCGCGCCATCCCGCCGAACAGCCCCGCCTCGATGCCCAGCGCGGGATCGCCGAGCAGCGGCTCGGTGTGCCGGACGAGCTGGTCCCAGTCCTTGACGAGATAGGCGCGGCAGGCGTGCAGAAAGCGCACCTGCGGGTCGGTGTCCACCGGCGGGCAGCCGGCCAGCGCCTGGTCCAGCTCGGCGACATGGCGGCCGTCGAGCCAGTGGGAGGCGTGCGCCAGCAGCAGATCCCGGCCGGTCTCCAGCACCGGCTGGACCCACCAGCCCAGCCAGTACCAGGAGTTGAGGGAGCGTCGGTGCCGGGTGCGCTGCTCACCGAAGCGGTCGCGGTGCTGGTGCATCCGCAGCAGCGCCATGGAGGTGTCCGCGCGCAGCGCGTGGAGCCCGAGCCAGGCGTCGGCCATCGACGGATCGAGTCGTACCGCGGCCCGGAACTCCTCCTCGGCCTGGGGGTAGGCACCCATGGTGTAGGCGTCTACCGCGCGCAGCCAGGCGAGTTCGGCCGGGGCGGGCGAACCCTGAGCGCCGACATCCATCCCGTCCCCCCACAAAACGTCCCCCCGTGGTGTACCACCGGACGTGTGCCGCGCCGGGGTCCCGGGGTCTGTCCGGCCCTGACCGAACCGGCGCGCGGCGGGCGGGAGTTGCCCTGCCGTGCGCCCGGGCCCGGGTCCCGCGGTGGCACAGACTCGCATCGTACCTGCGCTGTCCGCGCAGGCCGAAGAGGGCCGCACGAGGTGGAAGCGGGGGCGCGGAAGGGGGCGCGTCGGCGCGAAGGATGCGGTGACCCTGGGTGAGGGAAGTCCCGTGCGGCGAGCGCCGCGACATCTGCTTTTACACAGAACGAAGCCCCCGATCACGGGGGAACAACCGGGGGCTTCGCGTCTGCGGGCGGTCCGTTGAACCGCACATTGAGAACGTAAGTCCTGTACGCCCCCCAGGTCAAGCCGAGTTGGGGCACTCGGCGGGTCCCGGTCAACAACTGTCGGCGTGTCAGCCATAGTCGGCTACGCAGGGTGAAATCCGGGCCCGGTCACGCCCGACCGGACGGTCCCACACGCACCTCATAACCCATCGGCCCCTGGTGCACCAGGAGATCGGCGTACGGCCGGGACGGATCCGCCGCGAAGTGCGCGCGCTCCGCCGGAATCCAGCCATCCCAGAAGGCGGAGAGCCCCGGCCCGTCCCGGAGTTGACCTCTTTCCCATGAATGCTCGCGCGCCAGTTCCATCCACAACAGGCAGGCGGCGTACGGCCGCAGCGCGCGCCGCCCGGTGCCCACGCCCTCGACCAGCACCACCGGCGCCGGCGCCAGCTCCACCGCCGCGCCGAACTCCCGGCGCGCCCAGTCGTAGACCTCGTAGCGCGCCGTCCCGCCCCGGGACAGCGGGTCCAGCACCTGCTCCCGGAACCGGTCGCTCCAGGCGAACAGCTCCTCATGGGTCGCGAGGTCGTCGGTGTGCACCACGGGCGCGCCGTCGAGCGCCTCGGCCAGCCGCCCGGCGAAGGTGCTCTTCCCGGAGCCCGCGTGCCCGTCCACCGCGATCAGCCGCACCGGACCGCACGAGGGCGGCAGGGTGCGCAGCCGGGCGGCCAGCGACGTCAGCGCGGGGTCGAGGGCGGGGGTCATCCCACCAGCGTACGCCAGTGGTCCACACCAATATTCGTGACGCGACGCGCGTCGAACCACCTTCCTAAGCCCGCCCGGAGCGGAGATAGTTGAGCCCAGCCGCCCCACCCGCACCCGCGCGCCCGGCGCCGCCGGCCGTCCGCACCGACAGGGGGACCCATGACCAGCTCCGCGCCCCGGCGCACCGTCCTGGCCGCCGCACTCGCCGTCGCGGCCGGCGCCGCCGTCACCCCCCTGGCCGCCGCCGCGGGCGGGCCCGGCCGCCCGTCGGCCCCGCCGCGGCCCGAGGCCACCACCCCGCACCGAACGAAGAGCCCCGTGGACTACCACGCCTGGACCACCCCCGCCGACTGGCACCAGGGCACCGGCCACGGCACCCGCGTGGTGCCCGGCCGCCGCCCCGGCATCGCCCTCGCCCGCCCCGCCGGCACCACCGTCTACCACGACCCGCACACCGGCCGGACCGCCACCTGGGAGTACGCCACCTGGACCAGCCCGGTGCACCGTCTCCCGGTCCCCGCCACCGAGGCCGTCGCCTCCTGGAACGCCCACACCCCCGCCGGCACCTGGATCGCCGTCGAACTCCGCGCCACCTACTCCGACGGCGGCCGCACACCCTGGTACGTCATGGGCCGATGGACCGCCGGCGACGGCGACACCGACATCCGGCGCACCTCCGTCGACGACCAGAAGGACGGCCGCAGCGCCGTCTCCACCGACACCCTCGCCCTCGACGACCCCTCGACCGGCCTGCGCCTGACCTCCTACGAACTCCGCCTCACCCTCCACCGCCGGCCCGGCACCACCGCCACCCCCACCGTCTGGCGGCTGGGCGCGATGGCCTCCGACCTCCCCGACCGCTTCGAGGTGCCGGCCTCCACCCCCTGCCTCGTCGGCCGCGAACTGCACGTGCCGCGCTACTCGCAGGAGATCCACAAGGGCCAGTACCCGCAGTACGACAACGGGGGAGAGGCGTGGTGCAGCCCCACCTCCTCCCAGATGATCATCGAGTACTGGGGTCGCCGCCCCACCCGTCAGCAGCTCGCCTGGGTCGACCCCTCCTACGCCGACCCCCAGGTCTGCCAGGCCGCCCGCCAGACCTTCGACTACCAGTACGACGGCTGCGGCAACTGGCCCTTCAACGCCGCCTACGCCGCCACCTACCACGACCTCCAGGGCATCGTCACCCGCCTGCCCTCCCTCAACGACGCCGAACGCCTCGTCCACGCCGGCATCCCCGTCATAACCTCCCAGTCCTTCCTCAAGACCGAACTCGACGGCGCGGGCTACGGCACCGCCGGCCACCTGATGACCGTCATCGGCTTCACCCCGACCGGCGACGTCATCGCCAACGACCCCGCCTCCCCCGACGACCCCGCCGTCCGCCGCGTCTACAAACGCCGAGAGTTCGAGAACATCTGGTTGCGAACGAAGCGCCACGACGAAAAAGGCCAGGTCAAGAGCGGTTCCGGGGGAGTCTGCTACCTGTACTTCCCGGTGCGGCCGACGTCCGCGCAGCGGCGGGTGCTGACGGAGCTGCGGATCAGGTAGCGGCCGGCCCACGGCAGGGCCCGTCGCGCGGCCGCCGCCGGACCGCTCCCCGGGTTACCGGCCGGCGGCGAGGACGGACTCCGCGACGGAGGTGCGGGCGTACAGCACGGAGCGGCCGGCCCGGTGGGCGGTGACGAAGCCGGCGTCGCGCAGTGCCGTGAGGTTCTGGGAGACGCCGGCCATGGAGATGCCGGTGCGCCGGGCGAGTTCTGTCGTGGTGGCCGGAGTCTCCAGTTCGGTCAGGAGCAGGGTGCGCGAGCGGCCGAGCACGGCGACGAGCGCCGCGGTACCGGTGACGGCGCGGCGTTCCCACAGCGTGCCGGAGCCGCGGGCCCGGTAGGCGAGTTGCGGCGGGTCCGGTGGGGCGATCCGTGTGGACAGGCCCGGCCCTTTGAAGGCCGACGGAACCAGGAGCAGTCCGGTGCCCGCCGTCTCGCGGGACAGGGTTCGTCTGCGGACCAGCCGCAGCGTGTGGTCGTTCCAACTGACCTGCGGATGCAGTTCGTTGAAGAGGTGGCCGGCGCCGTGCTGGGACACCTGCCGGGCCCGGTGGAAGACGTCGGCGTCCAGCACCGTGCGGATACGGGCCCAGTAGGGGGCCAGCGCCAGCTCCCAGTAGGTCTCGATCTCCTCGGCGACCCGAGCGAGGCGGGTGTGCGGATCGGCATGCAGGGACCGCAGCCGGGGGCCGATGCCGCTCTGATGGTGTCCGAGGTGGTCGAGGTCCTTGCGGACGCGCTCGGCAGGGGTGGCCGTGAGCGCGGCCAACTCCTCGGCCAGCGTGGGGGCCGGCCCGGTGGGCGCCGGGTTGAGGAAGTCCGGGGCGTAGCCCGACGGCGGGAACAGCTCGGCGAGCCATGCCTCGTCCAGCCCTGCGGCCGCGACCCGTGGCCGCACCTGCTCCAGCCAGCGCCGGTGCACCGGATCCGCGGCACCGGAGGCCAGCAGCCGGAAGCTGGCCCCGACCTGCCACATCGGCGAGACGGCGAACCGCACCTGCGCCACGTCGCCCGCCGAGAACGCCAGCTCCGCCAGGAGCGCCACCCCGCCACCACCTCGCTACGCACCGGCCCCAGCGCCCGCCCCGCCCCGCCCCGAGGATTCACCCATATCTGAATCAATGGCGGTCACCCTACAGCGCGGAGACCATCCCGCCATGACCACAGAGACGATCAACGCCGCCGCATCGGGAACCTGGAAGCTGGGAGATCTGACGGTCAACCGGCTCGGCTTCGGAGCGATGCGCCTGCCGCAAACCGGGACGGCGCTCGTGCCCGACGCCGTCCCGCGCGACCGCGACCAGGCGATCGACGTGCTGCGCAGCGCGGTCGAGCTGGGCGTGAACCACATCGACACCGCCGCGTTCTACTTCTCCGCGCTGCGCTCGGCCAACGAACTGATCAACCGGGCCCTGGCGCCCTACCCGGACGACCTCGTCATCACCACCAAGGTCGGCCAGCCGCGCGACCCGTCGGGAGCATGGCTGCCGCACGCCGGGCCGGAGCAGTTGCGCGGACTGGTCGAGGAGAACCTGCGCCAGCTCGGCCGCGACCACCTGGACGTGGTGAACCTCCGCGTCGTCGGCACCGATTCGATCGCCGAACGTTTCGGTGCACTGGCCGAACTGCGCGCGGCCGGACTCATCCGCCACCTCGGCCTCTCCAACGTCCACCCCCACCACCTCGCCGAGGCCCGGGCCATCGCGCCCGTGGTCTGCGTGCAGAACATGTACGGCCTCGGAGTGCGGCCCGACCAGGACGCGTTCGTGCGCACCTGCGGCGAGCAGGGCATCGCCTTCGTCCCGTTCTACGCGATCGCCGCCACCGGTCGCCAAGCCGGGGCGAGCGGCAGCGACCACCCGGAGATCCTGGCCGTCGCCCGGGCACACGGAGCCGACCCCGCCCAAATCCGGATCGCCTGGACCCTGCACCGCGGCCCGCACATGCTGGCCATCCCCGGCACCGGCAACCCGACCCACCTGACCTCCAACGTCGCCGCAGCCGCCCTCCACCTCTCCGACGAGGAACTCGCCACCCTCGAAGCCCTGCACCAACGCCGTCCCTGAGCACCTCACGGGCTCCGACGAAGGGCACACGGGCGCAGAGGGGCCGAGGGGCCGAGGGGTCAGGTCAGGAGTAATTGCGGGCCCACCCCGACAACGACGTCCATTGAGGGGCGATGCCCGCCGGGGGGAGTCCGTTCGTGAGGAGTTGGTGGTGAATGGTGCATGTGACAAAGGCACTTGACGTGTTCTGTGGCCCTCGGATGGAATACCCGGCGGTTGCGGAAGATCTCCGCACCGCAGGAAATGCTCCAGAATTGAACGTCTTTTCTTTGGAGGGATCGTGGAAAACGTCACCACCAGCATGGACGAATTCGACCTCGACCTGGACGTGGACATCATGGAGCCGGCCACGGTCGCCGTGGAGAACCAGAGCGCGAAGCTGATGACGCAGGTGTGTCCGCCCACGTCCTGGAGCTGCGGCTGAGTCACGGGTGCGGGGTGGTGCCGGGACGTCTTCCCTGCCGCCCCGCACCGTTGCCGGGCAGACCAGGCGGGCCGGGTGAAGCGGTGTGTGGAGGGGGGCGGGGCGGCCGTGGCTGGTACGGGTGATGTGGATTTCGAGTGCGGGGAACTGGCTCTGGTACGGGCCGCGGCTCTCCCGCTGCCTTCGCATGACGCCCCGCACGACGGCACCCCGCCCGAAGACGCCCGGGACGAAGAAGCCTGGTTGCGCCGGCGGATAGTCGAACTCGCCGCCGAGCCACGGCTCATGGAGGCGGTGGACCTGGCCGGCGAGAGCCTGGCGGCGGAGGTCGGCCGCGCCGTGGCCGGGGAGCGGCTCAGGCTCAAGTCGCTGCGCCGTATCGCGCTCTCGATGGTCAAGTACCACTCGCGGATGTCCCACCGACCCACGCCCTTCGGGCTCTTCGCGGGGGTCGGGCTCGCCGGATTCGGATCCGCGCCCGCGCGAGGCCCGGTCGGCGTCGGGCGCAGCGTGACCCGACCGGACGCGGCCTGGCTGGACGGCGTTCTGGAGGCACTGCTCGACGTCCCCGCCGTACTGGAACGTTCGCGGCTCACGGCCAACAACCTGCACGCAGTGCGGGACGGCCGGCTGGTGTTGATCGATCATCATGAACGTGATGGAGTGCGGCAGTTGGCGGCTTCCGTGCGTCATACGGGGGTGGTGCGGGAGCTCATGGCGGCCGCGGCTCGTCCCACGTCGTTTCCTCGGCTGGTGGAGGCGGGGCGGCGGGAGTTCCCCCATGCGCCCGACGGCGCGATCGAAGGCGGCATCCGGCAACTTGTCCGTGGCGGATTCCTGCTCAGTGACCTGTTGCCGCCGCCCGACTGCACCGATCCGCTGGGGTATGTGTGCGGACGGTTGGGGAGTGTTGAGCACCCTGTCGTCCATCAACTGAACGAGATCCAGAGGGATTTGCGGTCGTCGGATGGTGGTGCGTCGGGTGGCGGAGGCCGGCATGCCCGGCTGGCCGCCGTTCGCGAGCGGATGCGGGCGGTGCGGCCCGCCGAGGACGTCCTGCAGACGGACCTGGCGTTGGAAGTGCGGCTGACCCTGCCGTGGGAAGTGGCCCGGGAAGCGGAACGGGCCGCGACGGTGCTGTGGCGGACCTCCCCCGTTCACCGGGGCAACCCGCACCTGCGCGACTGTCATCTGGCCTTCCTGGAGAGGTACGGCACCGACCGGCAGGTTCCGGTGCTGGAACTGCTCGACGAGGTCCATGGGTTGGGACTGCCCCGCGACTACCGGCGGCCCGGCGCGCCCCCGCCCGCCCCCGTGGACGGGACGCGCGACCGGGTGCTCGGCGAGCTGCTGATGGCCGCGGCCCGCGACGGCGGCCGGGAAGTGGTGCTCGACGAGGAGACCGTACGCGCCCTGGAGCCGGCGGAGCGCGGGCCGGCGCCGCAGAGCATGGAGGTGGGGGCGGAACTGCTGGCCACGGGCTGGGACGCCCTGTGCGGCGGGGACTTCCAGCTGGTGCTGGCGCCCCAGGCGGTGTCGCCGCTGGCCGGCGCGACGTTCAGCCGGTTCGCGCCGGTGCTCGGCCGGGCGGCCGCGCGGGTTCGGGAGCTGGCGCTGCGCACCGAGCGGAGCGCACCGGACGACGAGATCCCCGCCTGTGTCGCCTTCCGTCCCAGGGTGCTGCGGTCGGCCAATGTCTCCGCCGTTCCGCAGTGGCTGTCCCACCGCATCCCGCTGGGCGTCGGACCCGCTGCCGCGGCGGAGGCGGTGCACGATCTGCGCCTGGAGAACCTGGCGGTGTACGCGGATGCGGACGCCCTCCGGCTGGTCGACCGGGCGACCGGCCGACGGGTGCGGCCGCTGTCGTACTCGATGCTCAACCCGAGCAGCCGTCATCTCCCGTACGTGGCACGGTTCCTGCTGGAGGTGGGGCAGGAGGGACGGGACTTCTGCGTGCCGTGGAGCTGGGGCGGCTGGGCCTCGGCTCCCGCGCTGCCACGGGTGCGCCACGGCCGGACCGTGCTGTCCCCGGCGCGCTGGCTGCCGGACCGGGCGCTGTGCGCCGCGGCCGACCGCGCGGACGACAGGGAGTGGAGCGGACAGGTCGGGCGGTGGCGGCGGCGCTGGGACGTGCCCGGGCAGGTGCTGCTGGCCAAGGCCGATCACCGCGTCGCGGTCGACCTCGACGATCCGCTGCACCTCCTGGTGTTCCGCGACGAGGTGCGGCGGGCGCCCGGTCTGAGGGTCGTCGAACACGTCGGCGGCCGGGCGGGCAGGCAGTGGTTCCGGGGACCCGAGGGCGCCCATGCCGCGGAGTTCTTCTTTCCGGTCTTCGGCAGGTCCGTTGGTCGTTCGCGCGCCACCGGTCGTTCGCGCGCCGCTCAGGGCATCGCGCGGACCGCCGCCCCCGCAGCACCGCCCCCGTCCCCGCCCCCGACGACTGGCGCCGACGGCGGCGGGGCACGTCCCCGTCCGCCCGGAGCGCGTGCGCACCTGCCCGGAGGCGAGTGGCTCTACGCGAAGATCCATGTGCCGCCGGACCGCCAGCCGGAGGTGCTGGCCCGCCATCTCGGCACGCCGACCGATCCCGACCTGCTGCGCAGAGCCGGCGTCGACCGCTGGTTCTTCCTCCGTTACGAGGATCCGACACCGCACATCCGGCTGCGCTTCCACGGCGATCCGCGGTCCCTGTGGCCGGTGCTGCTGCCCGAACTCCATGCCTGGGCACGGGCCCGCGCGGAGGCAGGGGTCCTCGGGAGGGTGGCCCTGGACACCTACGAGCCCGAGACCGAGCGCTACGGAGGACCGGACGCCATCGATCACGCCGAGCGCCTCTTCCACGCCGACAGCCAGGCCGTCGTCTCCCTGTTGGCGACGGCTGCCGGCCGGCCGGACGATCCGACGGTGCCGGCCGCACTGGGCATCCTCGACATCGTGACCGGTCTCGGCTCCCCGGACGAGGCGCTCGGCTGGCTCAGCGGCCCGCCGGTGCTGGCGCGCCGGGGCGGGATACCGCGGGACCGGAAGCAGGCGGTGGCCGCTCTGCTGGACGCCCGTGCCAGGCCCCGGCCGCCGGCCGCTGCGGACGGCCGGGACGCGGGGTGGCGCACCCGCGGCCCGGCACTGGCCGATCTGCGCGAGGCGCTGTCCGCCGGAGCGACGGACCCCGACCGGCGGGGACGGATCGCCCTGAGCCTGACCCATATGCACTGCAACCGGCTGCTCGGCCCCCGCCCCGAACAGGAACTCACGGCCCATGCGACGGCCCGTGAGGCCCTGGCACTGTGGCGCGGTCGGAAGCGGAACACCGGATGACCGTGTCCTCGACACCTTCCACGCCATCCGGATCTCCCGCAGCCCCCGCGCTGTGCGACACGGCCTCGGGCATCGCCCACCGCGTCGCCGGGCTGCTGACGTCGCCGGAGCAGGTGGCCGGCACCGCCCGTACGGCGTTCGCCGCGCTGCCCCCCGAGCTGCGACAGCCCGCCTGGCAGCCGGCGTCACTGCTGCTGGGACACCCCGGCATCGCGCTGCTGCACACCCGCTGTGCCCGGGACGAGGCGCGGTACGCGGCGGTCGCACACGCCCATCTCGCGGCAGCCGTGGCGGCGGCGTCCACCGCCGGCCCCGCCACGGTCGGCGATCTGCTGCTTCCCGCACGGCTCCATGCGGACGCGCACGGTGGTTACACCCGGCTGCTGGCGCGCTGCACCGAGGTGCACGCCGCCTACGTCCGGGCGCATGTCGCCCGACTGGTGACGCGACGTCAGCAGTACGGCCCGGGGCTCGCGTACAGCGACTACGACGTGATCTCGGGTCTGGCAGGTCAGGCCCGCGGACTCCTGGCGGCAGCCGACGGCGGCGACGAGCCGTGCGCGCAGGCGCTCCACGAAGTCCTGGGCCACCTGGTCGAGATGACGCGTCCCGTCCGGCCCGCGGAAGGCGACGGGAGTCCGGTGCCGGGGTGGTGGTGCGCCCCGGACCGGTACCTCGTCCCGCGTGATCGCGCCGAGTTCCCGCGCGGCGACCTCAACGTCGGTGTCGCGCACGGCATTTGCGGACCGCTCGCGCTGATGTCGTTGGCACACCGTGCCGGGCACCGGGTGCCGGGGATGCCGGATGCCATCCGCCGCATCGCCGACTGGGTGGTGGGCGTGGGGCGCACCGACGACCGGGGGATCCAGTGGCCCGGGCGCGTCGCCGCCTTCCCGGAGGCGCCCGGAAATCCCTCCCCGCCGTCCCGGCAGCGCCGGCCGTCCCGGGACGCGGGCGCGAGCAGCGGCCCGGGATGGTGCTACGGGACGGCCGGGATCGCCTGGAGCCTGCATCTGGCCGGGCACGCGCTCGGCGACCACCGGATGACCGCCCTGGCCGAGGACGCGATCCACGGCCTGGTGCAGCGCCCGCGCGATCCGGCCGGGCCGGTCGACCCCGGCTTCTGCCACGGACGCGCGGGTGTCCTGCACATCGTCGGCCGGATGGCCGCCGCCGGCGGGTCCACGGCGCTGTGGGCCGCGGCGGACGACCTCGCCCGGGAGCTGGTGGCGGAGTTCGACGCCCGAACTCCCTTCGGGTATCGGCAGGTTCTGCCGCCCTTCTCCGTATCGAAGCCGGTGCCGCACCGGGTCGACCACCCCGGCCTGTTGGACGGCGCCGCCGGGGTCGCCCTCGTGCTGGCCGACTACGCCGATGCCCGCCGGGGAGCGATGCCGGAGGGCTCAGGCGGCTGGGACGCGGCGTTCCTCATGAGCTGACGGGCCGGTCCTCGGGGTGAACGCCTGGGCCACGGCGAGGCTGTCCTCGTAGACGTGATGGCGGGTGACCAGGCCGTTCTCGAAGGTGAGATGGAGGGCGAAGCGGGCGCGGTAGGCGCGTCCGGTGGGCCGGGCGGTCTGGCGGATCTCGCCGAGGACGACGGCGTCCGGGCCGTCCACGAGGATCCGCTCGATCCGGGTGTCCGCGGCCCCGGGGACGTGGTGCGCGGCGAGTTCGCGGTAGTGGGCGGCGGCGTCGGCACGCGAGGCGCGGTGCCGGATCCAGGGCGTGGCGGCGCGGCCGTGCTCGTCCGCCGGCCAGTCCAGCCGCCAGTCGGCGCCGTCGGCGTACCGCTCGGCGATGCGCTCGGCGTCGCCCTCGCCGATCCGGCGCAGCAGTTCCTCCACCAGGGCGCGGGTGGTCGTCGGCGTGGTCGTGGTCATGGCGGGGTGTCCCTTCGGGGGCGGGGAGGGGGAGTGGTGCCCCGATTGGGGCGTTGCGGCGTCGAGAGCGGCCGTGACGGGTCGGCGGCCGGTCGGGCCGCCGTCCCCTCAGCCATCGCTCGAACGGATCCCCATCCTGTCGGGGGGACGGCGATCTCGCGATTACCTCCCGGGTAAGGCGCCCCGCGGCGCACACACGCCCTGACGAGCCCCGCCCCGCCCCGACGCCCCGCTCCGTCAGCCCCCCACCACGTCCAGCACCGGCCGCAGTCCGCCCGGCCGGCGGTGTACGGGGAGCGGCTCGACCGGGAAGTAGGCGCAGCCGACGGCGGTGGCGCCCCCGTCCGCGGTGCGGTCGTCGCCGACCATCAGCACGCGCGGCGGGGCCACCCCCAACTCCCGGCAGGCGAGCGTGAAGAGCCGCGGGTCCGGTTTCTGGAGGGCGTGTTCGTAGGAGAGGACGCAGGCGGTCAGATGGCGGTGGAGGCCGTGCGCGCGCAGGACCGGACGGAGGTCCCAGCCGATGTTGCTGAGCAGGCCGGTGCGGATGCCGCGGTGGTGCAACGTGGTCAGCACCTCGGCGGCGTCGGGGTAGGGCAGCCAGGCGTCCGGGGTCCGGTGGCGCTCGTAGAGGGCGTCGTAGAGGGAACGGGCGTCGCCGGGCGGGTCGTACAACTCCGGGTGGGGAAGGCGGACTTGGCGGGCCAGACCGGTGTACAGGGCGCGGTGGTCCCGGGTGTCGCGGTCCCGGACGGCCCACAGTGCGGCCAGCTCGTCGGGGACGCGTACGGGCATGGCGCCGCCGGGCAGGGCGCCGGCCCGCTCCAGGTCGGCCGCCAGCCGGGCGGTCTCGTCGCCGGTGAGGGGGCACGGTGGGGTGCCGGGCGCGGCGTGGAAGGCGGCCAGGGACGCCCGGAGCCAGGAGAGGGCCGGCTCGATGTGCAGCAGCGTCCCGGAGAAGTCGAAGAGCACGCCGTCGATCCCGCCGCCGGCCGTACCGCCGCGTGTGCCGTTGGTGGTCGTCATGGTGCCATGGTGGCGGTTGCCCGGCGGTCCGTCAGGTCAGCGCGCTCAGGCCGGGGCCGAACGTCACCAGGAGCGGGACGGCGGGCAGCAGCAGGGCGTACGCGGTCAACCGCAGACGGCGGCCCGGGGTGAGGCGGGCGGCCGGGGCCAGCAACCGGTCCACCCGCTGCGGGACCTGTGCGAGCTGCGGCGGGCAGGGCCCGAACACCCCGCTGTCCTCGTTGAGTTCGACCAGCGCCAGGGCGATGGTCAGCCGGCCGAAGCGGCGCGAGGCGACATCGTCGGCGGCCATCTCGACCAGCCGGTGCACCTGGTCGCGGAAGGCCGCGAACACCGGGATCTGCGGGAAGCCGGCGGCCAGCGCCGACGCGCAGTGCAGCAGCACGTCGTGCCGGGCCCGGAGGTGCCCCTGCTCATGGGCGATCAGCGCATCGAGCTGACGGCCCTTCAGGCGCTGCAACGCCGAGGTGGTGATGACGAACTGGGGCGCCGGGTCGCGCAGCCACCAGGCCCCCGGCCGGTCGCCCTCCAGGACCACCAGGCGGCCGCCGCGCGGGTCCTCGCCGGGCAGCAGCGGTGAACGGCGCCGGAGTTCGGCCCGGCGCCGCCGCCGGCGGGCCCGCGCCGCCCGCACCTCACGGGTCAGCGCCACCACCGTCCACGCGCCGCCGCCCGCCAGCAGCAGCGCCAGCACACCGGCCCACGGCCCGTAGGTGTTCAGCGCGTACGCCTCGACGACGACCCGCGGGGCGAAACCGAAGACGGGGCTGCGGACCGCTTCCCAGGCGGCGGCCGCGCTCAGCGCCATGGCCAGTCCGCAGCACAGCAGGACACCCGCCACCACGCACTGCCACACCCACAGGGCCAGCACCGGCTCGCGGTCGGGCCAGTCCCAACGGGTCATCAGACGCGGCGCCGTTGCCGCGGCCAGCACGCCGAGGATCATCAGCGTGAGGGGGACCATCATGACGTCAGCCTATGAGCGGGCTGCTACCGGGTGGTACGGTCCCGCGACGGAAGTGACGCACACCACGCACCGGGGCGGCGCGCGGCCGGGGACGGAGGCCGACGGCCGCCGCCCCGACGCGCCGCACGGTGCCGGCGACACGGCGAGTCACAGCGCCAGCAACATGGCCAGCATGCCCAGCCCCATGGCCACCTGGCACGCGTGCAGGACCACGGGTGGGCCCGCGCTCTCGCCGGGGGCGCCGCCGGCGGCCGGGCCGGCCGCGGCCGCCGTGCCCGACGGGGCCAGCCGGACCCCGGCGGTGAGCACGTAGACCGCGTAGTACGCCAGCAGCAGCCCGGTGAGCAGCGGCACACCGGCCGGCGCGGCATGTGCCGCCCCCGATGCCCCCGGCATCCCGGTCATGCCCGCCATGCCGCTCGTCCCGGCCGCCGACGCGCCGTGCGCGGAGGACGTCCCCGGGGCGTCGTGCATGCCGCCCATGCCCACCATCGCCAGCGCCATGTAGACCATCGCCAGGGCACCCACCGCGTGGTGCAGATGGCGCCGCACCAGCGCCCACAGGGCCACCGCGCCGAACACCGCGGTGTACAGCCAGGGCGACCACGCGGGCGGCGCCACCGCGGACGCCGGCAGCGCCATGGCCGCCATGCCCAGCGCCATCAGGCCCTCGCCGCGGGCTGTCACCCGCTGGGCCGGCGGGCCGGTGCGCATACGGGACAGGCAGTAGCCGGCGGTGGCGGCGCAGAGCACCACCAGCAACCAGCCGACCAGCGGCGGAGTGTGCACGGAACACCTCCCGGGCGCGGGGACGGTGAGCACCCGCAGACTGCCCGGCCAGGGCACCGCACACGGGAGCGCATGGGCGCACTTGGGGAGCACAGAGCGCGGGCGGCGCTCCACGTGGTCCCGCGGCGCCGGCCGGTACCGTCGAGGCGGTCCGCACCGCCGCCCGCCCCGGCGAGATCTGCACCATCGGCGGCGGCACCGAACGGCCCCCGCCGGCGCGGTGCACCCTCAGCGCACGGCCGGCCCCTCCGGCCCGCACCACGCGGTCAGCGCCGCCCGCAGCGCCCCCTCCGCCACCGGTCCGTCGCCCGCCCAGGCGACATAGCCGTCCGGCCGTACCAGCAGCGCCGCCGCGGGCGGGGCCGGCGCCTCTCCCGCGACGATCTCGACCCGGTCGGCCCACCCCGCCGCGGCCTTCAGCGCGCCGCCCGCGCCCGAGCCGTCCAGCCCCAGCAGCAACGGCCGCCCCGGGCGCAGCAGTTCGGCCAGCCGGGTCGTGCCGTCCGCCGTCGTCACCGGCAGATCGCGGGCGTACCCGCCGGCCAGCGGATGCCCGTCCGGCCCGGTGGCATAGCGGATGCCGGTGCCGTAGATGATGTCGCTGAGGTACTTGTTGACCTCGTCCATCCCCATCAGATCGGTGAACAGTTCGCGCAGCGCGTCCACTTGCGGACCGGGCCGCATCAGCGCCACCTGGGCCCGGGTGTTCGCCAGCACCTGCGCGGCGACGGGGTGCCGCTCGGTCTCGTAGCTGTCCAGCAGGCCCTCCGGTGCCCGGCCCAGGCACTCCGCGGCCAGCTTCCAGCCCAGGTTGAAGGCGTCCTGCAGACCGAGGTTGACGCCCTGCCCGCCGGCCGGGAAGTGGATGTGCGCCGCGTCCCCGGCCAGCAGCACCCGGCCCGCGCGGTACCGGGCCGCCTGGCGGGCGCTGTCGGTGAAGCGGGTGACGAGGTCCACGCCGGTCAGGGTGACCCGCCGCCCGGTCACCCGCTCGATGCCGCGGGCCAGTTCGTCGGTGGTCGCCGGGCTCTCCAGGTCCTCCGGCACGTCCCACTCGGTGACGGCTATCCGCCCGTCGGGCATCCGCATGAACCAGCCCCCGTCGGTCCGTTGCCAGCCGGCCGGCAGCTCCCCGCCCCCGTGGACCTCGACCCGGCCGCGCCCCATACGGGACACCAGCGACGGGCCGGTGCCCGGGAAGTCGATCCCGGCGGCCTTGCGGACCACGCTGCGCCCGCCGTCGCACCCGACGAGGAAGTCCCCGCGCACCGCGCCGTCGCCGTCCGCGGTCCGCACGTGGACGGTGACGCCGTCCCCGTCCTGCACCAGGCCCGTCACCTCCTGGTCGTAGCGGACCACCGCACCCAGCTCGTCGGCCCGCCGGGCGAGCAGCTCCTTGAGGACCTCGTGGGGGAGGAGCAGTCCGTGCGGCTGCTCGGCGGGCTCCGCGGAGTGCCGGCCGAGCCGGAACAGCCCGGCGAAGTGCCCCCGGGCACCGCCGTCCGCCAGCTGCCGCCGGAAGTCCGCCAACCCCGGCAGGGTCTCCTGCGCCCGGGTGAACTCCTCCAGCACGCCCCGCCGGTCCAGGGTCTCCAGGGTCCGGGAGTGCAGTGCCAGCGCGCGCGGTTCGCCCTGCCCGCGCCGCCCCCGCTCCAGGACGAGCGTCGCGACGCCGTGCAGCCGCAGCTCCGCGGCCAGCAACAGGCCCACCGGCCCACCGCCCGCGACGACGACGTCGAAGTGCTCCCCGCCAAGGGGGTGTTCGGTAGTGGTCATGGCCGTGACGCTAGCGATCGCGGACACCGCCCACCAGTCGTCACCGCGCGGCCGGACGTCGCACGGAAGCACACGACGCGCCGGCCGGGGCCGGTTGCGCGACGACCGGTCCGCAGGCACCCGCAGCCGTTGAAGATCTCCGGTTGAGGATCTCTAGGGGCGGCGGGCCAGCAAGTGGGCGTCGAGGAAGCCCCGCTCGGAGGCCGGGTCGTGGACCAGCCGGGCGAACGGGACGAGCCCGGCCCCGGTCAGCAACTCGGCGAACCGATCCACCGGCCAGCTGTAGGCGGGCGCCACCTTGTGGTCGAAGCGGACCGGCTCCGGCCCGTCGGTCCCGAAGAACGAGGTCAGCAGCAGGCCGCCCGGTGCCAGCACACGTACCTGCTCGGCGAGCAGCGCGGGCAGTTCCTCGGGTGGGGTGTGGATCATCGAGTAGTGGGCCAGCACGCCACCGAGCGCGCCGTCCCCGACCGGCAGGGCCTCCATCCGCGCCTCGTCGAAGCGCAGCTCCGGATTGGCCCGCCGGGCGTGGTCCACCATGCCGGGGGAGAGATCGAGCCCGAAGGCGTCCAGCCCCAGGTCGTGCAGCATGGCCGTCAGATGCCCGGGCCCGCACCCGACGTCGGCGGCCCGCGGGTTCCCCGCCCCGCGCACCAGCTCGGCGAACGTGCCGATCATGGCCCGCGCGAACGGCTGCCCCTCCAGCCGATCGGCGAACAGCGACGCATAGCGCTCGACGACCCCGTCGTAGGCCGCCCTGGTCTCATCCTGGTGCTCCACCACGAGGAGAGAAGCTAACACCCACGCACATACGCAACGTCCCCGGCCCCGTGCCGACCCCGACCTCCACCACCGTCCCACCGCGTCAACAGCACCTCGGTGCCCAATGGTTCAAGAGATCAGGGGCGCACCGGAGGTGGTCCGCCTCGGAGGGGAGAGCCCGTGCTGATCGCCTTCGTTTTCGTTCCCGACGGGAGTCTGTACCCGTTCGAGTCGCGCTGGTTCGACTCGTCGGTCGGCCGGGCCCACGGTGACAGCGGCGGGCGGATCCCCGAACGAAACTTCCTCGTCGAACGCGTCCTGCTCGCAGAGCTGGGCCGCAGGCTCACCGCGGCCGAGGCCGACCGCTACCGCGCGGTGCAGCCCACCGCGGAAGCCCGTCGCGGACTCGCCGCGATGCCCGGGCAGATCCATGCCGCAGGCCCGCTGCCGGCTCGATGGCCCGACTCCGGATGCGGCTCATACAGTCCGTTCCCGCGGTACGCGGAAGAGCCCTCCAAGCACAGTTGGATGCCTAACTGGAGATCGCCCGACACCTGCAAGCAGCGTTCCCCGACGAACTGGACGCGGTACAGGCGGCCGCCATGGTCGGCGCCTTCATCGGCGCGGTCACCGGCGCACTGCACGTACTGCTCGCCGAGCCCGACGCCCTGGCCGATCCCCGGCGACTCCAGCGGCGAGTGCAGGACGCCACCAACAAGGCGCTGCGGCCGTTCCTGGAAGAATGAGACGGCGGCGACAGATCGTAGCTGAGCAGCACCGACACATCCCACCGGCTGCATCAGCACCGCGGCGACATCACCCCGATCACCTGCGGCCCGTACTCACCACATGGTTCTTGGCACACCAAGAACTACTTCTCAATCGCCCCCAGCTCGTTCTTGACTGCGTGCAGCCACCAGTTCCGCGCGGCGTCTGGGACGAGGCCGGCCGCGCCCAAAAGTCGGTCCGAGTCCGGTTGACCGAGGACGGCCGGGCTCCAAGCATCACGTGCTGACCGATGGCGGCGACATTCCGTTGTGGGTGTCGCTGACCGGCGGCCATCACAACGACGTAGCACAGCTGTTGCCTCTGATCGACGCCGTGCGGTCCGTCCGGGGCCGCCCATCTCCACGGACCACGCCGACTGCGAGTTCGCTGGGAAGCACGCGACGACACGCACGACGCCCTCCTCCAACTCGCTCACTGCATGACCCTCGCGCGCAGGCTCTGGAGGCGGCGGCGCCGGTGAAAGCGTATGTCGCGGATCTGTGAATGTGGCGTTGGAGGAGCTTGTCCGGGCGGGGCTGGAGCTACCGGGCCTTTCCACGCTGGACCGGATGGCGGCCACGGTGAGGGCGCGGGTGGAGGGGGAGATCTGTGCCGGGATCGTGTCCCGGATGAGCGAGGTGGCCCGCGTCCGCCTTGTCGTGAGTGCCTCTTCAAGCACGGTGGGTGACCCGCAGGGTAAGCAGCAACGACGTCGGTAGCGTCATCCTCTGAACCATCAGTGGCAACTCCTCGTACGGAGACGGTTGTTCAACACCGCTGACGGTTCTTCAGTAGGTCTCCGGCACCCGCATGTCAGTAGAAGATCACCTGCCCGAAACCCCCTCACCACCTCGTTCAAGACCACGATTCGCTACAAAGTCGAGTCGCCGCGCCTGCAGCGGAAGAGGCGATGCGCGCAAGGCTGCCGCCTTGGGGTGCAGCCCGGCCCTCGTGTCTGACGGGTGAGTTGGTCGGAGGGTTGTACCTCCGGGCGGATTTGCCGCGCGTGATCGTTCTCACGGTGAGTGTCGAAGGCGGGGCGGCATGGGCTTACGCCGTGGCGTGGCCGGGTAATCGGGGCCTTCATGTCCATTTCAGCTAACTTGACGCCTTTTCATAAAATCTTAAGACTTTCGCCTGTCCGTCCTGTACCCATCAACTTGCCCCAAACCCCCAGGGGGCGGTGCAGGACGGCACCAGTCTGCGCCGTACACGTCAGGTCACCCCTGCGGGGGTGGAAGGGTTGTTGAAGCACGATGCACACCAGTCACACCACTTCCGCACGTGTGCGGAGAGCCTTCACGCGTGGGGTCGTTGCCGTTAGTGCGCTGGCCGCCGTCACCGGTGTAGTCGCGCCGGCCACTGCTGCCGCTGCACCATCGGCGGCGGCGAGCCAGGGTGCTGATATCGGGACCGGTGAGATGGAGCGGATCAAGGCGGCGGCCGTGGTGGGCCTCGACCCGACCCCGGACGTGATGCTGCTCAGCGACCGGGACTTCATCTTCGCGCTGTGGGAGAAGGTCAAGGACGCTGGAGAGAGCAAGATGGCGGTGCGTCTGGCCGCTGAGGAGGCTCTGGCCAGCACGGTGGCCGAGGACCATGTGCGATTCATTAGCACCGGCATCCACCAGGCGTACGAGGTCGACCAGAAGCATGAGCAGGACCGGGCGGATGCCGAGCGGGAGGCCCGGCAGGCGAAGGCTCAGGCTCTGATCGCGGTGGGTATTCCGGTCACTCCGGAGCTGCTGGGGCTCAGCGACGACAATTTCATCCGCAGGGTCATGAAGCACCCCGATGCCGGGGCGGAAGTGAAGGCCGCGGCGGCGCGTGCTCTGGCCGGCGATCCGGCGCAGTGGCGGGAGTTCATCACCGACGGTGCCCGCCAGGCCAACGCCCGGGATGTGGAAAACGAAATCAAGGAGTTGGAGAAGAAGAACCGCGACGAGGCACAGCGTCGCAAGGAGCTGGCTGCCCGCACGAACACCGCGGCACTGTTCGGCATCGCACCTTCCGAGGCGATGCTCGCCCTGGGGGATGACAACTTCATCCGTGAACTGCTGCGCCGTGCTCCCGCTCACCTGGAGGGCTCCGAGCTCGTCGCCGCGGCTCAGCATGCGGTGCTCAGCTCCGATCCGGCGGACTGGAAGCAGTTCTTGCACACCGGAGCCGAGCAGGCCTACCAGCGAGACGCCGAGGCCCGTCGGAAGAAGACCGCTGATGCCAACCGCAAAATGGTCCTGAAGTACCAGGCTGCGGCTGAGAAGACGGGGATGTACCCCAACCTGGTCGAGGCGGCGAAGAAGGCACTGGCCGGCAGTGACGAGGATGTCGCCGAATTCCTCAAGCCGGACAACCTGCTCCGGGCGGCGCGGCAGTCGTTTATGTCGGTCGACCCCAAGCTGCTCAACGACCCCGGAGGCAGGGATCGTTGGTACATCCGGCAGTCCACCGCAGACGGAGGTGCAGTCTTCGTCTCCCCAGTCGATGCGGCCAGTAAGCAGTCCGATCGCGAGGACGCCACCTGGGTCGTGGTGAACGCGGGGACCGGCCAGCAGGGCTGCTACTCCTTTATGTCGGTGCGCAAGCGCCACCACTACCTGACCGTCCAAGACAACCTCCGCGTACGGATAGCGCCAGACGACGGCAGTGCGACCTTCCGTAAGAACGCCGCCTGGTGTGCCCGCAAGGGCGTGAGTGGCTACGGGACGTCGTTTGAGTCGGCCGGCAAGCCGGGGCACTGGCTGCGCGCGCACCAAGGGGCCCTTTCGGTGAGCCGCGCGAACGCCAAGGACACGGCCTTCAAGCAGGAGGCCACCTGGGCGATCTTCCCCCCGCTTGCACGCTGACCTGCCGCCGACCGCATACCCCCCCTTTTTTTGAGCAGAACGGAAAATCCTCCATGTCTTGGACCCTGCGGACCGCACTCGCCGCCGGTGCCAGTGCCGCCGCACTGGTCGCCAGCGCCAGTGGCGCCCACGCTGCCCAGCCCACGCCCCGCGCCGCTACTGCCGCGCCGTCGGTGGTGCAGTTTCAGGTGGAGCACAGCGGTAAGTGCCTGACCATCGCGGGCGGAAGCCTGGCCAACGGTGCCAACGCAGTCCAGGCGACCTGCGCCGACGGGGCGGACAATCAGGCCTTCGAGCTGGTCCCCGCCGGGAATGCGACGTTCATGGTGCGGGCCATGCACAGCGGAGCATGCCTCGAAGTGGAGAACAGCGGCACAGGGGCCGGTGCGAACGTCCAGCAGTGGTGGTGCGTGGATGCCCCCAACCAGCGCTGGCGGCTGGTCATGGCCGATGTCTCCAAGGGCCTTTACGAGCTGCGTCCCGCGCACGTCGACAACCGCTGCCTGGACATCGCAAGGTCCAGCCTCAATGACGGTGCGAACGCCGGGCAGTGGTACTGCAACGGCGACGCCAACCAGCACTGGCGGCTCAAGCCGGTCAAGGCCTGACCTCGCCCGTGTCCGCCGAGCCGGTCGCCCCTGGTGACCTGCTCGGCGCCGCCAGGCACCGCACGGTGCCCAACCCCGTCGGGCTTCCCGCCCATCGAGAAGAAACGGACGTGAAGATGTCTCGGCCTATCCGAGCGGCCCTGGCCATCGCCTGCAGCGTAGCCGCACTGACCGCCGGCGCAACCACCGCCTACGCGAGCGGGCACGACGCCGTAAGCGCGATGAAGGCGGCCAAGGCCGCGGTCGGCGACGCCGCCCAACCCACGCCCCGCGCCGCTACTACCGCGCCGTCGGTCGTGCAGTTTCAAAATGAGCACAGCGGTAAGTGCCTGACCATCGCGGGCGGAAGCCTGGCCAACGGTGCCAACGCAGTCCAGGCGACCTGCGCCGACGGGGCGGACAATCAGGCCTTCGAGCTGGTCCCCGCCGGGAATGCGACGTTCATGGTGCGGGCCATGCACAGCGGAGCATGCCTCGAAGTGGAGAACAGTGGCAAAGGGGCCGGTGCGAACGTCCAGCAGTGGTGGTGCGTAAACGGCCCGCAGCAGCGCTGGCGGCTGGTCGTGGCCGATGTCTCCAAGGGTCTTTACGAACTGCGTCCCGCGCACGTCGACAACCGCTGTGCGGGCATCGCCATGTCCAGCAAGGACGACGGTGCGAACGTGCTGCAGTGGACCTGCAACCAGACCACGCCCGAGCACTGGCGGCTTGTGCCGGTTGGGGCCTGACATCCGGCAAGGACGCCCGGCCTGTCACCACACCGTTTCCTGGACATCGACCACGCTCAGTAGGACAACGGTGCGAAGGCCCAGCAGTGGCACTGCAACCAGAGTGCTGCGCAGCTGCCGCGGATCCAGCCGGTCAAGCGACTTACTGGTCCGCGCAGCGCGAGCGGGGCGGGTGAGTATCCGAATGCTGGGGAGGGACCCAGCCGTGGAAACGATGCCGTCCCTTGCGCAGGAGCGGTGAAACCGTCTGGGTGCGTTTCTTCTGGAGGGGCAAGAAATCCCTGGTCAGCGCCTCGCACCTGCAGCAAGCACGGCACGGCAGGTCACGCCGGCTTTCGAGAGCCGACCGCGTCCGTACTGGCTGGCAGTGAGGTCCCGCTCCAGAAGAAACGCATCCAAACCGTCTTCAGGTGGAACCGGCCTGGCGCATCGTCTTCTTCTTTTCCTTCCTGCTGTGCGTGACCTGTCGGACGTTTCGTTTCCTTGAGGAGTTTTCAGTGAGTCGTAAATGGTGGGTCGCGCAGGCATTGACGGTCGGTGTGCTGGCCGGCGCGGGTGGTGTCGCGTCCGTCGCTCCGGCGTGGGCACAGGCCCCGGCTCCTGCCGCTGTGGCCGGCCAGTCGTCCGACCAGTTCTCTGATGAGCCCTCGGGTATCGAGGCTGCGCAGGCGCGTGAGCGTGTGCGGGCGATAGCGATGTCGTACCTGCCGGCGGAGATACGGGTGTCGGCGTGGAACGCCTTGCGCAATGTGCGGGGCGATGCCGCGATCGCGGAATGGCTGGCCCCTGGAGGCGGCTTTGACCTGGCCAAGCAGCGGGCCAGCAGTACCCGGGCGCGGAACAAGGCCTTTTGCGAACGGGTGGTGCGCACCCATACCAGGGAGTTCTCCCCTGCGGTGCGTGATGCGGCGGAGCGTGCGTTGAAGGGCTCGGCCGCCGATCAGGCGGCGTTTGTGAAGAGCGGGTACGCCCAGGCCAAGGAGGAGGACCGGGTGGCGCGGGAGGCTGATGCCGCCCACCGGCAGCAGGTCGCCGACACCGACCGGAACTTCGTACGGGGCCGTGCGCAGGGGGACCCGGGAGAGCAGGTGCGGGTCGCAGCGCAATGGGCGCTACGGGAGGGCGCCGGTGAGGAGGATGTCGCGGAGTTCTTCGGTTACGGCTGGATGAGCGGTGCGGCGTTGGACCTGGCCGGCTACCGGATGCGGGTAACGGACGCCGGCGTCGGGCAACACCGCATCCTGTCGCGTCTGATCAAGGAGGCCGAGGCGGCCGAGGCAGCGGTGCAGGGTTCGGCCGATGCCGCCAAGGCCCGGGCCGAGGCCGGACGTGCCTGGAGGGCGGTGGCCGGGCATGCCGACGCCGCGTACACGGCATGGCTGGCTGAGCAGGATGCCGCTCGGGCGCAGGCGGAGAACTGGAAGAAGATCGCCCAGGACGCCCGTCAGGCCACCGACGGGCTGTGGAAGAACATCGCCGGCCCTGCGCAGAAGAACCAGGATGCCTGGGCCAAGGAACAACAACAAGCGGACGGGGAAGCGGCGTTGTGGAAGGACATGTCCGACCGGGCCCAGGACGCCGCAAGCCACGTCGAGGGCTGATCTCGTCACGGTCCCTCCATGTGGAACCTGAGCAGCGCTTCGCGGCTTCTTACCACTTCTGTTGTGGTGTCACTCGTCCCTGGGGGCGCATCCCATGAAGTGGTGTAGCCGACCAAGCTGACAAAGACACAGCTCACAACCTGAGCTTCGGATCCCTGGAGCCGCCGTCGAATTGACGGCACGTCAGCCTGTCGCCGTGGCGCAAGCCCGTCAGTCGACCTGATCGCAGCCGAGTGCTGGTAGAGATCGCCAGCAAGATCGGCTGCATCACACGGCCGAACATCATCGTCCCTTGCCCTGCACGCACATGCAGGGCAAGGGAGCTGTTTGCATTT
The DNA here is from genome assembly GCF_019774615.1 of Streptomyces sp. BHT-5-2. Lineage (NCBI taxonomy): Bacteria > Bacillati > Actinomycetota > Actinomycetes > Kitasatosporales > Streptomycetaceae > Streptomyces > Streptomyces sp. BHT-5-2. The sequence goes on along the minus strand of NZ_CP081496.1, from coordinate 5,179,857 downwards.
TTTCGTTTACTAAAGGGGGTTATTTCCCTTGATAGGGAGATTCCGTTCGGATCCCGGCCGGTCACGTGGGCGTGTAGCCCAGGTGGCGGCGAAGGCTGTGTCCACGGCGGTGGTCGCGGCGATGCTGGGTGGTCTTTCGACCCAGGCCGCTGCCGCCGCGCCGGCTGCTGGACCGCCTGCCCGCCAGGGCTCGTTCACCCAGGCTCTGTCCGCGCTGGACCGTGCAGCCGCGTCGCTGCCGAAAACGGACTCCACACCAGCCGCTGCTCCGCCGTCCAAGTTGGAGCGGATGAGCCGGGACTGGGACCGGGAGATGGTGGAGACCTACGCGGAGTTCGACGAGTTCGAAGAAGTCCGCGAGGCCGCCAAGAAGGCCCTGGAAAGCAGCGATCCGAACGCGATCCGGGAGTTCCTGGAACACGGCATGGCCGAAGCCCGCAAGCGGGCCCAGGAGAAGAAGGACGACACCGACGCCGGCAACCGCAAGAAGATCGAGGCGATGCGCGGCACGGGGGGCCCGCACTTCAACGCCGAGGTCGAACGCGTTCTGGGGCCCAAGGCCACGGCCAGGGACCGTGCCGACTTCCTTGCCTTCGGCGCCAAGATCGCCCGAGAGCGGGATGAGAAGGACCAACAAACCGCCAAGGACCGCGCGGCCGAGCTCCGCAAGCGCGTTCAGATGCTGGCCGGCGTCGGCGGGCCAGAAGTGCAAAAGGCCGCCCAGGCCGCGCTGGACGCCGGCAGTGACAAGGCGATCGAGGAGTTCCTGGAAAAGGGCTACCAGATCGCCGCGCAGAAGGACGCCGAGGACCGGGCCGCGCACGAGAAGGCGCTGAAGGAGGCCCAGGAGGCCGCGGAGAAGCTGCGGGATCTGGCGCAGCGGACCGCCCGGGCGGCCGAGGCGCGTACCAAGCTGATCGCCGTCCACGGGGATGCCGTCAGGGAGCTCAAAACAGCTTCCAACGCGATGACGCAGGCGGCCGCGGCCGCCCGTGAGGCTGACCGGATGCTGTCGGCCGACCGGGCCGGCAAGCGCCTGTCGGACTACGGCAATGTGAAGGCCGAGGTCGCCCGGCAGGTCAAGGACGCCATCGAGGCGGCAAGGGCCGCCAAGGTCGCAGCTCTCCAGGCCAAGGTGCAGGCCGACATCCTGGTGGAGACCGGACTGACGCACGGCACCCAGTGGGCCGAGGTCGCCTACGGCATCGAAGCCGCGGCCGACGCGGCGGCCAAGGCCGCCGAGACCGCCCAGCACGCCGTGGACGCCACCGCAGCCGACGCAGCGGCGCTCAACTCGAAGAACGCGGCTCAGGCGCACGAGCAGCAGGCCAGGAAGTGGCGGGCCAACGCCGAAGAGCAGGCCAAGGCAGCTGCGCAGATGGCCGCTGCCGCCGAGAAGCAGGCCAAGATCGCCGCCGATGCAGCCGCCCGGAGCAAGCAGGCCCGCATCGACGCCGAGAAGGCCGAGCAGGAAGCCTGGGAGCACGCCAAGAAGACCCATCAGGCCCGCCTCGAAGCCCAGCGGCAGGCCAAGATAGCGGCCGAACAGCGCGCGATCGCCGAACGCGAGCGCAACCTGGCCGCCCAGGCCCGCGCCCGGGCCGAACGCGAACGGGACAAGGCGGCCGCGGCACGGGCACGTGCGGAGGCCGAGGCCCGTACGGCGGCCGCGGCCCGCGCCGAGGCCCAGTCGGCCGCGGCCACGGCGGCCTCGGCGCGTGCCGGCGCCGCCGAGAAGGAAGGCATCGCCGCCAGGGCGGACGAGAAGGCCCGCGGCGAGGAGACCAACGCGCGCAACGCCCGCAACGCGGCGTTCAAGGCGGAACAGAACCACCAGGCCAAGGAGGCCCGGGCCAAGGCCATCGAGGCGGCGGCCGCCTCAGGCCGCGGCACCGCTGCCGCCGGCGAGGCCAATACCGCTGCACAGGCAGCACGGGCGGACGCCAACGCCGCCGGTGCGGCGGCCGGTCAGGCCCGCAGCGCCGCCGACACGGCCAGCGGTGCCGCGGTACGCGCCCGTTCCGCGGCCACCGAGGCCGCGGGCGCGGCTGCCCGTGCTCGGGCCGCGGCAGCCGAGGCCGGCGCGCACGCTGCGCGCGCCAACGCCGCCGCCAACAAGGCCGAAGCTGCCGCCGCGCGTGCCAACGCCGCCGCGAACAAGGCCGAAGCCGAGTACCAGGCAACCCACGCCGCGGCGCTGAAGGCCAACACCAAGGCAGCCGAGGCCACCGCCCAGGAAGCCCGTGCCGGCATCGCCGCCCATGAGGCATCCCGCCTCGCCGGATTGGCCGCTCAGCACGCCAACAACGCCCTGCAAGCGGCCAGCCGCACCAAGGAAGAAGCCGAGGGCGCGACCCGCGAAGCGGCCATGGCCAGGCTCCAGTCCACCATCGCCGTCCAGGCGTCCGGAGCCGCCCGCAACACCGCCGCCGGGATCGCCGATCCGGCCAACACCGCCATCGAGCTGACGGCCCCCTTCGCCGGCAAGGACGTCGACGCCGACTTCGCCGCCGAGGTCGCCAAGGCCGCACAGGAGACCGGAGAGGAGCAGGTCGCCTCGGCCGAGGCGAAGGCCGCCGAAGCGGTCAAGGCCGCCGAGGCCGCCGAGGCCGCCGCCAAGCGGGCAGGCGACCAGGTCGCCCCGGCCTTCAAGGCCGCCGCCGACGCCGCCAGGTCCTCGGCCAACGCCGCACGTTCCGCGGCCGCGGCCATGAAGTCCGCAGCCGAAGCAGCCGCCGACGGCGCCAAGGCACGGGCCGCCGCGGCATCCGCCAATAAAGCCGACGCACAGGCCAAGGGCGACGCGGCCCTCGCCCGTCAGGCCGCCAACCAGGCCGCCGCGGACGCGGCAGCCGCGCGCAAGGCGGCCAACGAGGCCGAAGCCGAAGCCGCCCGGGCCCGCAAGGCCGCCGCCGAGGCGGACCAGCACGCCGCCGCGGCCAACAGCGCCGCCAACCAGGCCGAGCACGAGGCCAGCGTCGCCCAGGGCGCGGCAGCCCAGGCGGAGAAGGACGCGGCCGACGCGGGCAAACTGGCCGACTCCGCCGAATCCCACGCCAAGTCCGCAGAGACCGCCGCCAAGAACGCCAACCAGTACGCCAAGGAAGCGGACGAGGCGGCAAAGAAGGCCGAGGAGTACGAGCGGGAACAGGAGCGCAAGCGGCGGGCGGAAGCCGTTGAGCAGGCCGGCAAGGGCGGCGGTTCCGAACTGTCCTGGCAGGACGAGGTTGGGCTTGAGGACGCCGGAATTTCCCCTGAGGAATATGAGAAACTCCAAAAGGATGCCGAAAAGTCGATCGGCGACTTCCTGAGCGAAAATGGCGGCGAGATCCTCAAGGGTCTGCTCGGCCTCGACGACATTGAGAAATGCTTCACCGAAGGCAACGTCGAAAGTTGTATTTGGACGCTTGTCGGCGCTCTTCCTTGGGGCAAGGCTGCCCAGATCATCAAGAAGTTCCCGGAAGTCTCCAAGGCTGTCTATCGCGTCGTCACTGGCTTCAGTAAGTTCATCGAGGAGACCGATAAGGCAAAGAAGCTGATCGGCAAGAGCAAGGAAGCCCTCGAAAAGTTCCGGCAGGCACTCTCGGCATGTACGCGGAAGAATAGCTTCACTCCGGAGACCCCGGTGTTGATGGCCGATGGAACGCGCAAGCCGATCAAGGACATTCAGATCGGGCAGCGGGTTCTGGCTACCGATCCAGATACCGGTACGACCGGGGCATGGGCAGTAACCGACACGATCGTCGGCGAGGGGCAGAAGCACCTGGTCGAGATCACCATCGACTCCGATGGCAAAGCCGGGGATAGTACGGGCACTGTCAATGCCACTGAGGGGCACCCGTTCTGGGTGGACAACCAAGGACGTTGGCTGGATGCAAAGGACCTCAAGGCAGGTGACCGACTCCGCACCTCACGCGGTGACCTGAGGGAGGTCGTCAACACCCGTGCGTGGACTGCGGTCAGCAAGGTCTACAACCTCACTGTCGAAGGTCCCCACACATACTATGTGTGGGCGGGCGCAGCGGCTGTCCTGGTTCACAACTCCAACAACGTGTGCGGGGTCAAGGCGCTTGAGGATGGCGACTGGCAGCACATTGTGGATCGGCATCGGCCCGGAGGCGTGAACGTAGACCCTAAGGCAGGGCTTCTCATCGGAAAGGAAAAGATAGTTCGTAAGCGAATAGCGGAGGCTATTAACCGAGGGAGGGCGAGGCCGAACACTCCGGACCCTGAAACTGGTAGACCGCGCCCCGGCCAGATGTACGAGTGGGATTTCGGTGTTCCTGTCGGGAAGGCGGGCCCAGCGAATGGAAGTGGAGAGCTGACGAGTATTCGTGTCATTGTAAACGACGGTAAAGTCGTGACGGCATTTCCGGTTTAAGGAAGAAATGGCGAGCTGAGGAATTCGTGATTAAGTTCTCTTTTGAGGTCCCGGATGTCGGGTCGCCCTGGCGTGATACCTGGGACAGGGTATACCAGCTCAATCCGGTAACCATCAGCGAGATGGACCTCTGCTACAAGTTCTTCGGGGCTAGTGTCGAACTCGTGGTGGACGATGTCGAGATCATCTCCAATGAGGGGCATGTAACCCTCGTCGACCTCGCTCTGTCTCTTTGTCATGCGCTGAGCCGCCTCTCGTCCGGCGAAGATGCGGGGATCGGCTTCACGGAAAATGCCGAAGTCATCCGCTTGCGGCGCGAGGCTGATCTCGTCATAATTACGTCGTCGAAGGATCAATGGCAGGTCTCCGTGAAGCAGGAAGAGCTTACGGGTGCTTTCACCGACTTCCTTCGGAGGATCCATGCTTTCCTGACCGTGAATTTTCCTGGACTGGCCGATAACCCGACAATCCAGCGGTTCTCTCCGGAATAGCGGGGAACTCCGTTTGCTTCGGGAACGGATCATGAGGGGCAGAGGCCACGCTGGATATCCAGCGTGGCCTCTGCGCTCCTGCGGCCCGCGGTTGCGCCGTCGTTGCCGGAGCGATGACAGGCCGGGCGCTTCCCGCATCGTGGAGGCGCCCGGTCTGGTTGTGGTGGGTGGTTACGGTGTGGGGTCCGATTGGTTGGGCTGGGTGAGCCGGAAGGTGCGGGGCCGTCGGTGACTTGCTCGGCGATTCCGGCGGCGGCGAGTTTGATGAGGGCGTTGGCGATGCCTGAGGACTTCTCGATAGCCCGACTGATGCGGGTGGCGGTGAACGCCTCGTCGGGGTGTGCCTGGAGGTGGTCGATGACCATCTGCCGCAGCGCTCCTGGCGCGAGCCGCCCACCGGCGACCGGTGCCGGCACAGCCGGTACCGCCTGCAGTGTGCTGACGTCCTGCGGTACGGGGACGTTGGTGCTGTCCCCGTCATGCGGGCTGGTCTCGTTGCCGGAGTCGCCGTCGCCGCCACTGTTCTGGGGGGCTTGCGGTGTATCGGAGGGACGAGTGCCGGTTTCCGGCCCAGCGGTGGGAGCTGTGCCCTCAGGTTCGGGTGCCTCCGTGGGGGTGATGCGGCGTCGACCGCCGTATCACTGTGCGAGGTGTTGGGCTCGGGCTCGATGGCGCAGGGTGTGCTGTCCGTTTCGGGTGTGGTGACGGTGTCGGAGAGGTTCTCTCCGATAGAGGTGCCCGCGTCTTCGGCGGCGCTGACGGTGGGTTCGGTGGGCTTGTCGGGGCTGGATTCCGGCTGGTTCTGTGCAGAGGTGGCGTCCGGCTCTGCCCCGTCCTTGGTCTCGGGGGCGGATGCGGGGATGGTGGGGTGCCAGAGGTCGGGCATGCGGCGGGGGTCGTCGTGGCCGCCGGGGGTGCGGGCGGCGAGGCCACGCTTCTCCAGTGTGGACACAGCCCGTCCGGCAGTGGAGTGGCCGATGCCTGCGGCGTGGGCGAGTTCGGCGAATGTGGCCGGTTCGGTCATACCCATCAGCTGGGTGTAGACGGTGGCAGTTGCGCCGGTCAGGCCCGTCAGCGGTTCCGGTGGCGTGTCGCTGCGCGTGGTTGTGGCGTCAAGGTTGGTGTCGGACATATGGGGTCCCTCATTTCCGTGGTGATGCGGATGGTTGAGGTCCCCGGCCGGGGTGCGGGCCGCGGTGTTCGCCGGGCGCGTGCGCATCGCGGTTGTCCGGGCGAACGTGGCCGTAGCGAGGCGGGTTCGGGTTTCCCAACCGCGGTACGCCGTCGTCGGCCACGACCATGGACGCTCGCCCCGGGCGGGAAGTCAAGCGGCTCATTCCATGGGGTTGTTCCTGGTCACTGTGGGGTCGTGGCTTCCGGGCGGATACGGGGGTTGCGTCGTGGGCCGGTCCGGGCCGGTGCACGGGTGGTGGGGTTGGGGTGAGGTTGGTCGGGTGGTCGGTGTGGTCGGTCGGAGGAGGTGGAGCGGGTGGAGCGGGTTCATTCGATCGGGGGTGGTCGGTCGCTGTTGTGGTTGTGGAGTTGGTGATGGATGCGGCGGGCGCGTTTGGGACCGAGGTGCAGCTCGTTTCGGAGTCGCCAGATGCTTGCGGGCCGGCCGGTAGCAGCCCGGACGCACTGGTCGAGGTCGAGGGCGAGGGCAAGGGCGTGCGGCCATAGGTCGGCCTCTGCCGATCGGATCCCGGGTGCCGGGCGGTCGGGTTCGGGGCGTGGGATGCGGGGTGCGTCGTCGGCCGTGTTGGGCCTGGTGGGGGCCGGGTCGGTCGCGCCGGGGCGATCGGTCTGGCCACGGGTCGGGGTGGGGCCGGATGCGTTCTGTGGTGGGGAGCAGGCGGGCAGCGTGGCACCGGTGGTCGGTTCCCGGTCGGCTCGCTCGGTGGCCGATCGGGAGGCGGGGGCTGTGGGGAGGTGTGCTGGGGTGGTCGGTTCGGTGCGATCGGTCGCCTCGGTCGGTTCGGTCGGGCTCGTCTGGTTGGTGGGGTCGGTGGGGGTGGTCTGGTCGAGGAGGTGGGTGATGGTGCGGCGGTAGGCGGCGATGGTTTCGGTGAGGGTGATGAGGAGGAGGGCGGGGGTGAGGTGGAGGAGGACGGCTGCGGGGTCGGCGTGGTGGGGCCAGCCGATGTGTCCGTCGGGCCAGAGGCTTTGCCAGGTGTTCATGAGGGCGGCGGTGGAGCCGGCACTCCAGCGGAGGGTGGTGGACCAGGCGGGTGGGGTGATGCCCCAGGCGGCCAGACGTGCGTCGACGTAGAGGACGCCGGCGAGCGCGGTGCCGATCATGGGGTCGAGGAGGACGGCGATGGGGAGGGGAACGTCGCGGCTGGTGGCGAAGCGGGTGACGTTGACCGTGGTGAAGACCAGCGCCAGGCACCCGACGATGCACAGCACTCGGGTCATGGCGCGAAGGAGTTGGACTGCTTCGCGGGCGGCGATCTGTTTCACCAGGCCCCGCCTCTGGGCCGGGCGCCAGGTCTGGTTGCTCCTTGGAAGGCGGGAGTGGTGGTGCGTGCGGGGCCTTGGCGGACGACGGCGCCGGGGTGAGGTGCGTCGATCGCCTGCCCGTTGCCGGTGTAGACCGCGACGTGGGTGATGCGGTGGGGGCCGGTTCCGTAGAACAACAAGTCGCCTGAGAGCAGTTGAGTGGGCTTGGGGAGGTGGGGGTCGGCGTCGTACTGAGCCTGTGCCACGCGTGGGAGGTGGATGCCTGCGGCGCGGTAAGCGGCTTGGGTGAGGCCGGAGCAGTCGAAGCCGCCGTCGGAGGGGCCGTTTCCTCCCCAGACGTAGGGGGTGCCGAGCTGGGCGCGGGCGAAGGCAATCGCCTTGGCAGCAGGGTTGGTTGTGGCCGGTGCGGCGGTGGCGTATGTACGGGCGGTGGTGAGCACTTGGGCCACGTAGGTATGAGAGTGGTTGTAGGCGAAGACTGCTGACCGAAGGTTGCTGCCGTTCTTTGCGCCGTTGGCGCACAGCAGGCGGGCCGCGGCGTACACCGCGTCGACCGGGTCCCAGGGTGTTGGTGGCTGCTGGCCTCCAGGGGGCACGGGGTGCGCGTAGGCCTGGAAGGTGGACGGCAAGAACTGCATCGGTCCGACGGCGCCTGCGGTGGAGACCATGGTGGGGTGGCGGGCGTGGTCGGTCTCGGTCTTGCCGATGGCGGCGAGGACGGTCCAGGACAGGCCGGGGCAGGCGAGGGCGGCGCGTTGGTAGAGGGCGAGCATGCGGGATGGGATGTCGTTGAGGGCGTGTGTGCTCGGGGAGGTCGGTGCGCTGGTGTTTGGGGAGAGTCCGCCGAGTGCTGCGGCGATGGTGAGGGCGGCGAGGAGTGGCAGGGTCAGGATTGTGCAGCCGATGCCGGTGATCGCCTTTGTGAGCAGGGAGCTCACGATCCGGCCTTGGGGGCGGCGGGCGGTTGTGGGGGTACGGGAAGGGTGAGGGGCGTGTCGGCGTCGGTCGGTTCCAGGCCGGAGGCGGGGCTGAGGGCAGGCCAGTGGTCGGTGAGGGCGGCGAGGGTGGTGCGGCGGGCGCCGGGTTGGAGTGGTGCCCACCAGGGGCCCCAGGGTTCGCTGGTTGTGAAGTCTCCGGATGAGGTCGCCACGTTCAGCCCCAACTCTCTTGCCGTGTTGGCGAGGCGGTGCCGCAGGGCTTGGTCACGGGACTGGGTACGGGTGTGGATGAGCAGGGCCGGGCGGGCGCCGGTGGCGGTGGTGAAGGCGGCGTAGCCGGCGAGTTTGGCTTCGACGCGGGCGAGGGGTTGGCTGCCGGTGTCGTATTCGAGGAAGAAGGGCAGCAGGCGGTCGCCGCCGTGGTAGTGGGCGTAGGCGTCGGGGCGGATGATGTCGCCCCAGCGGCGGGCTGCGGAGTGTTCGGAGAGCCCGAGGGAGAGGCTGGCGGTGGGGGTGGTGTGGGTGTGGGCGGCGAGGTGGGTGAGGAGGTCGTTGACGCCGAGGTCGTGGCCGAGGGAGGGGGAGTAGGCGATGCGGCCGGTGTGGGTGGGGCGCCAGCCGACGGCTTCGGGGTCGAGACCGGCCTGGGCGGCGAGGAGGGCGGCTCCGGCGGGGCCGAGGGTGTAGTGCTCGGGGGCGGAGCCGGTCTGGGTCAGGGGGCGGAAGGAGTCCACGACGGCGTGGTGGTGGAGGGTGCGTAGGCGGCGTTGGGCGGAGCGGAGTGAGGTGTAGGCGAGGCGGGTGATCTGGTGGGTGGTCAGGACGCGGTGCTCGTGGAGCATGCGGGTCAGCCAGAGGTCGCGGGTGGTGAGGCGGCGGGCGAGGGCGGCGATGTCGGTGTGTTGGGTGGGGCGGGGGCGGCTGGTGGCGGCGCGGGCGGTGTAGCGGGAGCCGGGGCCGGAGGCGGGGCGGGGGAGTGCGGGCATGGCGGATCACCGTGGGGTAGGGCGAAGGGACTGGTGGGGTGGTTGGTCAGGGGCGGGTGGCTTGTCGTGGGCCGGTGCGGGAGGCAGCAGCGGTTCGCAGGTCTTTGGCACGGCCGGGAATGGCGGGTGACAGGGGGTAGGTGGTGAGGGTGAAGGCGGTGGATTCCGCGCCGTTGGTCAGGAGGTGGGCGGCGGCTTGGTAGGGGCCGAGGTGGGCGAGGCCGTGGGCGGCGAGGGTGGGCAGGGTGTGGCGTTCCAGTGCGTTGGAGTCCTCGGGGGAGGCGTTGAAGAAGACTTTGTTGCGGGCGTTGGCGGAGATGCCTTCGCGCAGGTCGCGGGGGAGCTGTGCGAGGTGTTGGTGGGCCAGGAGCATGGACAGGCGGTAGCCGCGGGCCTCGGCGAGCATGTCCTCCAACGGGTAGGGCAAGACGAGGAAGTTGTGCGCCTCGTCGATGCTGAGCGTGGCGTCGATGCGTTGGTGTTCGGGGTGCGGGCGCGGGCTGCGGCGGCTTGCCAGGTGCCGGCGACGATGAAGGAGCCAAGGAGACGGGCGGTCTCTTCGCCGAGGGCGCCTTTGGGGAGACGGGCCAGGAGGATGCCGCCGTTGAGGACGCCGGTGAGGTTGAAAGTGGAGGGGCCGGCGGCGATCGCGCGGCGGGCGAAGTCGCGCAGCAGGAACGCACGCAGCTTGTTCATGACCGGTCCGACCACCGCGGCGCGTGAGGGATCGGACATCGACTCGTACCAGGCCCAGAACCCTCGCAGGACAGGGTCTTGGAGGGCCGGAACGATACGCAGCCGGTAGGCGGACTCGCCCAGCAGACGGGGAACATCGGCGAGAGTGACCAACTGGCCGGTGCGGTTGCGGTATTTGAGGAGGGTCAGGCAGGCGGCGCGCATGATGTCGTCGGTGCGCGGTCCCCAGAAGGCGGTGAAGATCCGGCGGAAGATGCCGGTGATGTTGTCCACGACGACATCGATGTCGGTGCCGTCGAGCACGTTCAGGCACGGGGGCGTGTGGGGGTCGTCGGGGTCGATGAGGACGAGGCGGTCGGCGCAGGTGTCGGGCAGGCGGTCCAGCAGGTCGTTGATCAGGTCGCCTTTGGGGTCGATGACGATGACGCCGCGGTGATTGCGGACGTCGTCGAGGACGAGGTTGGCGATGAGGGTGGACTTGCCGGAGCCGGTTGCACCCATGACGTGCAGGTGGTGGCGGGCGTCGGCGACGGCGAGACCTACGCCGCGGCGGGCGCCGGTATCGGAGTGGCCCAGGGGTTTGATGCTATTGCCGGGGGTGGGCTTGGAGATCTGTGGGGGTGGGAGGACGGAGCGGGCGCCGGCTCGGCGCAGGCCGGGGGCGTCGGGGTCGTAGGGGAGGTGGGCGAGGGCGGCGAGTTCCGGTACCGAGAGCAGCGCCGGGCGGGAGGCGGGGAACTGTCGGCCGGTGAGGCGTGGTTCGGGGTGACGGAGGCGGGTGCGGGTGAGGTAGTTGCGGTCGGCGTACAGGCCGAAGGCGGAGGAGATGGCGTGGGCCCGGCCGCGGGCCACATCCTGTGCGCGGTCGGTCTTTTGTGAGCAGGTGGCGGCGTAGGTGAGGGTGCACTGCCACTGGGCGCCGGATTGTTTGGCCACCATCTGGCGTACGGCGGTGCCGTGGTCGGGGTCCTGCTTGCCGGTGGTGGCGGGTTGGGCACGGTGGAGGAGAAGCGCGGTCAGGGTGGAAAGACGGGCTGGGGCGTGCCCGGCTTTGAGTCGCCTTGCCTGGTGGCGGGCGCGGCGCAGGGCGCGGCCGGTGGCGGGGCGGGCCAGGATCTGCACGCAGGCCGATTCATGGTCGGCCATGCCGGTGGCGGCCTGGAGCAGGGCGCGTAGGGGGTCGGTGGGGTGGTCGGTGCGGAGGGGGAGAACGTCGGGGCGGGCCGGCCGCAGGCGTCCGGCCGTGCGGGAGACGGCGTCGTCTGCGTTCGGGAGGAGGGGAGCAGGTGCGGTGACGCGGGTGTGGGCGCCGGGCCAGGCGGCTTCGACGGCGCGGCACACCAGGCCCACGGGGACGGTGCCCGGGACCCACATACGGATGCGTAGGCCGCTGTGCGACCAGGTGTATTCGAAGGCGACATGGGCCCGGCCACTGCGCTTCAACGCCCGGAGGTGGAACATGCTCACCTCCCGACCCAGGAGGCTGCCCTGCAGCAGGTGGCGAAGAGACAGGCTATCCGGGCCGAGACTGAAGGGGTAGCCGTCATGGTTGAAGGTGTCGAGGTAGGCGCGGTCGCTCTTGCGGTAGGTCCAGGTCGGGGCGTCCCGGAAGCGTTTGATGCTTTTGCGCACCTCGAACACGGTGGGCAGCCTCACATCATCTTCGGCCAGTTCCATACCTGTTCGGGAAAGCCGTCGATGATGGTGGTGAGGGTGTCGACCATGGTCAGGAGGTCCTCGTAGGTCTTGCGTCCGGACGTCCAGCCGATCATGCGGTTTCCCTCGATGCGCCAGCCCAGCCGAGCGTCGTGCATGAGCCGTTCCATGGCGTGCGTGTTGATGAGGGCTGCGAAATCGTGCTCCTTCGAGTAGTGCCGGACCAGGTGGGAGCCGAGGTTCGGCAAGTACGTGTAGCTGTTTGAAGAGTGTGGAAGGGCCCCACGCTTCCAATCATGGGTATCCCATGACAGCAGGCAGCTGGTGACCCCAGTGGTCGGGAGTGTGCGGGGCAGGGGGAGCACAGCTACCGAGTACGTCCGCGAGGCCGCTGCCCCACTTCCTGTGAGGCGCGGCCATGCGAGGAGATGGAACACGCTCACCTCTCGGCCGTTCACGTCGCCCTGCAGAAGATCTCGAATGGCGAGGCCACCCGGTCCCAGGCTGAACGGGTAGCCGCCACGCTCGAACGTGGCGAGGTAGTCCGGCGCTGTCTTGCGATAGGTCCAGGCCGGATCATCGCGGAAGCGTTGGATGCTCTTGCGCACCTCGAACACGGTGGGTCATTCCAGTTCGGAGTTGGCGGCGTTGCCGGCGCCGTAGATGATGCCGTCGACGGGGACCTCTTGCCAGGCAGGGAACGAATCGCGGTGCGTGGCACGGTGCTTGCCGGTGCCGATGTTGATCTTCTCTCCCAGATGGTTCGCACCACCGGCAACGAGTCCGGCGCCGCCGCTGAACGCCGCGTCCCACAGGACGTCCTTGTGCTGCCCCTCGGCGATGTCCACGCCGTCCGCTGCGGCCTGCCCGCCCGCACTGCCCAGTCCGCCCATGGCGATCTTGCCGGGCAACTGGTCGCTGTCCAGCGCCGCGGCGAGTTTCTTCCCCGGCGCCCACGCTTGCCCGTCCTCGCCGGCGGTTTGAGCCCAGCGGCTTACCTTCGGTGCCAGTTCCCCACCGGCTGTTGAGATGCCCGTGCCCACGACTGCGGACACGGCGGCGTCCTGGAGGTCCTGGCCCCAGGTGACCTTCTGCCCGGAGATCTTCTGCCCGGCGACATTGCCGATGAAGTTGGCGTCCATACTCTTGCCGAACTCGAAGCCGAACTTGAGCAGCTTGCTGCTGCTCATCGCCGTCCTGATCTTCTCCATCACTTCGGCGACGCGGATCAGCAGTTGCCCCAGCCGGGTTACTTCGCCCGCTGCCTCGGCGACTTCCGCGCCGGCCGCGCCGGCCGCGATGGCGTCGGAGAAACCGCCGGTCAGCACCGTCAGGCCGATGCCGATCGCCACCGTCGCGGCGATCTCCTCGGCCACCCGGTGGACCTCGTCGTTGGCCTTCTTGATGGCATCCGCGGTGTGGTCCAGCTGCTGGGCGACGGTTTCGAAATGCGGCAGCGCCTTCTCCACCTGGCCCTTGGTGTGGTTCCAGTGGGCATGGAAGGCGTCGGCGGCGGCACCGGTCCAGTTGTCGCCGAGCCGGGCGACCTCCTGGTCCTGCGCCTCGATCGTGCTCTTCAGATCGTGGGCCATGCCCCGCCACGCCTCGGCGCACGCCCGCAGCACCGACGGGTCCCCACCGGGATTGAACAGGTCGAAGCTCTTCTCGATCTGCGGCTGCTGCTCCTGCTGCTGACCGGCCACGTCACTTCCCCCCGAACTGCTGCGCCTGCGCGGTATCCGACGCCTGGTACGTGGCGACGGTGCGCTGCAGGCCCTCGGCGTAGTGCTGCAGCCCGGTGCGTAACTGCCGCAGGGCGGTCACGGTGTGGCGGGTCATCTCCACGTACTGGGACAGGGTCTCGGTGGACTCGGACATCACGCCGAAGGCATCGTCCACGTTCTCCGCGCGTGAGGCGAAAGAGCTGATGCGGTTGTCGAGATGGTCGGCGGAGGCAGTGAAATCCTTGCCGAGAGCCGTGACCGGCTCGGGATGGATCGAAAAATGCTCATGCGCCAACGCAGTCCCCCATGGTCACGTCGTGTGTGATCGCTTCACCCAGGAGCGTAGGCAGACAGGCGTCACCGATTGGATGCGCAGGGCATGGATCTTCACGGGCCTCTAACGCGATCCGAGATCCCCGGGCAAGCTCATGGGGCGGCCCAAGGCCGACGCAACCAGAGCGAGCACAACCAGTCTCGTCAACAACCGTGGCCTGGTTGCCACTACCGTGCCCTGACTCGGGCACGAACCGGGCGGTCACCAACCTTCAGTGAAGGTGATCCAACTTCGACGGCACGGAGCGCCGCAAGCGATCAGCGTCACCCCTGCGACCCATCGCCCAGGAATCGAACAAAAAGAATTTTTGGGCCACGTCTACCGAGACTACCGATGCCCTCAGGGCTGGCTCGGCGGTGGCTCGCAGGTGGCTCGGTACTGGCTCGCTTGGCCACTGAGCCGGGCAAAGTCGGCGCGCCGCTCAGCGCGAGCCTCAGCTGCCACATCGGGCCACTGGCCGCCCGGCGAGTTCGAACGCCTCCAACGGCGATGACAATTCGACGCCGTCGTTTCCCTATTCCTCATGTCAGCACAGACGGCTTGGAGCCCCTGCCCCGGGCGCCACCCGCCGATGTCCACCAACCACCGTCACGCCCCCGAAAGCGCTTCCCGCCGCCACACCCCCCGCCCGCTGCCGACCATCCTCTGGCTCCCCGCCCCCGACCAGCCCGATGCGGTCCCGTCCTCCGGCACGGTACTGCGGCCATGGGCGATCGAGAAGATCCGCACCGAGTTCACCCACCGCCCCGGCCAGGCCCCCGCGCCGCTGCTGAAGCTCTCCGTCCCGGACACCGAGCCGGGCATGGACGCCCGCACCCCCGTCATCACCTACACCGACGGCACCCCCCAGCAGGCTCTCGATGCTGCTCGCCGAACTCCACCCCAACGCCCTGCCCGCCTCCACCGACAGCCTCCCCGGGACCGTCGGCGAGATGCCCGGGGCCATGGACGAGGGCTGGGCCGGCTTCTTCCACCGCGCCCACCGCCTCCTGCCCGCCGACGGACTGCTGCTGCTCGCCATCCGCCAACGCCGAGACGACGACGCCGGCCTCACCGACCCGCTCGGCTCGCTGATCGCCTGCGCCCGCACCGCCGGCTTCCGCTACCTCCAGCACATCATCGTCGCTCACGTCCACCCTGCTGCCGACCGTCTCATTCCCGCCCGGCCCGCCGATGCCAGCCCCGGCGTCGCCCATAGCGATCTCGTCGCTCTCTCGGCTATCCACCACACCCGCTGAGCTGGAAGGAGTCCGATCATGACGCGTCCGATCTCGGTGTGGAACACCGTCCCCACCTCCGCCCCGGCCCAGCGCAAGGACCGCTATGTGCCCGGCTCGGCGGCCCACCCGGCCAAGATGCATCCCGGCATCGCCGCCCACGCCATCGCCACCTACACCCGCCCCGGCGACCTCGTCCTCGACCCCATGTGCGGCATCGGCACCACCCTCGTCGAAGCCCTCCACCTCGGCCGCAATGCCCTCGGCATTGAATACGAACCCATTTGGGCCACCCTCGCCTCACTCAACGCCCGCTCCGCCGCGCAAACAAGCGGCACTGGTACCGGAATCGTCCGCTGCGGCGACGCCCGACGGCTCACCGACCTCGCCCCCGCCTCCGCCCGTGGGGAGGTGGCGCTCGTGGTCACCTCACCTCCCTACGGACCCAGCGTCCACGGGCAGGTCCGCTCCTCCCTGGAGACCGGCGAACCCGGCGTCGTCAAGAAGGACTTCCGGTACGGCCACGACCGCGTCAACCTCGCCCATGTCTCCACCGGCCGGCTCCTGGAAGCCTTCACCGAGATCCTCGCTCAGTGCCGCACGATGCTCCGCCCCGGCGGCACCGCCGTCATCACCACCCGCCCTTGGCGCAAACGAGGCGAACTGATCGACCTGCCCTCCGCCGTCCTCGCCGCCGGCAAAGCCGCAGGACTCCTCCCCACCGAACGCTGCGTCGCCATGCTCGCCGGCATCCGCAACAGCCGTCTGGTCACCCGCCCCTCGTTCTTCCAGATGAAGAACGTCCGAGACGCCCGCCGACCCGGCATCCCTCTCTCCGTCGTCCAGTACGAGGACGTCTTGATCTTCACCAGACCCGGGTTTGCCAGGAGTTCGTGCGAACCCAAAGGTGGTTGGGGAGAACCCGAGGGCCCAATCCACCCATTTCCGAGTTTCGGTGCCGGGGTTCGTCGGAGGCCCGGAGGGGGGCATGTCGATGGGCCGTGTGAGGAGCTGGCGAGCGGAGTGCGCGTAGCGGATCGCGGTGCTCGTTCGATGTCGAAGACTGCGGCCAGGTGTAGGGGGGACCGCGCTATGAACGAGGCCTTGTTCGAACTTTCGGTCGATCCGCAGCTGCTCGATCGTCGCGCCAGGCAGATGACCTCTCGGCCGTGGGTGCAGCAAGAGGCGGCAGAGGAAGAAGCTGACCTCCCGCGCATGCCTCATGCGGCTGGGCCCGGCTGTCTGGAAGCTGGGGAACCGACGCGCAAGGAGATTCAGCCATCGGCAGTGTCTGTGGGGCGATTCAGGGCTGGAACTGTGTGTGCCGGGCGTCCGGTTGCGCTGACACTTGGAGAGTAACGACAAGTGGCATGAACGTCGCCCGCTGTATTGCCGCACGTTTCGGTGGCAAGTCAAAATGGTGCGGTCAAGAGGGCGACGACATGGTTGAGGTCACGACTGACGCTGCTTCTGTAGATGTGGTCGCAGATCGGTTGGCCACGGTTGAAGCTCGTATGAGGATTTACGGCTCGGATAGCTTCGCCCTCGCTACTTCGACACAGAACGAACGATGATTCCGGCTAGCAAGGGAGAGTGCGAGAGAAGGGGCAGTACTGTCACGGCGCACTCTTTCGACCTGGGTGGGGCAAGGGCTGCGACCAAGTATCTTGCTCGAGTTCCAGTTGGCCGAGCTTCCTTATGCGGGGAAGTTTCCATTGGTGTCGGCAGCGTGGTCCCTTGTGGAGGGCTTGTATGTGCCGATCGAGCAGCTTCGTGCAGAGGGGCGCCCTGTTCGCGCGCGATTGGCCTTGGAGAGCGCTATGACTTCTGGCAAGGACAGCCACTTCAGCTACCCCGTGATGCGGTTCCTGGGGCCTGGTTAGGACTGGTTGTGCTGTGGGATAAATTTTCGATTCCGTGCCCAATGTCTCGGAGCCTGTCCCGGTCGTCTCCCCAGGTCATGGTCGATGTGAAGGTGGCCGGTGGGTATGTGTTTGCGGTGCAGGACCGTGGGTGGTTGGGATACGTCCAGCACACGTGAGAGCTGCTCGCGGAGTCGTTCAGGTGGTCCCAGGTGATCGGGCGACGGCAAGCAAGTGGTGCGGCTACACCATAATCCATGGCGGAGGCGGGAGTTGAGTTCCTTAAGAGCCGTGGAGGTGTAACACGAGTACGTCACGATAGGCGACGTCGCTTGGTGAAAGGGGGAGGGGTCCGGGGACGCGCTGTGTGGCGATCGCTGCGGGCGGTGCCGGTTGTCAGTCCTCTCCCTGAGAGGGAATTCCTCATCGGCGAGATCGGACCTGCCACTCGCCCTGCACACAGACGGCGAGTAGGTGCTGGCGCGGGTTCCGCGTACGTCTTTCCGAGGCGAGGCGACGGAATCTCGATGAAAGAAGCTCTGTTCGCACACGATTGGCTTTGATGGGCGCGCAGTACCCCCGGCAAGGGTGGCAGCTTCGACGAGCCTATGGATTGGGGCCCGAGGTCCCGTTAGGCCGCGTTCCCGTCAGGGCCGGTATCGGAGCGGATGGTCCGCCGGGACTTCCACGACGACGACCTTGTGGCCGTCCGGGTCGGCGATCCACATCTCGATCAGCCCCCACGGCTCGCGCACCGGCGGCCGCAGCACCTCCACCCCGCGGGCCACCAGCTCCTCGTGCGCCCGCGCCGCGTCCGCCACCTGCAGCCACAGCTGAAGGGTCGGCGTCGGTGCGTCCGTGGCCCGCCCGGAGACCTCCAGGAAGCCGCCGCCGAGGAAGTACACCGTGCCGCGCTCGGGGCCGGTGCCGAACTCGCGGTAGACCGCCAGCCCCAGCGCCTCGCCGTAGAACGTCCGCGACCGCTCAGGATCGGCCGGCCGCAACAGCACCCTGCTGCTCAGTACCTGCACCATGGCAGGACCCTACGCCGCCGGCCGCGCCCCCGGCACCCGGACACGGCCCCCGGCCGACCGCCGGGCCGTCCGGCCCTCCCGCCACCCGGCGCCTCTTGTTAGCCTCGGCTGCCAGCCCGCCCTACGGCCGAGAGGAACCCGCCCGCCATGCTCACCACCCCGCTGACCTTCCGCGACGCCACCGAGGCCGACGTCCCCGCGCTCGTCGCGCTGGTGGAGTCGGCCTACCGCGGGGACGCCAGCCGGGCCGGGTGGACGACCGAGGCGGATCTGCTGGACGGCCGACGGACCGACCCGGACGGCGTCGCCGAGGTCGTGCGCAACGACCACGGCCGGCTGCTGGTCGCCGAGCGGGACGGCGAACTGGTCGCCTGCTGCCAGCTGGAGCACCGCGGGGACCACGTCTACTTCGGGATGTTCGCCGTCCGCCCCCAGCTGCAGGGCGCCGGCCTGGGCAAGGTGATCATCGCCGAGGCCGAGCGCACGGCGCTGGCCACCTGGGGCGCCCCGGAGATGCGGATGACCGTCATCCGCCAGCGCGAGGAACTCATCGCCTGGTACGAGCGCCGCGGCTACCACCGCACCGGCCGGCTCAGCGCGTTCCCCTACGGCGACGAGCGGTTCGGCATTCCGCAGCGCCCCGACCTGGAGTTCGAGCTGCTGGTCAAGCCGCTGGGCTGAGCCGCACCGGCCGCAGGCCCCGCCCGGCCCTGCGGCCGGCCTTCCCGCCGGGCGGCCCCGTACGCGGCGTCCCGCCGCCCGCCCGCGGGAGACCCCGGCTACGCCGTGAAGCGCACCGCCCGCCGGATCTCCGGCTGGTCGGTCACCACCCCGTCCAGCCCCAGCCCGCGCGCCAGCCGCAGCTGGTCGTGGGTGTTCACCGTCCAGCCCAGCACCCGCAGCCCCGCGGCGTGCGCCCGCTCGACCACTTCGAGGGTGAGCCGCCGGATGTCGAGCGACACCAGAGCCGCGCCCACCGCCGTCGCGCGGTCCACGATGCCGGCGTCGTACCACTCGCCGACCAGCCCGGTGCGCACCTCCGGCAGCAGCGTGCGGATCTCCGCCAGGGCCTCGTCGTGGAACGAGATGACCTCCACCCGGCAGGTCAGATCACGCGAGCGCACCACCTCGGCCAGCGCCTGCGCCGCCGCGACGTCCTTGATCTCCGCCTGCAGCGGAAGCCGCACCGCCTCCGCCACGTCCTCGAACACCGGGATCCGCTCCCCCTGCCCGGCGTCCAGCTCGCGCAGCTCGGCGAGGGTGCGCTCGGCGACCGGGCCGGTGCCGTCGGTGGTCCGGTCGACGTCCGGATCGTGCATCACCACCAGCGCGCCGTCCTTGCTCAGGTGCAGGTCCAGTTCGACGGCGTCGACGCCCTCACGTTCGGCGCGTACGAAGGAGCGCAGGGTGTTCTCCGGCTCCACACCCATCAATCCGCGGTGCCCGATGGTGAGAAAGGACAAGGCTGCCTCGCTTTCAGTCGGCTCGGTTGCGGTCGGCTCCGTGCACCTGTCGCCGCCGGCGCCCTGCCGCCCGAAATGGCGCACAGCCTAATCCGCCGACGAGCGGCAGCGCCGTAGGGACAAGTCCCCTCTAGCCCGTACGAGTGCCCGCCGGCCGCCTCCGCTACGCACCGCCGACCGGCCCGGTCCCGGCCGGTCCTGCCGAACACCCGCCCTGCCGCGGCGAGTTGGACGGCATCCCGCCACTCCGCGGCGCCCGCGGCGCCCGCGCCGGCCGCACCGCCGTCCCTCGGTCGCCGTCGTCGCCGAGCCGGTCGCGCCGGCTCCGGCCCCCGCCCCGGGCCGGCCCGCCCCCGCCCGTCCCGTGCCTC
This sequence comes from Streptomyces sp. BHT-5-2, assembly GCF_019774615.1. Classification (NCBI taxonomy): domain Bacteria; kingdom Bacillati; phylum Actinomycetota; class Actinomycetes; order Kitasatosporales; family Streptomycetaceae; genus Streptomyces; species Streptomyces sp. BHT-5-2. Next base: position 5,160,244 of record NZ_CP081496.1, on the reverse strand, counting down.
CTCACCCGCCCAGCCGCCCCGTGATCTCTACGGCCTACCCCACTCCGTTCCGGAGAAAACGCGGAATCACCCACCGCTCATGGCAGGAAGTGAGGTCGAATCCGTACCTCACAGGAAAAACGTCCGTGACCACGGGCCCGAGCAGAATATTTTTCACCTGGCCCACTTGAATGGCGGATCCTTGGCTGGTTACGGTGGTCTCACAGGACGATCTACCGCCGGAGGGCAGTCATGACGGAAATTCTTTCGCCCGTGGGTGTCCGGAGCGGCACCCTGTCGGACGAGTCGGTGGTCGCACACCCCGCCTGGCCCGCGCTGAAGGACGCCATCGAGTCCATCCGCCCGTGGCAGTCCAAGGACGGCTCCGTCGACCTCGCCGCGGACGGCGCACCCACCGCCGCAGCGGTCCGCCAGGAAGTCGAGCAGGCCATCACGGCCATCCGCGAACTCGCCCCGCTCCTCCCGCACGACGCCGCCTACCACCAGGCCCTCGTCGCCGATCTGCGCCGCTGGGCCGAGGAGGGCTTCGGCGTCCCCGACTTCCTCGACTCGCTGCTCGCCTTCCAGCCCGCCCGGCAGCGCGCCGACGGCCTCCAGCACCTCGTCGTCTTCCCCATGTACACCCAGAACGGCAACCCCGACCGCAACTTCGAGGCCGTCGTGCTGCGCATGGTCTGGCCGGACTGGCTCGCCGAGCTGGAGCGCACCCGCTACGACAACCCCCTCTTCTGCGGGATCACCTTCGAGGACTTCACCGCCGGCTACGACACCAACTCCGCCGTCCTCTTCCCCGAGACGATCGCGGTCCGCCAGGCCCCCGAGCGGTTCAGCTGGGGCGGCATCTTCTGCGACCGCGAGGCCGCCCGCTTCCGCCGGGTCAGCGAGGCCGCCGTGGACATCCTCGGCGTCGACCTCCCCGCGGACATCCGCGCGCTCCTCGGCGACCAGCAGCGCTGCCAGCAGGCGTTCGTCCTCTGGGACATGGTCCACGACCGCACCCACAGCCACGGCGACCTGCCGTTCGACCCCTTCATGATCAAGCAGCGCCAGCCGTTCTGGATGTACGGCCTGGAGGAGCTGCGCTGCGACCTCACCGCCTTCAAGGAGGCCGTGAAGCTGGAGGCCGAGGGCTACCCGCAGGCCCGGGACGTGCAGTTCGCGGTGATCTTCGACCGGATGTTCCGCTTCCCGGTCACCGGCGAGCGGGTGCGCAACTACGACGGCCTCGGGGGCCAGCTGCTCTTCGCCTACCTCCACAAGCACGACGTCGTACGCTGGACGGACAACACACTGCACATCGACTGGGAGCGGGCGCCCAGGGTCACCAACCAGCTCTGCGGCGAGATCGAACAGCTCTACCGCGACGGCATCGACCGGCCCAAGCTGGTCCACTGGTTCGCCGCCTACGACCTGGTCTCGACCTACCTCGCCCCGCACCCGGGCTCGGTCTGGGCCAAGGGTCCGGACGCCCTCGACCTGGACCGTCCGCCGCGCAAACTCGTCGACGACGTGCTGCCCGACGAGTTCCCGCTGAGCATGTTCTACGAGGCGCTCGCCAAGAAGCTGCGCTCCGTGATCGCCTCGACCAAGGGCATCACCGCCCACAGCGAAACGCCGGTGGCGGCGTGAAGAGCGTGCGGACCGAGCAGGAAGACAACGTGCAGAGCGTGCGGACCGGCCGGGACACCCGGCCGGCGGCCGTCCAGGGGCAGGACGAGGAGGCGACGGAGATGGGTACTTCGACGGGCGGCCAGGGGCCGCTGGAGGGCGCGGTCATCGCGGTGGCCGGAGCGGCCGGACCGGCGGGCCGGGCCGCCCTGCTGCGGCTGGCCGAGGCCGGCGCGGTGGTGGTCGGCTCGGACTCCAACCCCGAGCGACTGGCGGAGGCCGTCGACGCGGCCCGCTACGCCCACGGCGGCGCCACGGTCATCGGCGAGACGGTCGACCTCCTCGACCTCGACCAGACCCGCGAATGGGCGGCCCGTACGGAGAAGGAATTCGGCCGGGTCGACGGCGTGGTCCACCTCGTCGGCGGCTGGCGCGGCTGCTCGACGTTCGCCGAGACCGACCTGTCGGACTGGGAGACCCTGCACAAGCTGCTGATCCGCACCGTCCAGCACACCTCCCTCGCCTTCAACGACGCACTGGAACGCAGCGGCAACGGCCGCTACGTGCTGATCAGCGCGGCCGGTGCCAGCAAGCCCACGGGAGGCAACGCCGCCTACGCCGCGTCCAAGGCGGCCGCCGAGGCGTGGACCCTCGCCATGGCCGACGGCTTCCGCAAGTCGGGGGGCGAGGGCGGCCCGCGCGCCGCGGCTGCCATCCTGATCGTGAAGGCGCTCGTCAACGACCAGATGCGCGCCGAGCGACCGAACGCCAAGTTCGCGGGCTTCACCGACGTCACGGAGCTGGCCGAGGCCATCGCCGGTGTCTGGGACCGGCCCGCCCAGGAAGTGAATGGACAGCGTCTGTGGCTGACCCCCAAGCCGTGAACCGGGCGAAGACCGACGCCCGGCAGCACCACGACCCGCAGATCCGCGGCTTCGCCAGCGACAACTACGCCGGTGCGCACCCCGAGGTGCTCGCCGCGCTCGCCCTCGCCAACGGCGGCCACCAGGTCGCCTACGGCGAGGACGACTACACCGAGCACCTCCAGCGCGTCTTCCGCAGCCACTTCGGACAGCGCGCCCAGGTGTTCCCGGTGTTCAACGGCACCGGCGCCAACGTCGTCGCACTCCAGGCCGTCACCGACCGCTGGGGCGCGGTGATCGCCGCCGAGTCGGCGCACATCAACGTCGACGAGTGCGGGGCCCCGGAGCGGATCGGCGGCCTCAAGCTGCTCACCGTCCCCACCCCGGACGGCAAGCTCACCCCCGAGCTGATCGACCGCCAGGCATGGGGCTGGGACGACGAGCACCGCGCCATGCCGCAGGTCGTCTCGATCACCCAGAGCACGGAGCTCGGCACGGTCTACACACCCGACGAGATCCGCGCCATCTGCGACCACGCCCACGAGCGCGACATGCTCGTCCACCTCGACGGCTCCCGGATAGCCAACGCCGCCGCCACCCTCGACGTCCCCATGCGCGCCTTCACCAACGCCGTGGGCGTCGACATCCTCTCCTATGGCGGCACCAAGAACGGCGCGGTCTTCGGCGAGGCCGTGGTCGTCCTCAACCCCGACGCGGTCCGCGCCATGAAGCATCTGCGCAAGCTCTCCATGCAGCTGGCGTCCAAGATGCGCTTCGTCTCCGTGCAGTTGGAGGCGCTCCTCGCCAAGGACCTGTGGCTGCGCAACGCCCGCCACGCCAACACCATGGCCCAGCGCCTGGCCACCGGCGTCCGCGAGATCCCCGGCGTCGAGATCCTCTACCCCGTCCAGTCCAACGGCGTCTTCGCCCGCCTCCCGCACGAGGTCAGCGAACGCCTCCAGAAGCGGTTCCGCTTCTACTTCTGGGACGAGGCGGCCGGGGTGGTGCGGTGGATGTGCGCCTTCGACACGACGGAGGGGGATGTCGACGCGTTTCTGTCGGCTGTTCGCGAGGAGATGGGCCGCTAGCGGGGCCGCTGCGCGGGGGCTGTTCCGGCCCGCTGCGCGGGCGTTGTTGGTCCGCTGCGCGGGGCCGGTCCGCTGCGCGGGGCTGTTGGGTGCGGTGACGGGCCTCCGGGGCAGGGGTGTGCCGGACTGCTGCGCTTTACGTCCGGCACACCCCTGCCCCTCCGACCCGTCCCCTCCCGTTGGAGGGTGAATTCCAACCCAGTTGGGGCTGCACGCCCGGTGGGCGAGTGCCCCCCAGTGGACTGATGGGCGACCGTCCCTCAACGAGTGACCGTCAGCCCTCAACAAGCGACCGTCAGGGGACCAGCCTGCTCAGCCCCACCCACCGTCTTTATGACCACTCACGGGAGGGGACGGGCCGGAGGGGGTGGTGTGTCGGACGTAAAGCGCAGCAGTCCGACACACCACCCCCGCAGGCCCGGCACCGCACCCGACAGCCCCGCGCAGCGGACCCGCAACGCCCGCGAAGCGGGCCGGAACAGCCCCGCGCAGCGGACCCGCGCACTACCGGCCGTAGTCGAATGTGCTGCACCAGTAGGTGCAATTTGATGGACTGGGCGTCGCCGTGCTCCAATGCCTCGTGGGGCCGAGGCCGCCGACCGGCCGTGCCCTCCGTAGGCGCTGTCGTCGAGAGATCTCAGAGGTTCGGGCGCATGATCACCACTTTGCACGTCGCGGACGACGTCCGCTCCCTCGCGCCCGGTTTCGGGTATCTCGTCGTGGAGGCGCGCGGGCTGCGCAACGGGCCCAGCGACGAGGCGAGTTCGGCGCTGCTGGAGGACGCCGCCCGGCGGCTCGCCGGGCGGCTGGACGGGCGGGCGCCGCAGGACGACCCGCACATCGCCGCCTGGCGCGCCGCGTACACCGCGTTCGGGTGCAAGCCGTCCCGCACCCGCAACTCCGCCGAGGCGCTCGCCAGGCGGGCGCTCGCCGACGGCGGGCTGCCGCGCATCAACCGCCTGGTCGACGTCTACAACGCGATCAGCGTCGCCCATCTCGTCCCGGTGGGCGGGGAGGACCTGGACCGCATCCAAGGGGGCATGCGGCTGGTCCGGGCCAAGGGGGACGAGCCGTTCGCCACCGCCGCCGGTGGGGCGGAGGTCGTGGAGCACCCCGAGACCGGCGAGGTGGTCTGGTGCGACGACGCGGGCGTGACCTGCCGGCGTTGGAACTGGCGGCAGGGCGTCCGCACCCGGCTCACCGAGGAGTCGGTGAACGCGCTCTTCCTGCTGGAGCGGATGGCGCCGATGACGTTCGATGCGCTGCGGGCCGCCGGCACCGAACTCGCCGAGGTGCTGGAGAAGCTCTGCCCGGGCGCACGGGTGGAGATCGGCGAGGTCCGGGGCGGGGAGTCCTGAGCCCGGAGGGCTACGCGCGGCCGCCGGGGGCCGGGGCCGTGCCGCCGAGGTGGGCCGGGATCCACCAGGTGTCCTCGGCGTCCCGGGGGCGTACGGGGTAGGCGCGCTGGGCGGCTTCCAGGAGATCCTGGACGCGGGCCCGCAGGCGGTCGGTGATCTTCTCGGCGTGGTCGGCCGGATCGGCCTCCACGGGCTCGCCCACCCGGATCGTTATCGGGAAGTGGTGGCGGCCCAGCTGGCGCTTGTGACCCTTGGTCCACAGCCGCTGGGTGCCCCACAGTGCCATCGGGAGAAGCGGGACGCCGGCCTCCTGGGCCAGCCGTGCCGCGCCCGACTTGAAGTTCTTCAGGGTGAACGACTCGGAGATCGTCGCCTCGGGGAAGACCCCGATGATCTCGCCGGAGCGCAGCGCGGAGAGCGCGTGCTTGTAGGCGTGCATGCCCTGCGTCCGGTCCACCGGGATGTGCTTCATGGCCCGCATCAGCGGCCCGGAGACCTTGTGGCGGAAGACCGATTCCTTCGCCATGAAGCGCACCAGGCGCTTGGCCGGGCGCGCCGCCAGCCCGCAGAAGACGAAGTCCAGATAGCCGATGTGATTGCTCACCAGTACCGCTCCGCCGCGCTGCGGGATGTGCTCGGTGCCGGCGATGTCGAACTTCAGGTCCATCGTCTTGAAGAGCGTGCGGGCGGCGCCGATGACGGGCGGGTAGACGAACTCGGCCATGTCCGGGGGACCCCTTTTCTTTGCCTGGGGAGGGTTCTCCCGGCGGAAACCTACGCAGAGGTAACTCTGCGGCTCGGGAGATCGTGCCCGATATTCGCGCTCGGCGGCCAGCGGGTGGGCGTCCCGGGCCGGGAGATTCTCGTCACGTGGGCCCGGCGGGAGAGGGGAAACGGCAGGTCGCAGGTGGTTTCCGGGGGTGCTGTACGGCGTTGTCGGGCACGGCGGGCCGTTGTGCGGGGGTTCTTGCCGGGAGCGCGGGGTGCGCTGGTGGTGCGGGGCCGGGAATCTTTGGGGTCCCGGGGACGCTGCATGGTGGTGGAGGGCGCGGACGGGGAGGGGCGTGGGGGACGGTGGAGACGGCGGGGGCGGTCAGGGGCGTCGGTGCGGGGTGCCGTGCGCGTGGGGTGGCGGGCGGGTTCGCCGGTCGCAGGGACGGAAGGACGAAGGTGGGCGAGCGGGACGACGAGGCACGGCTGGGAGCCGTGGAGATCGGCGCGGAGCTGGGCGAGCGGGCCACCCTCGTCCAGTTCTCCAGTGCCTTCTGCCAGCCGTGCCGGGCCACCCGGCGGGTGCTGGCCGACGTCGCGGGGATGGTCGAGGGCGTGGCCCATGTCGAGATCGACGCGGAGGACCGTCTGGAGCTGGTGCGCCGACTGGAGATCCTCCGTACGCCGACGGTCCTGGTGCTCGACAGACACGGTGCGGTCGTCCGCCGCGCCGCGGGGCAGCCGCGCAAGGCCGACGTCATCGCGGCACTGGGGGCGGCGGTCCGTGATTGATCTCCCAGATTCCGGGCGCCACTTGACGCCTCGGGCCACGCATCGTCAGCCTGACGTGATGGGGCCAGGCATCTTCCTTCTTCTGTACGGACGCGTGCACGTCGATCTCCAGCGGACCGCCAGCGCGCGCTGTCCCGGCGTGTGAGCAGCGACGACGTCACCGCCGCCGCCCGCCGTTCGGCCGCCGGCGGCCCCGCCCGGGCTCGTAGCCCACAGCAGAAGGACAACTCCATGACGGTCTCGCCCGAACTCGGCACGGCCCGCACCGCCTCCCCGGAACTCCTGCGCTCCGTCTTCCGCCGGCACGCCGCGGGCGTCGCGGTGATCACCGCGGCCGGTCCCGGACCCGTCGGCTTCACCGCCACCTCGCTCACCTCCGTCGCCGCCGAGCCCCCGCTGCTCTCCTTCGGCATCGGCACCGCTGCCTCCAGTTGGCCGGTGGTCTCCGAGGCCGAGCACATAGGCGTCCACCTCCTCGGCGAACACCAGGGGGAGTTGGCCGCCACCTTCGCCCGCAGCGGCGCCGACCGGTTCGGCCCGGCCACCTCCTGGCGCACCGGCCCCGAGGGCGTGCCCCTGCTGGACGGTGTGGTGGCCTGGCTGGTGTGCCGGGTGGTGGCCCGCGTCCCGGCCGGAGACCACCGGATCGTGCTCGCCGAGCCGGTCGTCGGCGACCCCACCGGACCGGGCCGGCCGCTCCTCTACCACCAGGGCGGTTTCAACGCGTTGCGGGACTGATCGGTTCCTCCGGACCTGCTTCGTCACCCGGTCCGGGCCGTTGGGAAGGTCACATTTCGACGGCCTTGATTCGGGGCACCAGACTGTATGTACTGGCGAGTAATATGACGGTCGGCGCGGGGATCCGTATCCGACCGGGAGCCGCCCCGTGAGGCGCCTATGCTGCCAGCACAAGGCAGTTCTGAAGAGACGAAGCAGGTAGGAGAGCCGGCGTGAGCTTGAGGATCGTTGTCTGTGTGAAGTACGTGCCCGACGCCACCGGCGACCGGCACTTCGCCGAGGACCTGACCGTCGACCGGGACGACGTGGACGGCCTCCTCTCGGAGCTCGACGAGTACGCCGTCGAGCAGGCCCTGCAGATCAAGGAAGCCAACGACGACGACGCGGAGATCACGGTCCTGACCGTCGGTCCCGAGGACGCCACCGACGCGCTGCGCAAGGCGCTGTCGATGGGTGCCGACAAGGCCGTCCACGTCGAGGACGACGACCTGCACGGCACCGACGCGCTCGGCACCTCGCTCGTGCTCGCCAAGGCCATCGAGAAGACCGGCTACGACCTGGTGGTCTGCGGTATGGCCTCCACCGACGGCACCATGGGCGTGCTGCCCGCGCTGCTCGCCGAGCGGCTCGGGGTCCCGCAGGCGACCCAGCTCTCCCAGGTCGCCGTCGCCGACGGCAAGGTCACCGGCCGCCGGGACGGCGACACCGCCAGCGAGCAGCTGGAGGCCGCGCTGCCGGCCGTCGTCTCCGTCACCGACCAGTCGGGCGAGGCGCGTTACCCCTCCTTCAAGGGCATCATGGCGGCCAAGAAGAAGCCGCTGGAGACCCTGGACCTGGAGGACCTGGACATCGAGGCCGACGAGGTCGGCCTGGAGGGCGCCTGGACCAAGGTCGAGTCGGCCACCGAGCGCCCGGCCCGCACCAAGGGCACGATCGTCACGGACGAGGGCGAGGGCGCCAAGCAGCTCGCCGAGTTCCTCGCGGGCCAGAAGTTCATCTGAGCCGCGGGCCCGGGGCGCCACCCCGGGCCGGGACCGCCGCCGCGGCCGGGACGGAAGTCAACTCCCCTCTCCCCGCCGGCATCTGACGGTCCGTCGGAACCACCGTCCTCCCCTCGCCCGCACTCTTCCCGCAGGAGCAATTCCCATGGCTGAAGTCCTTGTCTACGTCGACCACGTGGACGGCGCCGTCCGCAAGCCCACCCTCGAACTGCTCACCCTCGCCCGCCGCATCGGCGAGCCGGTCGCCGTGCACCTCGGCGCCGGCGTGGACACCGCCGCCCCGGTGCTCGCCGAGCACGGCGCGGTGAAGGTCCTGACCGCCGACGTCCCGGAGTTCGCCGAGTACCTCGTCGCCCCCAAGGTCGACGCGCTGCAGGCCGCCCACGAGGCGGTCTCGCCGGTCGCCGTCCTGCTGCCGTCCTCCGCCGAGGGCAAGGAGATCGGCGCCCGCCTGGCCGTCCGGATCGGCTCCGGCATCATCACCGACGCCGTGGACGTCGAGGCCGGCGACGAGGGCCCGGTGGCCACCCAGTCGGTCTTCGCGGCCTCGTACACCACCAAGTCGCGGATCACCAAGGGCACCCCGGTCATCACCGTCAAGCCCAACTCCGCCGCCCCGGAGGCCGCGCCGGCCGCCGGCTCGGTCGAGCAGCTCGCGGTGACCGTCGCGGACGCCTCCAAGGCCACCAGGATCGTCTCGCGCACCCCGCGCGAGTCGACCGGCCGCCCGGAGCTGACCGAGGCCGCGATCGTGGTCTCCGGCGGCCGCGGCGTCAACGGCGCCGAGAACTTCCCGGTCATCGAGGCCCTCGCCGACTCGCTCGGTGCGGCCGTCGGCGCCTCGCGCGCCGCGGTGGACGCCGGCTGGTACCCGCACACCAACCAGGTCGGCCAGACCGGCAAGTCGGTCTCGCCGCAGCTGTACATCGCGGCCGGCATCTCCGGCGCCATCCAGCACCGTGCCGGCATGCAGACCTCGAAGACCATCGTCGCGATCAACAAGGACGCCGAGGCGCCGATCTTCGACCTGGTCGACTACGGCGTGGTCGGCGACCTCTTCAACGTCGTCCCCGCTCTGACCGACGAGGTCAAGACCCGCAAGGGCTGACCCGGCCGGGCCCGCCGCGGGCCCGCGCGCACCGCACGGCCGAAGGCCCCGTACGCAGGCGGCGTACGGGGCCTTCGGCCGTCCGGCGGCTGCCGCTCCTCCGCTGCTCAGGCCCCGGTCGCGCCGTCCAGGGCCTCGCGGAGCAGATCCGCGTGCCCGTTGTGGCGGGCGTACTCCTCGATCATGTGGACGTAGATCCAGCGCAGGTTGAGGGTGCGGCCGCTGCGGACGGTGAAGGTCTCGTCGAGGCCGCGGTCGGCCACCGCCGCGTCGCAGGCCGCGATCTCGGCGCGGAAGGCCATGTGTTCCGCCTCGGCCCGGGCCGGGTCGAGGTCGTCGAAGTCGGCGTCCGGGGCGTCGTCGGTGCAGTAGAGGCTGTCGACCGCCTCGCCGACGAACCGCTGCCGGAACCAGACGCGTTCGGCGTAGGCCAGATGACGCACCAGGCCGAGCAGGGTGAGCGGGGACGGCGGGGTGGCGGGCCGGGCGAGCTGCTCGGCGGTCAGGCCCGCGCACTTGGCGAGCAGGGTGTCACGGTGGAAATCGAGCCAGCCCTGCAGCATCGCGCGCTCGCTCACGGCGGCGGGTGTGTCCCGGCGTTCGATCCGGGGTGCGGTCCATGTCATGACGGGGATTGTGGGCCGTACGGGGCGGCCCGCGCCACGGAGTTGTCGGCCCGCGGTGGGCCGGTGACCTGCGTCGCCACGGCCGGGAAGGTGTTGACCTCGCCTACCGACACCGTTAGCTTCGCTATACGGATTGTTGATTCCGTTAAGCGGAAATGCTCGGGGTCGGCGACGGCGGCGGGCACAAGCACCGGGAGGGTACCGAGATGGGGCAGCAGGAGACCGTGGCGACGAGCCTCGCGGACACCGTACGCGAGGGCATCGGGGCCGCTCTCGCCGAGGTGGACGCCGACCTGGCGCGGCGCTACCCGGGCGACCCCGGCACCCGCCAGCCGGTCCACACGGTCTACGTCCCCGGCGACACCTTCACCGCCGGCACCATCCGCTCCTGGGGCGACCAGGCGCTCGCCATGCTCGACGAGCACGCCCCCGACGCCGGCGCGCTCGCGGCCGTCCTCGGACTCCCCGACGACCTCGCCGGCCCGGTGTACGAGCGGGTCCGCGCCAAGCTGGAGCGCGAGCCCGTCGAGGACCTGCGGATCGACTTCGAGGACGGCTACGGCCCGCGCTCCGACGCCGAGGAGGACGAGACCGCCGCCCGCGCCGCCGCCCTGGTCGCCGCCGCCCACGAGAACCGCACCGCCGCCCCCTACATGGGCATCCGCATGAAGTGCATGGAGGCCGCCGTCCGCGACCGCGGCATCCGCACCCTGGACATCTTCCTCACCGGCCTCATGGAGGCCGGCGGCCTGCCCGACGGCCTGGTCCTCACCCTCCCCAAGGTCACCTACGCCGAGCAGGTCACCGCCATGGTCCGGCTGCTGGAGGCGTTCGAGAAGGCCCGCGGCCTGGCGCCCGGCCGGATCGGCTTCGAGATCCAGATCGAGACCACCCAGGCCATCCTGGGCGCCGACGGCCGCGCCACCGTCGCCCGCATGATCGAGGCCGCCGAGGGCCGCGCCACCTCCCTCCACTACGGCACCTTCGACTACAGCGCCTCCTGCGGCGTCAGCGCCGCCTACCAGGCCAGCGACCACCCCGCCGCCGACCACGCCAAGGCCGTCATGCAGGTCGCCGCCGCCGGCACCGGCGTCCGGGTCTCCGACGGCTCCACCAACGTCCTGCCGGTCGGCCCCACCGCCCAGGTCCACGACGCCTGGCGGCTGCACCACGGCCTCACCCGCCGCGCCCTGGCCCGCGCCTACTACCAGGGCTGGGACATGCACCCGGGCCACCTCCCGACCCGCTACGCCGCCGTCTACGCCTTCTACCGCGAGGGCCTGGAGAAGGCCGCCGCCCGGCTCACCGCCTACGTGGCCAAGGCCGGCGGCGACGTCATGGACGAACCCGCCACCGCCAAGGCCCTCAGCGGCTACCTCCTCCGCGGCCTCGACTGCGGCGCCGTCGACCCCGCGGAGGTCGCCCGCCTTACGGGGCTGACACGGGCGGAACTGGACGGGTTGGCGGGTCGTCCGGCGAAGCTCGGCTGACATCCCACGTTGTCGGCGCTCCCGCCGTGGGGGTCGCGGTCTTTCCGCCTTCGGCGGAGGGGGTGTGTCGGGCGGGGCGCCCGGTTGCCGGTGGGTGCCGGGTGCGGTCCTCCGGGGGCTGGTTGCCCCCTTCCGTGAGTTGGCCGCCCCCGCCCGGTGAGGGGTGAGGGAAGAGGGCCGGAGCGGGGTGCTGCTTGTACCTCTTCTCCCACCGGGGCGGGATCCCGTCCCCGTACGGGAGGGGGCGGTGCCGGAGGGGTGGGTGTTCGGACGTAAAGCGCAGCAGTCCGAACACCCACCCCGGAGGCACCGAACCCGGCACCCACCACCCAGCGGGGCCCCGCCCCGACACCCCCTCCGCCGAAGGCGGAAAGACCGCAACCCCCACGGTGGGAGCGCCGACCACGTGGGGCGTCACCCGGTGGGCCGGATCTCGCCGGACCCGCGCGCGATCAGGCGCGTCGGGATCTCCAGCCGCTGGGGCGGTTCGTCGGTGCCGTCGAGGCGGCGGAAGAGGAGGGTGGCGGCGGTGCGGCCGAGGCGGGCGGCGTCCTGGGCGACGACCGTGATGGCGGGGCGGACGAGGTCGGCCAGTTCGAAGTCGTCGAAACCGACCAGGGCGACCGGGCGCGGGTGGTCGCGCAGGACCCGGACGGTGGTGACGGTGACGCGGTTGTTGCCGGCGAAGAGGGCGGTGACCGGCTCGGGGGCGGTCAGCATGGCCGCGGCCGCGGCGCGGACCCGGTCGGGGGCGGTGGAACCGGGGGAGACCCAGGCGTCGGCGACCGGCAGACCGGCCTCGGCCATCGCGGTGCGGTAGCCGCGCAGCCGCTCCTTGGCGGTGTGGATGCCCGGCTGGTCGCCGATGAAGCCGATCCGGCGGTGGCCGTGTGCGATGAGGTGGGCGACCGCGGCCCGGGCGCCGCCGAAGTTGTCGGAGAGGACCACGTCGGCGTCGATCCGGCCGGCCGGGCGGTCGACGAAGACGGTCGCGACACCGGCGGCTATCTCGGGCTCCAGATAGCGGTGGTCGTCGCCGGCCGGGATGACGACCAGCCCGTCCACCCGGCGGGCGCACAGCGCCAGCGCCAACTCCTGTTCGCGGGCCGGGTCCTCGGCGCTGGAGCCGTTGATCAGCAGGGCGCCGTGGCTGCGCGCGACCTCCTCCACGGCGCGGCTGAGCGGGCCGTAGAAGGGGTCGGCGAGGTCTTCGAGGACCAGGCCGATGCTGGCCGTCCGGCCCTTGCGCAGGACCCGGGCGGAGTCGTTGCGACGGAAGCCGAGCGCGGTGATGGCCTCCTGGACCCGGCGTTCGGTGTCCGGGGTGACGCCCGGTTCGCCGTTGACCACCCGGGAGACGGTCTTCAGACCGACGCCGGCCCGCGCCGCGACGTCCTTCATCGTGGGGCGGGTGCCGTAGCGATGGGAGGTGCCGCGGGCGGTCTCGGTCACGAGTGCGGTCCTGTCTGGAGGGGGCGGATGCGGTGCCGGGGCGCGGGTGGACGGGGCGCGCGGCCGGACCGTCGTGTGGCGACGAGCATAGTCCCTGGACAACGTTGTCAATTGCCGGAAGACTGGCGTTCTCACGCCGGGCCGGACCCCGGCCCCCCGGGCCCACCAGGAGAATTCGACACCGATGCAGACGGACCTCAGCGCAGCGCTGGACATTGGCGGCACCAAGATCGCCGGCGCTCTGGTGGACGCGCAGGGCAGACTCGTCGTCCGGGCCGCCCGGCCGACCCCCGCGGACCAGGACGGCGCCACCGTGATGCGCGCGGTGGCCGAGGTCGTCCGGGAGCTGGCCGCCGGGCCGGACTGGGCGCGGGTGGCGGCCGTCGGCATCGGCAGCGCCGGCCCGGTGGACGCCGCGGCCGGCACCGTCAGCCCGGTCAACATCCCCGGGTGGCGCGACTTCCCGCTGGTCGCCGGCGTGCGGGCGCTGGTCGGGGAGCTCCCGGTGACGCTGGTGGGCGACGGGGTCGCGATGACCGCGGCGGAGCACTGGCAGGGCGCCGCGCGCGGCCACGACAACGCGCTGTGCATGGTGGTCTCCACCGGGGTCGGCGGCGGACTGGTCCTCAACGGGCGGCTGCACCCGGGGCCTTCGGGCAACGCGGGGCACATCGGGCACATCAGTGTCGACCTCGACGGCGACCCGTGTCCCTGTGGGGCGCGCGGCTGCGTGGAGCGGATCGCCAGCGGCCCCAACATCGCCCGCCGGGCGCTGGCCGACGGCTGGCGGCCGGGCCCCGACGGGGACACCAGCGCCGCCGCGGTCGCCGCCGCGGCGCACGCCGGCGACCCCGTCGCGCTGCGCTCCTTCGCACGGGCCGGACAGGCGCTGGCCGCCGGGATCGCCGCCACCGCGACCCTCGTCGACATCGACATAGCGGTCGTCGGCGGCGGGGTGGCGGGCGCCGGCGAGGTGCTCTTCGCTCCGTTGCGTTCCGCTCTGCGGGACTATGCGACGCTGTCGTTCGTCTCCGGGCTGACGGTGGTCCCCGCACGGACGGGGACGGACGCCGGCGTGGTGGGTGCCGCCGCGGCCGCCGCACAACAGTCCCGTCTCGATGCGTTCGCCCCTGCTCCATAGGGGCATCGGCCGAGCCCCTCCGCCCCGTAGTCTGGTGCCGGCCGTCTTGAGGGCCGAGGCGCGGCGCCCCGGCACCCGGACGGACCGGCCGCGGTGGGGCATGGACTCGTAGCGAGGGGATCGGCACGGTGACTTCGGGGGAGCACGAGCAGCGCGGGGCGGACGAGGCAGGTGCGGCGGGCGGTGCCAACGGCACCGGACCGGCGGGCCGGGAGCCGGGTGCCGCGGCCGGCGGGGTGCCGCGGGCGGCCGCCCGCAGCGGCCCCCGGCGCGGTGCCGACGACGACCTCACCGGGCGGGTGCTGGGCGGCCGCTACCGCGTCACCGGCCGGATCGGCCGCGGCGGCATGGGTGTGGTCTGCCGGGCCGACGACCAGGTGCTGGGCCGCGCGGTCGCCCTCAAGGTCCTGCGGGCCTACACGGACGCCTCCGCTCCGGAACTCGCCGACCTGCGCACCCGGATGCAGCGCGAGGCGCGGGCCGCGGCCCGGATCCGGCACTCCGGCGTGGTGACCGTCCACGACGTCATCGAGGAGGACGGGCGCCCGGTCATCGTCATGGAGCTGGTGGACGGGCCGTCGCTGGACGACGCCGTCGGCGAGCACGGACCGAGGGACCCCCGGGAGATCGCCCGCATCGGCGCCGCCGTGATGGACGCGCTGGACGCCGCCCACCAGGTGGGCGTGCTGCACCGCGACGTCAAGCCGGGCAACGTCCTGCTCGACCGCACCGGCCGGGTGGTGCTCACCGACTTCGGCATCGCCAGTATCGAGGCCCCCGGCGACGGCGCCACCACCAACATCACCCGCAGCGGCGAACTCGTCGGCTCCCTCGACTACTTGCCGCCCGAGCGCGCCCAGGGCATGGACCCCACCCCGGCCTCGGACATCTGGTCGCTGGGCATGACGCTGTACGCGGCGGTGGAGGGCGGCACCGCGCCGTTCCGCCGCACGTCGGTGTACTCCACGCTGACCGCGATCGTCACCGAACCGCTGCCCGAGCCGCGCCGGGCCGGGCCGCTGACGCCCGTGCTGCACGCCCTGATGGCCAAGAACCCGGCCGACCGCCCGTCCGCCGCCGAGGCCCGCAGCATGCTCCGGGCGGTGGCGGACGGCCGCGACCCCGGTGTGACGCCGCCCGCCCCGCCGTCGGCCGCTCCGCCCGGCCTGTCGTACGCGCCCACCGCGACGGACGTGACGGCGGGGGGCGGGCCGGTGCCCGGTCCCGCCGGCTCCGGCGTGGCACCGGCCGGCTGGCTCGGCGGGCCCGGTGCCCAGGCCGGCGCCGCCCCGCAGCCGCCGGCCCCGTACGCGCCGCAGGGTCCGGCCGCCCACGACCCGTCGGCCACCGCGGCCGGCTCCTCGATGGGTGCCACCGGACCGCACCCCTATCCGGGCGGCGCGAACGGCGACACCACCCGGCTGCCGGCCCGTCGCCGCCGTCGGGTGCTGCTGGCGGCGGCGGCCGTCCTGGCGGTGCTGGCCGGTGGCGGTGGGCTCACCTACGCGCTGGTGGGCGGCGGTTCCGGCGACCGGGACACCGCGGGCGGCCGGCAGCCGGCCGCGCCGGTCGGCTCGCCCACGGCGGGCCGGCCGAGCGTGTCCGCCGGGAAGGGCGGCGACGGCAAGGCCCTGAGCCCGTCGCCGTCCGACGCGACGACACCCTCGGGCGACACCTCCGCGTCCGGGAACCCCGAGCCCGGTGGCCCGGGCGGCAGTTCGGGCGGCCAGAACGGCGGAGCGGCCGCGGGCGGCGAACAGGGCGGCACAGCCGGCGCCGCCGGTGGGGCGCAGGGCGGCACGTCGGGCGGCGCACACGGCGGCACGACCGGTGGCTCCGGCGGTGGCTCCGGGTCCGGCGGTGCCGGTGGGGGCAGCGCCGGCACCGGCGGCGGGCCGACCCAGGGCCCGTCCTGCGTCGACGTCGGCGGCGGCAAGGCCAACTGCACCGTGTGGCGCACCGCGGCCTCGTACACCGCCTCCTTCCAGCAGGTCGGCCATCTCAACATGGGCACCAACTACTTCTACTGCCAGGCGAAACTGGGCCGTCGCGAGACGTCCGGGAAGTGGACCAACGTGTGGTGGGCCAAGACCGACGACGACAGCGGCAACTCCGGTGTCTACATCAGCGTCGTCTACCTCACCGGCGGGGAGAACGACCAGCCGGTGCCCGGGCTGCGGGTCTGCTGAGGCGCGGGGTCCGCTGAAGCGCGGGCGGCGCGCCCGGCGCGCCGGGCCCATGGGACTCCGGCATATGCGACGTACCGCCCCGCCCCCGGTCGGCCGGACGCCATCCGCGGGTGGGGGTTTCGGTGCTGGAGGGGCGGGGGAGCGCTTGTTTGCCGGGACTTCGCGGCGGGGGAAGCGGACCGGCATCCTCCGTGCGGTGTGTTCCAGAGGCGGTGTTCCCGGCCCTGCGCGCGGCCCGTGATCCCGAGCGTTTCCGTGGCAGGGTGTTGCGGGCAACTCACCTGGGTCTAGGGAAGAGGGGAAACCGTGATCGTCTGGCTGAACGGCACGTTCGGTGCGGGCAAGACCACTGCGGCTCATGAACTGCTCGACCTGCTTCCCGGAAGCACGCTCTACGACCCCGAACTCCTGGGCAGCGGGCTGCGGTTGATGCTGCCTGCCAAGCGGTTCGAGGAGGTGGACGACTACCAGGACCTGCCGTCCTGGCGGCGGATGGTGGTGGACACCGCGGCCGCACTGCTCACCGACGTGCCGGGCCCGCTGGTCACGCCGATGACGCTGCTCCGCCAGGAGTACCGCGACGAGATCTTCGGCTCCCTCGCCGCCCGCCGGATTCCGGTCCGACATGTTCTGCTCCATGCGGAGGAAACGATCCTGCGCGAGCGGATAGCCCACCGCGAGGAAATCCCCGGCGACCCCGAGGGCAGCGCCTCGGCCCGCCGCTGGTGCCTGGAGCACCTCGGGCCCTACGCCCGGGCGCTGGACTGGCTCAAGGGCGACGCGCACGTCGTCGACACCACGACGCTGACGCCGCGTCAGACCGCCGAGCGGGTCGCCGAGGCCGTCCGCACCGGAGCCGGTGCCTGCGACATCGTGCAGACCCCCGAACCCACCGCGGAGACCCTCGCCGCCGGCGTGCTCCTCTTCGACGACCAGGGCCGCGTACTCCTGGTCGATCCGACGTACAAGCCCGGCTGGGAGTTCCCCGGCGGCATCGTGGAACCGGGCGAGCCACCCGCTCGCGCGGGCGTGCGCGAGGTCGCCGAGGAACTCGGCATCCAACTCCCTTGCACACCACGGCTGTTGGTCCTCGACTGGGAAGCACCCAAGCCGCCCGGCTTCGGCGGTCTCCGCCTCCTCTTCGACGGCGGCACCCTCACCGAGGACCGCATCGGCGACCTCCTCCTCCCCGGCTCCGAACTCCGCGCCTGGCGCTTCGTCACGGAGTCCGAGGCGGAGTCGATGCTGCCGCCGGTACGCTGGAACCGCCTACGGTGGGCGCTTCGCGCCCGGGAGCGGGGGTGTCCGCTGCATCTGGAGGCCGGCGTGCCCTTGGGGTGACCCCCACGTTTTCGGCTTTCCCGCCGTGCGGGTTCCTGTTTTTTGCGCCTGGCGGCGCTTGGACTTTGTGCCTGGCGGCGCGGGTCCGCTGCGCGGGGCTGTTCCGGCCCGCTTCGCGGGCGTTGTTGGTCCGCTGCGCGGGGCTGTTGGGTGCGGTGACGGGCCTCCGGGGCAGGGGGTGTGTCCGGACTGCTGCGCTTTACGTCCGGACACACCCCCTGCCCCTCCGACCCGTCCCCTCCCGTTGTGGGTCATGAAAACCCATAGACGGGGCAACGGTTATCGGTCCCCTGCGAGCTCTGGATTGATGGGCGACCGTCCCTCTACGCCTGACCGTCGGCCATCAACGAGTGACCGTCAGCGGACCACTGGGGCTGGCCCCCACCCACCGTCTTATGACCACTCACGGGAGGTGACGGGTCGGAGGGGTGGTGTGTCGGACGTAAAGCGCAGCAGTCCGACACACCACCCCCGGAGGCCCGTCACCGCACCCAACAGCCCCGCGCAGCGGACCAACAACGCCCGCGAAGCGGGCCGGAACAGCCCCCGCGCAGCGGACCGGCCCCGCGCCGCAAGCGCAAAGGCCAAGCGCCGCCAGGCGCAAAAAACAGGAACCCCTATGGCGGGGCAGCCGACTACGTGGGGATCAGCCCCGCTTCGCGAACCGCTGGAGGAACAGCGCCTCCGCCAGCGAGAGCCTCCGGAGCTCCTCCGGGCAGACGCTCTCGTTGACGGCGTGGATCTGCGCCTCCGGTTCGCTGAGGCCGATCAGCAGGATCTCTGCGTCGGGGTAGAGGGCGGTCAGCGTGTTGCAGAGGGGGATCGAGCCGCCCATGCCGGACGTCTGCATCTCCTGGCCGTCGTACGCCTCGCGCAGCGCCTCGGCCATGGCGGCGTAGGCGGGGCTGGTGGTGTCCGCGCGGAACGGCTGGCCCTGGCCGACCTGCTCGGCCGTGACCCGGGCGCCCCAGGGGGCGGCGCCCTCCAGGTGGGCGGTGAGCAGCTTGGTGGCCTCGGCGGCGTCGGTGCCCGGCGGCACCCGCAGGCTCACCAGGGCGCGCGCCGAGGCGTGTACGGACGGGGTGGCGCCGACCACCGGCGGGCAGTCGATGCCGAGGACCGTCACCGCGGGGCGGGCCCAGAGGCGGTCCGCGACGGTGCCGGTGCCGATGAGTTCGACGCCGTCCAGGACCTTGGCGTCCGAGCGGAAGTCCTCCTCCGGGTACTGCAGGCCCTCCCAGGCGGCGTCCGTGGTCAGCCCGCGCACGGTCGTCGAACCGTCCTCGGCGCGCAGCGAGTCCAGGATGCGGATCAGCGCGGCCAGCGCGTCCGGGGCCGCGCCGCCGAACTGGCCGGAGTGCAGATTGCCCGCCAGGGTGTCGACCCGGACCTGCACCATCGTCATGCCGCGCAGCGTCGCGGTGACCGTCGGCAGCCCGGCCCGGAAGTTGCCGGCGTCGCCGATGATGATGGCGTCGGCGGCCAGCAGTTCGGGGTGCGCCTCGGCGTACCGCTCCAGGCCGCCGGTGCCCTGCTCCTCCGAACCCTCGGCGATCACCTTGATGTTGACCGGGACGCCGCCGTGCTCCTTGAGGGCGCGCAGCGCGGTCAGGTGCATGATCACGCCGCCCTTGCAGTCCGCGGTGCCGCGTCCGTACCAGCGGCCGTCGCGCTCGGTCAGCTCGAACGGCGGGGAGATCCAGGCGGCCTCGTCCAGCGGCGGCTGGACGTCGTAGTGCGCGTACAGCAGCACGGTCGGCGCACCGGCCGGGCCGGGGAGGTGGCCGTAGACGGACTGGGTGCCGTCGGGGGTGTCCAGCAGTGCCACGTCCTGGAAGCCCTCGGCCCGCAGTGCGTCGGCGACCCAGCGGGCGGCGCCCTCGCTCTCGCTCTTGGGGAACTGTGCGAAGTCGGCGACCGACTTGAAGGCCACCAGCTCGGTGAGCTCGGCCCTGGCGCGCGGTTGCAGCGCGGCGACGGTCTGGGCGAGCGGGCTGTCGGACATGGAACGCTCCTTGTGGGCGCGACGGCGGGTAGGCGCGGCACGTCCGGCGGAGTGGGCCGGGCGGGCCGGACGTACGGGTGTGCGTATCACCGATCTTCCCACAGGCGGTCCGGCCGGACGCGGCCCGTAGGATGCGGGGCGGTACGCGCAGCCAGGCATCGGACGGGAGCGGAAGCACAGGTGAGCAGCGAGCAGGCAGCCGAGGGCGAGCAGCAGGTGTGGGACGTCGTGGTGGTGGGCGCGGGGCCCGCCGGCGCCTCGGCGGCACACGCCGCGGCGTGTACGGGACGCCGGGTGCTGCTCCTCGAGAAGGCCGAACTCCCCCGCTACAAGACCTGCGGCGGCGGCATCATCGGCCCGTCCCGGGATTCGCTGCCACCGGGTTTCGAACTTCCGCTGCGCGACCGGGTGCACGCCGTCACCTTCACGCTCAACGGCAAGCTGACCCGCACCCGTCGTGCCAAGAACACGCTCTTCGGGCTGGTCGACCGCCCCGAGTTCGACGCCGCGCTGGTGGCGTCCGCCAAGGACGCCGGGGCGCAGCTGCGGACGGGCGTCACCGTCTCGCGGGTCGAGCAGCACGGCGGCAACGTCCCCGACCGGCGGACCGTCGCGGTGGTGCTCGGCGGCGGCGAGGTGGTGCTGGCGCGGGCCGTGATCGGCGCGGACGGCAGCGCGAGCCGGATAGGCGCGCACGTCGGCGTCAAGACCGACCAGGTCGACCTCGGGCTGGAGGCCGAGATCCCGGTGCCGGAGACGGTCGCCGAGGACTGGGCGGGCCGGGTGCTCCTCGACTGGGGCCCGCTGCCGGGCAGTTACGGCTGGGTCTTCCCCAAGGGGGACACCCTCACCGTCGGCGTGATCTCGGCCCGGGGCGATGGTGCGGCCACCAAGCGCTATCTGGACGACTTCATCGGCCGGCTCGGCCTGGCCGGCTTCGAGCCGCGGATCTCCTCCGGGCACCTGACCCGCTGCCGCACCGACGACTCCCCGCTCTCCCGCGGCCGGGTGCTGGTCTGCGGCGACGCGGCCGGTCTGCTGGAGCCCTGGACCCGCGAGGGCATCTCGTTCGCGCTGCGCTCGGGGCGGCTGGCGGGCGAGTGGGCGGTGCGGATCTCCGAGGCGCACGACGCGGTGGACGCCCGCCGGCAGGCCCTGAACTACGCCTTCGCGATCAAGGCCGGGCTGGGTGTGGAGATGGCGGTCGGCCGGCGGATGCTGGCCGCCTTCGCGCGCCGCCCGGGGATGTTCCATGCCGCGCTGACCGGACTCCGGCCCGCGTGGCGGGCGTTCGCGAAGATCACCCGCGGTTCGGCCACGCTCGCCGAACTGGTGCGTACGCATCCGCTCGCCCGGCGCACGCTGGACGCCTTCGACCGGGCGGAGGCGGCCCGGGGGACCGTGCCCGCCGCCCGGCCGGAGGAGATCGGCGACCCGGAGCCGGCGGCCGAACGGCGGTGACACGCCGGGCGGCGTCGCGCGCCCACCGGCGGCCGCGGCCGGTGGCCCGCGTACTCCCCGGGGAGTAGCCGCGGCCACCGCGTCGGGCGGACGCCGCCGCGCCCGCCGCGGTCTAGCGTGGCGGCATGGACAACGCACGGCCGCCGTGGGCGCGGCGACCCGGCGCGGCGGGGGAGCGGTGGGCGGCGGGCCCGGGGCCCGGAGGGCGGGCCGGCGGCCGGCTGCCGTGGCGCTCGACGCTGGCGGTGACCGTACTGGTCACCGTGGGCAGCAACGCCGCCGCCCACAACCCGCACGGACGCGTCCCGCTCGATCCCCTCGGCCATGTGCTGCTCCTCGTCGGAGCCCTGCTGCTGCTCTTCCGGCACCGCTTCCCGCGGGCCACCGCGTCGGCCGTCGCCATCTGCTGCGCCGCCTACTTCGCGGCCGGCTACCCCTACGGACCGATCTTCGTCACCCTGGCCCTCGGCGCCTACGCCGCGATCGTCGCCGGGCACCGGGTGGTCGCCTGGTGCGCGGTGGGCGGGGTCTGGCTCGTCCACCTCCTGGTCGCGCACTGGCTCTACCGCTGGCTGCCTCCGCACACCGGCCCCGCCCCCTGGGCGCAGGAACTGGTCGTCGCCGCCTGGGTGGTGGCCGTACTGGCGGCCTCCGAACTCGCCCGGGTGCGCCGCGAGCAACTGGCCAGGGCACGGGCCGAACGCGCCGCCGCCGAGCGCCGCCGGGCCGACGAGGAGCGGCTGCGGATCGCCCGCGAACTGCACGACGTGCTCGCGCACAGCATCTCGGTCATCAACGTCCAGGCGGGCGTCGGACTGGCGCTGCTGGACTCGGACCCCGAGCAGGCCCGCACCGCGCTGACCACCATCAAGTCCGCGAGCAAGGAAGCACTCGGCGAGGTCCGGCAGGTCCTCGACACCCTGCGCACCCCGGGGGACGCCCCGCGCGCCCCGGCTCCGGGCCTGGACCGGCTGCCCGAACTCACCGAACAGGCCGGGGGCGCCGGCCTCGCGGTGGACGTCACCACCGAGGGCGCCCGCGTCGCCCTGCCGCCCGGCACCGACCTCGCCGCCTTCCGCATCGTCCAGGAGGCGCTCACCAACATCGTCCGGCACTCCGGCTCGCGCACCGCCCGGGTGCGGCTCCGCTACGCTCCCGGTGCGCTGGAGATCCGGGTCGACGACGACGGCCCGGCGACCGCCGGCGGCACCGAGCCGGCCGGCGGCGGCAACGGACTGGCCGGGATGCGGGAGCGGGCCGCGGCACTGGGCGGCAGCGTCGAGGCGGGCCCCCGGCCGGACGGCGGCTTCCGGGTCCGGGCGCACATCCCGCTCGCCGCCAGGGCCCGCACCGCCACCGAGGAGGAGTCGTGATCCGGGTACTGCTCGCCGACGACCAACTGCTCGTCCGGGCCGGCTTCAAGGCGCTGCTGGACGCCCAGCCCGACATCGAGGTGGTCGCCGAGGCGGCGGACGGTCAGGAGGCGCTGGCCGCCGTCCGCGCGCACCGTCCGGACGTCGTCCTGATGGACATCCGGATGCCCGTCGTCGACGGCCTGGCCGCCACCCGCCGGATCACCGAGGACCCCGCGCTGCGGGACGTCAGGGTCGTCATGCTGACCACCTTCGAACTCGACGAGTACGTGTTTGAAGCGATCCGTTCCGGGGCCTCCGGCTTCCTGGTCAAGGACACCGAGCCGGAGGAACTCCTGCGGGCCGTGCGCGCGGTGGTGGCCGGCGACGCGCTGCTCTCGCCGGGGGTGACCCGCCGGCTGATCGCGGAGTTCGCCGCCCGCTCCAAGGAGCCGGCGCCGGCCGCGGCCCTCCGCTCCCTCACCGAACGCGAGCGGGAGGTGATGGCCCTGGTGGGCATCGGGCTCTCCAACGAGGAGATCGCCCGCCGCCTGGTGGTCAGCCCGCTCACCGCCAAGACCCACGTCAGCCGCACCATGGTCAAGCTGGGCGCCCGCGACCGCGCCCAACTGGTCGTCCTGGCCTACGAGTCGGGACTGGTCCGCCCCGGCTGGCTGGGCTGAGGAGCGGCGACGGGGCGGGGAGGTCGCCGTCTCCGCCCGGCCGTGCGGTCGGGGGGAGTGGGGCGGTGGGCGGCGGGACGGAGTGGGGCGGGGGTGCGCCGCTGCCGAGCGACGCGTGGCACACGGGGTGGCCGGGGCATGCCCCCACGCGGCACCCCGGCACCCACAGCGGCAGCGGGCACCGGCACACGCCGTACCCGGCACAGGGGAGCATTCCCACCTCGCCCTCCGCCCCGACCGCCCGCCACAGCGTACGGATCAGATGGCCCCGCGCTCCTGTCAGATGGCCCCGCGCTCCTGCCAGAGCTTCGGCAGGGACGGGTCGCCGGAGACCTTCAGGCCGTCCCACGGCAGGCGGTTCCACAGCGCCAGATACAGCTCCTCGGCCGGACCCTCGACCGTGCAGTCGGGCGCGGCCCCGTCCGCTTCGGGGGTCGGCACCGTGCGCGGCGGTGCGTCGGGCGTGAGGTGCACCGTCCAGTCGGCGTCGGGGGTGTCGGTGGCGCGCAGCCGCAGGCTCCGCGGTGCGTCCGGGTGCACTCGGCTGCGGCTGCCGGCGTGGAAGCCCGCCAGTATCTCGTCGACGCCGTCGGCGGCGAAGCGCGCCGGCAGCGGCGTGAGCGGCACGCCGGCCGCCTGCTGGGCGTCGGCGCGGTGCACCGACGTCTCGTGGGCCTGCCGGCGCGCCCAGAAGGCGAGCGGGGACGGCGCGGGCAGGAACGTCCACGTCCGCAGGTCCGCCGGCGCGGTGTGCAGCGCCACGACCAGGCGGTGATGGCCCTCGCGCAGCCAGGGCACCAGCTCGTCGTCGGCCGGCATCGGGTCCTCCGGGAACGGCTGCCGCTGCTCCTGGGGCTCGGTGATGTGTTCCGCGGCCCAGCGGTGGACCCGCCCCATGTGGTGCACCAGATCGCGCATCCGCCACTCGGGGCACGACGGCACCGGGGCGTCGGGGCCGGCTTCGTCGGCGGCGTCCGCGAGCAGCCCGCCGTCCAGCCGAAGGGTTTCGACGAACTCAGTGATCTCCATGCGTCCGAGTCTGCCAGCCACCACTGACAACCGACCCCGCCGGGTTGCCCGCCCCCGGCCGGGCGCACCCACCACTCCACCGCCATGACCTCAACCGCCCCCGACTGGACGGCAACCGGCCGTCAGCCGACCTCAATCGCACATCAACCGGACAGGGGGCCGGGGGCCGTGGCCGACAACGCGCCTGCGGGCGGCGGAGGTTGGGGCTCCGGATGCGCTCAGCCGACGGAGGGTGCCGCTCCGCTCCGGTGTGCCCCGCGCGCCATGTGCGCGACCAGCGCCGCCACCGCGGCCAGCAGCGCAACCGTGGTCAGGGCGACCGGCAGGCCCCACACCTCGGCGAGGAAACCGATGGCGGGCGGCCCCAGCAGCATGCCGCCGTAGCCGATCGTGGACGCGATCGCGACCCCGTCCGGCCCGCCGGCGGCCCCGGCCCGCGCGATGGCGATCGGGAAGATGTTGGCCAGCCCCAGGCCGGCGATCGCGAAGCCCGCGCAGGCGCCCCACGCGGTCGGCGCGAGCGCCCCCAGCAGCATCCCGGCCGCCGCGGTGGTGCCGCCCACGACGAGGGCCCGGGTCGGACCGAAGCGTTCGACGATGGCGGTCCCGGACAGTCGCCCGGCGGTCATCGCCAGCGCGAACACCGCGTAGCCGGCGGCCGCGAGCCCTGGGGAGGCGGCCAGGTCCTGGGTGAGGTGCAGGGCACCCCAGTCGGCCAGCGCGCCCTCGCCGTAGGCCGTGCACAGTGCGATCACCCCGAAGACGCACACGAGCCGGCGGGTCCGGCCGGAGACGCGGGACCGTTGCGGCCGCCGCTCCGCGGCCACCGCGCCCCGCTCCTCGGCGGGCGGCACCTCCGCCCCGGAACCAGCACCCGTACGCGTACCCGTATCCGTGCCCGTGCGTCCCCGCACCAGCGGGACGCCCGCGACGGCCGTCACCAGCAGCCCGCACACCGCCAACGCCAGCAGATGCGCGAACGGTGAGAGTCGGCCCGCGACCAGACCGCCGAGCCCGGCGCCGATCATCCCGCCCAGGCTGAAGGCGGCGTGGAAGCCGGACATCACGGGGCGGCGCAACGTCGCGATCAATTCGACCGCGGCGCTGTTCATGGCGACATTGAGAGAGCCGTAGGCGGCGCCGAACACCAGGAGCACCAGCCCCAGCACGGTGGCCGAAGGGGCCAGTGGGGGCAGCAGGATGCTCAGCGCGAGCGCGGCACCGGAGGCGACGGTCACGGCATGGCTGCCGAAGCGCCGGCACAGTCGCCCGGTGAGCATCATGAACGCCACCGCCCCGAACGAGACGCCGAGCAGTGCCAGCCCGAGGGTGCCCGCACCGGCGCCGGTCTGCGCCTTGATCGCGGGAATCCGCACGACCCAGCCGGCGAAGAGGAAGCCGTCCATGGCGAAGAACGCGGTGAGCGCGGCGCGCATCCGGCCCGGTCGTGGGGGGACGCGCACGACCGGCGCACCAGTACGCGCCCCCGGCGCACCGGTATGCGCCCCGGACGAGATGTCACTCGCTCCGGGCGGGACGTCACACGTTCCGGGCGGGACGTCATCCGCCCCGCTATGCGGTGATCTCGCAGCCTGCAACGGCTTGGAGGAGGAATGGGCCCGATTGCGGGTCAAGGCCGTGCGTATTTTGTTTAGCGTCGGCACAAAGCCAGAATAGAGGTGTGACCCAGACTCGGACAACCAGGCTGGAGCGGGGCCGTAGCGCCCTCGGACCCGCACTGGAGCTCGTACACACCGGACGCGCCCCCACCCGCGCCGTCCTGACCACCGAACTCGGCGTGACCCGTGCGACCGCGGGGGCGGTGGCCGCCGAGCTCGAAGCGCTCGGCCTGATCACCGTCGACTCCCGACCGCACGCCTCCGCGGGCTCCCAGGGGCGGCCCTCGCACCGGTTGTCCGTCAACGAGAACGGCCCCGTCGTGCTCGCCGCCCAGATCCACGCCGACGGCTACCGCGCCGCCCTGGTCGGCCTCGGCGGCCGGGTCGTCGCCACCACTCCCAGCTGCGGCATCATCCCCGCGGACCCGGCGCACGTCCTGGCCGAGGTGGTCGAGGCCGGCGCCGCCCTGCTGCACGAGACCGGCCGGCGCTGTCTGGGCGCGGGCCTCGCGGTGCCCTCCGCGGTCGCCGAACCGGACGGCGAGGCGCTCAACCCGCTCCACCTGGCCTGGCCTTCGGGTGCCCCGGTCCGCGAACTCTTCCTGCGCGCGCTGGCCGACGCCGGCATCCCCGGCGTCACCGAGAAGATCGGCTTCACCGGCAACGATGTCAACCTCGGCGCGCTCGCCGAACACCGTCACGGCGCCGGCCGCGGCGCCCGCCACCTGCTCTGCGTCGCCTCCGGCCACCGGGGTGTCGGCGGTGCGCTGGTGCTCGACGGCCGTCTGCACAGCGGCAGTTCGGGCCTCGCCCTGGAGGTCGGGCACCTCACCGTCAACCCCGAGGGCGCGCCCTGCCACTGCGGCAGCCGCGGCTGCCTGGACGTGGAGGCCGACCCGCTCGCCTTCCTCGTCGCCGCCGGCCGGGAACCGGGACCGGAGGTCTCGCTCGTCCACCAGGCCGGCGAACTCCTCCGCAACGAGTACGCCGACCCGGGCGTACGCGCCGCCGCCGACCTCCTCATCGACCGGCTCGGCCTGGGCCTGGCCGGCCTGGTCAACATCCTCAACCCGGACCGCATCATCCTCGGCGGCCTGCACCGCGCACTCGTCGAGGCCGACCCGGAACGACTGCGTGCCGTCGTCGCCGAACGCAGCCTGTGGGGGCGCAGCGGTGGCGTCCCCATCCTGCCGTGCACCCTGGACCACAACAGCCTCGTGGGCGCGGCCGAGTTGGCCTGGCAGCCCATCCTTGACGACCCGTTGGTCATCCTTCCCTGACGGTCCGCTGCGCGTAGCCGGCGTTTCCGCCGGGGTTTGCCGCTTGTCTGTTGCGCCTGCGGCGCGGTGCCCGCCTGACGGCGGGATTGTGGTCCGCTGCGCGGGGCTGTTGGGTGCGGTGCCGGGCCTGCGGGGGTGGTGTGTCGGACTGCTGCGCTTTACGTCCGACACACCACCCCCTCCGGCCCGTCCCCTCCCGTTGAGGGTCATAAAGACGGTGGGTGAGGGCTGGCCCCAGTGGTCCCCTGACGGTCACTCGTTGAGGGCTGACGGTCACTCGTTGAGGGACGGCCGCCCCTCAGTCCAGAGCCCGCAGGAGCCCAGCAACCGTTGCCCCGTCTATGGGTTTTCATGACCACCCACGGGAGGGGACGGGTCGGAGGGGCAGGGGGTGTGTCCGGACGTAAAGCGCAGCAGTCCGGACACACCCCCTGCCCCGGAGGCCCGTCACCGCACCCAACAGCCCCGCGCAGCGGCAACGCAGTCGATGCGCCGCAGGCGCAAACGGCAAGCGGCAAACCCCGGCGGAAACGCCGGCTACGTGGGACGCGGCCATTCGGCCGCAAACGCTCGGGAGGGGTTCGCGGTCAACATGCCCCGTACGGCCGCCGCCCCCACCGCGGCCTCCAGGCGCGGTCGTAGCCTGCGCAGCAGATACCGCAGGCCGGGGCCGCCGTTGACTGCGCGGGCGGCGGCCGTCGTGGTGTCGCCGCCGAGCAGGATCCGGTCGGCGAAGCCGGCGTCGCAGAGGGCGGCGACCGCGTCCGGCATCCGCCAGTCCGTGGGGTGGTTGGCGCGCGAGGGGCCGTCGAAGGCGAGGTACGCGCCGGAATCGGCGGCCATCCGGTGCACCGCGAAGTCGGGTGAGCGGTTGAGATGGCCGAGGATCACCCGGTCCGGCGGGACCGCCAACTCGCCGCACAGCAGGTCGAGGACGTCCAGCGCGCCGGTGCCCAGCTCCAGGTGGACGCCGATGGGCGTGCCGGTCGCCCGGTGGGCCTCCGCGGCGGCCGTCATGGTGTACCGGGCGTGCCGGTCCAGCCCGTGGAAGCCGCCGGCCACCTTGATCATGCCGGCCCGCGGCCGGGGCTCCGAGGAGTCCCCGGAACCGGCGCTTCCGCCGTCGGTACCGAGGGTGCCCATGGCGCCCATTCCCTCGGTGAGTTCGCCGACGAACAGCTCGGCCAGGTCGGCCGAGGTCGACAGCCCCTCCAGGGCGTCGGGGTGATAGTGCGCCGCCTGGTGGAGCCCGGTCGCGGCGACGATCGTGACGCCCGACTCCCGTGCCAGCCGGGGGAGTTCGGCCGCGTTGCGGCCCATACCGTACGGCGTCCACTGGATCACGGACGTTCCGCCGGCGCCCCGGAAGGTGCGCAGTTCGGCGGCGGCCGCGTCGGCGTCGGCCAGTTCCTGGCCCGGGAGTTGGGGGCTGCTCATGAAGAGGTGGTCGTGGGCGTCGCAGACGCCGAGCCGGTCGGGGGCGATGTCGCCCAGAACCGTCCGGACGGTGGGGCCGGGTGTGGCCGCGGGGCTCGGGGTCACCACTGCCGCCCGGCGCCCAGCCGGCCGACGCCCGGGGCAGACAGGTGCAGCACCTGGAAGCGCTCCCCGACGGCGGATTCCGGGGCGGCGCCCGCCCACAGGGTGAAGTGGAGCAGTTCCCAGCGCCTGGGATCGAGGCCCAGGGCGGTGGTGTGCACCCCGTCCGCGGTCGCCGGATCCTCGTGCGCGGCGAGGGCGTCCTCGACGACGGCCGCGAGGTCGGCGCCCTCGGGGACGGGCACGGTGCGCCGGGTGAAGGCGGTGGGGAGCCGGTCGGCCGCGGGGCCCGGACGGTGGTACAGGCCCTGCCAGTTGTGGACCGCCGGACGTCCGAAGTCCCGGACCACTCCGCGGAAGCCGTCGCCCAGCAGGAAGCGGTTCATCGCCTCGTCGTCGGCCCAGAGGTAGAACGGCGCGTACTCGTTGACCGGCGAGCCGTCCGTGCCGCGCTCCCGGATGCCATAAGCCTTGAGGCCGAGGCCGTCGAAGCCGTCCAGGAGGTGGCCCCTGGTCCTCACGCGGTGCCGGATGATCTCCATGTCGTAGTCGGCGGGCAGGGTGACGCTGTACTGCATGGCGTGCATCGGGTGCTCCGTAGGGGAGGGGAGAGGGGCAGGGGCGTCGCTCAAGGGGTGGCCGGGTCGTTCCCGTGCGCCGGCGCCGCGGTGGACTGCGCGGCCAGCAGCGCCAGCAGGCCGTGTACGGCGGCGTCGAAGGGCGCGGGGTCGTCGGCCGCCCGGGCCAGGACATAGCCGCCCTGGACGACCGCGACGACGCCGGCCGCGGTGGCCGACGGGTCGAGGGCGGCGGTGAGTTCGCCGCGCCGCTGCCCCTCGGTGAGCACCTCGGCGATCCGCTGCCGGAGCCAGCCGAACATCTCGTCCAGCGGCGCCCGGAGTTCGGGGTCCTGCACCACGTCGCGGTCCTGCGTCATCCGCCCGATCGGGCAGCCGCGCAGCACCTGCCGCTCCCGGAGCAGATAGGCCGCGACGCGGTCGTACGCCGTGCCGGGAGCCGCGAGGAGTTCCTCGGTCGCCGCCCGCATACCGTCCGCGGTGCGCCGGATCGCCGCCAGCGCGAGATCGGACTTGCCCGCGAAGTGGTGGTACATGCTGCCCTGGCCGACGCCCGCGCGCTCCAGGATCGCCTTGGGGCTGGTGCCGACATAGCCGCGCTCCCACAGGAGTTCCTGGGTGCTGGTGACGAGGCGTTCCCGGGTGCTGCCGGCCGGAGGAGCGCCGGCTGCCGTCGTCCCGCTGTCGTCCCGCATGCTCTTGCTCATACCTTGACTGTACATACTGGTAGTTACAGAGATCAAGAAAGCGAGGGGTCGGGGGAGTGAGGGATCGAGGGCGGGGGAGGTCGAGAGGGGGAGGGGAGAGGCGGCCCTCGGAGCGCCCCCCGGCCCCGGCCTACTCCCCGCCCCCGCCCGTGCGCCCCGCTCATACCCCCACCGTCGTATCCCCACCGCCGCCGCCCGTACGACGACGTGGCCTCGTTCGGGCGCGACGCTCGAAGGGAGAGATCCGGCGACTCGGGCCGGTTCGTTCCGTCGAGGAGTTGACTTTCATGAACGCACTGGCAGCGCACTGGTCCGGCGGCGGCCCGGGGCCGTGGATCCTGTTCGTCCCGCTCGTCTGGGCGGCCGTCGTCCTGGGTGTGGTGACGCTGCTGCGCCGTGCCGGGTGGCGGCGTGGTGGCCCCGGGCGGGCCTTCCCCGGGCCGTGGTCCGGTCCCCGGACCGCGGGTGGGGGTGACGCCCCGACCCCGATCGCCGTCCTCGGTCGCCGGTTCGCCGCGGGCGAGATCGACGAGGAGGAGTACTGGCGGCGGTTGTCCGTCCTGGAGGAGCACTTCGGCGGGGGCCGTAAGGGGAGCGCCGCGTAACGCCCCGGCCCGCGGTCAGCCGACCCGCGCGCTCCGGGGTCGGGGTCGCGGGTCGGCGGCCGCGTCCTCCAGCGGCGCGGTGTCCCAGCGGGTGTGCGGCGCGCCGGCCTCCTCGGGGGCGGCGGTCAGAGCGGGGAGGGTGAACCAGACGACCTTGCCCGGGTCGTGCGGGCGCACTCCCCAGCTCTCGCTGAGCGCCGCGATCAGGGCCAGGCCGCGGCCGGAGGTCTCCCAGCCGTCGGCGTCCCGGAGGCGTGGCAGCCGGGGGTCGAGGTCGTGCACCGAAACCGTCAACTGGTCGAGCAGTACGTACAGTTCGATCGTGCACTGCTTGCTGGGGCGGGCGTGCCGGTGGACGTTGGCGAGGAGTTCGGTCACCCCCAGGGCGGCCGGATCGACCAGGGCGTCGAGGTGCCAGAGGCGCAGTTGCGCGGAGACGATTCTGCGCGCGTGGCCGATGCGGGCCGGGTCGGCCTGGAGCTCCACCGTGCAGTGTCTGCTGGGCTGCCTGATCACGACCGCGACTCCCTGATGAGGCCGGGCGCCCCTCGTACCGGGGAGGGGCGAAGATCGGAACCAGCGATGCCGATGCCGGCTGCGTCACAGTGTCACCGCTGGTGAACCCTCAGTGATACGTGTCCAGAGTCGGGCAGGCGATGCGCCACCGCAACCGCACCGCCGCGCCGAAGCCGGCGTTCACGCGCGTGGCCGACGGGCCGCCTCCACGGCGTGCAGGAATCGGTCCCGGGCGCCCAGGGTCAGGGAGTAGCGGTTGCCGTTGAGGATGGCCAGTGCCCGGTCGCGGGCCGCGAACAGCGGCTTGTGGGCCTCCACCGCACCGAGTGGTGCGCTGTCGATCTCCCTGCCGTAGCTGGTCAGCAGGGCCAGCCGGCCGCCGCTGATGCGGACCTGGCCTGCTCTGGTCAGCGACCGCAACGAGCGCTCGATCCGTACGCCGGTCGCGTTGTACTCCGGCTCCGCCATTCTCACCACTCCCCGATGCCGTGGGCGGGTGCCGTCCACCGCCCCCCGTAGGGAAGTTTGCCGCCACCGCGGCCGGTGCACCAGTGCCACAGGGGGCGCCAAGGCGCACAACCCCCTTTCCCCAGGGTCTTCTTGGGGCCTCTCAAAGGGATGTTTATGCAGGTGAGAAGCGTGCGCCGGGTG
Organism: Streptomyces sp. BHT-5-2; assembly: GCF_019774615.1. Taxonomy (NCBI): domain Bacteria; kingdom Bacillati; phylum Actinomycetota; class Actinomycetes; order Kitasatosporales; family Streptomycetaceae; genus Streptomyces; species Streptomyces sp. BHT-5-2. The sequence goes on along the minus strand of NZ_CP081496.1, from coordinate 5,128,713 downwards.
GTTATAGTCGAAACCGGCCCGGCCTTCCGACGGGCCCGTACACCCCCTTGAGGAGCGCGCCGGTGAGCACCGCACAACCGCCCCAGAGCCGGCCCGGCGACCCGCGCGCGGCCGGCGCGACGACCCCGTCCGCCGCGCCGACCGTCGACGTCGACCGCTCGGATCCGGACTACCGGGCGTGGCTCAAAGAAGCCGTCCGCAAGGTCCAGGCGGACGCCAACCGCACCGCCGACACCCACCTGCTGCGCTTCCCGCTGCCCGAGGAGTGGGGCATCGACCTCTACCTCAAGGACGAGTCGACGCACCCCACCGGCAGCCTCAAGCACCGGCTGGCCCGCTCGCTGTTCCTCTACGGGCTGTGCAACGGCTGGATCCGCCCGGGCAAGCCGGTGATCGAGGCGTCCAGCGGCTCAACGGCGGTCTCCGAGGCGTACTTCGCCTCGCTGATCGGGGTGCCGTTCATCGCGGTGATGCCGGCGACCACCAGCCGGGAGAAGACCCGGCTCATCGAGTTCCACGGCGGCACCTGCCACCTGGTCCAGGACCCGCGGACCGTCTACGAGGTGTCCGCCCGGCTCGCCGCCGAGTCCGGCGGGCACTACATGGACCAGTTCACCTATGCCGAGCGGGCCACCGACTGGCGCGGCAACAACAACATCGCCGAGTCGATCTACCAGCAGCTGCGGCTGGAGCGCTACCCCGAGCCGGCCTGGATCGTCGCCACCGCCGGCACCGGCGGCACCTCCGCGACCATCGCCCGCTACGTCCACTACATGCAGTACGACACCCTGATCTGCGTCCCCGACCCGGAGAACTCCTGCTTCTTCGACGGCTGGCTCACCGGCGACGCCTCGACCGACTGCGCCACCGCCTCCCGTATCGAGGGCATCGGCCGGCCGCGCATGGAGCCGAGCTTCGTGCCGGGTGCGATCGACCGGATGATGAAGGTGCCGGACGCGGCCAGTGTCGCGGCCGTCCGCGCGCTGGAGCGGGCCATCGGCCGCAAGGCGGGCGGTTCGACGGGCACCGGGCTGTGGAGCGCGTTGCGGATCGTCGCGGAGATGGTCGCGGAGGGCCGCACCGGATCCGTGGTGACGCTGCTGTGCGACCCGGGCGACCGCTACCTCGACAAGTACTACTCGGACGACTGGCTGGCCGAGCAGGGGCTCGACATCGCCCCCTACGCCCGGACCATCGAGCACTTCCTCGCCACCGGGTCCTGGGGCGACTGAAGGCGCGGTCGGGCCGGCGTCCGGTGGCGTCCGCCACCGGCGGGCCGGACACCTTGGCTGACGTGACGTCAGCAGTCTGTGTCGGTCGCCGGTTCGCCCGCCACCACCAGCTCCGTCGGCCGGTCCGCGAACTCCGCCCGCGCCTCGGCGGACAGCCCGGCATCCGTCACCAGCACATCCACCTCGTCCAGCGCGGCGAACGAACTCAGGCCGACCGTGCCCCACTTGGTGTGGTCGGCGACCACCACCACCCGCCGCGCGGACCGCACGAAATGGCGGTTGGTCTCCGCCTCGGCGAGGTTCGGCGTGGACAGCCCCGCCTCCACCGATATGCCGTGCACCCCGAGGAAGAGCAGATCGAAGTGGAGCGAGCGGATCGCGGCGTCCGCCACCGGGCCGACGAGGGTGTCCGACGGCGTGCGCATCCCGCCGGTCAGCACCACCGTCGCCGCCTCCGCGGGCGGGCGGCCCTCGCCGGCGCTGGCCGCGGCCCGCTGGGCGGTGTAGAACACATCGGCCACCCGCACCGAATTCGTCACCACCGTCAGCTCCGGCACCTCCAGCAGCCGCTGGGCCAGCGCATACGCCGTGGTGCCGCCGGCCAGCGCGATCGCACTGCCCGGCACCGCCAGCTCGGCCGCCGCCTTGGCGATCTCCGCCTTGGCGCCCGGCTCCAGCCCCGACTTCACTTCAAAACCCGGCTCGTGCGTACTGGGATCGCTCACCGGCAGGGCGCCGCCGTGCACCTTCTCGATCATGCCCTGGCGGGCCAGCGCGTCCAGATCGCGACGGATCGTCATATCCGAGACGCTCAGCCGGCGGGTCAGTTCATTGACCCGCACCCCGCCCCGCCGCCTGACCTCGTCGAGGATCAGGGCCCGCCGCTGCTCCGCGAGGAGGTTGTGGTTGTCGCCCACCGCGGCCCGTCCCTTCCACCCGGCTCACCGCCCCGGGTCCTTCCGCCGGCTGTCCGCCGCCTGCGCTCTGTGCTGCTGCCGACCTTCATCCTCGCACGCGGGTCCGACAGCGCCCCCGCTCCGGGCACGCCGCGGCCCGGGAACCGCAACCGGCGCCCCGGGAACCGCAAGCCGGATGCGAACGCTCCCAGAAGACGGGGACAATCCGAGAGGGGGCGCAGCACCACACGACCGACCACCCGCCTCCCGCACCACGCCATGCCAGCCGCACCGCGCACCTCACCACTCCGTCCACTTCGCACCGCACCACACTGACATCGGGGGAAAGCCAGTGGAGACCGCGGCCACACCACCGTCCGCCCGCACGCCGGAACCGAGCCCGGCGGTCGACCCGTCACCCGTCACGGCACCGCAACCGCAGCTCGCCCTGGAGCTCCTCGTCCACGGCGTCGGCGGCACCACCCCGCAGGAGATGCTCGGCGATCCACGCGTCCAGCTGATCACCGGCGACGACACCGCCGCCTGCTACCGCCGCACCGAGGACGCCGACGCCGAGCGGCGCCCCGGCGCCCACCGCACCCGGCCGGTGCGCGAGGCGTACTGCTGGTCCAACCTCACCTCCGGCAACGGCGCCCGCGCGCTCTGGCTGATCCTGCTGCCGTTCATGGTCGCCAACCTCGCCCACTGGATGCGCCCGGCCGCCCCGCCCGACCACCGGGGCCAGCGCATCTACGACCTCCTCGTACGGCTGCTCGCGCTGACCCTCACCGTCCTGCTGGCCGCCGCGGCCTGCGAGGTCGCCCTCGACCTGAGCGCCTGGCAGTGCGCCGGCACCCCGGTCTGCGCCACCGGCAAGTCCTGGCTGGGCTTCCTCGACCCCGCCGGCGGCGGCTGGTGGAGCGCCCCGGGCCGCCGCCTGGTCCTCGCCTCCGCACTGCCGCTGGCGGTCGTCGGCTTCCTGTGGTGGCTCTCGCACCGCACCTGGAGCGCCTACGAGTCCGCCTCCCCGCCACCGCGCCGCCCCGGCACCTCCCGCGACACCCCCGCCCACGAGCGCACCGCGCTCGGCCTGGACGGCTTCTGGTACGGCCGCCGGCTCGTCGCCCGGCTGCGCGCCGCGCACAGCACGGCCGGGGTGCTGACCATCGCCGCCGCCCTGCTCGTCGCCTCCCTGCGGGCCGACGACCGGGCCGGCGCCGCCGCCCTGACCGCCGTCGGCCGGACTCTCACCGGCCTGGTCGTGCTGCTCGCCGCCGGCACCCTGCTCGTCGTCTGGCGCACCGCCCGCAGCGAGGCGGTCCGCGACGAGGAGTCCGACCGCCTCGCGGTCCGCGCGCTGCCCTACCTCGCGCTGGCCGCCCTCGTCCTCACGGCCGGCTACGCCGCCTGGTCGCGGCCGGCGGCGCACAGCAGCGGCCCGCTGCCCGGCGTCGCGGCGTTCGGCGGGATCGCCGTCCTCCAGGGCGGGTTGGTGCTGGCCCTGGTGGTGACCGCCTGGTTCCTCCAGCGCGCCGCCCGGGGCGAGGCCCGCACCGCGCTGCGCGGCATGGGCGGGCCCGCCGTCGCGCTGCTGTCCTGCGCGGTCGCCGGGGTGCTGACGGGGGGCGTGGCCCAGCGGTTCGCCGACTGGATCGACGGCCCCGCCACCCCCGGCCAGGACCACGCGCCGATCCCCGGGCCGCCGGTGCTGCTGTCCTGGCAGGCGTCGGTACTGCCCGCGCTGCTCGTCGTGGTCGCGGCCGTCGCCGTCCTGGCCGGCATCCGGGTCCTGATGGTCCGCAAGCGGGTCGTCGAGGACGTCCCCGGCCTCTACGACCCGCGCGAGCGGCCCGACGCGCTGCGCACCGAGCGCATCGCCGGCACCATCGCCCGCGCCGGACTCACCGACGCGGCGCCGGTCCTGGTGGCCGCGATCGCCGCCGTCACCTTGTCCCTGGGCGCCGGCGCGGTGGCCGGTGCCTGGCTCACCGACCGGGCCCCCGGCCGCGCCACCGAGGGCGCGCCGCCGTTCGTGCACGCCGCCGCCACGGCCGCCGAGTCCCTCGGTTCCTGGCTGATGGGCGCCGGGGTGCTCCTGCTGCTCACCATGGGCCGGCGCGCCTACCGCGACCACTCCGCCCGGCGCACCATCGGCATCCTCTGGGACGTCGGCACCTTCTGGCCGCGCGCCGCACACCCCTTCGCGCCGCCCTGTTATGCCGAGCGCGCCGTCCCCGACCTGACGTGGCGGATGGCCACCTGGACCGAGCGCTACGACGGCCGGCTGGTGATCTCCGGCCACTCCCAGGGCAGCGTGCTGGCGGCGGCCGCCGTCTGGCAGTTGGACCTGGTCACCCGCAGCCGGGTCGCCCTGCTCACCTACGGCAGTCCCCTGGAACGCCTCTACGGCCGCTGGTTCCCCGCCTACTTCGGCCCGCCGGCCCTCACCGGCCTGCACCGCGAGATGGACGACTGGCGCAACCTCTGGCGCTTCACCGACCCCATCGGCGGCCCGATCCGGCTCACCTGCGAGGACGGCCGGGCGATCGACGAGGGGCCGCTGCGCGACCCGCTGGCCTTCGGCCGCACCCTCCAGAACCCGCTGCCCGCCCAGATCCTGGGTCACGGCGACTACCAGGCCGACCCCGTCTTCGACCGGGTGCGTGCCCAACTGCTCGCCCGGCTGGCCGCGGGGATACCGGCCCAGCGGGCCGACGGCGCGGAGAATCAGGGGAGTTCGGGCAGGTCCTCGGCGTAGAGCAGGGTCAGGTCGTCGGTGCTCGGGTCGGTGATCCTGGCGACCCGGCCCGCGTGCCGCTCGACCATCGCCTCGAACGTCTTCCGCGCGGTGCGGCCGTTGCCGAACGAGGGCCCCTTGGGCAGCGCGGTGAAGTACTTGAGCAGCGCCTCGCCGGTCCCCTCGGCGAGGCGGTACTCGTGCTCCTCGCCCTGCTGCTCGACGATCCGCAGCAGCTCCTCCGGCGCGTAGTCACCGAACCTGATGGTCCGTGAGAAACGCGAGGAGATACCGGGGTTGACCGCCAGGAACCGCTCCATCTCCGCGGTGTAGCCGGCCACGATCACCACCACCGCGTCCCGGTGGTCCTCCATCAGCTTCACCAGGGTGTCGATGGCCTCCTTGCCGAAGTCCCGCCCGGAGTCCTCGGGGGAGAGCGCGTACGCCTCGTCCACGAAGAGCACCCCGCCGCGCGCCCGGTCGAACGCCTCCTGGGTGCGGATCGCCGTCGAGCCGATGTGCTCGCCCACCAGGTCCACCCGCGACACCTCGACCAGGTGACCGCGCTCCAACACCCCCAGGGAGTGCAGGATCTCGCCGTACAGCCGGGCCACCGTGGTCTTGCCGGTGCCGGGGGAGCCGGTGAACACCAGATGGCGCCGGACCGACGCGGCCTTGAGGCCGGCCTGTTGCCGGCGGCGCCCCACCTCGATCATGTTGATCAGGGTGCGCACCTCCCGCTTGACGCTCTCCAGCCCCACCAGGGCGTCCAGTTCGCCCAGCACCTCCTCGGAGGGGCGGCCGGGCGCCGGGGCCTCCGGGGCGGGGTCGGCGGCGGCCGGCGCCCGGCGCGGCGCCGGGACGTTGCCCAGCAGCCCGGCCGTCCCGGTCGCCGGCTGCACCGTCGGGGCGGTCACCGGCGGCGCCTGCGTGGTCCGGCTCTCGTCGCTGGTGCAGTCCTCGACGGTGGGCCCGCCGCCGCTGCCGTCGCCGAACGCGTCGGCGAACTCGTACCCGCCGCGCGCGCACCGTTCCGTACGGCACCGGGTCAGCGTCGTCCGGCAGCCGTCGATGACATGGAAGCCGAAGCCGGAGCTGCCGGTGACCCGGCAGCCGTGGAAGGTTCCCCGGCCCTCCGCCGAGACGTAGAACCCGGCCTCGGTGGGCGAACTGACCGTGCAGCCCTCGATGGTGGGGTCCGCGCCCTTGGTGACGATGACCCCGGTCTGCGTCCCGTCGATGGTGCAGTTGGCGAGCGTGCCGCCGCTGCCGTGGTCGCGGAACCAGGCACCGGTCGAGGTCTCCCGGATCCGGCAGTCGTCCAACTGGACGGTGGCGCCGTCGCTCACCGACACCGCGGTGTTCCGGACCTGTGTGAGGTCGCAGTCCACGACGTCGGCCCGGGAGCCGCGGTCCAGGACGAACAGCGCGTCGGGCACGTCGTGCAGCCGCGTGGAGTCCAGCACCGCGGTCGCGCCGTCGCTGACCCACACCGCCGGGTAGTCGCCCGTACTGTCGTGGATCTCGCACTGGTTGGCGTCCACCCGGGTGCCCGGGTCCCACACCGACAGGCCGTTGCGCCCGAAGTGCCGCACCGTGCAACGGGTCAGCGTCAGCACCGAACGGGACCGCAGGTCCACCGCGTTCTCCGGGACGTCGTGGATGTCGCAGCCGGCGAGGGTGAGCACCGCGTCGGTGTCCAGGGTGACGCCGTCCGCCGTGGTGCGGTGCACCGTGCAGTCGGTGAGCTGGCCGGCGGCCCGCCCCGTCACCTGGACGCCGGTGCCCTTGATCTCGTACAGCTCGCAGCCCACCGCCTCGACCGTGCTGCCCTCGCCGGTCAGCGACAGGCCGGCGCCCGAGGCGTGGTGGATACGGCAGTTCGTCAGCCGCGGGTGGGCGCCGCCGCGCACCGCCACCCCGACTTGGCCGGCCGCCACCACCTCGCACTCCTCGAACACCCCGCCGGCGCCGTCCAGGACGCTGATGCCGACGCCGCCGGCGTTGTCGACCGTGCAGCGCCGCACCGTCGGACGCGCGCCGCCGCGCACCTCGATGCCGGCCGCGGACCGGGTCACCACGCGGATGTCGGTCAGCTCGGGGGCGCCGTCCTCCACCAGCAGTGCCGGCGACGCCGAGTCGGTGGCCTCCAGGTGCAGGTCGTGGACGGTGGCCGAGGCTCGTATCGTCAGCGCCACCCCGTCGGCCGGCGCGATCCGCACCGAGCCGCGCGCCCCCTCCGGTCCGCGCAGCGTCACCGCCCGCTGGAGCACCAGGTTCTCCCGGTACGTCCCGGCCGGCACGGTCAGGACGTCACCGTCGCCGGCGGCCTCCAGGGCGGCGGCGAGCGAACTGTACTCACCGGTGCGGCGCCGCCAACGCGACGTTCCGGAGTGCGTCACCTGGACCGAACCCTGTGCCATGGCGGTGTCGTGTCCCCACTTCGTGCGGCGGATGTCGGCCCGGCAGCCATGCGTGAAGCGGGTGTCCGCTCTCGGTCTGCGGGGCCCCAGCCGAGGGGCTGGAGGGACCACCGTAGCGCGCCCGGCGGGCGGCAGTTGACACGGTCCGCAGCCTGGTCAGCCGCTCCTCAACTCCCGGCGTCGGCCCGTCCCCAGTCCTGTCCGGCGCGTGCCCAGGCCGCGCCCCAGCGGCGGAACCGACGTGCCATCAGCCGCCGCACGGCCAGCCGCCGGCCGCCCTCGACGAGCCAGCCGACCGCCGTCGCGGCGGCCACCCCGGCCACCCCGGCCAGCGCCGCGTGCGTCCGCGCGGTGTCCTCGCGGAGCCGTACCGCCGCCAGCGCCAGATGCCCGTGATCGCCCGCATCGTGCCCCTCCCGCTCCCGCGGATACCGCATGACGGGGCTTCCCGTGCGTCGGTTCCGCGCAGAGAGCGCAACGTCGCCCCGCGGGCGCCGTCGACGGGCAGGAGACACTCCCGCCCCGGTCACCCCAGACACCCCACCCGGCCCACTTGCCCCTAACGCCCCTGTTGGCGCGTCCGGTTGGTGGCCGCTCGGCGCACCCGCCGCCCGTCCCGTCCCCGCCCTCGACCGAGGCCGGCTCCCGCTGCGGACGGGCCTGCCGTCAGCGCAGCCGGACCGCCACCGTGACCACCGCGCCCCGCTCGCCCGCCGTGCCGGTGCCGGGGCCGACCGCGAACCGGTCCGCCACCAGTCGCGCCAGCCACAGCCCCCGCCCCTTGGGCGCACCGTCCAGGCCCGGCAGCAGTTCCGGGATCACCGTCTCGCTGAAACCGGGGCCCGCGTCGCTGATCCGGCATTCCAACTCGTCCCCCACCCGCCGCAGCACCAGCCGCCCCGCGCCGCCGGCGTGCTCCACGGCGTTCCCGGCGATCTCGTCCACCGCGAGCACGAACTCCCCGCGCCGCGGCTCGTTCAGCCCCTCGCGGGCGGCGCACTCCTCGACCAGCAGCCGCAGCTGCGGCAGCAGCCGCGCGGTGAAGCGCCGCTGCAGCAGCCGGCGCCCGGCCTCCTCCGCCGGCTCCTTCGCCCGACCGTGACCGGCCGTTTCCGGATTCAGCACGGCCGTACCACCTCCCTCGGCGCCAGCCGCGGCACCGCCTCGGCGCCCGGTCGCCGCAGCATCCGGTGCTGCCCGCGGTCGCAGCGCACTTCGATCAGATCGTGTCCCGTGGCGCCCCGGGGCAGGGTGAGCAGACCCACCGCGCAGCCCACCGGCAGGAAACGCAGCCGCGTCAGGTCCACGGTGAGCCGGTGGGCCTTCGCCGTCCGGGCCGGCGCGATCCGCAGCGAGCGGTCGGTGCTGGGCGCGGCCACCCAGCCCACGTCGATGAGCGCCCGCAGCCCGGTGCACCCCTCGGCCGTCGCCCGGTCGGTGGCCGCGCGCGGCGGCCTCAGCTGCCGGACGGCGGTGAACTCGACGTCCGGCCCGATGAGTTCCCGCACGCTGGTGACCAGCAGCTGGCCGCGCTCGCGGGCGCGGGCCGTGCTGCGGCCGGGGAAGCCGACCCGGGCCGGCACCTCTTCCTCCGGTCCTTCCGGCACCTCCGGGCACGGCAGCACCATGACCTGCTCGCCGCGGGCCGGACCGAGCCGGACGAAGGCCGTCACGGCCTCCTCGCGGACCTCGTCGTCGCCGTGGCCCGCAAAGGCGCGGTCCCGGCGCTGGACCGGGACGAAGTGGCCGCTCACGGCATCCCTGGCAGGCATCGGCACAGCAGCTCTCTGTCTCCCCCCGCGGCCGGTCCCGTCGGCGGCGCTGAGCGCTCACTGTAGGCAGCCGCCGACCGGCCCGCAATGAGGGCGACGGCGACCGCGTGCGGCCGTCAGCCGAGTATCTCGAACGGGTCGCCGACGCGGAGCGTGCCCGCGCCCCGGGGGATCAGATTCTGGCCGAACACCAGTTGGTCGCCGAAGCGGCGATGGCGGGCGAGGGCCCGCAGCGGCTCCTTGCCGCGCTCGGCGGTGCGCTGGTCGATGGTGGTCACCACGCAGCGCCCGCTGGGCTTGGCCACCTGGAACTCCACCTCGCCGATCCGCACCCGCCGCCAGTCGTCCTCGGCCCAGGGTGCCGTACCGGCGATCACCACATTGGGCCGGAAACGGCTCATCGGGAGGGGCCCCTCGCCGGCGTGGTCGCCCAGCGCGACGAGGGAGTTGAGGGCGTCGAGCGACCCGGCGGTGGTCAGCAGCAGCGGATAGCCGTCGGCGAAGCTGACGGTGTCGCCGGGATTGCCGTAGCGGGGGTCCACGGGGCGCCGCTTCTCCGGGGCGTCCATGTGCAGCAGCCGGCACTCGACGCCCAGGAAGCCCCGGCACCAGGCGGCCGCCTCGGGGCCCGCGGGCACCGCCTCGACGATGACGTCGAAGACCCGTACCGGGACCGTGCCCAGCGGCTCGGGCACCTCGACGACCAGCGGCGGCATCCCGGGCGCGGTCAGCCGCAGGGCGCCACCCGGAAGCCCCTCGGCGCGGGCCAACGCCAGCCTCCGCTGTTGCCGTTGGGTGATCTGGCGCCCCGCACCGTCGTCGACCAGCCACCGCCGGTCCCCGGCGAGCCCCCACGGCTCGACGACCGCCTCGCCGGGATCGGACCCCGCCAGGGCCTTGACCGGATAGATGTGCAGCGACTGGACCTGTGGCCTGGACATGGGCTCATCCTGCCAGCCGCTTCGCACATCCGGTCGAGCGGCCGCTTCAGTAGCCCCGCGGCGGATACTGCCGGCCGTAGCCCGGCTCGTCGAACGGCGAGGCGGGCCGCGGCGCGACCGGGCCGGCCGGACGCATCGCCTCGTACCCCGTGCCCATGCCCGGTGCCGGGCGCTGGTGCTGTTGCGGGGGCTGGTAGCCGCGGTGGCCCGCCTGCTGCGGGATGTACGGCGCCGGGGTGTGCTGTAGCGGGGCGGCCGGCTGCGGCACGGCGCCCGGATACCCGTGGCCCTGCGCGGGCGCGGACGGCGCCGCGGGCAGCGCAGGCAGTGCGGAGGGCAGGGCCGGCAGCGAGGAACCGGTCTCCCAGGGGGAGGGGTTCACCCGGATCGGGGCGATCTGCGGAGTACCCCGCTCTGCGACGAGGCTGTCGTAGATGGGGGTGTCGGGGAAAGAGGGCGATGCGTAGTAGCCGCCGCTGTAAGTGGAGCGGGGGGAGGTCATGCCTCATAAGTTAAGCCCACGATGTGTCGATTGGGGAGCCTGACAAGCAGGTTGTTTTACGGGTTCGGAGAGGCTCCGGGTCCGCAATGTGAGCGAACTTGTGAAAATCGGTCGCGATCGCCCGTAGGGATCGTGTAAAGACCTCCCTTCCCGCAGATGAACAGGGGGCTTCGGGGTGTTCCCGGCCAAGTGGGTTGGTGACGGCCACGGCTGACGGGGCGCGAGGGCTCCACGAGGGCTCCATGACGACGGGAAGGTGCCGCGATGTCGCTGCTCATGGGAGGCGACGTCCCGGTTCGGCGCCGACGGTCCGCGTGGAGCCGGTGCCCGTCCCGCGGTCTGCCGTGGCGCCGTTGCCGACCGGTCAACCGGTGGCGTCAATTCCGCCCCCGCCCGGCCGGACCGCGCCGGCCCCCGCGCCCACTCTGGTTCCCCCGACGAAACTCACCCTCACGAAGGACGTCGCGGCCGTCTCGTTGACGAAGCGGGGTGGGGCCTCCGGCGTGATGCGGGCCACGCCTGCGGCCGGAGCCTTACGTGGTTCCCGGCCGGCAGGGGCCCGCTCAGGGTGCCCCGTAGGTGCGGCCCTTCCACGCGGCGCCGCGGCCCCGGTGGTGCTGCACGGCCGAGTCCACGGTCATCAGCAGGTAGAGCAGCGCGGTGAACGGGAGCAGTGGCGCCGTCCAGAGCGGCTGCCGGTAGTGGCGCAGCATCGGCAGATACGTCCCGCACATCACCGCCCAGGCCGCGCCGCCCAGCCCCGCGGCCACCGGGTCGTCGGCCGCGAGTCCGGCCAGGAGGGCGGCCGGCGGCACCAGGTAGACCAGCGTCAGCCCGAGGACCGTGCCCAGCAGGAGCAGCGGCCGGTGGCGGAGTTGGGCGTAGGCGCTGCGGGAGACCATCCGCCACAGTTCCGCCAGCCGCGGGTAGGGGCGAACGCTGCGCACCCGGTCCGCCAGCCCCAGCCAGACGCGTCCGCCGGAGCGCTGCACCGCCCGCGCCAGCGACACGTCGTCGATCACCGCGTGCCGGATCGACTCCGGGACGCCGGCCCGCTCCGCCGCCTCCCGCCGCAGCAGGACGCAGCCGCCGGCCGCCGCCGCGGTCCGGGCGCCCGACCGGTTGACCCACCGGAACGGGTAGAGCTGGCCGAAGAAGTACACGAAGGCCGGCACGATCAGCCGTTCCCAGCGGGTCGCCACCCGCAGCCGGGCCATCTGCGACACCAGGTCCAGCTCGTGGGACCGGGCCGCGGCCACCAACTCCCGCAGGCTGTCCGGCTCGTGGGCGATGTCGGCGTCGGTCAGCAGGAGGTATTCCGGGGCGGTGCGCTCCCGCGCCAGCGCGATGCCGTGCCGGACCGCCCACAGCTTCCCCGTCCAGCCCGGCTCCGGTTCGCCGGGCGAGGCGACGGTCAGCGGCAGCCCGCCCCCGCCGGCCGCCAGCTCGCGGGCGAGCGCGCCGGTCCCGTCCGTGCTCCCGTCGTCGATCAGGAAGACCGCGACCCGGCCCGGGTACTTCTGCGCCAGCAGCGTCGGCAGGCTCGCCGGCAGCACCGCCGCCTCGTCCCGCGCCGGCACCACCACCGCCACCGACGGCCAGCGGTCCGGATCCCGGCGGGCCGGCAGCCGGACGTCGGTCCGCCAGAAGAAGCCCTGCCCCAGCAGCAGCCACAACCAGGCCACCAGGGACACCGCGGCGATCCACTCCATCGCGTCCACGGCCGCAGTGTGCCCCACCGGGGCCGCCACGGACCGGTGCCCGACACGGACGCGCGGCCCCCGCCCCCTTCCGGTCCCTCCCGGCCCGGATGACCAGCCGGTATGACAAGTGGGACGGACCGTTGAGTAAAGTGTCCGGGTGAAGATCGCGCTGATGGACTCCGGAACCGGCCTGCTCCCGGCGGCCGCCGCCGTGCGGCGTCTGCGGCCGGACGCGGATCTGGTCCTCTCCACCGACCCCGACGGCCTGCCGTGGGGACCGCGCACCCCCGACGACGTCACCGCGCACGCCCTGGCCGTCGCCCGGGCCGCGGCCGCGCACCGCCCGGACGCGCTGATCGTCGCCTGCAACACCGCCTCCGTGCACGCGCTGCCCGCGCTCCGCGCCGAGCTGGAGCCGGCCATCCCCGTCATCGGCACCGTCCCGGCGATCAAGCCCGCCGCGGCCGGCGGCGGGCCGGTCGCCATCTGGGCCACCCCCGCCACCACCGGCAGCCCCTACCAGCAGGACCTGATCGCCCGCTTCGCGCAGGGCGTCGAGGTCGCAGGTGTGCCCTGCCCGGGCCTCGCCGACGCCGTCGAGCAGGCCGACGAGGACGCGATCGACGCCGCGGTGGCCGCCGCCGCCGAGCGCACCCCGCGCGACATCCGGTCCGTCGTCCTCGGCTGCACCCACTACGAGCTGGTCGCCGAACGCATCCGCGCCGCCCTCCAGCAGCCCGGCGGCCCGTCGTTGGTCCTGCACGGTTCCGCCGACGCGGTCGCCGCCCAGGCACTCCGCCGGATCGGCGCCGAGCCGGCCCCCGCGGCCGCCCCCACCGGCACCCTCGACGTCCTCCTCAGCGGCCGTCCGAGCCCGCTCCCCGAGGTGGTCCTGGCCTACGCGGAGGGCCGACTGCTCGCCGGCGCCGTCCAGGCCGCGCCGCGCACCGCCTGACGCACCGCCCTGCCACACGGACGCAGCGGCCGGGCTCCCGGATGCGAAGGCGCGTACGCTGCGTCTCATGAGGGACCACCCCCAGGAGGGGGCCGCCGCCCCCGGTGAGCGCGGAAGCACGGACGGTGCCCCGGCCGGTGGCCGACCGGCCGGCGGCGCGCGTGCGGAGATTCCCGAGGTCTGGCACGGCCGGGCGTCCAACCGCTTCCAGTGGCTGCTGGCCGCCGTCGGTGCCGCCTGTCTGGCGCTGGGCGTCGAACTCGCCGTGAACAGCACCTGGACCTCCGCGCCGGCGCCCCTGGTGATGGCCGTGGTCGGCTGTGTCGCCGCCGGCCTGCTGGTGCTCTTCGGCACGCTCGCCTTCGTCCATGTCGCGGTCCGGGTCGACGCGGACACCCTGGAGGTGCGGTGCGGACACATGGGCCTGCCGCGCCGCCGGATCCCGCTGGACAGCGTCGTCGACGCGGACTTCGCACCCCGGGTCACCCCGCGCCACTGGGGCGGCTGGGGGTACCGCTGGCGGCCCGATCAGGGCACGGCCGTGATCGTCCGCCGCGGTGAGGCGATGGTGCTCCGACTCGGCGACGGGCGGACGTTCACCGTCACCGTCGACGACGCCGAGGGCGCGGTGCGCTGCATCCGCGAGCGACTCCGGCTGCGCCGCTCTGCGTCGACGGCCTAGGACCGGCGGACCGCGTCCGCTCAGGGCCGGTGATCGTCCCGTAGGGTCGGGGCATGGCCACCCCCGATTTCATCCGCGACCTCCGGGCCGACATCGGCACCAAGCTGCTGTGGCTGCCCGGGGTGACCGCGGTGGTCCTCGACGACGCCGGCCGGGTGCTGCTGGGCCGGCGGGTCGACACCGGTGGCTGGTCGGTGATCGGCGGCATCCCGGAGCCCGGTGAGCAGCCCGCCGAGACCGCGGTCCGCGAGGTGTACGAGGAGACCGCGGTGCGGGTCGTCCCCGAGGGGGTGGTCCTGGTCGAGGCCATGCCGCCGGTGCGGTACCCCAACGGCGACGAGTGCCAGTTCCTGGACGTGACGCTGCGCTGCCGGGCGGTCGGCGGCGAGGCGAGGGTCAACGACGACGAGTCGCTGGAGGTCGGCTGGTTCTCCGTGGACGCCCTGCCGGAGCTGGACGACTACGCGCGCACCCGGATCGAGCGGGCGCTGGCGGGCGGGCCGACGTGGTTCCGGGAGATGGCGGTGCCGGAGGAGGCCGGCCAGGGACGGGACGGTCGGTCTGCCGAAGCCTAGAGCTCGGTGGTCGACGGTTCGTCCATGGGGAGCGAGGGGTCGTCGGGCGAACCGGGATCCTGGCCCGGGTCCTCGGTGTGCATGGCGCGCTCGTCCTGCCGGCACTCGGTGACCCAGGTGCCGGTGGGGCCGCCGTCGTACTGGCAGGTCCAGCCCTTCACGGCCAGCGAACTCGGGTGCCCGGCCGACTGGGGCGGCGCCCGCAGGAAGAACTCCTTCATCACCGCGCGGGCCTCGGCGCAGCCCACCGTGCCGCCGGCGCCGGGGTCCGCGTAGAGGGCGACGCCGTGCGCCTTGCCCAGCGCGTCGGCGATGGCGCCGCAGCTCACCGGCTGGCCCGGGATGGTGGGGGAGCCCTGCGGCTCGGGGGCCCCGCCCGGGTCGGGCGCGGACGCGGTGGCCGGCGTCTCCTCGCGGTCCTCGCCGGTTCCGCAGCCCGCGGCGGCCAGGGCGAGCAGCACAGTCGGCACGGCGATGAGCCTCCGCATGTCGGCCTCCTTGGGGGCGGCGGTGCGCAGTCGGAGCTGCGTCGTTCGACGCTAGGAGGCCGACGGGGTGCGGGGCGATCCGGGACGGCCGTTCGGGTGAACGGGGCGGGGCCCCGAGCGGGCCCCGAGCGGGTGCCGGGCGGTGCCCGGCGGGGCCCTGCCGCGGCGCGGCCGGCGTCCCGGCCCGGTGGCACTCGACCTGCGCGGCCGGACCGCCTGGTCATGGGCGTCGCGCGGGGGTACCTCCCGCGCCGTTCAGGCAGTGGGGGAGGCATCGGACGGGCCCGCGCGCACCGGCTGGCCGCCGCCGGTGCCGCCGTGCGGGCGGTGGACCCGGACAACGGTTCATCGAGCCCGAGGAGGTCGCCGAGGCGGTGGCGTACCTCTGCCCGCCGCAGGCTTCGTTCATGACCGACACCCATGACCGACACCTCCCTGGCAATGGACGGGGGTTGGACCGCGCACCGGGCGGCGTCGGCGGGCGTGGTTCCGGATGCGGGCGGCGGGAAGCTGCGGCAGCGTGGTGGCGGAGCCCCGCACTCTGCCGGGGCTCCGCAACCTCCCTGTCGAACGAAGGAGTTCGTCATGCCTGACAAGGGCGCCATGGACAAGATGAAGGGCAAGGCCAAGGAGATGGCCGGCAAGGCGAGCGGCGACAAGCGGATGACCGCCGAGGGCCGCACCGACCAGGCCAAGGGCAAGGCCAAGCGCGCCCTGCGGGACGCCGAGGATCGCGCCCGCGGCATGAAGGACTCGCTCAAGGGACGCGACGACGCCTCCTGATCCTTCCCGACCCTTCCCGGCGTCCGCGCTGGACGATCCGGGCCTCCGTGGTGGCGTACCGCGGGGGCCCGGGGGCGTTCCCGACGGTGCGGTTCCCGGCGGCGCGGCGAGGGTGGTGCGGCGGGGCGTGCGGGCGGGAAGTACGTCCGGGAGGTATGCCCGAGAGGTACGTCCGAGAGGTACGTCCGGGTATCAGTGGTGGCGGTGCGGATTGCGCGGCGGGGAGGCGGCCGGGGGAAGTGGGGCGCCGAGCGCACACTTTCGGCCACCCGCCATACTGCGAGCGATCCGCCGCCCGGCCCGAAGGGAACCGCCCGCCGTGTCCTCGCCCGCAGCACCTCCCGCCGCCCCGCCACCCGCCCGCACGTCCGTCGTCATCGTCGGGGCCGGCCCCGCGGGGCTCACCGTGGCCAATCTGCTGCGGGCCGCGGGTGTCGGCTGTGTCGTACTGGAGGCGGAGAACCGGGAGTTCATCGAGCGGCGGCCGCGGGCCGGCTTCGTCGAGGAGTGGGCGGTGCGGGCGCTCGCCCGGCACGGGCTCGCCGGCCGGCTGATCGAACGGGCCGTGACCCAGGGCGAGTTCGAGTTCCGCTTCGACGGCGGGCGGCACACGGTGCGGACCGCCCGGCTCTCTGGGCGGCGGCATTTCGTCTGTCCGCAGCCGCTGTTGGTCTCCGATCTCCTCGCCGCCTACGCGGACCGGGCCGGTGGGACGGTGCGCTTCGGGGTGCGCGAGGTGCGGCTGCACGACATCGACGGGCCGCAGCCCGCGGTGTCGTACCGGGATCCGGAGAGCGGCGCGCGGCACCGGATCGCCTGCGACCACATCGTCGGCGCCGACGGGGCGCGCGGGGTGAGCCGTGCGGCGATACCGGAGGGGCGGGGGCGGCTGACCCGCCATGACCACGGGGTCTCCTGGCTCGCGGTGCTGGCCGAGGCGCCGCCGTCCGCGGACGGGGTGGTCTTCGGCATCAACCCGCGGGGGTTCGGTGCGCACATGGCGCGCAGCGCCCACGTCACGCGCTACTACCTGGAGGTCCCCGCCGGCGACGAGGTCGCGGACTGGCCGGACGAGCGGGTGTGGGCGGAGCTACGGCTCCGGCTCGCCGCCGAGGGGGCCCGGCCGCTGTGCGAAGGGCCGTTGAGCGAGAAGACCGTGCTGGCGATGCACGACTACGTGGTGGAGCCGATGTCCTACGGCCGGCTCCATCTGGCCGGTGACGCGGCGCATCTGCTGGCGCCGATCGCGGCGAAGGGGATGAACCTCGCCCTCAACGACGCCCTGTTGCTGGGCGAGGCGCTGATCGCCCACCACAAGGGCGACGACCGTGGGCTGGCCGGGTACTCGGCGGCCGGCCTGCGGCGGGTCTGGCAGTACCTGGAGTTCTCGCAGTGGCTCTCGGAGCTGCTGCACGGCGCCTCGTCGGGCGACCGGTTCCGGGCCGGGACGGCCTCCGCCCGGCTCCGGCGGCTGCTCGGTTCGGAGGCCGCGGCCAAGGCGTTCGCCGGGCTCTACCTCGGCGAGGAGGCCGATCTGTGAGATCGATGTGTGAGATCTGTGCGTGAAGACGTTCTCTGAATGCGATCGGTGAGCTCGTACGGTGAGTTCGTACGACGGCGGGGCCGCCAGCGGCCGGGTGCGGGGCGCGGAAGCGGTGCGCTCGGCCGCTGTACGGGCGCGTCAGGCGGTCGCGTAGACGCGGTTGGCGAATTCGGCGACCTGGGTGTCGGTGAGGTTCTTGGCCAGGTTGGCCTCGGTGATCATGCCCACCAGTTGGTGACCGCCCTTGACGTCGATCACAGGGAGGCGCTTGATCCGGTGCTGCTCCATGGTGCGCAGGACATCGCCCGCGTCCGCCTCGGCATCGATCCAGTGGATCTTGCTTTGCAGGGTTCCGGCCTGCACCGTCGCCGGGTCGATGCCCTCGGCACAGCACTTGATGACGATGTCACGGTCGGTGATCATCCCCGTCAGCTTGTTGTTGTCACCGCAAATCGGCAACGCGCCGACCCTCAGGTCGCGCATCATCTGCGCCGCGTCCTTCAACGACTGGTGCGCGCCGACGCATTGCACTCCGCCCGTCATGATGTCCCGGGCTCGCAGCTTGCCGGCCATGATTCCTCCCGCTGTCACAGGGTTCTTCTCAGGACTTCTCCGGAGTGTTCGTCGCATGGCGTCCGCGCGGCACGGCGGCCACGTGGTCCGCGTGGCCCGCGGGCGTCCACCCTTCGATGACATCACGGATGGCGCAAGGTCGCTTCCGGGGCCGGGAGGCCGCCGGACCGCCCGAAATCCGGCTGCCGCACGGCCGGGACGCCGCTGCCGACGCACCTGCTGCCGCCCCGGAGAAACGGGCATATCGTGCATAGTGTGGTAGGGGAGTCGGGGGTCGAACGAGGCTATCCGCAGGGACCGCATCCTGCCGGGCCGGGCCCGACTCCGCGCTCCACGGCGCCCCGTGAATCCGCTGGATCCGCACGCGAGTCCACCGGATCCGTTCGTGAAAACCGCTCGTGAAAACTGCTCGTGAAACCGCTCGTGAATCCGCTCACCGAAAGAAGGGTTCCGATGCATGCTGCGCTCAGCCCCGCTGAACTCGCCAGGCTTCGCCGGCAGCGGCCCTACCCGGCCGTGTCGGTGCTGCTGCCCACACATCGCCGTGAGCCGGACAACGCACAGGACCCGGTCCTGCTGCGGAACATGCTCGCCGAGGCCAAGGAGCGGCTCCAGGCCGATCCGGACGTCACCAGGGAGCGACGGATCGACGTCGTCGAGCAGTTGGACAAGGCGGCGGCGGAGGTCGATCTGGCCCACGCCGAGGAGGGCATGGTCCTCTTCGCCGCGCCGGGGGAGCACCAGGTGTGGTCGCTGGGCCGCACGGTCCCGGCGCGGGTGGTGCTCTCGGACACCTTCCTCACCCGCAATCTCGTCGCCGCGCACGCCGCCGAGCATCCCTTCTGGGTGCTGGCGGTCTCCGCCGACCACGTCAGCCTGTGGAGCGGTGCGCTGGACCGCCTCACCGAGGTGCGGCGCGGCGCCTTCCCGCTCACCCGCAGCCTGGTCGATCCCGACCCCGAGGACCAGTTGCAGGTGGGCGAGGTGCCCAGCACCTTCCGTGACGAGCACACCCGCAAGTTCCTGCGCGAGGCGGACACCGCGCTGGCCACCGTGCTCAAGGCCGACCCCCGACCGCTGTACGTGGTCGGCAAGGCCGCGGCGCTCTCCCTCCTCGACGACGTGGGGACGGTCATGCGGGGCGGCACCGGCACCAAGGTCACGGTGACGCAGGTACCGCAGGCCGGGCTGGCCGCCGGACCGCCCGAGCCGCTCTGGCAGGCCGTCCGCCCGTACGCGGAGAAGCGCGCGGAGGCCGAAGTCGCCGATGTGCTGGCCGAACTGGACCGGGCCCGCGGGCGCCGGGCCTTCGCCGCCGGACTGGACGAGATCCGGCAGAACGCGGAGACCGGCCGGGTCGCCCTGCTTGCGGTGGAGGAGAACTACCGGGAGACCATGCGGGACACCGGCGGCCATCTGATGCCGGCCGAGCCCGGTGAACGGGACGCCGTCGACGACATCGTGGACTCGATCGTGGAGCGGTCGCTGGACACCGGAGCGGAGGTGCGGTTCGTACCGGACGGCGTGCTCGCCGAGGTGGGCGGGATCGCGGGGACGTTGCGGTACTAGCTCGGTACCAGGTACCAGCCGTACCAGCCCCCGTAGAGACCTGTAGAGACCCATGTAGGTAGAGAGTAGAGACAACAGCAGAGGCAACAGTGGTCAGCGGATCGCCCGTTGACCACTGTTGTCAGTTGACCGCTGTTGTCACGTGGGCCTGTCACGTTGACCGCGGTTGCGTTGTCGCGCGGCTTGCGGCGCCGCCTGCGATGCGGCCCCGTTATGCGGCCCCGTTATGCCGGGAGCAGACGGAAGTGGCGGGTGAACCAGTCGCGGGCGAGGGTGGACACCTTGTCCAGGGCTCCGCGCTCCTCGAAGAGGTGGGTCGCGCCGGGCACGACTTCCAGTCTGTTCTCGCAGACCAGCGCGGACTGCGCCTGGCGGTTGAGATCCAGTACCAGGGTGTCGGCGCCGCCGACGATCAGCAGCGTCGGGGCCCGTACGGCGGAGAGCAGCGAGCGGCCCGCGAGGTCGGGGCGGCCGCCGCGGGAGACCACGGCGCCGATGTCCGCGTCGGGGTAGGCGGCGGCCCGCAGGGCGGCCGCGGCGCCCGTGCTCGCGCCGAAGTAGCCGATCGGGACGTCCTCCCGGGCCCGCAGCCAGCGGGTGGCCTCGGCCAGCCGCCGGGCCAGGGTCTCGATGTCGAAGACCTTGGCCCGGTCGGCCTCCTCGGCCGGGGTGAGCAGGTCGAAGAGGAGGGTGCCCAGGCCCGCGCGGTTCAGGGCGGTGGCCACCGCGCGGTTGCGCGGGCTGTGCCGGCTGCTGCCGGAGCCGTGCGCGAACATCACGACCGGCCCGCCCGGTACCGGCAGGGTGAGGTCGCCGACCAGCCGGACCGGCCCGGCCTCGATCCGCACCTCCTCCCAGTCGCCCGCCCGGTGCGCCGTCGTCGTACGGGCGCCGTGCGCCGTACCGGTCGGGGCGGTGGTGCCGCCCGCGGCCTGGGAAAGCAGGGAGACCACCTCGTCGTCGGAGGTCTGCGAGAAGTCCTGATACCACTCGCCCACCGCCGCGAACGCATACGGGGTGGACAGGCAGACGAACTCGTCGGCCGCGGTGCGCAGACGCTCGGCGGCGTCCGGCGGGGCGACCGGCACGGCCAGTACGACCCGGGCCGCGCCCTGGGCGCGGACCACCTGGCAGGCGGCCGCCGCGGTCGATCCGGTCGCGATGCCGTCGTCGACGACGATCGCGGTCCGGCCGTCGAGCGGCAGCCGCGGGCGGCCGGCCCGGAACCGTTCGGCCCGGCGCGAGAGTTCCGCCTCCTCGGTGCGCTGCACCGCGTCGACGTCCTCGGGCGCGACCCGGCCCCGGCGGATGATGTCCTCGCTGAGGACCCGGACGCCGCCCTCGCCGATCGCGCCGAAGCCCAGTTCCCGCTGGTACGGGACGCCGAGCTTGCGGACCACGATCACATCGAGGGGCGCGCGCAGCGCCTGGGCAACCTGATAGGCCACGGGGACGCCGCCGCGGGGCAGGCCCAGGACGACGGGCTCTTCCTTCTCCAAGTGGCGCAGCGCCTCGGCGAGCCGCCGTCCGGCGTCTGCGCGGTCAGTGAACAGCACAGTGTGCACCCCCTACCCAGGGGAGACGGAAGCCACGTCCACACCTAAGTCCGGAATAACTCCGTCCCGGTCGTTCCGCAAGCCGCGCTGGTCACTGAGCTGCTGGTCGCTGAGCCGCGCCGGTCAGTTCGCGGGTCCGGGTGGCGGGGCCGGCCCGGCCGAGTCCGGGTCGGCGGCCAGCAGGGCGGTGATCTCCGGTACCGACCACCGAGGGTGCACCCCCGGGCACGTGGCGAGGTACTCCGCCGTGCGGAGCGCGGACCAGCCGTGGGCGACGGCGATGCCGGTCCCGATCAGGCGCAGATAGGCGGGGGAGGGCGGGTTCGGCGGGACCTCGGTGCTCCGCCAGGGCGCCGTGAACGTCAGGACCGGATGGCCGTCGAGCCGGCCGGCGCAGACCAGCGTCTCGTAGCGGCCGGGGCCGAGCCGGGCGCGCCCGGCGGCGAGGACCTCCGTCAGATCGAGGTCCGCGACCGGTTCCCGGTACATCTCCTGTGCCGCCACGTCGGAGAACTGACCAAGCGTCAGGAGGTGGGCGTGGGCGGGGGTTTCGCTGTCGGCGTCGGGGTCGTAGAAGGCCCGGCCGCCGGTCCACACCGCGGACTCGGTGGCGAAGTACAGTCGCCCGCGCAGCAGTACCGGCGCGCTGCGCCGCGGCCGCCGGGGATCGCGGCAGCCCGGGAACTCCCGCAACCCGCCCGGCGGACGGCCGCCGGCGAGATAGCAGCCGAGCCGTCCGGGGTGGGTGTTGGAGCCGTACGCGGCGTACCAGACATGGGTGACGGGGAGCGGGCGGGCGTTCCCGTCGGCGTCGAAGGGTTCCGGGGCGCGGGGCGCGGTCACCTCCTCACGGTAGCGCCCCGGCAGTGCGTCGCCGGGGCCTGCCGACGGGGTGTGCCGACGGGGTGTGCCGACGAGGCGGTCCGGGCTGTCCGGATCGCCCGGGTCGTCCGGGTGCGGAAGGGGAGGCGTGCGGGCAGGCAGGCGGGCGGGCGGTCTGCGGGAGCGGGGCCGGCGGCGCGGGGGCACGATGACCGTATGCTGCTCGCCGCTCTCGCACGGGTCTCGGGCGAGGTCGCCGCGACCTCGGCCCGGTCGCGGAAGACCGCGCTGCTGGCCGAGCTGTTCCGGGCCGCCGCGCCGGAGGACGTCGCGGTGGTCATCCCCTGTCTGGCCGGGCGGCTGCCGCGGGGGCGGATCGGCGTCGGTTGGAGCGCGCTGCGCGACCCGCCGCCGCCCGCCGACCGGCCCACCCTCACCGTGCGCGACGTGGACACCGCGCTGACCGCCCTGGCCCGGGTCGCCGGCCCCGGCGCCCAGGCCGAACGGCGCCGGCTGGTCGGGACGCTGCTCGCCGCCGCCACCGCCCAGGAGCAGCGGTTCCTCCACGGGCTGCTGACCGGCGAGGTCCGGCAGGGCGCCCTGGAAGCGCTCGCCGTCGAGGGGCTCGCCGCCGCCACCGGCGCGCCCGCTGACGCGGTGCGGCGCGCGGTGATGCTGGCCGGCTCGCTCCCGGACGTCGCCCGGGCGCTGCTCGCCGAGGGCCCGCCGGCGCTGGCCGGCTTCCGGCTCACCGTCGGCCGGCCGGTCGGGCCGATGCTCGCGCAGACCGCCGGCTCCGTGGACGAGGCGATCGGCCGGCTCGGCCGCTGCGCCGTCGAGGAGAAGCTCGACGGCATCCGGGTCCAGGTGCACCGGGACGGCCCGGACGTGCGGGTGCACACCCGCACCCTCGACGAGGTCACCGGTCGGCTGCCCGAAGTCGCCGCCCTGGTAGCGGAGTTGCCGGCGGAGCGCCTCGTCCTCGACGGTGAGATGATCGGCTTGGACGCGGACGGGCGCCCGGTGCCGTTCCAGCGGGTCGCCGGCCGGTTCGGCTCCCGGAAGGACGTCGCCGCGGCCCGTGCCGCCCTCCCGCTGACCCCGGTCTTCTTCGACCTGCTCGCGCTCGGCGACCGCGAGCTGCTGGACCTCCCCGGCGACCGCCGGCACGCCGAACTCGCCGCCGTCGTACCGGAGTCGGTGCGGGTGCGGCGCTGTGTCGTCGAGGATCCGGAGGACCCCGGCGCCCGCGCCGCCGCCGCGGAATTCTTCGCCGCCACCCTCCGGCGCGGCCACGAGGGCGTCGTGGTCAAGTCCCTGGACGCGCCCTACAACGCCGGCCGACGGGGCGCGGCCTGGCTGAAGGTGAAGCCGGTGCACACCCTGGACCTCGTGGTCCTGGCGGCCGAGTGGGGCCACGGCCGCCGCACCGGACGGCTCTCCAACCTGCACCTGGGGGCGCGGGCCGCGGACGGCGGGTTCGTCATGCTGGGCAAGACCTTCAAGGGGCTCACCGATGCCACCCTGGACTGGCAGACCGCACGGCTCCGGCAACTGGCGGTGGCGGACGACGGCCATGCGGTGACGGTCCGTCCGGAACTCGTGGTGGAGATCGCCTACGACGGGCTGCAGACCTCGCCGCGCTACCCGGCCGGGATCACCCTCCGGTTCGCCCGCGTGGTGCGCTACCGGGAGGACAAGACGGCCGCGGAGGCCGACACCGTGGAGACCGTGCTCGCCGCCCACCGCTGAGGTGACGTGCGGGAGCGGTGAGGGGAAGCGATACGGGAATCAGGAGCGGAGGGAGCGGCGGGACGATGGCCGGGAAGCGGAGCGCCGGGCTGTTGCTGTACCGCGGTGGTGCGGACGGCGGTGTCGAGGTGCTGTTGGCGCACATGGGCGGCCCGCTGTGGGCCCGCCGGGACGCCGGCGCCTGGTCGGTGCCCAAGGGCGAGTACCTGCCGCCGGAGGAGCCGCTGGCCGCGGCCCGCAGGGAGTTCACCGAGGAGCTGGGTGCGGTGCCGCCGGACGGGCGGTACGTGCCCCTGGGGGACGTCCGGCAGTCCGGCGGCAAGGTGGTGACGGTCTGGGCCGTCGAGGCCGACCTCGACCCGGACCGGATCGAGCCGGGCACCTTCGAGATGGAGTGGCCGCGCGGCTCCGGGACGATGCGGACCTTCCCGGAGATCGACCGGGTGGCGTGGTGCACACCGGGGGAGGCGTACGACCGGCTGATCACGGCCCAGCGGGCGTTCCTGGACCGGCTGGCGGACGCCCTCGCCGAGGGCGGGCCCGGGGCCGGGCGCTGAGGGCCGGTACCACCGGCACCGTTCCGGGCGTGCGCTCTCGACCGGGTGCGCGCCGCCGTGCGCCCGCTCGTCCGCCGCGCTCCGTCCGGGCGGGTGCCGCGCGGCGTGCTTTCCGTTCGGCCATGGCGGTGCCCGTCTCAGCCCGCAGCCGGGTTTGTGGCACGGGTTCTATTGCCCGAGGTTGCCCGCAGTGGACGGAAATGCGCCTGTTTCTGACCGATTCCGAGTGCTCCTTTTCGGGCCTGCGTCGCTGGTCCGGGCCCGTTCGGGCCCTTGCGGACACCCGTGTCCGCCACCGGAGCCCGCCCGCGTACGCCGGTGGCACGGCGGTGGTGCCGGGCACCGCGGCGCTTAGGCTGGACGGCATGAGCTCGGAGATGCGGTCGTTGGCGGTCACCGCACTCGTCCAGGAGGACGAGTGCGCGGTGCTGCGGGTCAGCGGTGAGCTGGACCTCCGCACCGAGCAGGCGTTCCTCGCCGAGGCCCGGTCCGTCGTCTCGGCCGGCCACCGCTTCCTCGTGCTCGATCTGACCGCCCTGCGCTTCTGCGACTCCCGGGGCCTGAGCTGCCTGCTCGCCCTGGAATGGCTCTGCCGCCGCCTGGAGGGCCGGCTGCTCCTGGCCTCCCTGGGCGTACGGATGCTCAAGCTGCTGGTCGGGACGCAGTCGCTCGGGGTCTTCTCCTGCTACCCGACGGTCGGCCACGCCCTGGCCGCGGTCCCCGACGGCAGCCGCCCGGCGTGGCCGCCGCCCGAGGACCCCGCGGACTGACCACCGCCCGCCCGGGGCCCGCCCGCCCGCGGACCGGCTGCGCCATCCGGGGGAGCGGTCACGCCTGCGGGCGAAGCGGTCCGGCCCGTCCGTGCTGACCCCTGCGTGTGACGCTCCGGCCGCCCGGCACCGACCCGCGGGCCCGGAGCCGCCTCGGGGCCCGGCTCCCGGCCGTCCCTTGCTTCGGCCTCCGGCCCCGCCGCCGACCTCGACGCCGCGTCCGACGCCGCGTCCGACGCCGCGTCCGACGCCGTGTCCGTCTCCGCGTCCGGTTCCGCGCCCGCGCGTAGCGCGGCGATCAGTGCCGCGACCGAGGGCCGGGACCGGGCGGCCGTGCCGACCGCCACCACGATGTGCCGCTCGACGGTCTCCCGCAGCGGCACCGCGGCGATCCCCGCCGACCGCAGCCGCAGCATCAGTCCGGTCAGCGGCGCCACCCCCAGCCCCGCCCCGACCATCGCCAGCGACGTCGCGGTGTCCGTCACCTCGTGCACCACCCGCGGCTCGCCGCCGGCCCGGCGGCAGGCCGTCCGGATCGCCCGCCCGTAGTACGAGCCGGCCGACGGCAGGATCCAGTCGTACGCCGCCGCCTCCGCCAGGGGCAGGGGGGCCGCCTCCCGGGGCGCCCGCCCGGCCGGCACCGCCAGCGAGAACCGCTCGGTGCGCAGCCGCACCAGCTCCACCGCGCCGTCCCGGGCCAGCGGTGCGTCCGGATAGTCCAGGCCGAGCGCCAGATCGACCCGCCCGGCCAGCACCTCCGCGTACGCCTGGTCCACGTCCACCTCGCGGCCGACCACCCGCACCTGCGGATGCCGGGCCGCCAGCCGCCGCAGCGCCGGCGGCAGGAGCAGCGCCGCCGCCGTCCCGAACACCCCCAGCCGCAGCCGCCCGGCCACCTCCCCGCGGGCCCGCTCCAGGGCCGCCACCGCCTCGGCCTGCGCCCCCAGGATCCGCTCCGCGTGCACCGCCAGCGTCCGCCCCGCGTCCGTCAGCTCCACCCGGCGCCCGGCCCGCCGGACCAGCTCGGTGCCGGTGGCCCGCTCCAGCGCGGCGATGTGCAGGGAGACCGCGCCCGGGGTGTACCCCAGTGCCGTGGCCGCCGCCGTCATCGTCCGGCTCCGGGTCAGCTCCAGCAGCGTCCGCAGCTGCACCCCCGGCAATTCCACGGCGGGACCCTACCCACCCGCCACCGGCGCCACCCGCGCCCCGCGAAACCCGCGGACGCCGACACCTCCTCACAGATCACCCGCAGCGACGCTGCATGGACGGCCGACCCCCGGCCGGTCACCATCGAAGGGCACCGGCCCCGCGGTCCGCCGCCGGGACGGCCCACGGCGTGACGACGTGCCCACCCGACCATGTGACGACGGGAAGGCGGCCCGGATGGCCCGCTCCACGGCTTCGGCCCCCTCGCTCCGCGACCCGCAGCCCGCCCCGCTCCCCGCCTCCGCCGACATCGTGGTCATCGGCGGCGGGGTGATCGGCGCGAGCATCGCCTTCCACCTGGCCGAGGCGGACGCCGGCCGGGTGCTGCTGCTCGAACGCGACCTGCCCGCCGGCGGCTCCTCCGGCAAACCGCTGGGCGGGGTCCGCGCACAGTTCTCCGACCCGCTCAACATCCGGCTCGGCCTGCGCAGCCTGGACGCCTGGCGGGACTTCGCCCGCCGCCCCGGCGCCGACATCGGCCTGGAGACCGTCGGCTACCTCTTCCTCCTGGGCGACGAGACCGAACGCGACACCTTCGCCGCCGGCGTCGAGCTGCAGAACGCCCACGGCGTGCCCAGCCGGCTGATCACCCCGCGCGCCGCCCGCGACCTGTGCCCCTACCTCGACCCCGGCACCCTCGTCGCCGCCGCCTTCTCGCCCAACGACGGCTACGCCACCCCCAGGGCCGCCGTCACCGGCTACCTCCGTGCGGCCCGCCGGCTCGGCGCCACCGTCCGCACCCGCTGCCCGGTCACCGCCATCGACACCGCCGACGGCCGGCTCCGGGCCGTCCGCACCCCGCACGGCACCGTCCGCACCCGCACCGTGATCTGCTGCGCCGGCGCCTGGTCCGGGCAGGTCGGCGCGCTGGCCGGGGTCGCCCTCCCGGTCACCCCGCTGCGCCGGCAGATCGCCTTCACCGGGCCGCTGCGCCCCCGCCCGCCCCGTATCCCCTTCACCCTCGACTACGCCTCCACCCTCTACTTCCACAACGACGGCGCCGACGGGCTGCTCCTCGGCCTCTCCGACCCCGCCCAACCACCCGGCTACGACCGGGAGTTCAGCCGCGAATGGCTGGTCCCCTTCCGGGCCGCCGCGGCCCGTCGGGCACCGGCGCTGGCCGACCTGCCGGTGACCGGCGGCTGGGCCGGCCTCTATGAGATGACCCCCGACCGCAACGCCCTCATCGGCGAGGCCCCGCACCCCGGCCGCTTCCTCTACGCCACCGGCTTCTCGGGTCACGGTTTCCTCCAGGCCCCCGCCGTCGGCGAGCTGGTCCGCGACCTCTACCTGCGCCGCGAACCCTTCCTCGACATCGGCCCGCTCGCCGCCACCCGCTTCGACGGCCGGCACGCCGCCGCCCGGCCCGAGGCCCACATCATCTGAAACATCCGCCCCGTCCCCGGAGAGGAGCCCCCATGGCAGGCCCCCTGGCCACGATCCCCACCTGGCGGCTGCGCGCCGCGTTCGCCCGCCGGCTCTCCGCCATGTACGGCACCGAAGTCCCCGCCTACACCACCCTCCTGGAGGTCACCGGGCAGATCAACGACGAGGTCGCCGCCCGCGACCCGGACGCCGGCCGGCTCGGCGGCCTGGACCGGGTCACCGCCGAACGCCACGGCGCCATCCGCGTCGGCACCCCCGCCGAACTCCGCCAGGCCGCCCGGATCTTCGCCGCCCTCGGCATGCACCCGGTCGGCTTCTACGACCTCCGGGACGGCGCCGTCGGGGCGGTCCCCGTCGTCTCCACCGCCTTCCGCCCCACCGACCCCGCCGAACTCGACCGCAACCCCTTCCGCGTCTTCACCTCCCTCCTCACCACCGGCGACCGCCGCTTCTTCGACCCGGACCTGGAGGCCCGCCTTACCGCCTTCCTCGCCCGCCGCCGCCTCTTCCCGCCCGAACTCCTCGGCCTGGCCGAGCGCGCCGAACGCGAACAGGGCCTGGACGAACCCGCCGCGGAACGCTTCCTGACCCTCGCCGTCGGCGCGTTCACCCTCTCCACCGAGCCCGTCGACCGCGCCTGGTACGCCGAACTGGAACGGATCTCCGCGGTCGCCGCCGACATCGGCGGGGTCACCACCACCCACGTCAACCACCTCACCCCGCGCGTCCTGGACATCGACGCCCTCTACCGGCGGATGGGGGAGCGCGGCATCGCCATGATCGACCGCATCCAGGGGCCCCCGCGCTGGGCCGGCCCCGACGTCCTGCTGCGCCAGACCTCCTTCCGCGCCCTGGCCGAACCCCGTACCTTCCGCGACCCCGGCGGCCGGCTCACCCGCGGCGCGCTGCGCGTCCGCTTCGGCGAGGTCGAGGCCCGCGGCATCGCACTGACCCGCACCGGCCGGGCCCGCTACGACGCCCTCATGGCCGAGACCGACCGCCGGACCGCCGAGCGCCCCGACGCCGACCGGCGGACGACCGCCCGCGCCGTGTGGGACGACGGCTTCCCCCGCACCGAGGCCGAACTCGCCGCCGAGCGGCTGGCGTTCTTCACCTACCACCCGGTGACCGACCGCCCCCGCGACGGCCGCCGCCCGCCCGCCGGCCTGCCCGCCCTGCTCGCCGAAGGCTGGCTCACCGCCCGCCCCCTGGTCTACGAGGACTTCCTGCCCCGCTCCGCCGCCGGCATCTTCCACTCCAACCTCACCGGCGACGGCACCCGCGACCCGCACCGCGACGGCACCCCCTTCGACGCCGAACGCCTCTCCGCGACCCTGGACCGCCCGGTGCTCGACCCGTTCGCGCTCTACGGCGAACAGCAGGAGCGCTCGCTGCGCCGGGCCCTGGCCGCCCTACAGGCCGACGAGGCCCTGGCCGCCCTGGCCCCACCCGCATCCAACGCCTAGTCACATACCTTGAAACACAAGGGAGTTGTCGATGACCGTCAGCGCACAACCAGCCACCCTCGGCCTTCCGGGCACCGACGCCCTGCGGGCCCGCGCCACCACCGCGCTGCGCCGCTGCGGCGCGGCCGGGCTCGACGTGTACCCGGAGGCCGCCCCCGGGGACACCGCCACGGTCGCCGCCCGGACCCCGCTCACCGGCGCCGTCCTCGCCCACCTGCCCGCCACCACCCCCGAGCAGGCCGAGGCCGCCCTCGCCGACGCCCACCGCACCTTCCTCGCCTGGCGCACCGTCCCGGCCCCGGTCCGCGGCGCCCTGGTCAAACGCCTCGGCGAACTCCTCACCGCCCACCAGGAGGACCTCGCCGACCTCGTCACCCTCGAAGCCGGCAAGATCCGCTCCGAGGCGCTCGGCGAGGTCCGGGAGATGATCGACATCTGCGACTTCGCCGTCGGCCTCTCCCGCCAGCTCTACGGCCGCACCATCGCCGGCGAACGCCCCGGCCACCGGCTCTCCGAGAGCTGGCACCCGCTCGGCGTCGCCGGGGTGATCTCCGCCTTCAACTTCCCCGTCGCCGTGTGGTCCTGGAACACCGCCCTCGCCCTGGTCTGCGGTGACCCGGTGGTCTGGAAGCCCTCCGAACTGACCCCGCTCACCGCCCTCGCCTGCGCCGCCCTGCTCGCCCGCGCCGCCGCCGACACCGGAGCCCCGCCCGGCCTCCACCACCTGCTGCTCGGCGGACCGGAACACGGTGAACTGCTCGCCGACGACCCCCGGGTGGCCCTGGTCAGCGCCACCGGGTCGGTGCGGATGGGACGGCAGGTGGCGCCGCGGGTCGCCGCCCGCTTCGGCCGCTGCCTGCTGGAACTCGGCGGCAACAACGCCGCGGTGGTCGCCCCCTCCGCCGACCTCGACCTCACCGTCCGCGGTGTGGTCTTCGCCGCCGCCGGCACCGCGGGCCAGCGCTGTACCACCCTGCGCCGGCTGATCGTCCACGAGGACCTCGCCGACCGCCTCGTCGAACGCGTCGCCCACGCCTACCAACAGCTCCCGCTCGGCGACCCCTACCGGCCCGGAACCCTCGTCGGACCGCTGATCAGCACCGCCGCGCACACCGCGATGACCGAGGCGCTGGCCGCCGCGCGGCGCGCCGGCGGCACCGTCGTCACCGGCGGCGACCGCCGGTTCGCCGACGAGGCCCCGGACGCCGCCTACGTCCGCCCCGCCCTCGTCCGGATGCCCGCCCAGGCCGACATCGTCCGCACCGAGACCTTCGCGCCGATCCTCTACGTCCTGGCCTACCGCACCCTGGAGGAGGCCATCGCCCTCCAGAACGGCGTGCCGCAGGGCCTGTCCTCCAGCATCTTCACCCGCGACCAGCGGGAGGCCGAGGCATTCCTGGCCGCCGACGGCTCCGACTGCGGCATCGCCAACGTCAACATCGGCACCTCGGGCGCGGAGATCGGCGGCGCGTTCGGCGGCGAGAAGGAGACCGGCGGCGGCCGGGAGTCCGGCTCCGACGCCTGGCGCTCCTATATGCGCCGGGCCACCAACACCGTCAACTACTCCGCCGACCTGCCGCTCGCCCAGGGCGTCGACTTCCTCTGACCGCCCGCCCGCCGGCGTCAGTTCATGGCCCGGCCCAGGTCCGCCACCAGCGTCGGCGACGGCCGGGGGATGGCCCCGAAGTCCTCGTCGTCGCCCTCCACCACCAGCCGGTTGATGACGTTCTCCAGCGCGGCCGGCAGCGTCGGCGCCAGTCCGCTGTGCCACTGGACGAGGAGGTTGTGCCGGGCCTCGTCCGGCAGCAGCTGCCGCTCGTCGAAGGCCGCCACCGCCCGCGGCTCCTCGTCGGGCGCGTGCGCGGCCTGCTCGCGCCAGTAGGCGGCGTCGCGGAACTCGCCGTCCCGGCGGTGCGCCAGATACAGGCAGTACGCGGCGGTCCGGCTGCCCGCGCCGGCGCCGAAGAGCCACCAGAACCGCGCCGCCGCCGACCGCCCGGTGATGTGCAGCAGGCACCCGAAGACCAGGGCCCCCTCCGGGTCGATGTGGTGGTCGTCCACCAGCCGCTCCAGACTCGCCGCGGCCGCCGCCGCGTTGACCACCAGGGCGCACGCCAGTTGCAGCTCGTGGGTGGCCTCGTCGCGGGCGGTGGGATACGCGCTGGGTGCGGCCCGGTCAGGACCGGCCGGCGGCGGCACCACCGCCCGCGGTGACCGCTCCGACCACTCCGTCGCCGGCGTCAGACAGCCCAGCCCGTCCAGCGCCCCCGCCTCGTCCAGTGCGCCGAAATCCGCCAGTCCGCCGATCCCGGACACCGCCGCGGCGGCGCTGAGCAGCGACTCGACGGTCTCCCGCCGCTCGCCGGGACCCCGATACGCCCTCGTCATGTTCCGTTCCCCCATGTTCGACTCTGCCCGGCTCTGTCCGACTACCGCTGATCTCCGGCCGGTCGGGCCGGCTGTCCCTGATCGATGCCGAGCGCGGCGGCCAGCTTCCGCCGGCCCCGGCTCGCGTACGAACGCACGGTGACCTCGTCCACCCCGAGCAGCGCGGCGATCTGCGCGTCGCCGTAGCCGATGACGTGCCGGAGCACGATCACGTCGCACTGCCGCTCCGGCAGCCGGGAGATCGCCGCGTAGAGCCCCAACTGGCTCTCCAGCACGGCGAACTGCTGCTGGCACTCGCGCAGCAGGGCATGGGTGACGACGGCGAAGGCGGCGGTCTCGGTGAGCGCCGTCGACTGCCGGTGGTCGTAGAGCCACTCCATGACCTGCTCCTTGAGCAGCGCCCAGGCGTACGCCTCGACCGACGCCTGCCGCAGCGCGTGCGGCCACACCCGGCCGAGCCGCTCGTACGCCGCCCGGGTCACCGCGCGGGCCGCGTCCTCGCTGCCGGTGTGCAGATAGGCGTAGGCCAGCCACTTGCGGGCGTGGGTCGACAGGAACGCCTCGAAGGCCAGCGACAGCCGACGGCCCGACTCCGGTGGCGGAGCCGGCTCCGTTATGGCGGCACGGCTCGATCCCAGGGCCGGCAGAAGTCGGTTCCGGTGTGTGCTCACGCGCCGTCCTCGTTCCGTTCGCCGTGCACCGCCGCGGCGCCACCGAGGACGGCGGCCGCGCCGGGAGGACGGTTTGCCCTCACCCTCCAATCAACAGCAAACCTCGTGGATTTGTGGCACCCGGCGACAAATAATCCTGCGCTCCGCAGTCACCCGACTACTCGTGATCGAGAACGATCAGAAGCGGACGCCCATGCCCATCGCGCGACCACCGGCACCCCGGCGCACGCCACCAGGCGCCCCGCGTACGACTCCGCCCGGCGCATGAACGCGCACACGCCGGGCAGTGCTCACCACGCGGTCGCCGCTCCCCGGGAGCGCTCTTCCGGCGACCCATCAGGCGGCGGGAGGCAGCACGCGATGAACGACCACGAGCCGGTGGTGGACCTACAACTGGACCGGGCCCACTCGGCCCGGATCTACGACTACATGCTGGGCGGCAAGACCAACTTCCTGGCCGACCGGATGGCCGCCGGCCGGGTCCTGGGCGTCTTCCCCGCCGCGCTGGTGGCCGCCCGCATAAACCGCGAGTTCATGCACCGCGCCACCCGGCACCTCGCCGCCGCGGGCCTGCGGCAGTTCCTGGACATCGGCACCGGCATCCCCACCTCGCCCAACCTCCACGAGATCGCCCAGCGCACCGCCCCCGACGCCCGCGTCGTCTACACCGACAACGACCCCGTCGTGCTCGCGCACGCCGCCGCCCTGCTGCGCGGCACCCCCGAGGGCCGCACCGCGTACGTACCGGCCGACGTCACCGACCCCGCGAGCATCCTGACCGCCCCGCAGCTGCGCGCAACCCTCGACCTGACCCGGCCGGTCGCCCTGAGCCTGAACGCCCTGATGCACTTCGTCACCGACGACGGCCGGGACCGCGCGCACACCGTCGTGGCGGCCCTGAAGTCCGCCCTCCCCAGCGGCAGCACGCTGGCGATGACCCACGCCACCCCCGACTTCAGCCCCGACACCATGCACCGGATCCTCGGGATCTACCGCGAGGCGGGCACCGAGCTGCAGTTCCGCACCCGCGAGGAGTTCCTGCGCTTCTTCGACGGGTGGGAACTCCTCGACCCCGGCGTCACCCTCTCCCACCAGTGGCGCCCCGACCGCCCCGAGGACGCCACCCACGTCACCGACGGCGAGGCCGCCAGCTACGCCGCGGTCGCCCGCAAACCCTGACCCGGCGTCCGCGCGGCGGCCCCCCCGCTCAATGCTTCCGGTAGCCGTACGCCTCCTCGGCCGCCGCCGCCACCGCCGCCAGATCCGCCCCGGCCGACGCGCTGACCACGGCGGCCACCGCCCCCTCGACGAACGGCGCGTCCACCAGCCGGGCGTCCGGCGGGAGTTCGTCGCCCTCGGCGACCATCGCCTTCACCGTCAGCACCGCGCTGCCGAGATCGACCAGCAGCGCCACTCCCGCGCCGCGGTCCACCTCCCGGGCCGCGGACGCGATCAGCTCGGCGCTCGTCCCCAGCCCGCCGTCCGGGGTCCCGCCCGCCGCGGCCACCGGGGCCGTGGCACCGTCCCCGGTCAGTCCGGCGGCCAGCTCCGCGACCGCCTCCGCGACCGCCTTGCTGTGCGAGACCAGCACGATGCCCACCACCGGCCGCGCGTCGCTCATCGCGCCACCTCCGCCAGTGCCGCGAACAGCAGCGCGGTGGACGTCGCCCCGGGGTCCTGATGCCCGATGCTCCGCTCCCCGAGATAGCTGGCCCGGCCCTTGCGCGCGAGCATCGGCACCGTCGCCCGGGCCCCCTCGTCGGCCGCCGCGGCGGCCGCGTCGAGCGAGTCCCCCAGCGCCTCCACGGCCGGCACGAGGGCGTCCACCATGGTCTTGTCGCCGGGTGCGGCACCCCCCAGCTCCCGCACCGAGTCCAGCCCGGCCCGCAGTCCCGCCTGCAACTCCGCCGCCGTCACCTGCGGTGCCTCGCCCAGCCGCTTCCCGGCCCGCCGCAGCAGCGTCCCGTACAGCGGCCCGGCCGCGCCGCCCACCGTCGAGATCAGCTGCCGCCCCGCGGTCATCAGCACCGCGCCCGGCGCGGCGGGCGGCTCGGACTCCAGCGCCTTCACCACGGCGGCGAAGCCCCGCTGCATGTTGGTCCCGTGATCGGCGTCGCCGATGGCCGAGTCCAGCTCCGTGAGCCGCCCGGCCTCCCGCTCGACCAGACCGGCCGCCGCGGCCATCCACCGTACGAAGAACGCACCGTCAAGCGTCACGTCCACCACACCATCACCCCTCTGCACAACCGACAGCCAACAACGTCTGCGACAGTCAACACCGTGCACGTCACGACGGCACCCGGTGGCCGGCCGCTACCGCCCCCACCGCAGGCCGGCCGTCGCCACCGGCGCGTCCCACAACCGCAGCAGTTCCTCGTCGACCTGACACAACGTCACCGAGCAGCCGGCCATGTCCAGCGACGTGACGTAGTTCCCCACCAACGTACGGGCCGCCGCCACCTGACGCTCGTCGAGCACCCGGTGCACCTCCGCGGCGAAGCCGTACAGCTCCAGCAGCGGCGTCGCCCCCATGCCGTTCACCAGCACCAGCACCGGCAGCCGGGGCCGGAGGTCCGCCAGCACCGCGTCCACCGCGGCGTCCGCGATCTCGTGCGCGGTCATCATGGCCCGCCGCTCCCGCCCCGGCTCGCCGTGGATGCCCACCCCCAACTCCAGCTCGCCTTCAGGGAGTTCGAAGGTAGGGCCGCCCTTGGCCGGTGTCGAGCAGGCGCTCAGCGCCACGCCGAAGCTCCGGGACGACGCCACGACCTGCCGGGCCAGCGCCTCGACCCGCTCCAGCGGCATCCCCTCCTCGGCCGCCGCGCCCGCGATCTTCTCCACGAACAGCGTGGCCCCCGTCCCGCGCCGCCCGGCCGTGAACGTCGAGTCGCGCACCGCCACGTCGTCGTCCACCAGCACCGAGGCGACCTGCACCCCCTCGTCCTCCGCCAGCTCCGCCGCCATCCGGAAGTTGAGCACGTCGCCGGTGTAGTTCTTCACCACGAACAGCACGCCGTGCCCGCTGTCCACCGCCGCCGCGGCCCGCACCATCTGGTCCGGCACCGGCGAGGTGAACACCTCTCCCGGGCAGGCCGCGTCCAGCATCCCCGGCCCCACGAACCCCCCGTGCAACGGCTCGTGCCCGCTTCCGCCCCCGGAGACCAGCGCCACCTTCCCGGCCACCGGTGCGTCCCGCCGCACGATCACCCGGTTCGCCACGTCCACCACCAGCTCCGGATGCGCCGCGGCGAACCCTCGCAGGGCGTCCGCCACCACGGTCTCGGGGACGTTGATCAGCATCCTCACGGGTACCTCCCAGGGAGCTCAGCAAGCATGGCCATGATCCGAGTCTTCCCGGGCACGCCTCGGCGGATCAAGTATCGGGCTCCGAGGAGTTCGACGCACCGCCGTCCACGAGGTTTCTCCGCCGCGCCGGGCTCCCTGGGCCGCCGCCCGCCCCGCGCACGCGGCGCGAGCCCCCGTCCCGTCCACTCGAACGGGGCAGCCGGCGGCCGGGGGACATCCGGCCGTCGCGCCCGGTGGCGGCCGCCCGTCACCGGTCCCGGGCGGGAGTCGCCCGCCGGTCGTCCGGGGCCGCGACGGGCCCGGCTTCGGCGTCGACGAGGCCGGCGACCCGGCGGGTGGTGCGCAGCGCCCTCCTCGTCGTGGTCGCGGCGGCGACGACCGTCACGACCAGGCCGCCGGCGGCGATCGTCCACCAGCCCGCGTGACTGGCGGCCGGCAGCGATCCGGCGACGTCGCCCGGGGCGAGGCGGGGGACGATGAGCGCGCCGGTCACCGCCACGCCGAGGGCCTGGCCGGTCTGGCGGCCGGTGGAGGCGACCGCCGAGGCCACCCCGGACCGGGCCGGCGGCATGCCCTCGACCGAGATCGCGGTGATGGGCGCGTTGAGCATCCCGAACCCCAGGCCCAGCAGCACAAGAGAGGTGGTCAGCAGCCAGCCCGGGGTGTCCGGCCGCAACCGGGTGAGCGTGAGCGCCCCGAGCGCGATCCCGGCCCCGCTGAGCACCAGCGGGATCCGCGGCCCCCGGCGCGCGGCCAGCCGTCCCGAGAGCGGTGCGACGACCAGCACCGTGAGCGCCAGCGGCAGCAGGAAGGTGCCGGCGGCCGAGGGCGTCATCCCCCGGGCGTCCTGTAGGTAGAACGTCATCACCCACAGATAGCCACCCGCGGCGGCCATGCCGACCAGGGCCATGACGACGCCGCCGCTGAACGGTGCACTGGCGAAGAAGCGCGGGTCGATCAGCGGCTCGTCCCGGCGCCGTTCCCACCGCACCAGCACCGCGGCGGTGCCGGCGGCAACGGCCAGCAGGCCGACGACGGCCGCCGAGCCCCAGCCCAGCGCGGGGCCCTCGATGATCGCGTAGGCGAGCGCCAGCAGCAGCACCACCACCATGGCCTGCCCGGCCGGGTCCGCGGCGCGCGGCCGCGGGGCCCTGGACTCCGGAACGAACCGCGCGCACAGCGCGATCGCGGCGATCCCGACCGGCACGTCGACCCAGAAGACCGACCGCCACCCCGCGCCGTCGACGAGGTACCCGCCCAGGACCGGGCCGATCGCCATGCTCAGCCCGTACACCCCGCTCCAGACGCCGAACGCCTTCGCGCGCTTCCCCGGATCCGGGTGGACCTGCGCCACGATCGCCATCGCCACCGGGTTCATCATCGAGGCGCCGACCGCCTGCGCCACCCGGAACGCGATGAGCCAGCCGGCCGTCGGCGCCACGCCGCACAGCAGGGACGTCACCGTGAACACCGCGAGACCGGCCTGCAGGGTGCGGCGCCGGCCCCACCGGTCCGCCGTCGCCCCGGCCGTCAACAGCAGGGCGCCCAGTACGAGTTGATAGGCGTCGACGGTCCACTGGGCCGCGGCGAACGAGGTGTGCAGATCGGCGCGTATCGAGGGCAGGGCGATCGTGACGATCGTGTTGTCGACGCCCACGATGAGCAGGCTCAGGCAGCACACGGCCAACACCAGGCCGGGGCGGGTGGCGGATTCACGTGACATGCCCCCACCCTCGGAGGCCGGCCCCCGCCGCGTCCAACAATGATTCCGTTTCATCATCGATGACGGATCGGTATCGATGAGGGGTCGGGATCGATAGCGGACCCGTATCGGTTGTCGCGTGGTCTCGCTAGGGTCGACGCATGCCGGTCACCCTCGACATCGCCCCGCTGCGCAGCCTCGTCGCCGTCGCGGCCTGCGGCGGCTTCCACAAGGCCGCCGGCGCCCTGCACCTGACCCAGGCCGCCGTCAGCCGGCATGTCCAGCGCCTGGAGGACGGCCTCGGCGCCGAACTCGTCGTCCGCGAGGGGCGGTCGATCCGGTTCACGCCCGCCGGGGAGCGGATGCTGGCGCATGCGCACACCATCCTGGAGGCCCACGACGCGGCCGTCGACGAGTTCCGCACCCGCACCGGCACGTTCACCATCGGCGCCATGGACCACGCCGCGGACCTGCTGCTCCCGGGGCTGGTGGACGAGGTGCGCGCGGCGCTTCCGCACCGGACGGTCCAGGTCAGGCTCGGCCGCAGCGCCCGTCTGCGCGACGCGATGGCGAACCACCAGCTCGACGCGGCGCTCGTCCTGGAGCGACTCGCCGACGAGCCGGCCGGGCGCGGCATCCTGCCCACGCACTGGGTCGGCGGGGCCCGACCGGCCGACGCCGAACCCCTCGCGGCCCCTCTGCCGTTGGTGCTCTTCGACGACCATTGCGGGCTGCGCACGGGTGCCCTCAGGACGCTGAACGCGGCCCGCATCCGCTACCGCATCGTCGCCGAGGCCCCGGACCTGGCCGGAATCCAGTCGGCCGTCCGGGCCGGGCTCGGCTACACCCTCCTGCCCCGTCTGGGGCGCCTGCCCGACCGGCTGCACCCCGCGCACGGCCTGCCGGTACCGCCGGGCGTCGTCGTCGGCGTCCGGATCGCGGACCACGTCGGTGCCCGTGACGCCCGCACCGTGCGCCGGCTGATCCGGGCCGGGCTCCAGGACCGGAACTCGTCCGGGACGACCGGTACGCGGGACCGCTGAGCTGCGTCGAACGGCCGGTCGGTCAGTTTGACTTCTCCGTAAAACATGGTGAGTTCCGGGCTGTCCTGGGATCTGGTGACCGCTGTGGTGACAGTTGCTGACCCCTCAGGAGGAGCCATGGCTTCCGCGCCGGCCGTGTCGCTGATCGTTCCGACGTTCAACGAGGCAGGGAACATCGATGAGTTGCTGGACGTGGTGAGCGCGGCGGTTCCGACCGGGTGGGACGTCGACGTGCTGTTCGTCGACGACTCGACGGACAACACGCCGGAGGTCATCGAGAAGGCGGCCGGCCGGGTGCCGATCCCGGTCGCGGTGCTGCACCGGGAGGTGCCCGAGGGCGGGCTCGGCGGGGCGGTGGTGGCCGGGATCGCGCGCACCAGCAAGCCGTGGATCGTGGTGATGGACGCCGATCTGCAGCATCCGCCGCACCTGATGCCGGAGTTGGTGCGGGCCGGCGAGCGGGCCGGGGCGGAACTGGTGGTCGCCAGCAGGTACGCGGACGGCGGCAGCCGCAGCGGGCTGGCCGGCGGGTACCGGATGGCGGTGTCCGGGGTGTCGACGAAGCTGACCAAGGCGCTGTTCCCGCGGCTGCTGCGCGGGGTCTCCGACCCGATGAGCGGGTTCTTCGCCATCCGCCGGGAGGCGGTCGAGCGGGCCGCGCGGGAGGGCGAGGCGCGGCAGGAGGGCGGGCTGCGGCCGCTGGGGTACAAGATCCTGCTGGAGCTCGCGGTGCGCTGCCGGCCGCGCGGGGTGGCCGAGGTGCCGTACGAGTTCGGGGAGCGGTTCGCGGGGGAGTCCAAGTCGACGGTGCGGGAGGGGTTGCGGTTCCTGCGGCACCTCGCGGAGCTGCGGAGCAGCGACAAGCGGGCGCGGATGGTGGCGTTCGGGCTGATCGGGGTCTCCGGGTTCGTCCCGAACCTGCTGGCGCTGAGCGCGCTGACCGGCCTCACCTCGCTGAACTACGCGGTGGCCGAGGTGCTCGCCAACCAGCTCGGGGTGGTCTGGAACTTCGCCCTGTTGGACTTCCTGGTCTACCGCAGCGTGAAGCAGGGGCACTGGGCCGGCCGGCTGGTGGGGTTCGCGGCGCTCAGCAACCTCGATCTGCTGGCCCGGATCCCGTTGATGGTGCTGTTCGTGGAGCGGGCCGGGATGGGGCCGGTGCCGGCGACCGTGCTGAGCCTGGTGGTGGTGTTCGTGCTGCGGTTCCTGCTCGTGGACACGTTGGTCTACCGGCGCAGGCAGCGTCGGCGGGCCGCGGCGGTGCACGGTGCGGGGGAGGAGCGCACCGCCTGAAGGGGCGCCGGTGCCCCGTATGGGCGCGCTGCTTAGCTGACAACGCAAACTCGTGGCGGTCCGCCCCGGCCCGACAGGAGACTCCAGTCGATGATCGCGCCGTCCGGACCGGACGGCGCCGTGACCGACGTCGTGCCTCATGAAGTGCCTCATGAAGTGCCTCACGACGCGGCTTACGACTGGCTTTCGACGGCGGATGGGGCGGTGGACGTGGCGGCGGTCGCTGTTGAGGTGCGGGATGTGCCGGTTGCCGGACCGCGGGTGCGGCCGGCCTGGCGGACGGCCGCCGCGGTGGCCTGCGCCGTCGTCGTACTGCTGCTCGCGCTGGCCGGCCGGTACGGCTACAACGTCGACGAGCTGTACTTCCGGCTGCTGGGCGAGCGCGGCTGGGCGTGGGGGTACACCGACCAGCCGCCGCTGGTGCCGGCACTGGTGCACGCCACGACCCAGGTCCTCGGCGACTCGGTCTGGGCGATCCGGGTGCCGGCCGCGCTGTGCGCCGGCGCCGTGGTGCTGCTCGGCACGCTGATCGCCGCCGAACTCGGCGGCTCCCGGCGGGCGCAGACCCTGGCCGCGCTGGGCCTGGGCAGCTCGTTCCTGGTGCTCAGCGTGGGCCACATCATGGTGACCACCACCCTGGACCTGCTCGCCTGGTCCGCGTTGCTGCTGTGCGTCGTACGGGCGCTGCTGCGTGGCCAGGGCCGATGGTGGGTGTGGGCGGGGATCGTGCTCGGCCTGGCGCTGTACGCCAAGTACATCGTGGCGCTGCTGCCGGTGGGACTGCTGGTGGGGCTGGCGCTGGTGGGGCCGCGGAAGGTGTTCCGGGACCGGTGGCTGTACGCGGGCATCGCGCTGGCGCTGGTCATCGGGGCACCGAACCTGATCTATCAAGCCACCCACGACTTCCCGCAGTTGCAGATGGCCGACGCGCTGGGCGCCACCGACGGACCGATGAACCGCGTCATCTTCGTGCCGAGCCTGGTGATCCTGTTCGGGCCGGTGCCGACCGTGGTGTGGGCGGCCGGGCTGGTGCGGCTGCTGCGCGACCCGGCCTGGCGCCCGGTGCGGGCGCTGGCACCGGCGTTCGGCGTGGCGGTGGCGCTGACGATCTACGGCGGGGGGCGGCCCGACTACGTCGGCGGGTTCCTGATCGCGCTGTTCGCGGCGGGGGCGGTGGCCGTCGACCGGTGGCTGGGGCAACGGCGCTTCCGGCAGGTGCTGTTGGGCGGCGGGCTGGCGGCCAGTGCGGTGCTGCAGCTGCTGATGGCGCTGCCGGTGCTGCCGCAGAACTCCCCTTTCACTCCGCTGAACAACATCTCCCTGGAGAGCGTGGGCTGGCCCCGGCTGGCCGACCAGGTGCGCACCGCCTACCTGGCGCTGCCGCCCGAGCAGCGCGAACGCGCCGTGGTGCTGGCCGACAACCTCGGGGAGAGCGGGGCCCTGGACCGGTACGGGCACGGACTGCCGCCCGTCTACAGCGGTCACAACGAACTGCACAAGTGGGGTCCGCCGCCGGAGTGGGCCGATGTCGTGGTCGCGGTGGGTGTCGAACGGCCCCGGCTGGCCGCCGACTTCCGCAGCTGCACCGTCGTCGGCCACCTGGACAACGGCGTCGGCGTGGAGAACGCCGAACAGGGCAAACCGGTGACGGTCTGCCACGGCCGCAGGGCCCCGTGGGCCCGGCTGTGGCCCGCCTACCACTACTTGAGCGGCTGAGCTGCCCGGCCGGACCGGGGGAGAAGCGAAGACTCGGCGGGAGATGAGGCGTGATGACGACGACGTCCCTGGACAGGGAGAGCAAGGCGAAGGCGGGCGGCGCACCGCCGCTGCGGGCGGCGCCCGTGGCGTGGCGGCCGATCGCGGTGGTGGCGGCCGCACTGGCCGTGCTGCTGTTCGCGTTCGCGAGTGAATACGGCTACCACGCCGACGAGTTGTACTTCCGGCTGCTGGGGAAGCACGGCTTCGCCTGGGGCTATGTGGACCAGCCGCCGCTGCTGCCGATGGCGGTACGCGCGGCGATGGCGGTCTTCGGCGACAGCATGTGGGCGATCCGGGTGCCCGCGGTGCTGTGCGCCGTGGTCGTCACCCTGCTCGGCGCGCTGATCGCCGCCGAACTGGGCGGCACCCGGCGGGCGCAGACGCTGACCGCGTTCGGGGTGGCCACCTCGACCATGGTGCTGAGCTTCGGCCACTGGATCCTCACCACCAGCTTCGACACCGTCGCCTGGGCCGCGGTGCTGCTCTTCGCGGTGCGGGCGCTGCTGCGCGGCGAGGGGAAGTGGTGGCTGTGGGCCGGTGTGGTGGTCGGCGTGGGGCTCTACGCCAAGTACATCGTGCTGCTGCTGGCGGTGGCCCTGTTGGTGGGGCTGGCGCTGGTGGGGCCGCGGAAGGTGTTCCGGGAGCGGCGGCTGTACGCGGGCATCGCGCTGGCGCTGGTCATCGGGGCGCCGAACCTGATCTACCAGGCCACCCATGACTTCCCGCAGTTGCAGATGGCGGAGGGGCTGGCGGGCACCGACGGCGAGGCCAACCGCGCCATGTTCGCCACCAACCTCGTGCTGCTCTTCGGGCCGGCGCTGTTCGTGCTCTGCCTGATCGGGCTGTGGAAGCTGTTCCGGGTTCCGCAGTGGAAGCCCGTACGGGCCCTGGGCGTCGGCTACTTGGCCGCCACCGCGGCGTCGTACCTGATCGAGGGCGGCCGGCCGGACTACACCGGCGGACTGCTCATCGCGCTGCTGGCCGCCGGGTGTGTGGCCGCCGACCGGTGGGCCGGCCGGCGCAGGCTGCGGCTCTCGGTGCTCGCGTTCTGCATGGCGCTCAGTGCCGCGGCGCAGATGCTGCTGTCGCTGCCGGTGATCCCCAAGAGCGCACTGCGCGACTTCCAGATCGCCAGCATGCCGTTGGAGACCGTGGGTTGGCCCCGTATGGTCCAGCAGACCGAGGCGGCCTACCGGGCGCTGCCGGCCGCCGAGCGCGACCGGGCGGTGCTGCTGGTCGACAACTTCGGTGAGGCGGGGGCCCTGGACGTGTACGGGCACGGGCTGCCGACCGTCTACAGCGGCCACAACGAGCTGCACAAGTGGGGTCCGCCGCCGGCGCGCGCCGATGTCGTGATCGCGGTCGGCATCGACCGGGCCCGGCTCGCCGCGGGCTTCCGCTCGTGCACCGTCGTCGGCCACATCGACAACGGGCTGGGCATCGACAACCCCGAGCAGGGCGTGCCGATCACCGTCTGCCGTGGACTGAAGCAGCCCTGGTCCGCGCAGTGGCCCGAGTACCGCCACTACAACGCGTATCTGTGACGGGTCCCGGCCCGCGGCCCGGTGCGGGGACCTCCCCCGGACCGGGCCGCGGGGCGACCTGCTTCGCTGCACGGTAAAAGTCGTGGATCGGCCGGGAAGTTCCCCCGAGACTGGAAATAGCTGGAATGCGTACGCCCAATCGAATTGCGGACGGACCCCGTTGGGGTGGAGGCGGGATATGAGTACCGAGGTTTCCGAGGCGCAGGCGCGACGCGCCGTCGCAGACATCTTCAACTCGACGTTGGCCTCGTCGGCCATAGGCGCCGCGTGGGAGCTCGGAGCTCTTGACGAGCTGCGGGAGAGCGGCAAGCTGGACGTTTCCGATTTCGCCGTGCGGCACGATCTGCACCGGCCGGCGGTGGTCGGTATGTTCACCGCCCTGGCGAGCGTGGGAATCGTGCGGCGGGACGACGAGACGGTTCTTCCCGGGCCGTACTTCGCCGAGGCCGACCATCACCGTTCACTGTTCCACTGGCTCAACCAGGGCAGCGGCGAACTCTTCCGCCGCATGCCGCAGGTGCTGCCGAACGCCAACCGCGTCGGCGACTTCTACCAGCGCGACGCGGCGGCGATCAGCTACGCCTGCCGGGAGATCAGCGAGCGCTACTTCGACCCGGCGTTCTGGTCCGCCGTCGACGGCCTGGGCTACGAGCCCACCACCGTCGCCGACCTGGGCTCCGGCAGCGGCGAGCGGCTCATCCAGCTCGCCCGGCGGTTCCCCGGCGCGCGCGGACTGGGCATCGACATCGCCGACGGCGCGATCGAGATGGCCAAGCAGGAGGTGGCCGCCAAGGGATTCGGCGACCGGATCTCCTTCGTGCGCGGCGACGCCCGCACCATCGACCAGGTCGAGGCGCCCGAGGAATTCGCCGAGGTCGATCTGCTCACCTGCTTCATGATGGGGCACGACTTCTGGCCCCGCGAGAACTGCGTGCGGATCCTGCGGAATCTGCGGGAGTCCTTCCCGAACGTCCGCCGGTTCCTGCTCGGCGACGCCACCCGCACCGTCGGCATTCCGGACACCGAACTCCCCGTATTCACCCTGGGATTCGAGTTCGGACACGACATGATGGGCGTCTATCTGCCGACCCTCGACGAATGGGACGGGGTATTCGAAGAGGGCGGCTGGCGGTGCGTGAAGAAGCACGCCATCGATTCGCTGTCGGTCTCCGTGGTCTTCGAACTCGAATAACCGCGCAGGGCACCAACGACCACGTCGGCTGAGGGGGTTTTCCATGGGTGAGTGGCGCGAGCGTCGCCTGGACGAATTGTTCGCGGAGCAGGTGGCCAGGACACCGGACCGCACCGCGGTGGTGTTCGAGGGCCGGGCGGTGAGCTACCGCGAACTCGACGACCGGGCCGAGCGCCTGGCCGCCGTGCTCGCCGCGCGCGGGGCGGGCCCCGAGCGGTTCGTCACGCTGCTGCTGCCCCGCTCCGCCGACCTGGTCGT
Source organism: Streptomyces sp. BHT-5-2 (assembly GCF_019774615.1). Classification (NCBI taxonomy): domain Bacteria; kingdom Bacillati; phylum Actinomycetota; class Actinomycetes; order Kitasatosporales; family Streptomycetaceae; genus Streptomyces; species Streptomyces sp. BHT-5-2. The sequence goes on along the minus strand of NZ_CP081496.1, from coordinate 5,084,669 downwards.
GGCGATCCTCGCGGTGCTGAAGTCCGGCGCCGGCTACGTCCCGATCGACCCGGAGTACCCGGCCGACCGCATCACCTACATCCTGGGCGACGCCCGCCCGGTGACGACGGTCACCACCGAGGACCTCCGGGACGCCCTGGCCGGGGAGCCCGCCGCGGCAGGGACGGACTGGCTGGTCATGGGCGCCTGGGAGCGGGCGGCGGCCGAGGCCGCGGCCCGCCGCGCGACCGGGGCGGACACCGTGCCCGTCCCGGCCGCCCCCCGCTCCCCGGAGAACCCCGCCTACGTCATCTACACCTCCGGCTCCACCGGCCGGCCCAAGGGCGTCGTCGTCCCGCACGGCAACGTCGCGCGGCTGCTGTCGTCCACCGCCCACTGGTACGGCTTCGACGAGCACGACGTCTGGCCGCTGTTCCACTCCTTCGCCTTCGACGTGTCGGTCTGGGAGATCTGGGGCGCGCTGCTGCACGGCGGCCGGCTGGTGGTCGTCCCGCACGCCACCACCCGCGCCCCCGCCGACTTCCTGCGCCTGCTGGTCGAGGAGCGGGTCACCGTCCTGAACCAGACGCCGTCGGCGTTCTACCAGCTGATGACCGCCGACCGGGAACACCCGGAACTCGGCGCCGAACTCGCCCTGCGCTACGTCGTCTTCGCCGGCGAGGCGCTGGACCTCGGCAAGCTCGCCGACTGGTACGAGCGCCACGACGACGGGACCGCCGGCGGCCCGACGCTGGTCAACATGTACGGCATCACCGAGACCACGGTGCACGCCTCCTTCCTGGCGCTGGACCGGGAGGGCGCGGCCCGCGCCGCGGGCAGCGCTGTCGGCGTCGCCATCCCCGACCTGGCCTTCCACGTCCTCGACGAGGACCTCAGGCCGGTGCCGGCGGGCGCCGAGGGTGAGCTGTACGTGGCCGGGCCCGGCCTGGCCCGCAACTACGCGGGGCGGCCGGGGCTGACCGCGGAGCGCTTCGTGGCCTGCCCGTTCGGCCCGCCCGGCGCCCGGATGTATCGCTCCGGCGACCTGGTGCGGCTCCTGCCCGACGGCGGCCTGGAATACCTCCGGCGCAGCGACGACCAGGTCAAGATCCGCGGCTTCCGGATCGAACTGGGCGAGATCTCGCACGCGCTGGCCCAGGACCCCTCGGTCGACCAGGCCGCCGTGGTCGTGCGCGACGACGCCTCGGGGGAGCGCCGGCTGGTCGCCTACGTCGTGCCGTCCGGCGACGGCCGCCCCACCCCGTCCCGGCTGCGCGCCGCGCTCGCCACCCGGCTGCCCGGCTACATGATCCCCACCGCCTTCCACACCCTGGCGGCCTTCCCGCTGACCGCCAACGGCAAGCTGGACCGCCGGGCGCTGCCCGCGCCGACCCGCGAGGACAGCGTCGACGCCGCCTACCGCGCGCCGGAGGGCGCCACCGAGGAGGCGCTGGCCGGCATCTGGCGGGAGGTGCTCGGTGCCGAACAGCTCGGCGCCGAGGACGACTTCTTCGAGCTGGGCGGCGACTCGCTGTCCGTGGTGCGGGTGCTGTCGCGGATGCGCACCGCCCTCGGACTGCACCTGACCGCCGCCGAGTTCTTCGCCGCCCCCACGGTCCGCGCGCTGGCCCGGCGCCGCACGGCGGCCGGCACGGCGGAGGCCGAGCGGATACCGGCCGCGCCGCGCACCGGCGCGCTGCCGCTGTCCTTCACCCAGCAGCGGTTCTGGCTGTTCCACGAACTCGACCCGGGCGAGGTCGAGTACAACGTGCACTCCGCGCTGCGGCTGCGCGGCCCCCTCGACACCGCGGCGCTGCGCACCGCCCTGGCCGGGCTGATCGCCCGCCACGAACCGCTGCGCACGACCGTGCTGTCCCGGGACGGCCGCCCCACCGCGGTGATCGCCCCGGCCGAGGGCCACCCCGTGCCGCTGGACGTCCGCGACCTCACCGCGCTGACCGGCGAGGAGCTGGAGCGCGCCCAACGCCGGCTGCTGGCCGAGGAGGTGGCCCGGCCGTTCGACCTGGCCGCCGGTCCGGTCCTGCGGGTGCTGCTGATCAGCCGCAGCGACCGCGACCACGTCCTGGTGATCGGCGTGCACCACGTCGCCACCGACGGCTGGTCGATGGGGCTGATCACCGACGAGCTGAGCACCCGCTACCACGCCGCCCACCGCGGCGTCCCCGTGGAGCTGACGCCGCTGCCGGTCCGCTACGGCGACTACGCCGCCTGGCAGCGCACCCTCGCCGACGAGGGCCGACTGGCGCCGCAACTCGACTACTGGCGCGACCGGTTGGCGGGCGGGACACCGCTGCAGCTGCCCACCGACCGGCCCCGGCCCGCGGTGCGGACCTCCGCCGGCGCGGCGTACCGCTGCACCCTGGACCGCCGGCTGGTCGCCGGCCTCAAGGAGCTGGGCGCGGCCCACGGCGCCACCCTCTTCATGACACTGGCCGCCGCGCTCCAGGTCCTCCTCGCGCGCTGGTCCGGGCAGCGCGACATCGCCCTGGGCACCGCCGTCTCGGGCCGCGACCACCCCCAGGTCGAGCGCCTGGTCGGCGCGTTCATCAACACCGTGGTGCTGCGCTCCGACGTCCGCGGCGAGCTGCCGTTCGACGCCTTCCTCGGTGAGGTGCGCCAGACCGTGCTGGGCGCCTTCGCCCACCAGGACGTGCCGTTCGACCAGGTCGTGGACGCGCTGGGCGTCGAGCGCGACCCGAGCCGCACCCCGGTGGTGCAGGCGATGCTGCTGTTGCAGAACGCCCCGGCCGCCGCAGAGGAGTTCGCCGGCCTGCGCACCGAGACCGTCGCACTGCCGCGACCGGCCGCCATCTTCGACCTCACGGTGGACGTCACCGAGCGGGCCGGCGCGCTGGAGGTCTCGGTCGAGTACAACACCGACCTGTTCGACGCGGCGACGATCGAGCGGCTGGCGGGGCAGCTGCGGGTGCTGCTGGACGCCGTCCGCACCGCCCCGGGCACGCCGCTGCACGACCTGCCGCTGCTGACCGCGGACGAGCGCCGGACCGTGCTCCACGACTGGAACGACACCGCCACCCCGCTGCCCACCACGCTGGGCGTGCACCGCCAGTTCGCCGAGCAGGCGCGCCGCACCCCCGACGCGCTCGCCGTCACCCACCGCACGGAGTCCCTGACCTACGCCCGACTCGACGCCCGCGCCAACCAGTTGGCGCACTTCCTGATCGGGCTCGGGGTCGGCCGGGGCACGCCGGTGGTGCTGCACCTCGACCGCCGGCCGCAGCTGGTCGTGGCGATGCTCGCGGTGCTCAAGGCCGGCGGCGCCTATGTGCCGACCGCACCGGACACCCCCGCCGCGCGGCTCGGCCAGCTCCTGACCGAAACCGGCACACCGGTGCTGCTGACCACCGGCGGCCGGGCCGCGGGCCTCCCGGCCACCGCGACCGTCGTCGACCTCGACGCGGCGGCACCGCAGATCGCCCGCCGCCCCGCGGACGACCCCGGGGTCCCGACCGGCCCCGACGACCTGGCGTACATCGTCCACACCTCCGGCTCCACCGGCCGCCCCAAGGGCGTCGCGGTGCCGCACGGCGCACTGACCGACTACTGCGCCTGGCACAACGACGCCTGGGGCGTCCGCCCGCAGGACCGCGGCTCCTCGGTGGTCGGGCTCGCCTTCGACGTGGCGGTCGGCGAGGTGTGGCCGTACCTCTGCGTCGGCGCCCGGGTGGACCAGCCCGACCAGGAGACGCTGGACGACCCGACGGCACTGGTCGAGTGGTTCACCGCGAACGGCACCACGGTCGCCTATCTGCCGACCCCGCGCATCGAGTCGCTGCTGGACGTCCCGGCGATCACCGGGACCCGGCTGCGCACCCTCATGGTCATCGGCGACTCGCTGCGCCGCCGGCCCCAGCCTGGGCTGCCGTTCACGCTGGTCAACGCCTACGGCCCGGCCGAGGCGACGGTCGCCGCGACACAGGCGGCCGTCGCACCGGCTGCCCCGCACGGTGCCGGCGCGCCCACCGGCCTGCCGTCCATCGGCGCCCCCCTGTACAACACCGCCGCCTACGTCCTCGACGACCGGCTCCGCCCGGCCCCCGTCGGGGTGCCCGGCGAGCTGTACCTCGCCGGCGAGGGGCTGGCCCGCGGCTACTTCGGCCGGCCCGACCTGACCGCCGAGCGCTTCGTGGGCTGCCCGTTCGGCCCGCCCGGGACGCGGATGTACCGCACCGGCGACATCGTGCGCTGGTTGCCCGACGGCACCCTGGACTTCCTCGGCCGCGCCGACAACCAGGTCAAACTCCGCGGCTACCGCATCGAGTTGGGCGAGATCGAGAGCGTGCTGGCCCGCCGGCCGGAGCTCGCGCAGGTCTTCGTCACGGTCCGCGAGCCCGCACCGGGCCGGCGCGCGCTGGTCGCGTACGTCGTCCCCGACCGGGGCGCGGCGCCCGACCCGGAGGAACTGGCCGCGCACCTGGCCTCCGCGCTGCCGGAGTACATGGTCCCGTCCTCCTTCGTCGTGCTCGACGCGCTGCCGCTGACCCCGAACGGCAAGATCGACCGGCGGGCGCTGCCCGACCCCGAGCCGGCTGCCGGCGGGACCGCCTACGCCGCGCCCCGCAACGCCGTCGAGGAGGCGCTGGCCGCCGTCTGGGCCGAGGTGCTCGACGTCGAACGGATCGGCGTGCACGACAACTTCTTCGCCCTGGGCGGCGACTCGATCGCCGGGCTCCAGGTCGCCGTGCTGGCCCGCAAGGCCGGTCTGCGGCTGGCGTCCAAGGACCTCTTCCGGCTGCAGACCATCGCCGCACTCGGCCCGGCCGTGACCGTGGACCGGCGGCCCGCCGAACCGGAACGGGAGGTGGCCGGCCGGGCGTTCGCCCTGAGCGGCCTGGACGCCGCCGGCATCGCGCGGCTCGGCGCCACCGGCGCCCCGGCCGAGGACGCCCACCCGCTCACCCCGATGCAGAGCGGGCTGCTCTTCCACAACCTGATGGACACCGAACGCGGCCTGTACGTCGAGCACTTCCACTTCGTGCTGGACGGCATCCACGCACCGGAGCTGCTCGCCGACGCCTGGCAGCGGGTGGTGGACCGCACCCCGGTGCTGCGCACCGACCTGTTCTGGGAAGGGCTCGCCGAACCCCTCCAGGTCGTCCGGTCCGGCGCCCGGATACCCGTGGTGCACCTGGACTGGACCGCGCTGGACGAGGCCGGGCAGCGGACGGCGCTCGCCCGCCACCTGGCCGAGGACCGGGCACGGGGCCTCGATCTGCACCACGCGCCGCTGATGCGGCTCGCCCTGGCCCGGCTCGGCGGCGGCCGGCTCCAACTGGTGTGGACCTTCCACCACCTGCTGCTGGACGGCTGGAGCGCGCTCCAGGTGCTCGCCGAGGTGCTGGGGGAGTACGCCGCGCTCGCCGACGGCGTGCCGTACACCGCACCGGAGCGGCACACCTACGCCGAGTTCGTGGCCTGGCTCGCCGCCCAGGACGGTGCCGCGGCCGAGAAGTACTGGCGGGCGGCGCTCACCGGACGCGAGTCGCCCACCCCGCTGCCGTACGACCGGCCGCCCACCGGCACCCACCGGGCCGCCCCCGACGCCACCCGCACGGTGCGGCTGTCGACCGCGGAGACCGCCCGGCTCGGGGAGGTCGCCCGGCGCGCCGGGGTCACGCTGAACACCGTCGTACAGGGCCTGTGGGCGCTGCTGCTCGCCCGGTACAGCGGCGAACGGGACGTGCTGTTCGGCGCGACGGTCGCCGGCCGCCCGGACGACCTGGCCGGCGCCGAGTCGGTGATCGGGCTGTTCATCAACACCCTGCCGGTGCGCGTCGAGGTCGATCCGGACGCCGCCCTGCCGGCCTGGCTGCGCCGGGTGCAGGACGAGCAGGCCGAGGCGCGCGACCACGAGCAGGTCTCCCTCGCCCAGGTGCAGGGATGGGCGCCGGAGGGCTCGGGCGGCGCGCTCTTCGACTGCGTGCTGGCCTTCGAGAACTTCCCCGCCGAGGTGGGCGTCGCCCGCCGGTACGGCCTCCGGCTCGACGCGATCGAGGCCAGCAACACCTCCAACTACCCGCTGAACGCCATCGTCCACGCCGGCGACGCGCTCTCCGTGGTGCTGTCCTACGACACCGCGCTGTTCGACCCCGGCACCGTCGAGCGGCTGGCCGGGCAGCTGCGCACCCTGCTGACGGAGACCGCCCGCGACCCCGACCGCCGGGTCCGCGAGCTGCCCTGGCTCACGCCGGCCGAGCGGCACACCATCGTGGACACCTGGACCGACACCGCCTCGGCGTACCCGGTCGACCGCCGGCTGGACACGGTCATCGCCGAACGGGCCGCGGCCCGGCCGGACGCCGTGGCCGTCGTCGACGGCGAACGGCGGCTGACCTACGGCGAGTTGGACCGCCGGGCCAACCAGCTGGCACACCGCCTGCGGGCGGCCGGCGCCGGCCGGGGCACGCTGGTCGGGATCGCCGTGGAGCGCAGCGCCGAGGTCGTGGTGGCCATCCTGGGCACCCTCAAGGCGGGCGCCGGGTACGTCCCGCTCGACCCGGAGTTCCCCGCGCAGCGGCTGGCCGCCATGCTCGCCGAGTCCCGCCCCGCGGTGCTGCTCACCCAGGAGCACGTGCGGCCCGGACTGCCCCCGACCCGGGCCCGGGTGATCTGCCTGGACCGGGACCTGACGGCCGTCGCCGGGTACCCGGAGACCGCCCCGGAGGGCCCCGGTGGCGCCGGTGACCTGGCGTACGTCACCTACACCTCGGGTTCGACCGGCCGCCCGAAGGGGGTGATGGTCGAGCACCGCTCGCTGTTCAACATCGTCACCGAGGCCGTCCGGCTCTACGACCTCGGTCCCGGCAGCCGGATGCTGCAGTTCTACACGATGAGTTTCGACGGCGGCGTCTGGGAGGTCTTCCTGACGCTGGCGTCCGGCGCCACCCTCGTCATCGCCACGCCCGAGGCGCGGCAGAGCCCGGCCCGGCTCGCCGAGCAGCTGCGCGCGGAGTCGATCAGCGCGCTGACGCTGCCGCCCGCGGTGGCCGCGGTGCTGGACGCCTCGGCACTGCCCGGCGTGCGCAGCCTGGGGCTGGCCGGCGACGTGCTGGCGCCCGAGCTCGCCCGCGAATGGGCCCGCGGGCGGCGGCTGTTCAACATCTACGGGCCCAGCGAGGTGACCCTGTCGGTGGCGCTGCACCGCGTCGACCCCGAGGCGACCGGCCGCCGGGTGCCGCTCGGCCCGCCGGTGCCCAACACCCGCTGCTACGTCCTGGACGAGCGGCTGGCCGTCGTACCGGTCGGTGTCACCGGAGAGCTGTACCTCGGCGGCGCGGGCCTGGCCCGCGGCTATCTGGACCGCCCGGACCTGACCGCCCAGCGCTTCGTCGCCGACCCGTTCGGCCCGCCCGGCAGCCGCCTCTACCGCACCGGCGACCTGGTGCGCTGGACCCCCGAGGGCCGGCTGGAGTTCGCCGGGCGGGTGGACAACCAGGTCAAGATCCGCGGCTACCGCGTGGAGCCCGCCGAGGTGGAGAGCGCCCTGCTGCGCCAGCCCGGCGTCGCGGAGGCGGCGGTGATCGCCCGGGACGACGGCACCGGCCACAAGCGGCTCGTCGGCTACGTCGTGACGGACCCGACCGGCCCGGCCGGCCCGACGGGCGGTACGGCGGCGGACACCACCGCACTGCTGCGCGCCCTGGCGGGCGAACTCCCCGGCTACATGGTGCCGTCGGCCCTGGTCGCCCTGGCGGCGCTGCCGCTCGGCCCCACCGGCAAGGTCGACGTCCGGGCGCTGCCCGCACCGGACCCCGCCGACCGGGCCGCCGACGGGCCGATCGCCCCCCGCACCCCCACGGAGGAGGCCCTGGCCGCCATCTGGGCGGAACTGCTGGGCCTCGCACGGGTCGGGGTCGAGGACAACTTCTTCGACCTCGGCGGCGACTCCGTCACCAGCCTGCGACTGATGGCACGGATGAGCGGCGCGTTCGGCGTGGAGGTCTCGCCCCGCGACTTCTTCGACGCTCCCACCATCGCCGCACTCGCCGAGCGCCTGGAGGACACGATCCTGGCGCAGTTGGAAGAAGCCGTCGGAGGCGGCGCCCTATGACCAGCTCTGCACCGGACCAGTCCGAGAACCCGACCACCGCCCCGGCGTCCCGGGCCGCACGCACCGCCGCGCTGCCCGCCCACGCCCGGGAGCTGCTGCGCGCCCGGCTCGCCGGCAAGGCGGCCGCGGCGCCCGGCGCCGAGCCGATCCCCCGCCTCGGGCACGACGGCCCGGTCCCGCTCTCGCCCGCCCAGGAACGCCTGTGGTACCTGCACGAACTCGAACCGGACAGCAACGAGTACAACACCCTGCGGGTGCTGCGGCTGCACGGCCGGCTCGACCTCGACGCGCTCACCGAGGCGCTGACCGGAGTCGTCGCCCGGCACGGGGCGCTGCGCACCACGTTCGACTCCCGTGACGGCCGGGCGCAGCAGACCGTGCACCCGCCGGGTAAGCCGGAGTTCCCGCTCGTCGACCTCTCGGCGGCCGCCGACGACGAGCGCGACGACGCGCTGCGCACCCTGCTGCTGGCCGAGGCCCGGCGCCCGTTCGACCTGCGCCGCGGCCCGGTGCTGCGGGCCCAGCTGGTCCGGCTGGCCGCCGACGACCACGTCCTGGCGCTGGGCCTGCACCACATCGTCACCGACGGCTGGTCGACCGGCGTCCTCCAGGGCGAGCTGACCGCCCTCTACACCGCCGCGGTGCGCGGGGAGCCGGCCCGGCTGCCCGAACTCCCGGTCCGCTTCACCGACGTCGCCGCCTGGCAGCACGACCGGCTGACCGCCGAGCGGCTGGCCGAGGGGCTCGACCACTGGCGTCGCGCGCTGGCCGGGCTGACCCCGCTCGACCTGCCGACGACCCGGCCGCGGCCGCCGGTGCGCACCAGCGCCGGCGCGCTGCACACCTTCGAGGTCCCCCCGCGGCTCACCGCCGGGCTCAAGGCACTGGGCCGGGAGCACGGCGCCACCCTGTTCATGACGCTGGTCGCCGCGGTCCAGCTGCTGCTGTCCCGCCGGACCGGGCAGGTGGACCTGGCGGTGGGCACCGCGGCGGCCGGCCGCGGCCGGCCGGAGACCGAGCACCTCGTCGGCTTCTTCGTCAACAACCTGGTGCTCCGCACCCGGATCGCGGAGGACCGCCCGTTCACCGAGCTGCTGACCGCCGTGCGCGGCACGGTCCTGGACGCCTTCGCGCACGAGGACGTGCCGTTCCAGCGGGTCGTCGAGGCGCTGCGGCCGGAGCGCGACCCCAGCCGACCGCCGCTGGCCGAGGTCGCGGTGAACCTCCACAACACCCCGCGCACCGGCACACAGGTACCGGGGCTGCGGATCGAGGAGATGCTGCCGCCGGTGGTCACCTCCAGCATGGAACTGGCCTTCGACTTCACCGAGCGGGACGGCCGCCTGGACGGGCATCTCACCTACAACACCGACCTGTTCGACGCGGACGCCGCCGCGCGCACGGCCGCCGGGCTGCTCACCCTCCTCGACGACCTGACGGCGCGGCCCGCCGTCCCGGTGGCGGAGCTGGCCGTGCTGCCGGCCACCGAGCGCCGCGAGGTGACCGAGGAGTGGCCGCACTCCGGGCCCGGCCGGCCCGCCCGCACCATCCCGGAACTCTTCGCCGAGCAGGTGGCCCGCACCCCCGAGGCCGACGCCCTGGTCACCGACGAGGAGACCCTCGACTACGCCGAACTGGACGCCCGCGCCAACCGGTTGGCGCGGCTGCTGCTCGCCCGTGGCGCCGGCCCGGAGAAGCTGGTGGCGCTGGCGCTGCCGCGCTCCGCGGAGACCGTCGTGGCGATCCTCGCCGTCCTCAAGGCCGGCGCCGCCTATCTGCCGTTGGACCCCAGGAACCCGGCCGAACGCAACCGGCTGATGGTCCAGGACGCCCGCCCGCTGCTGGTGCTCACGGTGTCCGGCTTCGACGGCGGCACCGACCTCGGCGCGCCCGCCCTGCTGCTCGACGGCCCCGAGGCCGACACCGCCCGGTACGACGGCGCCCCGCCGACCGCCGACGAGCTGCCGGCCCTGCTGCTGCCCGGCCACCCGGCGTACGTCATCTACACCTCCGGCTCGACCGGCCGCCCCAAGGGCGTGGTGGTCACCCACGCCGGTGCGCACGGCCTGGCGGCGGGACAGTCGGCGCACTTCCGCTCCGGCCCCGGCGCCCGGGTGCTGTCCTTCGCCGCGCTCGGCTTCGACGCCGGCTTCTCCGAGTTCGGGATGGCGCTGCTGTCCGGCGGCGCGCTGGTGGTCGTCGACCAGGAGCGCATCCTGCCCGGCCCGTCGCTGACCGAGGTGCTGGCCGCACACCGGGTCACCCATGTGACGCTGCCGCCCGGCGCGCTCTCCGCGCTCACCCCGGGCACGCTCCCCGCGGACCTGACGCTGATCGTGGCGGGCGAGAGCTGCCCGCCGGCGGTGGCCCGCACCTGGTCGGCGCACCACCGCATGATCAACGCCTACGGTCCGACCGAGGCCACCGTCTGCGCCAGCATGAGCCGTCCGCTGACCCCCGACACCGTCGGTGCGGCGGTCCCCGTCGGCCGCCCGCTGCCCGGCGTCCGGGTCAGCGTCCTGGACGACCGGCTGCGCCCGGTGCCGGCCGGCGTCCCCGGCGAGGTGTACCTCTCCGGCATCGCGCTGGCCCGCGGCTACTTGGGGCGTACCGCGCTGACCGCGGAACGCTTCGTCGCCGACCCGTACGGCCCGCCCGGGAGCCGGATGTACCGCACCGGCGACCGCGCCCGCTGGCTGCCCGACGGCGACCTGGACTACCTGGGCCGCACCGACGACCAGGTCAAGGTGCGCGGCTTCCGGATCGAACTCGGCGAGGTCGAGGCCGTGTTGTCCCGCCACGACGGCGTCACGGCGGTGGCCGCCGCGGTCCACAAGGACGAGCGCGGCACCCGCCGCCTGGTCGCCTACGCCGTCCCGGCCGCCCCGACGGGCCCCACGGGTTTCGCGGACACCGACACCGCCGCCCGCCTGCGGGAGTTCGCCCGCGGCGCGCTGCCCGAGCACATGGTGCCCTCGGTCGTCGTCCTGCTGGACCGCCTCCCGGAGAACGCCAACGGCAAGGTCGACCGGCGGGCGCTGCCGGCACCCGACCTGCGCCGGACGGGCCACGCCCCCCGGATCGCCCCGCGCACCCCGGCGGAACGGACCCTGGCCCGCATCTGGTCGGAGGTCCTCGGCGTCGACGACCTCGGTGTCGAGGACAACTTCTTCGACCTGGGCGGCGACTCCATCCTCAGCCTCCAGGTGGTGGCGCGGGCCCGGGCCGCCGGACTGCGGGTGACCGCCAAGCAGACCTTCCTGCGGCAGACCGTCGCCGACCTGGCCGCCGAGGCCGTCGCCGAGGAGGCGACCGCCGGGCCGGCCGCGGCCGACGACGGCCCGGTCACCGGCGAACTGCCGCTCACCCCCATCCAGCACTGGTTCTTCGACACCCTCGGCGCCAGCCTGCGGCAGTTCAACCAGTCGCTGTACCTGGAGCTGGCCGAGGACCCGGACCACGGGGCGCTGCGCACCGCACTGGCCGCGCTGACCGCGCACCACGACGCGCTGCGGCTGCGCGCGGAGCCCGACGGCGACCGGTGGCGGCTGCACCACGCCGCCGCCGAGACCGGCGAACTCCTCGTCCCCGTCGACCTGTCCGGCCTCGCCCCGCAGGCCCAGGACGCGGCGATGACGGCCGCGATCGACGCCGCCCAGCGCGGCTTCGACCTGGCCGAGGGGCCGCTGCTGCGCGCCCGGCTGTTCGCCCTCGGGGCCGACCGGCCGGCCCGGCTCTACCTCGTCGCCCACCACCTCGTCGTCGACGGGATGTCCTGGCGCATCCTCCTGGCGGACCTGGAGACCGGCTACCGCCAGGCGCTGGCCGGCCGGCCGGTCGACCTGGGCCCGCGGACCACCTCCTTCCGCGACTGGTCGCGCCGGCTCTCCCGGCACGCCACCGAGGGCGGTCTGCGGGACGAACTTCCGTACTGGGAGGCCGCGTCGGCGGCCGCCCGCCGGGCCGCACCGCTCCCGGTGGACTTCGCCGGCACGCCGGACGGCAACACCGCCGGCTCCGCCCGTACGGTCACCGCGCGGCTCTCCGCGGCGGCCACCGACGCCCTGCTGCGCCAGGTGCCCGAGGCGTACCGCACCCAGATCAACGACGTGCTGCTGAGCGCGCTGGGCCGGGTGCTGGCCGACTGGACCGGCGGCGACCGGGTCCTGGTCGCCCTGGAGGGGCACGGCCGGGAGGACCTCTTCGAGGACGTCGACCTCAGCCGCACCGTCGGCTGGTTCACCACCGTCTTCCCGGTCGCCCTGCAACTGCCCGGCGACCGTGACTGGGGGGCCGTCCTCAAGAGCGTCAAGGAGCAGCTGCGGGCGGTACCGCGCAACGGCCTGGGCCACGGCGTGCTGCGCCACCTGGCCGGCCCCGACACCCGGCTCGCCACCGGCCCGGAACCGGAGGTCGGCTTCAACTACCTCGGCCGGCTGGAGGCGACCGCCGGACCCGGCGGGCTGGCCCGCGCGCTGCTGGACAGCCCGGGCGCCGAACGGGCCGCGGACCAGCGCCGGCACCACCTGCTGGAGATCAACGGCCAGGTGACCGGCGGCCGGCTGGAGTTCGCCTGGACGTACTCCGCCGAGCGGCACCGCACGGAGACGGTCGAGCGCCTCGCGGCGGCGTTCATGGCCGCCCTGGAGGCGATCGTGGCGCACTGCGCCGAGCCCGGCTCCGGCGGCGCCACCCCCTCCGACTTCCCGCTGGCCGCCCTCGACCAGCCCACCGTGGACCGGATGGTCGGCGACGGCCGGGCGGTCGAGGACGTCTACCCGCTCACGCCGATGCAGAGCGGCATGCTCTTCCACGCGCTGAGCGAGTCCGGACGCGACCCGTACACCGGGCACTTCGGCGTCCGGATCGACGGGGTCACCGACCCCGGGGCGCTGGCCGCGGCCTGGCAGCAGGTCGTGGACCGCACCCCGGCGCTGCGCACCGCGATCGTCTGGCAGGACGTCGCCGAGCCGATGCAGGTGGTGCACCGCACCGCCCGGGTGCCGGTGACCCACCACGACCTGCGGACGCTGCCCGAGCAGGACCGGCGGGCGGCCCTGGACGAGCTGTGGGCGCGGCGCACCGAGACCGTCGTCGACCTCGCGCAGCCGCCCGCGCTGCGGCTGACCCTGGTGCGGCTGACCGACACCGCGGTGCAGATGTACTGGACCTCGCACCACATCCTGATGGACGGCTGGAGCTTCGCCGGGCTGCTGTCGGAGGTGTGCGCCGGCTACGCCGCGCTGACCGGCGGCCCGCGGTCCGCCGCCCCCGCCCGCCGCCCGTACCGCGACTACGTCCGCTGGCTGGGCGAACAGGACGAGGCGGCGGCGCGGGCCCACTGGCGGTCGGTGGTCGAGGGCTTCACCGTGCCGACCCCGCTGCCCTACGACCGGCAGCCGGTGAAGGCACACGGCACCCGCTCCTCCCGCGAGGTGCAGGTCACGCTGTCCGCCGAGCGCACCGCCCGGCTGACCGAGGCCGCCCGGGCGGCCCGGCTGACCGTCAACACCCTGGTGCAGGGCGCCTGGGCGGCACTGCTGGCCCGGTACTCCGGCGCCGCCGACGTCTGCTTCGGCACCACCGTCTCCGGTCGGCCGGCGACCCTGCCGGGCGCCGAGGCGATGGCCGGCCTGTTCATCAACACCGTTCCGGTGCGGGCGCGGCTGGACGGCACCCCGGCCGTCGAGTGGCTGCGGGACCTCCAGGGCGCACAGCTCGACTCCCGGCAGTACGAGCACGTCTCGCTGGCGCAGATCCAGCGCGCCAGCGGCGTCCCGGCCGGCACCAACCTCTTCGACAGCATCGTGGTCTTCGAGAACTACCCCTACGACGGCGACGCCGCCGCCGCGTACGGCCTCGGGCTGGGCACCTTCCAGGGCGACGAGGTCACCAACTACGCGCTCACCCTGACCGCGTACGCGGCCGACACGCTGCACCTGAACCTCGGCTACGACCCGGACCTGTTCGACGAGGCCACCGTGCGCCGGCTGACCGGGCACCTGGCGACGCTGCTCGACGGCATCGCCACCGCCCCCGGCACCCCGATGGACGACCTGCCGCTGCTCGACGCGGCGGAGCGCGAGCGCCTCCTGGTGCGCTGGAACGACACCGCGACCGCCTTCCCGCCGCCCCGGCCGGTCCACGAGCTGTTCGCCGAGCGGGCGGCCCGCACCCCGGACGCGGTGGCGGTCACTGACGCCGAGCGTCGGCTGACCTTCGCCGAACTGGAGACCCGCGCCAACCAGTTGGCCCACCACCTGGTCGGCCTGGGCGTCGGCCCCGGCACCCTGGTCGGGGTCTGCGCCGACCGCGGGGTGGACGCCGTGGTGGCGCTGCTGGGCGTGCTGCGGGCCGGCGGCGCGTTCGTGCCGCTGGACCCGGCCTACCCGGCGGAGCGGCTGCGGATCATGCTGACGGACGCCGCGGTCCCGGTCGTGGTGACCGAGGAGCGGCTGCTCGACCGGGTCGCCGGCCACGACGCGGTCACGGTCTGCCTGGACCGCGAACTGCCCCTGCTCCAGGGGCTCCCCGCCGGACCGCCGCAGACCGCCGTCACGCCCGAGGACCTGGCGTACGTCATCTACACCTCCGGCACCACCGGCCGGCCCAAGGGCGTGATGGTCGAGCACCGGCACGTCCACCACATGCTGCACGGCTGGGACCGGCGGTACGGCCTGGCCGCCCTGCGGCCGCGGGCACTGTCCGTCTCCAGCATCTCGGTCGACCTCTTCTTCAGCGACTTCCTGCTCTCCGCCCTCTTCGGCGGCACGATGGTGATCTGCCCGCAGGACGCGGTCGCCGACCAGGTGGCGCTGACCGACCTGCTGTTGGAGAGCCGGGCCCAGCTGATGGTGACCGTGCCGACGCTGGCCCGCGCGGTGGTCGCCGAGCTGACCTGGCGCGGAATCCGGCCGGAGGACCTGCGGGTGCTGATGGTCGGCTCGGAGGGCTGGCCGGCCGACGCCGCCGCCGAGATCCTCGACGGACTGGCGCCGGGCACGGTGCTGGTCAACGCCTACGGATCGACCGAGACCACGGTCGACTCCACGGTCTTCCAGCTCGGCCGGGACCCGCTCGGGGACGCCGCGTTCGTTCCCGTCGGCCGGCCGCTGGCCAACACCCGGATCTACGTCCTGGACGCCCGGATGCGCCCGGTGCCCACCGGCGTCGCCGGCGAGTGCTACATCGGCGGCGACGGCGTCTCCCGCGGCTATCTGGGCCGCCCGGAGCTGACCGCCGAACGCTTCCTCGACGACCCGTTCGCACCGGAACCCGGCGCCCGGATGTACCGGACCGGCGACCTGGCGCGCTGGCGCGCCGACGGGAACCTCGAATGCCTGGGCCGGGTCGACGACCAGGTCAAGGTCCGCGGCTTCCGGGTCGAACTGGGCGAGGTGGAGGCCGTGTTGGCCCGGCACCCGGACGTCTCGGCGGCGGCCGCCGCGGTCCGTCGGGACGACGGCGGACCGGCCCGCCTGGTGGGCTATGTCGTGCCCGCCGCCGGACGGGTCCCGGACCCCGGCGCGCTGCGGGCGTTCGCCGCCGAACGGCTGCCGGCGCCGGCGGTACCCACCGCGTACGTGGTGCTGGACGCGCTGCCGATGACACCGAGCGGCACCGTCGCCCGGCGCGCCCTGCCGGCCCCGGCCGGCGGCCAGGACCCGGCCCGGCCGTACGCCCCGCCCACCGACGGCACCGAACTGCTGCTGTGCGGCATCTGGCAGGAGGTGCTGGGCATCGAACGGGTCGGCGTGCACGACAACTTCTTCGAGCTGGGCGGCGACTCGATCCTCAGCATCCGGGTCATCTCCCGCATCCGGGCGTCGCTGGGGGTGGCCCCCTCGCCCCGCCAGCTCTTCGACACCCCGACGGTGGCCGCGCTCGCCGCGGCCCTCGGCCGGCAGGCGCCCACGGACGGCGCCGGCCTGCCACTCGTCCCGGCCGACCGCGACGCCCCGCTGCCGCTGTCGTCCGCCCAGCAACGCCAGTGGTTCCTGCACGACTTCGACCCGGACAGCAGCGAGTACCACATCGTCACCGGCCTCCGGCTCGGCGGCACGCCGGACGCCGGGGCGCTGCAGCGGGCGCTGACCGGGCTCGTCGCCCGGCACGAGGCGCTGCGCACCACCTACGAGGCCGTCGACGGCGGCGCCCGCCAGGTCGTGCACCCGGCGGCCGAGGTGCCCTGGACCCGTACGGACCTGTCCGGGGTGCCGGCACAGCGGCGCGAGGACGCCCTGCGCGAGGAGGTGGCACGCGCCGCGGCCCGGCCGTTCAGCCTGGCCGAGGGCCCGGTGCTGCGCGCCGAGCTCTTCCGGCTCGACGCCCGGGACCACCTGCTGCTGCTGGTCGTCCACCACATCGCCACCGACGGCGCTTCGATGGCGGTGCTGTGCGAGGAGCTCGGCGTGCTCTACGCCGCGGAGCTGGCCGGCACCGCCCCCGCCCTGCCCGAACTCCCCGTCGCCTACGCCGACTACGCGGCCTGGCAGCGCCGGATGCTGTCCGGGCCGGCGCTGGACGGCCAGCTCGCCTACTGGCGCGAACAGCTCGCCGGGGTCCGCCCGCTGGCGCTGCCCACCGACCGGCCCCGGCCGGCGGTCCGCAGCTCCGCCGGCCGGATGCTGCTGGTGGACGTCGAACCGCGGGTGGCCGCCGGCCTCAAGGAGCTGGCGCGCCGCCACGACGCGACGCTGTTCATGGTGCTGACCGCCGCGGTCCAGCTGCTGCTGGCCCGCTGGACCGGCCGGCCGGACATCGTCGTCGGCACCCCCTCCGCCGGCCGCCCCCGGCAGGAACTCGAAGGCGTGGTGGGGCTGTTCGTCAACACCGTCGCGATCCGCTCCACCGTCGAGGCGGACCGCACCTTCGGCGAGCTGCTGGAGTCGGTGCGCGGCACCGTGCTGGAGGCGTTCGAGCACGCGGAGGTGCCGTTCGACCGGCTGGTGGAGGTGCTCCGACCGCGCCGCGACCCGAGCCGCAACGCACTGGTCGAGGTGTTCGTCGGGCTGGAGACGGACCGCTCGGCACCCCCGGCGCTGCCCGGTCTGACGGTCACCGAGGTCCCGTACGTCAGCGACGAGGTCAGCCACGACCTCAGCTTCGACTTCGTGGACCAGCCGGACGGGCTGCGGGCCGCGATCGGCTACAGCACCGCGCTGTTCGACGAGGCGACCGTCGAGCGGCTGGCCGGCCGGCTGCTGGCGCTGCTCGCCGCGGCGCCGGAGGACTCCCGCGCGGTGTCCGAGCTGGTGCCGGCCGGCCCCGGCGAGGCCGCCGACCCGGCGGCGTCCCCGAGCGCCCGGCAGGCCGGGCACGACGGCCCGGACGCGGAAGGGGACGACGACGCGGCATGGGAGGCGGCCGCGCCCTACCGCGCGCCCGCCACCGACGCCGAGCGGACCCTCGCGGAGATCTGGGCCGCCGTCCTGGGCGTGCCCCGGGTCGGCACCGACGACAACTTCTTCCAGCTGGGCGGCGATTCGCTGCTGAGCATCCAGGCCGTCCAGCGGATGCGGCAGGCCGGCCTGGCGGTGACCACGAGGGACCTGTTCGTCCACCAGAGCATCCGGCCGCTGGCCGCCCAGGCGGCCGACCGCGCCGCGGCGCGGGCCGCGGAGACCGGACCGGCCCCGGCGGCCGAGGACGCCGCCGCGGCGGGCCCGATCCCGCTCACCCCCGCCCAGCACGACTACTTCGCCGCCGTGCCGCTCGCCCCGCACCACTTCACCCAGTCCGTCCTGGTCGAACTGCACGCCGACACCGACCTCGCGGCGCTGCGCCGGGCGCTGACCGCGCTGGTCGACGGGCACGAGGCGCTGCGCCACCGCTTCGTCCGCGAGGCCGGAGCGTGGCGGCAGTACGCCACCGCGCCGCGGGCGGCGGACGTCCTGCGGCAGCACGACCTGTCGGAGCTGCCGACACACCAACGCGCCACCGCGATGGACGAGTTGGCGGCCGAGGCGGACGCCGGGCTGGCCCTGGGGTCCGGCCCGCTGTTCGCGGCGCTGCTGTTCACCTTCGGGCCCGGGGAGCGCCCGGCGCTGTTCCTGACCGCCCACCACCTCGTCGTCGACGGTGTCTCCTGGCGGATCCTGCTGGCGGACCTGGAGGACGGCTACGGCCGGGCCCGCGGCGGCGCACCGGTGTCCCCGGCGGCCCCCGGCAGCACCTTCGGCCGCTGGGCGCACCGGCTCGCCCGGCACGTCGCCGACGGCGCGCTGGACGCGGAGGCCGCGTACTGGCGGGGGCTGCCGCCCGCGACCGAGGTCCCCCGCGACGGCGTCGGCCCCGCGGTGGTGGAGTCCGTGCAGACCGTCACGGTGGAGCTGCCCGAGGACCTCAGCGAGGTGCTGCTGCGCCGGTCCGCCGGGGTGTTCCGCACCCGCTTCCACGAGGTGCTGTTCGCCGCGCTGGCCGGTGTGCTGTCGCGCTGGACGGGCGAGCGGCAGGTGGTCTTCGACACCGAGGGGCACGGCCGGGAGGAGCTCTTCGAGGACCTGGACCTGTCCCGTACGGTCGGCTGGTTCACCACCGAGTACCCGGTCGCGCTCGATGTGGGCGACGATCCGGACGACTGGCCCGCGCTCGTCAAGGGCGTGCGCCGGCAACTGCGGGCGCTGCCGGGCAACGGCTTCGGCTACGGCGCGCTGCGCCGGCTGGGCCCGGCCGGCTCGCCCGGCGCCGCACTGGCCGAACGCGCCCCGGCGCAGCTGGTGTTCAACTACCACGGGCAGGCCGACGAGGCCCAGCGCGCCGGGGGGAGCGGGCTCTACCACGCCTTCGGCGACCCGATCGGACGCGAGCAGCGGCCCGACGAGGTGGTCCGGCACCCCCTTGAGGTGGTCGGCGCCGTCCAGGCCGGACGGCTCCGCTTCACCTGGTACTTCTCGCGCAACGTGCACCACCGGGCGACCGTCGCCAAGGTGGCCGACGACTTCGCCGACGCGCTGCGCGCCCTCGCCCGACACGTCCAGGAGCGGTGACCGATGGACCCTGACAGACTGCACCGAACCCTGGCCGAGCTGGCCGCCCGCCACCAGGTGCCGGGCGCGCAGCTCGCCGTCCTGCACGGCGGGGACCGCTTCCTGGTGCACACCGGCGTGGCCGACACCACGACCGGCGCGCCCGTGGCGGCGGACACCGCCTTCCCGGTGGGCTCGCTGACCAAGCCGTTCGGCGCCGCCCTGGCGATGATCCTGGTGGCCGACGGGGACGTGGACCTCGACGACCCGCTGGACGGGCCGCTGCCGGAGTTCGGCGCGGGGCACCTGGTCACCCTGCGGCAGCTGCTCAGCCACACCGGCGGCCTGCCCTCCGACGTGCCGGAGGGCACGGCCGGTACCGGCGACCGCGCCCGGTGGGTGGCACGCCACTGCCGGACGGAGGACCTGGCGCATCCGCCGGGGACGGTCTTCTCGTACTCCAACGTCGGCTATGTCGTGGTGGGCCGGCTCGTCGAGGCGGTGACCGGGATGACCTGGCAGGAGGCGGTCGGCGCGGTGCTGCTCGAACCGCTGGGCATCCGGCCGGCGTTCGTCGCCGGACCGGAGCGCACCGACCGCCCGGTGGCCTCCGGGCACGGCGTCCAGGCGGCCCGCGGCCGGGTGCTGCCGGTCGCCGAGCAGGACCTGCCCGAGGTGGAGCTGCCCAACGGCGGCCTGGCGCTGAGCGCCGCGGACCTGGTCTCCTTCGCCCGCCGTTACTTCGCGGGCTGCCCGGACCCGGCCCCACTGGACCGGGCGACCGCCGACGACATGTGCTTCGACCAGCTCGCCTCGATCGCCGTCGGCCCGTACGGCATGGCCGACGGCTGGGGGCTGGGCTGGGCGCGCTACGACGACGGCGCGGCGGACGTCTACGGCCACGACGGCACCGGCGACGGCACGCACTGCTCGCTGCGGTTCGACCCGTCCAACGGCAGCGCGGTGGCACTGACCGCGAACGCCAACACCGGCGCGCGGCTGTGGGCGGACCTGGCGCCGCGGCTGCGCGAGCTGGGCCTGCCGGTCGGCGACCGGCCGGAGCCCGGGGCGCCCGCCGGGCCGGGGCCGGTGTCCGCCGCCGCCCGCTGCCCGGGCCGCTACGCCAACGGCGACACCGTGTTCGAGGTGACCCGTGCGGCCGACGGCGGGCTGCTGCTCGGCTTCGGCGGAGCGCCGCGCGCCGAGCTGCTGTGCACTCCCGAACTACGCTTCACCATGCGGGAGCTGGGCAACGGCACCTGCTCCCCGGGGCGGTTCGTCGCCGATCCGCTCACCGGGCGGATCGACTACCTCCAGATCACCGGTCGGCTGGCCGCCCGGACCGGCGACGGCAGCGGCCCGCTATGACCGCGGTCCCCATGGGCGCCGCCGGCACCGCCGACACCGGCGACGACACGGATGCCGGCGACGCCGGTAGGGTGCCCGGCCGCCCGGTCGTCCCGCTGTCCCGCAACCGCGACTACAACGTCCTGTGGACGAGCCAGCTGCTGTCCGAACTGGCCCTGGAGATCGCCGCGGTGGCCGTCCCGCTGCTGCTCATCGCCCGGCACGGGTCGCCGGTGCAGCTCGGCCTGGCGTCCTCGGCGCTGGCCGCCGCGCACATGATCGCGGTGGTGCCGGCCGGGGTGCTCGCCGACCGCTGGGACCGCCGGCGGCTGATGCTGGGCTGCCAGCTGCTGCGGGTGCTGGGGACGGCGAGCCTGGCCGGGGCGCTGCTGCTGGGCCGGTACGCGTTCTGGCACATGCTGCTGGTCGTGGTGGCGGACGGCTTCCTCGGCTCGGTCTTCGACCCGGCCGAGCATGCGGCGCTGCCCCAGGTGGTGCCGCCCGCCCAGCTCTCCACGGCGGTGGCCCGCAACGCCGCCCGCCCGTATGTGGCCACCCTGGTCGGCCCGGCCGTCGCCGGCTTCCTCTTCGCGGCGCTGCCGTCGGGGCCGTTCCTGGCCAACGCGGCGATGTTCGTGCTGTCGTCGGCGGCGCTGTGCTTTCTGCGACTGCCCCGCGGCCGCACCGGCACAGGTGCGCGACGACGGCCCGTGGACCGGCAGGCGGCAGGCCCGGAGGGGGCAGGCCCGGAGGGGGCGGACAACGACGGGCCGGGGGCCGGCGCCGATGCCATGGCCGGGTTCCGCTGGGTCCTGGGGCAGCCGGTGATCCGGGCCACGATGGCCTGGATGCTGGTCACCAACCTGGTGTTCAGCGCCCTGCTGATCGTGCTGCTGGCGCTCTCCGGCGAGGACCGGGTCGGGCCCGGCGAACTGGGCCTGACGATGGCCTGCTTCGGCGTCGGCGGGCTGCTCGGCGGGCTGCTCGCCGCGCGGCTGCACGGCGCCGTCCGGCCACCGGTGATCCTGCTCGGCTTCGCCTGGACGGCGGTGGCGGCCACCGCGGTGATGGCCCTGGTGCCGGCCGGCCTGCCCCAGGGCGGGCTGCTCGCGGTCCTCGCCTTCCTGGCCCCGCTCGCCAACACCACCGTGCTCACTCACCAGTTGACGGTGACCCCGGACGCGCTGCGCGGCCGGATGAGCGGGGTCGCCGGCTTCTGCTCCGGGGGCGCGGGTGTGCTGGGCCCGGCGCTCGGCGGCGCGTTGACCGGGATGGCCGGCGGCGTCGCCGCCGTGCTGCTCTGCGCCGGCTGTCTGCTGGTGGTGGCGCTCGCCGCGACCCTCAGCCCGACCCTGCGGCGCTTCCCCGCCCCGGCATCCGAGTCCTGACGGCCGCTCGGGGCCCGACGGCCCGGGGGAGACGCGCCACGGTGCCGTGCCGACCCGTGCCGACCAGCCAACTTGACTCCACAGTCAAGAAGGTGGAACGCCCTCCTGGTTCCGACGATGCTCGGAGATCACCATTTGGAGATGTCCGCGCGGCCTCGGTGCAGGGGGTCCCGGGCGCCGGTCCGCGGGACCCGCCCCGGCCACTCCGGCGGGTGCCGCGCGGCCAGGCGAAGGGCCCTGTATGCAGACCACCCCCCGACCACCGCGCCCGGCACCGGACGCGTCGACGGCCCGGCCGGCCGGCCCGGCACCCAACCCCAACCTCCGCTCCCTGACCGGCTTACGGTTCCTGGCCCTGTTACCCGTCTTCCTCACCCATGCCGCCTTCGAGGGCGTCTTCGGCGACGCGAAGCTGAGCTGGGGCTTCCTCGACGCGATGGGGAGCACCGGCTACACGGCGGTGTCGTTCTTCTTCGTGCTGAGCGGCTTCGTGATCACGTGGTCGTACCGCTCCACGGACACCGCGCGGAAGTTCTGGCGCCGGCGCCTCTTCCGGGTCTTCCCCAACCACCTCGTGGCCTATGCGTTCACGGTGGCGCTGATGCTCGCCGCGGGCGCCGTCCTCGACGTACCGGGCATGCTCGCCCAGCTGTTCCTGTTGCAGGCGTGGGTCCCCGATCCGCTGTTCATCGACACCGGCAACACCGTCACTTGGTCGCTCGGCGCCGATGTCGCGTTCTACGCGCTCTTCCCGCTGCTGCTCGCCCTGGTGCACAGGATCAGGCCGACCCGCCTGTGGTACTGGGCCGGTGCCCTGGTGCTCGTGGTGATCGCACTGCCGACCGTGGCCCTGTCCGTGCTTCCGGACAGCCCGTTGATGCCGGTCGGCGGTGCCTCCCGCGCCCAGTACTGGTTCACCTACTTCTTCCCGCTCTCCCGCGCCGTGGAGTGCGTGATCGGCATGGTGTTCGCGCGGATCGTGCTCACCGGGAAGTGGATACGCCTGCCGGTGCCGGCCGCCGCGGCCCTGGTGGTCGCCGCGTACGCACTCGCCCAGTACGTTCCCTTCCTCTACCGGCTGAGCGCGGTGCCGGTGGTGCCGCTGGCGCTGCTGACCGCCGCGCTGGCGGTGGCGGACGCCGAGGGCCGCGGCACCTTCCTCGGCGGCCGGCGGATGGTGTGGCTCGGTGAACTCTCCTTCGCCTTCTACCTCGTGCACCAGCCCGTCCTGGCCTACGGGCACACCCTGGTCAGCGCGCGGAACGACCGGGGCGAGGTGGTGCCGCGCACCTGGGACACCCCGGCCGGCATCGCGGTGGTCGCCGGGGCGTTCGTGCTGTCGATGGCGCTGGCCTGGCTGCTGCACAACGGCGTCGAGAAGCCGGCGATGCGCCGCTGGTCCCGCCCCCGGCGTCCCGCCGCGCCACCGCGTCCCGCCGGGGCCCCGGCGACGTAGCCGAGCGCACCCGCGGCCGCACCCCGGCCGGCCCCGACCCGGCCCGGAGCACGGCAACTTAGCCGCCAAGTGAAAGATGTGGAGCGAGCGAACGATCTCGGCCAAACTCCGGCTCAACGGGGGAGCGAGGCAACCGTTGCCAGAAGTCCGCGTGCGCCGTGGAGATCCGGTGCCGGCGACCGCACCCGGGTCATCCAACAGCAGACGGTGGTGCGGCCGCCGCGGACCTGCGCCGTCCGCACCGCCCGTCGCCCGTCCGGCGGAGGTCCGCATGCAGACGAGTGCCCAGCCAAGTACCCAGCCAAGTAAGCAGCCGAGACCGCGGCCGGCGCCGCCCAGGGTGAATCTCAGGTCCCTGACGGGTCTGCGCTTCCTGGCCACCCTGCCGGTCTTCCTCACCCATGCCGCCTTCGAGGGGGTCTTCAGCGACGCCAAGCTGAGCTGGGGCTTCCTCGACGGCATGGGGACCATCGGCTACACCTCGGTGTCGTTCTTCTTCGTGCTGAGCGGCTTCGTGATCACGTGGTCGTACCGACCCACGGACACCGCGCGGAAGTTCTGGCGCCGGCGCTTCTTCCGCGTCTTCCCCAACCACCTGACGGCCTATGTGCTCGCCCTGGTGCTGATCCTCTCGGTCGGACTGAGCGTCCAGGTGCTGCCGTCGATCACCCAGGTCCTGCTGGTGCAGTCCTGGGTGAACGACCCGGCCTTCACCGACACCGGCAACAGCGTGAGCTGGTCGCTGGCGGTGGACGTGGTGTTCTACGCGCTCTTCCCGGTGCTGCTGGTGCTGGTGAACAAGATCAAGCCGAATCGGCTGTGGTTCTGGGCGGCCGGCGCGGTCCTCTGCGTGGCCCTGGTCCCGACGATCGCGTTCACCGCGCTGCCGGACACCCCGAAGATGCCGCTCGGCGGGGTCTCGGTCACCCAGTACTGGTTCACCTACTTCTTCCCGCTCTTCCGGATGCTGGAGTGCGTGCTCGGCATGCTGATGGCGCGGATCGTGCTCACCGGCAAGTGGATACGCCTGCCGGCGACGGCCGCCGCGCTGCTGCTGGTGCTCGCGTACGTGATCGCCCAGCACGTGCCGTACCTGTTCCGGCTGAGTGCGATGACGGTGGTGCCGGTGGCGCTGCTGACCGCCGCGTTGGCGGCGCGGGACGCCGGGGGCCGCGGCACCTTCCTGGGCAGCCGGCTCATGGTGTGGCTCGGCGACCTCTCCTTCGCCTTCTACCTGCTGCACAACCTGGTGCTCAAGTACGGCCATCTGCTGCTCGGCCACACCGAGCAGGACGGCGAGCTGGTGGGCCGCACCTGGAGCACGCCTCTGGGCATCGTCGTGATCGCCGCCGGCTTCGCGGTGTCCCTGCTGCTCGCCTGGCTGCTGCACAACGGCGTGGAGAAGCCGGTGATGCGCCGCTGGTCCCGGGCCAAGGCGACTCCTGTGGCTGGTGTGACCAGTGAGATCCCTGTGAAGGACGGGGCAATTTAGCTGGCGAGTAAATAACGTGGAACAACCACTCGAAAGCGTCAAAGATTCGAATGACCGGCCGTTCGGTGCCGGAACGGCCCATTCCGGTGCCCTATCTGAAGGGACGAGTACGTGCTGACGCACCATCTGCAGGATGACGACGTCGCCGCGATCGACACCGTGGTCGACGAACTCAGCCGGCGCCACGACACCGTGGAGTCCACGGACTTCCAGGCCGAGAGCCGGCTCTTCGCCGACGAATTACCGCGTCGGGTGCGTCAGGCGCTGCACGAGTACCGCAGCACCGAGAAGTCCGGCCTCCTGGTCGTGCGCGGGCTGTCCGTGGACGACGCCGCGCTGGGGCCGACGCCGGCCGAGCGCCGGCACAAGCCGGGGCCGTCCTCGTCCCTCCGTCAGGACATCGCGTTCTACCTGATAGCCAACCTGCTCGGCGACCCCATCGGTTGGGCCACCCAGCAGGACGGCCTGATCATGCACGACATCTACCCCGTCCGCGGCTTCGAGCACGAGCAGATCGGCTGGGGCAGCGAGGAGACCCTCACCTGGCACACCGAGGACGCCTTCCACCCGCTGCGCACCGACTACCTCGGCCTGATGTGTCTGCGCAATCCGGACGGCGTCGAGACCACCGCCTGCGACATCGCCGACGTCCGGCTGGACGCCGCGACCCGCGAGATCCTCGCGCAGGAGCGCTTCCACATCCTGCCCGACGACGCACACCGCATCTCCGGGCAGGCACCGGCGGACGAGAGCCCGCGCGAGGCCGCCCTGCGCGCCCGCAGCCGGCAGCGGGTCGACGCCGCCATGGAGACGCCCGAGCCGGTCGCCGTGCTCTTCGGCGACCCCGACGACCCCTACCTGCGGATCGACCCGCACTACATGCAGGGCGTCCAGGGCGAGGCCGAGCAGCAGGCGCTGGACACCATCGGCGCCGCGATCGACGACGCCATGTCCGGTGTCGTCCTCACCCCCGGCGACATGGTCTTCATCGACAACTACCGTGTCGTCCACGGCCGCAAGCCGTTCCGCGCCCGCTTCGACGGCACGGACCGCTGGCTGCGCCGACTCAACGTCGCGCGCGATCTGCGCGCGTCCCGCGGATCGAGGCTCGCCGCGCACACCCGCGTCATCTACTGACGCCGCCGCGCCACCGCCGACCGGTGGCGGCCCACCGACCTGCGGCCGCCACCGCCCGCATCACACCGTGTCGTTCGCACGGCCCCGTCCGGGAGCACTCCCGCGCCGGCGGCCGAGCGGACCCCGCCATCCCGCAACCGGGGAACACCCACGTCTCTGCGAGGTACACCTGTGTCCGGAAAGCAGCAAGAAAACGCCGCTCGGGGGAACTCCGAAGGTGCTACCGGAAATCTCACACAACTCGAATTCCTGGCGATCAACAGCGAGTTCAACCTCGCCGACGGCCACGCCCGGCAGTCGCTGACGGCCGGTCAGAGCCAGATCGTCGCCGAGCTGCCGCTGCTCTTCGAGGAGGGCGAGAAGCGCCCCGTCGAGGAGCTGGAGCGTGAGGCGCACGCCGCCTTCTTCACCGCGCTCGGCCAGCACAGCTACCCCTCGGCCCCCGGCCGGGTGCTCAGCTGCTACTCCTCGTCCGTCGCCATGGAGATCCTCTCCCGCGCGCTGGCCGAGACCACCGGGTCGGTGGCCCTGGTCCACCCGACCTTCGACAACATCGCCGACCTGCTGCGCGGCAACGGCCTGAAGCTGGTGCCGCTGGCCGAGGACCCGCTGCACGGCGACGACCTCGACACCGAACTGCTCGCTTCGGTCGGCTGCGTCTTCGTCACCACCCCGAACAACCCCACCGGCCGGGTCGTCTCCAAGGAGCGGCTCACCCGGCTCGCCGAGCAGTGCGCCGCCCACGGCGTGGTCCTCGCGCTGGACACCTCCTTCCGCGGCTTCGACACCCGCGCCCACTACGACCACTACGAGGTCCTCCAGGCCAGCGGCGCGCGCTGGGTGGTCATCGAGGACACCGGCAAGCTCTGGCCGACCCTCGACCTGAAGGTCGGCATGCTGGTCCACTCCGAGAACCTCGCGCTGCCCGTGGAGAAGATCTACTCCGACATCCTGCTCGGCGTCTCCCCGCTGATCCTCGCCATGGTCCGCCGCTTCTCCGAGGACGCGGCCGCCGGCGGCCTTCAGGACCTGCACCGCTTCATCGCGGGCCACCGCGCCATGGTGCGCGAGGAACTGGCCGGCCTGCCCGGCGTCTACGTCCCGGACCCCGACAGCCGCGCCAGCGTCGAGCGGATCGGCCTCACCGACCTGACGGGTACCGAGGTCTGGGAGCGGCTGCGGGCGCACAACGTCTACGCCCTGCCGTGCCGCGCGTTCCACTGGGACGACCCGTCCCAGGGCGACCACACCCTGCGGCTCGCCCTGGCCCGGTCCACGGACCCGCTGACCCAGTCCGTGCGCGCGCTGCGCCACGTTCTGCAGCAGCGTTGAGGGCGCCACTCGACGCGGCCGGACCCTCGCCCGACCCGGAGCCCGCGCTGCCGCACACCCGGCAGTGGCGGCCCGGCGTCGTGCAGGAGGTCGCCCCGGCCGACGTGCTCGACCTGGGGCCCGGCTACATCGAGCCCGCGCTGCTGCCGGTACCGCTCCTCCGGGACGCGTACGCGCAGGCGCTGGCGGAGTACGGTGCGGCGGCGCTGGGCTACGGCCACAACCCGGGCGCTGAGCCGCTGCGCGCCCTGCTGGCCGCCCGCGCCGCCGCGGCGGACGGGCGGCCCTGCGACCCCGAACAGGTCGTGCTGACCGCCGGCACCTCCCAGGCCCTGTACCTGCTCGCGACCGCCCTGGCGGCCCCGGGCGACACCGTGCTGACCGAGGAGCTCTGCTACGACCTGGGCCGCCGGATCTTCCGGGACTGCCGGCTGCGGCCGGCCCCGGTCGCCATGGACGGCTCGGGGATGCTGCCCGAGGCGCTGGACGAGGCCCTGGCCCGTCTGGCGGCCGAGGGTGCCCGGACGGCCTTCGTCTACCTCACCCCCACCCACCACAACCCGGTGGGCCACACCATGCCCACGGAGCGCCGCCGCCGGCTGCTGGAGGTGGCCGCCCGGCACGACGTACTGATCGTGGAGGACGACGCCTACGCGGAACTGCCGCTGGACGACGACACCGCCCCGCCGCCGTCGCTGGCCTCTTTGGCCGGTTACCGCGGTGTGGTGCGGCTGTGCAGCTTCTCCAAGACCCTCGGCCCGGGCCTCCGCCTGGGCTGGCTGCTCGCCGACCGGGCGCTGGCCCGACGGCTGGTGGCGCACGGCCTGTTCGTCAGCGGCGGCTCCCTGAACCACACCACCTCCCTCGCCGTGGCCACGCTGCTCGCCGGCGGCGCCTACGACCGTCATCTGACGTCGTTCCGGGCGCGGTTGCGGGACCGGCGGGACGCCCTGGTGGGCGCCCTGCGCCGGACGGCGGGGGAGCGGGTGGAACTCCGGGTGCCGCAGGGCGGGTTCTTCCTGTGGCTGCGCTTCGGGGCCGGGGCGGACGAGTCCGCGCTGCTCGCCGGCGCGGCCCGGGCCGGCGTCGGCATCGCCGCCGGCTCGCGCTTCGGCACCACCCAGGAGGTCGGCGTCCGGCTGGCCTTCAGCTTCAACCCGCCCGCTGTACTGGAGCAGGCCGCACAGCGGCTGACCACCGCATGGGCCGGCAGCATGCCGGAGCCCCGGATCGGAGTGAGATCGTGACGACCAGCATCGGGACCAACGGCCGGCCCACGGCGGCCGGTCCGGGCGACGGCGGCCCCGTCGGCTACAGCCTGCCGCTCTCGCCGACCGGCGAGTCGGCGATGCTCACCCCGCCGCCGTGGCACTTCTCCGGCGAGGTGGTCATGGTCGAGTACCGCGTCGACCCGGACGCGGCACGGCGCTTCCTGCCGCCGGGGCTGGAGCCGGGCGCCGACCCGGGTGCCGCGGCCGCGGTGTTCGCCACCTGGCAGTGGTGCTCCGCGGACGGGGCGGAGCTGACCGATCCCGCGCGCTGCCAGTTCGGGGAGTTCCTGATCCTGCTCGGCTGCGAGTTCGAGGGCCGTCCCATGGCCCGGGCGCCGTACGCCTGGGTGGACCAGGCCGTGCCGATGATGCGCGGCTGGGTGCAGGGCATGCCCAAGCAGTTCGGCGTGGTCCACCAGAGCCGGCCGGTCACGGTCGGCCGGGCCGGCTCCCGGCTGGAGCCCGGCGGCCGGTTCGACGGCGCGCTGTCCGTCAACGGACGGCGGGTCGTGGAGGCCGCCGTCACCATCGAGCGGCAGACCGACCGGCGGCCGGTGCTGCACGACGTCCCCCTGGCCCACACCCTGGTGTTCCCGGAGTGGGTGCCCTCGGCGGCCGGGCCGCGGCCGCGGCTGGTCGCGTCCGAGGTCAGCGATGTGGAGTTCTCCCCGATCTGGACCGGATCGGGCGATCTCACGTTCTTCGAGGGACTGGGGGATGATTTCCGGACGCTCGCGCCTTTGGAGGTAGGGGACGGCCACGTGTTCGCCTACGGGGAGACCCTGCACGGCGGCCGACTGCTCAGCGACTACTCGTCGAGCGCGCACGACATCAGAGATGACAATGGGGGAGCACGTGCTGAGGATCCACTTCACAGTTGAGGACCTGGCTCATACCAGGATGCTGGCGACCCTGGGGCCGTTGGCGGAGAGCGCCTTCGCGCTCTACCTCTTCGGCCGCAACGGGGACGTCGCCTTCCACGAGTGGCGGCGCACCGTCCGCGCCGAACTGGGCAGGGACGCGGCACGGTTCATGGCGCTGTCCCAGCAGTTCCGCACGCTGGAGGAGCTGCCGGAGGCCTTCGCCGACGCCTTCACCTTCGGCGCCGATCCTGACCAGATCGCGCCGGGCGAGGAGCGCAACGGCACCCGGATGCTGGCCGAACTGTGCCGGGTGGCGGTGCTGCCCCACTGGAGCCTGATCCGCGGCCATCTCGACGGCGCCCGGGAGGGCTGGGGCAGGGTGGCCATCGCGCACGGCGTCGAGCGGCTGCTGAGTTCGGTGCACCCGAAGGTCCGCTGGCGGGCACCGGTGCTGGAGGTGCGGCACGGGCCGCACCGCGACATCCACCTGGACGGCCGCGGGCTGCTGCTGTGCCCGTCGTTCTTCCTGTCCGAGCAGTCCTGCGCCTTCGTCCCGGCGGTCGGCAAGGAGTCCATGCCGGTACTGGTCTACCCCGTGAAGGTCTCCTCGCGCGGTGACATCTGGGGGACGCCGGAACACGACGAGCAGGCGCTCGGCGCGCTGGTCGGCCACACCAGGGCGGCCGCGCTCGAAGCGCTCACCGAGGGCTGCTCCACGGGCGAACTCGCCGAACGGCTGGGCATCTCGCTGGCCGGTGCCAGCAAGCACGCGGCGGTGCTGCGCCGGTCCGGGCTGGTGACCACCTCCCGCAACCGCAACACCGCCCTGCACGCCCTCACGCCCCTGGGCACCGCCCTGCTGCGGCACAGCGGGGGCGACAGCCTCCCCGCACGGTCCCCCGCTCCGTTACCGATCGTTCCGCCGCAGCGCATGCGGACGATGCCGTTCAGGCCCGTGGGCCCCGGCGCCGACCGGCAGGCGGTCTGAAACTCCTGGCGGCGGCCCCGTCCCCCGGGCCGCCGCCAGGGCCCGGCACCACCGGCACCGCTCGCACCCCGAACACGAGAGGACACAAGAACAGATGGGCGCAAACCCCTTCGACGACCCCGACGGCCGCTTCCTGGTGCTGATCAACGACGAGGGCCAGCACTCGCTCTGGCCGGCCTTCGCCGAGGTGCCGGCCGGCTGGACGGTGGCCCTCGCGGAGACCGACCGCCAGTCGGCCCTGGACCACATCACCGAGCACTGGACCGACATGCGGCCCCGCAGCCTGGTGCGGTCCATGGAAGGGGCCGACTCGGCCTGACGGTACGTCATATCCGGCCGGTGGCGGCGCCGGGCAGGAGCTGCCCGGAGAAAGCCGCCCCGGCCCGTCCCGCCATACGGCAGAATTCCCGCTTGTGACTATTCGTTTGTTGATCGCCGACGACCAGGAGATGGTTCGCCGGGGAATGCGCCGCATCGTGGAGAGCCAGTCCGACATGACGGTGGTCGGCGAGGCGACGAACGGCGCGGACGCCGTCGAACTGGCCCGCACACTCGGCCCCGACGTCGCGCT